>CAWCDM010000142.1:0-36214 GCA_963794185.1 uncultured Alphaproteobacteria bacterium | reverse complement strand
AAGGGCTACTTCGTGCCGCCTACCGTATTCGCCAACGTGCGTGACGACATGCGCATTGCCCAGGAGGAGATCTTCGGACCGGTGATCTCCGCCATCCCGTTCACCGACATCGAGGAGGTGATCGAGCGTGCCAACAAGACCCAGTTCGGTCTCGGCAGCGGCGTGTGGACGCGCGACGTGGGGAAGGCGCATCGGCTGGCGAAGGGCATTCGCGCCGGATCGGTGTGGATCAACTGCTACCAGGCGATGGACCCGGCGGTGCCGTTCGGCGGCTACAAGATGAGCGGCTATGGCCGCGAATCGGGCGTGCAGCACGTCGAGGAGTACCTGAACGTCAAATCGGTGTGGATCAAGACCGACTGACGCAGGCGGGCGGACAAAGGTGCGCTGCCCTCGCGCGCCGCGGCGAGGGCAGTCCGAACTGAGGAAGCCGCGCGCACGCCTGCCTGGTCTTATCACTGGCTGCTCATGAGCTTCGGCTGGAAGCGCGGAGGAAGTGCCGCTGTGGACGCCGGGGCAACGACGGCCAAGAGCGCGAACGTCCTGGGTATGGCCTGGCGGCGCCAATGCGCTATAGCTTGATCACGCACGCGAGGGCGCTACGGACATGCACGCAGAACCAATTCTGGCGGAAACCGTCGCCGGCATCCGAAGAAGTACTGGGTGCCGAACTGGACCGCATCGTCGTCGAACGAGCTGTGATCGGCCTGTTCTTCACCGGTGTGAAGTTGCAGAACGGGGTGGCTGGAGCATGTGCAACGCCATTGCGTTCCATCCCCGAAGCCGTGTGTTGCCCAAGTTCTGCGATGGCGATGCCGTTTCCGGGAAAATTGCATGGCCGGCGTGCCGGAGAGCTTCTGAAGGAGATCGCCGCACCCAGCGGGATTCGTCGCGCGGTCGGCGTCGCCGCGATGAATGCGCTGGCCGACTTATGCTGGCAGCGACGCGCGACCCCGGAAGTCGAGCTTCGTGCCGGCGTCGACGCGTATGACGCCGCCGATATACGTCCTGGTGAACACGTCGTGGTCGTTGGCGCATTCGTGCCGTTTCTGAAGGCGCTGAAGCGAAGCGGTCAGCGCTTCACCGTGCTCGAAATGGATTCGGCGACGCTGAAGGCGGACGAGTTGCCGTATTTTCGGCCAGCCGATGACGCCGGGCTGGTGATTCCGAGCGCTGACGTGGTGCTGATAACGGGCACCACGCTGCTCAACGACACATTGGAGAACCTGCTTGCGCGATGCCGCCCGGATGCCCGCGTGGTCATGGTCGGCCCGACGGTCGGTCTCATGCCCGATGCGTTCCTGCGTCGTGGTGTCGACGTGCTCGGCGGCGTGCGGGTCACGGCGCCGGATGCGTTCCTCGATGTATTGGCGGAGGGTGGCTCAGGCTACCATTTCTTCGGGCGCTCGGCGGAAAAGGTGGTGCTCGTCAAGCGGGCCGCGGCAACTGTATCGCATGCCGCGTAGCAACAGGGCGGCCCGCCTGTAGTTCGACGGAACGCCCCGCCTTACCGCCTTCGGGTGTCGGGCGGTGAGGTGCGCCACGTTCTTCACCACCGTGTGGCATTGCAGTCCTTCCGTGCCGCCTTCCCGCCCAAAGCCGCTGTCCTTCACGCCGCCGAACGGCGTCTCCGCACTGGATGCCACAAAGCGGTTGATCGACAAATTGCCGACTTCCACCCCCTCGGCCAGGCGATACACATTGCGTGCGGATCTCGTGAAGGCATAGGCCGCGAGCCCGTACGGGACCGAATTCGCCTTCTCGATCGCTTCGTCGATGTTCCGCACGCGGCTGAGCAGCGCCAGCGGGCCGAATGGCTCCTCGTGCATGGCGGGCGCATCGTCCGGCATATCGGCCAGCACCGTGGCGTTGTCGTCCACCGCGATGACGGTGACCTGCACGCACGCCGTCCACGTTCGTGGCCACCGATCGAGCCGCTGGCACGCCAGTCACCGACGCGTTCACCTGTGTCTCGCTCTGATGCTAGGGACCTGGCCGAGCTTGCCGCGTTCGACGCAACGATCCACGAGCCGGGAAGGCTTGCACTGCTTGTCGGATCTGTTCCCGAAACCGCCGTTGTCGACAGGCGAAGGCGCCTGCGGCACCACTGAACCTATTGGGAGGAATGAACACGGACACAATCGGATCCGGGAAGGCCCGACGCCGTGCGCCGGAATTCGAGCGCGCGGATCCGCGGCGATGCCTTGGCGTACGAAACATGCTAGCATTCCTCCCTCTGTAACAGTCCATCGGTTTGCGATGACCCAACTTTCCGACGATTGCTTTGCGTTCGGAGGCTCGCTGCTCTCGATCGAGGACGGGATCCGACGCATCGGCGAACGCATCGAACCGGTCGCAACAACCGAGATGGCCGCACTGCTTGAGGCGGATGGCCGCATCCTCGCCGAGGACATCGTTGCTCCGATCGACCTTCCGCTCTGGGACAACGCCGCCGTTGACGGCTACGCGGTGCGCCACGCCGATTTGGCAGCGGATGACGCAACTTTGCTGCCGATCGAAGGACGCGACGTCGCAGGCGAGACGGTTTCGGCGCCGCTTGCAGCTTGCACCGCACGGCGCATCTTCACCGGCGCACGCCTTCCAGAGCGTGCGGATACAATCTTCATGCAAGAGGACGTGGAAGCGCTCGGATCGAAGGTTCGCCTCCCTCCTGGCCTGAAGCGCGGAGCAAATACGCGCCGTCGTGGCGAGGACATTCGGTCGGGCTCGATCGCGTTGCCGCAAGGTCGACGTACCCGGCCGCAGGACATCGCGCTTGCAGCGGCGATGGGTCTGACAAGGTTGCCGGTTCGTCGGCGGTTACGCGTCGCCATCTTCTCTACCGGCAACGAGATCGTGACTCCCGGTCATCCGCTCGGGCCCGCGCAGATCTTCGACGCCAATCGCTTCCTGCTTGCCAGCCTTGTTGCTCGTGCCGGCGCGACCGCGACCGATCTCGGGATCCTCTCCGATGACCCGGCCAACACCGCGCGGGCGCTGGCTGCAGCCGCTGCAGGCCACGATGTGCTGCTCACCTCTGGCGGTGTCTCGACAGGCGAAGAGGACCATGTCAAGGCCGCAGTTGAGGCCGTTGGTCGGCTGGTGTTCTGGCGGCTTGCCATAAAGCCAGGTCGGCCCGTCGCCATGGGCGTCATTCATGGCGTCCCGCTGGCAGCGCTGCCCGGCAACCCTGTGGCGGCTTTCATTACCTTCGCGCTCATCGTGCGGCCGTTGATTGCACGGCTGTCAGGAGAGGCCTGGGAGAAACCCTCCGCTTTCCCGGTGCGGTCCGCCTTCGTCTATCGAAAAAAGGCCGGGCGGCGAGAATACGTGCGAGTGCGCCTGATCCCATCCTCTGATGGTGCGATCGAGGCGCACAAGCATGCTCAGGAGGGCGCCGGCATCTTGTCATCCCTGACCGCGACGCAAGGTCTTGTGGAACTTGCCGAGGCTGTCACGGCGATCGCCCCGGGGGACGCGGTCGGCTTCCTGCCTTACGACGCGCTGATCTGACCTGCCGTCAGCCGCCGCCACGGCGGAAATGTGCGAGAAAGCGCGCCATGAATAAATCGATATCGACCTTTGGATAGCCCTGGAACATCAACTCCACATCGATCACGGGCAGACGCAGCGCGCCGATCGTGCGCTCGCGCGGATCGATCAGCCGCAAGCTCCAGCGTCTTCCATTCTCCACATGATCGAACTGTACCCGCGTCGGATCGTACTCGGCGCGGGCAACTGCCGGCAGCCTTTGGTGAAACTCTGCCGGCGTGCATCCCATCTCCAAACGCACGGTTACCTTGGCCGGTGTTGCATCACTCATCCGCCCGCAATCGGCGGCCAGATCGCCAGGACGTCCCCTTCGGCGAACCGCGTCACGGCACGCTGGCTCGGCGGGACGAACACCCCGTTCAACACCACCAGCTTGACCGACGCCGCCGGCATACCGAGCGATGCGATGATCAATTCGATGGTGGCGCTCGGGTCGATCTCCATCGGCATGGCGTGGTTCTTGCGGAACGCCTCCGGAAGGTACTGGGTCAGCGACGCGTAAAGCTTCAAAGTCATGCGCACGCGACGCGCCCCGGCAGTCGTGGCAGTCACGACATCGGTATCGGTTCGCTCGGGTTGTGTCACCGATGATTCCTCAGGCCGCAGCCTGCGCACCGGCCAGGTAGGCCGCCATCACCTGCGTCGGGTCCTGCATCAGGTGCGCTTTCCAAGGTCCGAGCTTCGTGCGCGACTGGATCAGACCCCTGATCACGCCGACATGCTCGGTCAACCCCAGGCTGGTCGCGCCGACCACCATGTCGTCGTTGAATTCGAGCCGCAGGTACTTGAAGCTGTCGGCATCGCTGAGTTCGGTGTGGTCGCCGCCCTTGACTCCCTGCCACTGACCGAACGATGCGGAGATCAGCCCGAACGTGTCCAGGACGTTGATCGCGAGCGCACCTTGCGACCGCGTCGGCCGCCCCGCCATGTTCAGCGCTGCGATCCGCGCCTGGTCGGCTGCGTTGAGCTGGATCGCGTTGATGAAGGGCGCCCCGGTCCCGAACTCCGCAGCCTCGACGCAATCGCCTGCCGCGTGCACGTCCGGCACGTTCGTCCGCATCTGCTCGTCGACGAGAATGCCGGCGTGCGTGGCGATGCCGCTGCCGGCGAGGAAGCTGATCTTGGGCCGCACGCCGGTGGCGGAGATGACGACATCGACGTCCAGCGTCTCGCCGTGCTCCAGATGCACGTGCAGCCCGCTGCCGTGCTGGTCGATCCGCGTCGCCTTCGCGCCGGTCAGGATGCGCACGCCCCTGCTTTCGCACCACCGCTTGATCAGTGCGGCCGCGCCCGGGGGCATCATGCGCGGCACCACGCGATCGCCCATTTCGACAACGGTCAGCGTGGCGCCGCGTGCGATAATCAACTCCATGATGATGCAGCCGATGAAACCGGCGCCGAGCTGCAGCACCCGCGTGCCGGCCTTCACCGACTGCGCGATCCTGCGGGCGTCGGCCAGCGTCCAGCAGGTCAGCACGCCGGGCAGATCGATGCCGGGGATAGGGGGATGGGTGGGCACGGACCCCGTCGCCAGCAACAGCCGGTCGTAGGCGAGCGTCCCGCCGTCGCTGAGCGCGATCGTGCGCGCGTGCGTGTCGAGGCGGCTTGCCGCCGCGTGGCGCAGCGCGATGCGGAGTCCGGCAAAGTGATCCGCGCCCTTGCGCAGGTAAGTGCCCGTCTCGGCGATGTTGCCGCTGAGCAGATACGGGATCGCCATGCGCGAGTAGGGCGGCTCTGGCTCGTCGCCGACCAGGGTGATGTCATCGCCCGGACACGCCGTCCGCAGCGTCTCGGCCGCGATCACGCCAGCCGGACCGTTGCCGATGATGACGTGCCGCATCAGACGCCCTTAGAGGCTGAGGCGAGCCAGGGTCTCCGGCGTCGGACGGCCATCGGTGCTCCAACCGCGGGCCTCGTAGTAGGCGGGCAGCATCTTGCCCAGGTCGTTGACCAGTCCCTTCGCCGGGCCGGTCTTGGCCGGTTCCGTCAACAGCCGCTTGGGCAGCGTATCGTCTGCGGCGGTGAAGCCGGCGGCGAGGTTGAACTGGCGCTCCAGGTTCCAGATCCGCTCCCCGACCACGCCGAGGCTCTCCAGCGACCAGTCGCCTTCGCAGGCTGCTTCCAGTTGCGGTGCCACGTCCTGCAGCGACCAGGCGAACGAGGTGAAGACGCAGATGCCGGCGCTGTCGAAAATCGCGGTGGCATCCTGGAACGTCTTGACCAGTTCGGCCTTGCCGTCGGTCACCAGCGGATCGGTCTTCACCGGGATTCCCAGGATCTCGCTGGCAACCGTGTAGCCGCGCAGATGGCACGCTCCGCGATTGGACGTGGCGTAGGCCAGGCCCATGCCCTGGATGCCTCGCCCGTCATAGGCCGGAAACTCCTGGCCCTTCACCGTCATCGACAGATCGGGATGGCCGTATTTGGCGCAGAGCCGCTTGGACCCCTGGCCGATGTCCTTGCCGAAGCCTTCGCCACGCGCCGTCTGCTCGGTCAGATAGGTCAGTGCCTTGGCAGAGCCGAATGGTGCCTCGATGCCGATCTGCTCCTTGCTCAGCACGCCCATCTCATACAGTTCCATCACCGCGCCCACGGTGGCTCCGAAGGAAATCGGGTCCATGCCATCCTCGTTGCAGAGGAAGTTGGCGTAGGTCAGCGCTTCCAGGTCGTTGACCCCGTTTGCGGATCCGAGCGCCCAGGCGGCCTCGTATTCCAGGCCGCCGGACGCACCCCAGTATTCCGGCCGGTTGATCACCGTGTAATGGGTCTGGTCGATCTTGGAGATGCGGCCACAGGCGATCGTGCAGCCGAAGCAGGCCTGGTTGGTCACCAGGTTCGGCTTGCCATCGGTGGCGCGCGGTTCGTGCATGGCCTCGGCCGAGATATCCTTGGCGCCCTCGAACTGCACGTCGCGGTGGTTGCGCGTCGGCATCGCGCCCACTTCATTGATGACGTTCATCAGGACCTGGGTGCCGTATTTCGGCAGGCCCTGGCCGGTCACCGCGTTGTCCGCCAGCACCTTCTTGGCCGCCGTCGTGGCCCGCATGAAGCCCATCGGGTCCTTGATGCCGGCCACTCCCTTGGTGCCCCGCACGGCGATCGCCTTGAGGTTCTTTGATCCCATGACGGCACCCACGCCGGAACGTCCGGCGGCGCGGTGCAGGTCGTTGATCACGGCGGCGTAGAGCACCTGATTTTCACCGGCGCGGCCGATGCAGGACACCCGCATCAGCGGGTCCTGGTGCTTGCGCTTCAGCGCCGGCTCGGTCTCCCAGGTGGTCTTGCCCCACAGGTCGGCGGCGTCCACCAGTTCCGCGTCATCGTTCTCGATATGCAGGTAGACCGGCTTCGGTGACTGCCCCTCCAGGATGATCATGTCCCAGCCGGCCATCTTGAGCTCTGCGCCCCAGTGGCCGCCGGAATTGGAGCAGGCGATGGCACCGGTCAGCGGTCCCTTGGTGATGACCGAGTAGCGCCCGCCGGTGGATGCCATCGTTCCGGTCAGCGGACCAGTGGCAAAGATCAGCTTGTTGCCCGGTGACAGGGGATCGACCATCGGATCGACCTCCTCGACCAGATATTTCGTCGCCAGTCCGCGCTGCCCAAGGAACGCCTTGGCCCACTCCATGTTGAGCGGCTCGGACTTGCAGGTTCCGGCGGTCAGATCGACGCGCAGCAGTTTGCGTTGCCAGCCCATGCTACCCTCCCTCAGTCCGCGTGACCGGCGGACGGTTGCCCGGCGGACGCCTGGCTATCCAACCGCCCCGCCCACTGCCGCATCCGATCAAGCCCGGTCCAGTCGGCATCGATGTACGTGATGGCGCCAGTTGGACATGCATCGGCGCAGGCAGGCTTGCCGCCGCACAGGTCGCATTTCTGTACCTTCCCGGTATCCGCCACGTAGTTGATGGTGCCGAACGGGCAGGCGATGGTGCAGACCTTGCAGCCGACACAGGTTGCTTCGTTGACCACCACGGCGCCGGTTGCAGTGTCACGCGTGATCGCCTCGACCGGGCAGGCGTGCAGGCACCACGCCTCGTCGCACTGGGTGCAGGTGTAGGGAACCTTGCGTCCGGTCTCGTGGAAGTCGAAGACCTTGATCCGCGACTTCGACGGATTGAACACCCCGTAGTTCTCGTAGGAGCAGGCCATCTCGCATTGCATGCAGCCGGTGCATTTGGCTGCATCGATATGCAGGGATCTCATCATGGCGTTTTCGCTCCCGCTTCGGGTGACTTCGGGTCACGCATCACGATATACCAGCGTATACTGTGATCATGGCAAATGTGGGCCGGGGAGGCAAGTTCCGCGTGGCTGCCGATCGCTTGCTCACCCGAGAGCCGGGGTTCAGCAGACTTCAGGTCGGCGCAAGTTCCGGATCGAGCATCCTGGGCGTTTCTGCGCCCGCCTTGATGGCGTCCTCCAAGACGCGCAGGTCGCGCGCGATGGCCTTCACCGCCGCCGTCTCCATGACGCGGTATCGGCAGACGATCTGTTGGCCGAACAGCGTCAGCTCCGCGCGCTTGTCGGCCTTTCCCCCGGGGCGCGTCGCGACGACCGGCTCCACGAACGCCTGGTTCAGACTGTCCACAAGCAGCCAGGCACGGCGGTACGACATGTCCATTGCCCTGCCGGCGGCACTGATCGAGCCCAGTTCGGCGATCAACTCGAGCAACCGGACCTTGCCTGGCCCAAGGCGAACCGTCTCACCGAAATCCAGCTGCAGCAGGATTCGTGTCTTTTGGCCAACCATGAGGCAGCCATTACCAGTTCGGTTGGGGCAATGCGAGATGACGGGCGCCGGACCCGCATGCGATCCCGGTTCTGCCTTGGCCCAAGTCAACTTTCACGGTCATCGCGACCTTGGCCAGCTCCTCGACTCGATGGACCACTTCATGCGGGAGGTGAAGCCGATGTTGACGTGACCATCGCAGCGCGGGTGCAGGATCACGGCATGCCGATCGTGCACCGCATTCCCGACGATGATGACAGCACGGAGCGCGGAATCGATCCAAGTCCCCGACGGGATTTGCGGCTCACTCAGGCCTGTCGCGCTCCCGTTACGCGCCAGATGACATTGCCCACATCGTCCGCCATCAGCAGGGAGCTGTCAGGGCCGATCGTCACGCCAACCGGCCGTCCATAGGACACACGCTCGTCCGGTGCGAGGAAGCCGGACAGAATGTCGCGCGGCGGTCCCGCGGGCCGGCCGTTCGCGAACGGCACGAATACCAGCTTGTAGCCGCTCAGCGTGCTGCGGTTCCAGGAGCCGTGCTGTCCGATGGCCATGCCATCCGGAAAGCCGGGAAGCGTGCCCGCCGGCAGCCAGCAAAGTCCCAGCGACGCGGTGTGTCCGCCCAGCGCGTAGTCCGGTGTGATGGCCTGCGCGACTGCGGCCGGATCCTGTGGCACCCGGTCATCCACCGTCTGCCCCCAATAGCAATAGGGCCAGCCGTAAAAGCCTCCGTCGCGCACCGACGTCAGATAGTCGGGGGGCGTCTCGTCGCCCAGCCCGTCGCGCTCGTTGACGACGGTCCACAAGGCGCCGGTCTGCGGCTCCCATGCCAGGCCGACCGGATTGCGCAGACCGGAGGCAAAGATGCGGCTCGTGCCGGTTGCAACGTCGAACTCGTGGATGGCCGCGCGGCCTGCTTCGACCTCCATGCCGTAGTCTGCGATATTGGTGAGCGAGCCGACCCCAACATACAGTTTTCCACCGTCCGGGCTCGGCAGCAGGCTTCGCGTCCAATGACCGGCCGGCTTGAACGCGGCCAATGTCCGCCCCGGAGCGGCGATTCGGCTGACGCCCGCCGTGTAGGGAAAGGCCACCAGACCGTCGGTGTTGCCGACGTAGAACGTTTCGCCGAGCAGCGCCATGCCGAACGGCTGGTTCAGGCCGTCCAGAAAGACCTCGCGGATTTCGGCCAGGCCGTCGGCATCGGCATCGCGCAACAGCGTGATACGGTTTGCACTGACCCCCATGGCGTCGGCGCGTCGCAGCGTGCTGACCATGGCGTAGTCGAGGACAGACCTGGGGGGCCGGTCCGCGCTCATGGACTCGGCGACCAGCACGTCGCCATTGGTCAGCACCTGAATCCAGCGGGGATGATCGAGGCCGGCCGCAAACGCATTGACCGTGAGCCCGGGTGCCGCGACCGGCGTCTGCCCCTGCGCCCATCCCGTGGCCGTCGGCATCTTGAGTGTCGGAATACTACCTTGCGGTCGTGCCGGCGGTATCGCTGGAGTGCTGCCCCACGCCGGTTCGTGCGGGCCCTGTGTCAGCCGGCGCATCTGGAGCGCGGTGCCACCGACCAAGGCGACGATGCGCGCGAAAATGTCCGAAAAGCTCAATGCACTGTTCCCCTGGTGTTATACCAACCCGCCTTGATGCTGACACTCGAACGCCGCTCTCATCGTCATGCCGACGGAGGTCGGCATCCACGTCTTTCCTCGCTGGGATCAGCAAAGACGTGGATGGCGGGCCTTCGCCCGCCATGACGGGGTGCACCAGCCGGAGAGTCAAGCTTATCGTCACTTGGTATTATGCAAACAAACGTCCATGAAGGTCATGACCTCACTCCGTTTCTACTCATCGTTCGATATCGACCAAGTCGCGTGGTGCCATCCATCGGCGAGCCTGGAGTTGCCGGGCAGTCGGAAGCCGTGGACAATGACGTTGCCCTTTTGCGCCTTGGGATATCCGGCGCCATTCGCTGTCGATTCCCACGCATCGAATTTCGCGCCGTTGCGCATCTTTCTCGCCTCGAATGAACCCCTTCCTGGCGATCCCGCCGACGGCGAGTGCCTGATCAAGCAACGGCGGGCGTGAAGTCCACGCGCGCGATGGCGATACCGCTTTCGCCGCCGACGGCGTAGAGCAGATAGGTCACGCCCGATTCCTCATGGATTGCCGGATCGCGGAGTTGGTTCACCACGCCATAGGCCGTGCTCCGGACCGAGGGCAGGTTGGGAGCGGCCGCCCCCTCCCATGGATGCTCAGGACGCATAACCTCGATGGGTGGCTCGTCGCGCCAACCGTGCCAGTCGCCGTCGAGGGCGATGCGGCTGAGCAGGATGCGTTCGGGCGCGTCACCGACCTGGGTCCAGAATACCCAGAGTGCGCCATTGCGCTTCAGCACAGCGGCGTGGCGCATGTTGGGATTGAACAGCGTCGGTCCTATCTCGAAACCGCCCAGCCCGTCCGCCGAGCGCGACAGGGTACCGGGCATGGTGAGCGCGTAGGTCATGTCGTCGTGCTGAAAGATGCGCATGTAGGAACGGCCGATCACCTCGGGCCGGGCGGTGAAGTCAATGCCGTCCTGTGAGATCGCCACACGCGAGACCTGCTGACCGACACTGTCCAGGCCGTGGAAATACATCACGATCCGGCGGCGTTCCGCATCGATGTGCACATCCGGGGAGGCGATGTGCGGCGTCGTGATTTCCGAAAGGACGTCGTGCGAAATCGCCGTCCCGCGGGCACGATACTGCACCTCGAAACGCGCAAGCTCGTCGGGGGAGACGGCGGGCGGGGCTGTGAGGAAACCCGACTGCGCCAGGTGCAGGCTGCCAGGCGGGTGCACGCGCCAAGGACCCGTGACGTGATCCGCATAGGCGAGGCGGATGTAACGACCCTTGTGGTCAGCGAAATACAGGTAGTATGCGCCGAGGCGGTCTTCGATCCAGTCGGGCACGCGGATCAGCGACGGGCCCTGGAGGTTCGTCCCGATGCTGGGATGCAGGTCCGGCCCGATGATCGGGCCGTTGGCCAGGCGGGTCACACGGATGTTCATGCGTATACTCCTTGACGGCCGCCTTTCGTGGGCGGTGATTCGGTCGGCTGCGAGCCAGCGCCAAGTTTGACATCGGTGCCGGCGCATCCATTGAATTCCGGAGAAACGTCGTGACCGCGACCCGCCGCCGCACTGTAGCAAACCCGTCTCCTGGAGACCCCACATGACCGAAACCAGCAAACCCAAACTCGTCGGCATCAATCACGTTGCGATCGAAGTCGGCGACATCGACAAGGCGCTCGAATGGTATGGCCAACTTTTCGCATTCACCTTGCGTGGCAAGGGTGAGCGTAACGCCTTCATCGACATGGGCGACCAGTTCATCAACCTGACCCTCGTGCCTGGTCCCGCGCGACAGGACATCGAGCGCCGCCATATCGGTCTCGTCGTCGACGATCGTTCACGCATCATCGAACTTGCGCAAGCGGCCGGCGCGCGCATGGTCGAGGGTCAGTTCCTCGACTTCCTCGACCCATGGGGCAACCGGCTCGAAATCATCGAATACGCGAACATCCAGTTCACCAAAGCCCCACATGTCCTGCGGGGCATGGGTCTCGCCCTCGACAAGAACGAGAAGGCGAGGCGCGAACTGTCCGACAAGGGCATGACGGAGGAACCGGCGCGATGAAGCTCAGCCTGATCGTTCGCGGCCAGCATCCGCCCGGCGACGCGGCGCAGCACCTGCGGGACGATCTCGAACTGGTGCGATGTGCCGACCGGCTTGGCTTTGACGGCGTCGTCAAGGGTTCGCATTACAGCGCACACCCGTTCGAGTCCGTGCAGCAGCTCCCGTTCCTTTCCTACTGCGCTGCCATCGCACCGCGTCTGCGAATCATTTGTGGGCTCGTGCTGGTTCCGCTGCACAAGCCGCTCGATCTCGCCGAACAACTGGCGACACTCGACCTCCTGTCCGGTGGCAAACTCGTCTTCGGCGCCGGCATCGGCTACCGTGACGTCGAGTTCAAGGCCTTCGGCGTGCCGCGTGGCCGGCTTGGCGCCCGCTTTGAGGAATGCCTCACCGCGATCCGACGCCTGTGGTCCGAAGACTTCGTAACCATGAAGGGCTCGAATTTCGAACTCGACCACGCAACCTGTTCCGTGAAGCCATTGCAGAAACCGACACCGCCGATCTGGGTTGGTGCCAATGCCGACGTCGCGATCCGGCGCGCGGCACGCATCGGCGATTGCTGGTACATCAACCCGCACAACACACTGGCGACGATCGAACGGCAGATGGACCTGTACAAACGCGCCCTTGACGAGTTCGCCCGGCCATTCCCCACTGAGGTGCCGATGCGGCGGGAGGTTTTCGTGGCGAAGACCCGTGCCGAGGCGATCCGCCGTGCACAGCCTTATCTCGAGGAGAAGTACAAGGCTTACCGTTCCTGGGGTCAGGACAAGGTGATGCCAGCGGGCGACGACTTCGATCACGCCTTCGATGCGCTGCTGGAAGATCGCTTCCTCCTGGGCTCGCCCGGGGAAGTGGCGGATCAAATCAATCGGCTCAGCGACAGGCTCGGCGTGAATCACCTCGTCGCCTCGATCCATTGGCCCGGAATGCCGAACAGCCTCGCCCTTGAACAGCTGCATCTCCTCGCGGAGGGTGTCCGTCCGATGCTCCGCCCCGACACATGACCGCACGCCCCTGACGATGGTTCAAACGGTGCCGATCACGATCCACAGCGGGTCGCCGTGCCGGGGCGATGCGGTCTGGGCGGCGACATCGGAGAATCCGGCTGCCCGCATATAGGCGCCAACCAGACGCTGCTGGTCCGGCCCGGCGAGGGACTGCCAGATCGCGACCGCCTTGGTGGGAAAGCATCGGTTCGAAAACGACACTATGAACGCTGCGCCAGGTGCCAGCACGCGGCGAACCTCACGGAACACATCGACCGGCCGCTGCAGGTACTGCACCGACACGCACAGACAGGCGCCGTCGAATATGCCGTCCCCAAGCGGGAGTGCCGGCTCGATGTTCAGGTCCTGAACGAACCATCGTGAGAGCCTCGGGTTTGCGGCAAGTTCCTCCTCATTCATGCCGTGGCCAACGACCGAGGCGTAGGCGATGTCCTCCGGCAAATGGCTCACCCAGCTGCTCATCAGATCCAGCACCGCTCCGCCTGGCGGCAGCTTGTCGCGATACACCCGCGTCACGACGGCGATCGCCCCATCATCGATGTGCGTGACAAACCTTGGGTAGGCATAGAACTCGGCGTCAGGTGACGGATCCGCTTTATCGAATGCCGCCTCTGGCAACCCTGATATTAGCTTCCATAATAGTTGCCATTCAAGCTCGCATAGCGGGTCGTGGGTGCACGGAAGAAACTGCGTACCAGCATAGGCAACTTCTGTAGCTGCCGCATATGTGAGATGATCATTTGACGCAGTTGCGTGAGTGAGTTGATCACCTTGCGCCCGGTGCACTGGGCCTTCAGATCATTCGATACATATTCGTCGGGGTTCAGCTCCGGCGAATAGGGCGGCAGGAAGAACAGCCCCAGCATGCCCGCTTGTTCTGCCACGAACCTCGCGACCGACTTGGCTCGGTGCGTCGGATGCCCGTCGACAATCACGAAGATCGGCTTCGTCGCGTTGACCAGCAATCGCCGGAGGAACTCGATGAACACCGCGGCAGTGACCCGCCCCTTGGTCAGCATGAAGCGGCGCTCGCCTTGGGCGCTGATCGCCGAGATCAGGTTGGCGCCGAACCGTGCGCCAGTGCTGGAGACCACCGGCGTCTGGCCTCGTTTCCCAGGTTGTGCCGCTGTGATAGTCCGAACGGACGCCGGCCTCGTCGGCGAAGAAGATCCGTGCGCCTGCGCGTTTTGCGCGACGCTGGATCGACGGATAGTCCGTCTCCAGCCAGCGCTGCACCGTCTCAGGGTTCTGCTGGTACAGCCCGCCACAGCGGGCGTTGCGCGGTTAGCCCGAGCTGGTTCAGCAACCGGCACACTGAACTGTGGCTCAGATCTATGTCGAACCGCTCGGCAATCAGTGTCTGCACCATCGCCGCGGTCCATAGCGCGAACGGAAAATTCAACTGCAGAGGGTTCTTGTTGGCCACCGTGTTATAGATCCAGCGCAGGGCACGGCCATCGAGCTTCGGTGGACGTCCTCCGCGCTTGCGCGCTTCCAGCTGACCCCATCCGCCGCGCCGATACTGTGCGAGCCAGCGGAATAGGGTGCGCAGATTGACCCCGAGCGCGGCAGCAACATCGGGTGGGACTTTCACCTGATTGCACCGCCGCAACGCCGCGTTTGCGCAGCTCGGTCAGCGTCGAATGGTCCAGAGCACGAGCATCGGTTTTCATAAGCACGCGGATTAGCACATGTCCCCGTCGTCATGGCAACTACTTTGGGAAGGTTAATAACTGCTCCATGGAATGGCGCGCCAGGAGCTACTCCGCGGCCATCATCCGCAACTCCTCCGCCGCCGATTTGATCGGCAGGCCTTCGATGGACCTGGAGGGCTTGCCATCGACGCCGACCAGCGGTTCGCCCACCAGCGTGATCCGATACAGTTGACGGTCGAAGTCGGATTGAAAAATGTCCCTGGGCGCCAGGTGCGCGGTCGAGCGGTTGTCCCAGAAGGCGATGTCACCCGGGTTCCATTTGAAGCGCACCGTGTATTCGGGGCGAACGACATGCTCCCAAAGGATCTCCAGTATCTTGGCGCTTTCCCGCGGTGTGAACCCGACCACGGACTTCAGGAACGACGGGCTGGCGAACAGCACGCGCTCCCCGGTCTCCGCATGGACTGTCACAAGCGGGTGCTCGCTTTTCAAAGCGCGGCGTTTGACACGCTCATTGTAAGTGCTGCCATCCTTGGCATCGCCGCGCGGTTCGAATGCGTGAATGCCGCGCAGTCCGTCGACGAAGGCACGCATCGGTTCCGACAGACCGGCATAGGCAGCGACGAGGTTGGTCCAGAACGTGTCCCCACCATAAGGCGGGATTGTCACGCCGCGCAGAATGGAGGCGCAGGGTGGATTCACCGCTGCCGTGACATCCGTATGCCAACCGAACCAGGGCGTGACCATCATCGCGTCGTATTTCTCATTTGCGGTCCGATTCTTGGCGACCGAATAGATCTCAGGATGGCCCTCGACATGGCCGAACACCGCATGACCGATGGTGGGCTCGCCGAACTGGCGCGCCATGGCGACATGCTGTGCATGATCGAGATTTTGGTCGCGAAAGAAAATGACCTTCCACTTCAGGAAGGCGTCGCGTACCGCCTTCAGTTGCTCCGGCGGCAACTTCTGGGTGAGGTCGACGCCGCGGATCTCGGCACCGATATGGAGGGTCAGGGGAACGACCTCGATGGGCTCCGGCGTATTGGCACCCGTGGTCGGCTGAGGCGTCGAGACCATGTGCAATCCTCCTCGATCGTCGGTTTGGCAAACCGTGATCCGCCCTGCGAACGCTGTCAATTTCCGCGCAATGATCCCCGGTGGCCTGAGGCGGTTTGCTGAAACAGCGGTATCTTCCTAAGCTTCCCGTGTGTTTGCACAGACGGGTCCATCAGGACCGGGAAACAGGTCAAGAAAATGAATCGTCTTGATGGCAAGGTTGCCCTGATCTCCGGTGCCGCTCGCGGCATCGGCGGGGAGACCGCCCAGTTGATGGCCAAGGCAGGCGCCATGGTCGTGGTCGCCGACGTACTCGATGACCGAGCACGACAAACCGTCGCCGCCATGACTGCTGCCGGCGGGCAGGCAGAGTACGTGCATCTCGACGTCACAAGCGAGGAGGACTGGACCGCCGCCGTCAACCTCGCCGTCGCGCGGTTCGGCAAGCTCGACATCCTGGTCAACAACGCCGGCGTGTTCATCGGCAAGGGGATCGAGGAAATCAGCCTGGACGAGTGGAACAAACTGGTCGCCGTGAACATGACCGGTGTGTTTCTCGGCACCAGGCTGGCCGCGCCGGCACTGCGCGAGGCGGCGAAGGCCAGCGAGCATGGCAGCGCCATCGTCAACCTGGCCTCGATCGCCGGCATCGTGGGCTCGCAGCTTGATCCGCTCTATTCGATGACCAAGGGGGGTGTGACGCTGTTCACCAAGTCGGCCGCCCTGGAATTCGCGCGCAAAAACTATCGAATTCGTGTGAACTCGATCCACCCCGGTGTCATCCAGACCGACATGGGCGAGCAGACGTTCGTCGCGCGTGCGCGGCGCAGCGGCAGCAACGACACCACACAGATCCGGCAGACCGTGACGGATACGGTGCCCTGGGGCCGCCTGGGCGTGCCGATGGATATCGCCAAGGGCATCGTGTTTCTGGCCTCGGACGACGCCGGCTATATGAATGGCGCCGGCCTCATCGTCGATGGCGGCGTAACCGCGACCTGAAGCGTTGGGTGTGGTTGGGCTTCATCGGGGGTATCGGGCATGACGACTTTGGGAAAGATTGCGGTCATCACAGGGGCCGGCAGCGGCATCGGACGTGCGACTGCACTGGCGCTGTTCGCCGACGGATTTTCGGTGGTGCTCGCCGGGCGTCGCCGCGGCATGCTGGAAGAAACCGCCGCGCTCGCCAAGGCGACGCCGCCAAAGATGTTGGTGGTGCCGACCGACGTCACCGACCCAGCGTCGATCGCGGCATTGTTCGACACGGTCAAGGCGACCTATGGACGGATCGATCTTCTGTTCAACAACGCCGGCATCAGCACCCGCAACATCCCGTTCGAGGATCTGACCCTTGAACAGTGGTCGAACGTCGTCGCGGTCAATCTGACCGGTTCGTTCCTCTGCGCGCAGCACGCGTTCCGCATGATGAAGAGCCAGGAGCCACGCGGTGGACGCATCATCAACAACGGCTCGGTCTCGGCCCATGTGCCCCGGCGGAACTCAACCCCCTACGCCGCCACCAAGCACGCACTGACCGGACTGACCCGGTCACTGTCGCTCGACGGGCGCGAATACGACGTCGCCTGCGGCCAGATCGACATCGGCAATGCTGCGACGACGCGCAACGAGGACACGGCGCGGGGCCGTCTGCAGGCCAGCGGCAAGGTCGAGCCGGAGGCGCGCATCGACGTGAATGATGTGGCTCGCGGGGTTGCCTATATGGCCAGCCTGTCGCTTGAAGCGAATGTCCAGTTCATGACCGTGATGGCTACGAAGATGCCCTATATCGGCCGGGGCTGACGACTGCCGTGATGAGGTCATGGGTCGCCGGATTCGTAATGCCTTCGCGCGCCGCGTATTCCTAGAGTGCTCCAGGCAGTTCCTAATATCACCCACGGCGGATTGCTGTTCGCGGTGTTGAGGCCTCGCGGTCGCGGCGGGCCTTGTTGCGCGAGCCGCCCAAAAGCCGAACGATGACGGCTGCGGCTCCCCAATCCAGGGGATGCCGGCTCGAGGAGGAGTCCATGAAATATGACGTGGTGATTGTCGGTGGGGGAGCGGCTGGATCGGTGCTGGCCGGTCGATTGGCGCAGAACGCACGCACTTCCGTTCTGTTGCTGGAAGCCGGGCCGGATTATCCTGATCCAGCCAATATTCCGGACGACATCAAGTTTGGCCACACACGCTTTGCCGAAGCGCCAGACTCGCAACACAACTGGGCCTTGCGGGGCACCATCACCGAGGAACAAGGGGAGATCCACGTCGCGCAGGGCAAGGTGATCGGCGGAGGGTCGTCCATCAACGGTCAGGCCATGCAACGGGGATTGCCCGAAGATTTTGATTCCTGGGCGGCGCTCGGCAACGACGAATGGTCATATGACAAGGTCCTGCCGTACTTTCGCAGGTCGGAGCGCGACCTCGACATTCAGGATAATTATTGCCATGGCTCGGACGGACCGATTCCAGTCAGGCGCCGTCAGTCAGGTCCGTGGCCCGCCATCCAACAGGCTTTCCATGCCGCCTGTGTGCAGGCGGGGTTCGGCACCACGAACGATACCAATGGCCTGCACCCCGCCGGACTTGGTGTGTCCCCCTCGAACAACCTGGACGGCGTGCGAATGAGCACTGCCATGACGCATCTCAATCCGGTGCGCCACTATCTGAACCTGACGGTGCGGGGCGGGATCTTCGTCCGCAAGATCGTGATCCAGGATGGCAAGGCCGTCGGTGTGGAAGCCGAGAGCGGGGGAAAGGTGTTCCACGTCGAAGCCGACCGGGTGGTGCTGAGCGCCGGGGCGATCAGATCGCCCCACCTGCTCATGCTCTCGGGCATCGGCCCCACGGACCATCTGGAGCAATTCGGGATACCAACGGTCCGTCATCTGCCTGGCGTAGGCCACAACCTTTGGAACCACCTGAGCGCCCAGATAACCTTCAAGGTCAAAGACGGCATCTCACTCGCCACGCATGCCGATGCAGTTCACTTCAGTTTGCACTACACCGCTCAGGGGTCGAGTGCCATCAACGATATGGTGCTGAGGAGCAGCACGGTTGTCGACCCACGGCGGGAGCGCATCCCGGAGTACGGACCAGGTACCTGAACGGTGACATTGCGCCTGAGCAGGTGGCACGGATTTCGTGCACGCTCGGGTTGCCGGACGGGGCAGGATACGTCAGATTGGCCTCGGCCGACCCCAGCGTCCAGCCGTCCTTTGACTATCGCTATCTCCAGCATCCAAACGACGTTCGGCGGGTCCGCGATGGTCTGCGATTGGCGATCAGACTGCTGGAGTCGGACGCGTATAAGGACGTGGCAGATTACCGGATTCACCCCACGGACGACATTGTGGCCAACGACGACGCTTTGGACCTCTGGATACGCCAAACCGTGGGCACAGCCAGGCATGTGTCCGGGACCTGTAAGATGGGACCGAACGCAGACTCTATGGCGGTCGTTGACCAATATTGCAGAGTCATGGGCATCCAAGGGTTGTGGGTCGCTGACGCGTCGGTGATGCCGCGCATTCCCCGCTCAGGTGGTGCCCATGCGACGGTGATCATGATCGCCGAACGTGTCACCGACTGGATTACAGTGAGCTAAGACAAGGCGAAGCGACCTGGCCGGTCTCAACCTCTTGGCGGCAGTCTTATTCTGAAGTCCACACACTGCGCCTTTGACACCACCTTTCGCGCCAATGGTGTTCTCCCTGAACATCTGACTACTTCGCCAGATGTCGGTCGAAGAATGCAGCGATCTCCTCGAACGCCTCGTGGGTCTCGGGCGCCCTGTCGTCACGACCATACTGCGCGTGTGACTGGCCTTCATAGACCTGCAGCGACGCCTCGACACCGGCCTCGCGCAGCTTGCGATGCACGCGAACGGTGTTGCTCAGCAGCAGGTCGCGCGTGCCTGACGTGAGGATCGTCGCCGGAAAGCCATGCATATCGCCATAGACCGGCGAGAGCAGAGGATCGGACAGGCTGTGACCGTTGGCGTAGAACCTCGTGGCGGCGTCGCAGATGCCGTCCGGCGAGACCAGGACATTGTCCACCAGGGCATTCGTATAGAACGTGTCACCGACCTTCGTGGTGTCGGCCATTGGCGTGCCCGGCGCGATCGCGGCCGGGAGCGGCAGCCCTTCCTGCCTGGCGCGCAGCACCATTTCCAGCGTCAGCGCGCCGCCGGCCGAAGAGCCAAAGATCGCCATCTTCTTCGGGTCATGCTGCGCAGTGGTCGCCTTCCAGACCGCCATCGCATCGTCGAGTGCGGCCGGGAAATACGCATCAGGCGGCATCCGGTAGTCCACCGAGATCACATTGAAATGCCCGAAGCCGGCCATCAGGACCGCCTCTGCTGTGCCCGCCTCGCCGGGGCCCAGCACATAGCAACCGCCATGCACGTGAACCAGCACGCGGTCGCGGTTCTCCGGCGCGACGGTCTCCGGCGTCACCAGGAACGCATGCACGCCGGCGATCGTGGTGTCCTTGACGTTGACGTGCAGCCGCTCGCGCATGCCGGGCAGCACGCGCATCGTCGCCTCCGCGCCCGCCGCGACAGTGGTCCGCCATTCGTCGGCGTTCTTCGGCAGCACGTTCCAGCCAGGCCGCAGCGGCGCCGCGATGAGCGATTGGATCTGCGGACTGACGGTGAGCGGCACCGGGATCGATTTCGCCGGCACATCGCGCGGCGCCAGCCCCTCGTCCGCGTGACCACCGCCGCCTGCACTCACCAGCACTGCAACGCCCAGCGCGGTCGCGATATTTCTGTGCATTCGGCGTTTCCTGTTGTTGTCGGTCGCCAAACAACAACCCCGCAACAGGTCCGTCAAGCGTTGGACGCACCGCAGGAACATGGAAGGATGCGCATACGGCCCGTGGACGCGGCCGGTCTTCGGCACCCACGCTGGGAGGACGGACATGGCAGTACGCCGCGTCGGCATCATCATCAACGGCGCCACCGGTCGTATGGGAACCACCCAGCACATGGCCAATCTGCTGGCGATCCAGGGTGAGGGCGGGCTGGCGCTGGGCAACGGGGATCGGCTGATGCCGGACCTGCTGCTGGTGGGTCGCGATGCCGGCAGATTGCAGGCGCTGGCGAACGCTCATGGCGGCCAGCGCTGGACCACGAGCCTCGATGAGGCGCTTGCGGGACCGGACGCGATCTTCATGGATTGCGCCGCGACCGGCGACCGTCCGGCGCGCGTGCGCAAGGCGATTGCGGCCGGCAAGCACATCCACATCGAAAAGCCCACCGCACCCACCGTGGAGGAGGCGATGGGCCTCGCGCGCGCTGCGCATTCCGCCGGCCTGAAGCATGGGGTGATCCAGGACAAGCTTTTTCTCCCCGGCTTCGCCAGGCTGCTGTTCGTCAAGAATGCTGGATTTCTCGGGCGGATCCTGTCGATACGCATCGACGCGGGATCCTGGGTATTCGACGGCAAGATGCAGGAATGCCAACGGCCGAGCTGGAACTACAAGCGCGCAGAGGGCGGTGGGCTGGCACTCGATATGATGGCGCACTGGCGCTACATGATCGATCGGCTGGTGGCACCGGTGACGGGCGTGTGCGCGCTGATGGCGACGGCGATCCCCGAGCGCGTGGATGAGCAGGGGCGCACCTATATGGTCGACGTGGAGGACACGTCGCACGCGCTGTTGCAGCTTGCCGGTGGCGCCGTCGGGGTGATCACCAATAGCTGGGCAACGCGGATACGGCGCGACGACACGATGGTGGTGCAGATCGATGGTACGCAGGGTTCGGCCGTGGCTGGGCGCTTCCACTGCTTTACGCAGGCGGCGGTGAACACGCCCGAGGCGTTCTTCGGCGCCGCGCGGCCCGGCGGGATGGACTTTCCTGCGCAGTGGCAGGAGGTGCCGGACACCGTACACGCCGGTAATCCCTTTCGGCAGTGCTGGGAGGCGTTCCTGCGTCATGTTGAGGAGGACGCGCCGTATGTTCCAACCTTGGTGGAAGGGGCGAAGGCAGTGCAGCTTGCCGATCTCGCCTATCGCAGCGTCGCTGACGGCCGGTGGATGACAGTGCCGGAGCTCAGTTTGTAACGGCGGGGTTCGCACGAGCAGATCCAGCCAACCCGGCACGCGCTTATGAGCATTCCGGTTGCCGAGGTGATTTGGCTCGCGGCGGCCGTGGCGGCTGCGGGCATCATGACTGGCATCCTTGCCGGGTTGTTCGGAATTGGCGGCGGCGCCGTCATCGTGCCCGTGCTGTTTGAAGTATTCCGGGTACTTGGCGTGCCCGAAGACCTGCGGATGCAGCTTTGCATCGGGACCTCACTGGCCATCATCGTGCCAACGACGGTCCGATCATACCGGGCCCATCGCGCGCGAGGATTGGTAATCGCGCCAGTCATGCGCGCCTGGGCAGTGCCGTCCATGATCGGCGTCGCCATCGGCTCCGCGGCCGCGGCAATCGCGCCCGCGGGCATGTTCAAGATTGCTTTCGTGGTGATCGCCAGCGTTATCGCCATGAAGCTGTTGCTCGGCCGCGATGATTGGCTGCTTGCCCATAATCTGCCTGGCCGGCTGGCGATGAGCGGCTACGGTTTTCTGATCGGGTTGGCCTCGTCGCTGATGGGCATCAGCGGCGGTTCGCTTGCCACCCTTGTACTGACGCTTTACGGGACGCCGATCCATAACGCCGTGGCGACATCTGCGGGCATCGGGGTACCTATCACCATCGCTGGCGCTGTCGGCTACTGCATGGCCGGGCTCACCCATCAGTCGCTGTTGCCGCCGTTCAGCATCGGCTTTGTATCAGTCATCGGAGTCGTGATGATGGCGCCGATCGCGAGCTATGTCGCTCCTTTGGGTGCCCGCCTTGCGCATGCAATGCCGAAGCGCCGGCTGGAAGTCGGCTTCGGCCTGTTTCTGCTTGTTGTATCAGCGCGCTTCCTGATCAGCTTGGTGGCGTCGTAGGCGTAAAGCCGCGCTCCCTTGTTCACGCCGTCGCCCAACGCGATGGCGCGGCCAACCCCCAGTGACGTTCGGCCTACGACGCCAGGCTATCCAGCAGCGGAATCGGGAGCCTCCACTAGCGCAGCCATCATGGTGGCCCAGGTTGGCTGGTTCGATCCCCCCGTATGATCCAGATCAATGCCGCCGCATCGGCGATGTGGCATTGCATGCCGCCTGACAGGTAGGCCGCCATGCCGCGACAACCCGAACATGATCCGACGGACAAGGCGCCCGCGCCTGGCAGATACGAATTGCTGAACATATTCGGCACGCCGACCGGTGAAACCGTAACCGTCCAGGAAGGCGATCGCCTGCCGGCGTCACGCTCGGCTACCGGTGGCGGCTGGTCGAGGAAACGGCGTCCCCGGCCGACGGTGCGCTTCCGTCCCGGGCAGCGCTGCCTGTCGCGGCCTGAGGCTGCTGTTCACCACCCGGCCGGTGCACCACCCGCCGGAGCAGCGCGCGCTGCCGTGCCGACCGGACGCCGAACGGTGACCCCGCCATACAATGGATAGGCTGCGACACAAGCGGAGTTCAATCCGTCCGTACCTGCCGATTGAAGGCGGGGGTGCCGGCCTACCGGGAACCGGAAGACGCGCCTATTGTCCGGCGTCCGGACCATGGGAGGAGCGGCATGGCAACAACGGTGTATTTTGCGACCAACCGTGTCGCGAGCGGGCCCGCCCAAAGCTGGCAGAGCTACCAGGCGAACATCGTTCCCCCGTCCGATCCCACAGCGGTTACCTACGCCACGGCATTCATCGACCAGACCGACCTCACCGCGGACAAGACGGGGGCCATCCTGAGCATCCAGGACGTGCAAAAGGGCGGCTTCAGCCAACAGGTCATCGACGACCTTTCCTCGCCTGGGCGGAACCTGCTGGTCTTCATTCACGGGTTCGCCAACAGCTTCGAGAACGCGCTGACCCGTGCGGCATTCAACCGGGAATGGTTCGCTCATTCGGGCGTGGCAGCGGCCGATACGACAGTGGTCGCGTTCAGCTGGCCGTCGCTCGGTCGGCTTTTGTCGTTTCCGATTCCTTGGCAGGATTACAAGCAGGACCAGACGATGGCCGGCCAGTCCGGCCAGCACATCATGAGCTTCTTCGCCAATCTCGAGCCGATCGTCGCCAAGGCGCGCGCCAGCGGGCGACGCGTATTCCTGCTGGCGCACAGCATGGGCAATTGGGCGCTCCAGGCGGCGGTGGAAAGCTGGTTCAGCCACGGCAACGGCGACGCCGCGCTGTTCGACGAAGCGCTGTTGGCCGCGGCGGACGAGCGCTACGACGGGTTTGACTTCCCGCCGGCAGGACGGCTGACCGGGCTGGACCGGCTGGCCAGGCGGATCTCCATCTTCTTCAGCGCGGACGATGCAGTGCTGCACCTCAGCATGGCGATCAATCTCGGCGCGAAACGGCTTGGCCAGGAAGGCCCGCATGACCGGTTCGACACGCACGAGTTCCCGCCAGCGAAATACCGCATGGTGGACTGCAAGGATTTCCGCGACTACGCGTTCGATCCCGCCAGTTCGCATCAATACTACCGGCGTTCCCCAGGAGCGCGCAGTCAAATCGCCGGCGTGATGGCCGGAGCCTGAACCTCTGCTACAAGATCTCGCGTAGGCGCGATGTGCACAGAGGCGGCTGCGAGCGCTCTTGCGGCCTGCTCCCCGCCTGCGTTGCCGGTGCGCCGCATCACAGCTGACGGGATCATCGGGATCGGGCAGTATCCACGGCGGCAAGCGCGGAGGAGCGGCGATGCGTACGATGGCCCGGTACCTGGCATCCGCCTTGCTCGCACTCGTGATGCCGGTATGCGCAGAGGCGCAGCTCGTCATGCGCCAGGCAGCAGTGGACATCGATGTGCATCCCGATGGCAGCTTTGTGCAGACCGCTCATGTCGCGATGCGGGCGACCAACGACGCGGCGGCGCAACGGATCGCCCAGCGGCCGATCGTATTCAGTTCGTCGCGCGAGGAACTGACGATCGTCGCAGCCTATACGCAAAAACCGGATGGCACGCGGCTGCCGGTGGACGCCGGCGCAATCCACGCGCAGCTCGTCCCAGGCTCGCCGGATCTCACGCTGTTCAACGACCAGGAACAGAAGGTGATAGTGTTCCCCTCGGTGGCCGCACAGGATACGTTGGTGTATACAGTACGCCGGGAGGTCCATAAGCCGCTGTTCCCGGGCCAGTTCATCTGGCAGGCCCTGCTGGATCGCTCGCTGAGCTGGCAGGACTACCAGGTGACGATCACCGTCCCCGCCTCCATGCCGCTTCGCACCGAGGAATACGGCATCGAGGCCGAGCGGCGGCAGGACGGCGATCGGGTCGCTTATCGCTTCCACGCCGCGTATCCCGAGGCACTGCCCGCCGAGCCGGCGGCCGTGGGTCCATTCCAGCGCCTGCCGCGCGCCTTCGCCTCGAGCATGCCGGACTATGCTGCGATGGCCCGCGCCTATGCCGCGCAGGCCCAGCCAAAGGAAGCGGTCACGCCCGAGATCCAGCGTCTGGCGGACCGGCTTACCGACGGGATTGCCGACCGCAGAGAGCAGGCGCGCGCCATCTACGACTGGGTCAGCACGCATATCCGCTACGTCGCCGTCTGGCTGGGCCAGGGAGCGATCGAGCCGCATGCCGCGTCCGCCGTCCTGGAAGTCGGCTATGGCGACTGCAAGGACCACGCGGTCCTGTTCGGCGCTCTGCTGCGGGCGCGCGGCATCGACAGCGAACCGGTGCTGATCAACCTCGGCGACGAATACACGCTTCCCGGTCCGCCGACCCTGGCCGTGCTGAACCACGTGATCACCTGGCTGCCCGAGTTCGCACTCTATGCCGACACCACCGCGGGGGTCGCACCGTTCGGCGTGCTGACTTTCCAGGAATACGGCAAGCCGGTGGTGCATGCCGGCGCGACCGGTCCGGTCGAGCGACGGACACCGGTCCTGGCGCACGATCAGGCGACGGAGACGTTCGTGACCAAGGCGAAACTCGAACCCGATGGCACGATCGAGGGCGAGAGCACGACTTTCGCGACGGGTCCCTTCGCCATTTCGCTCAGGCTCGCGGCCCGGTCGATCGACCAGCAGGGCCGGCAACCAGCGGCGCGGGCGCAGCTCAAGACGTTGGGCGAGGACGGCAGCGGCAGCTTCAACGTCAGTACGCCCACCAACATCGAGGGCGACTACAGCGTGACCGGGCGGTTCAATCTGGATGCCAGGCCGGAATTGCTGGATGGCGCAACGTTCCGCCTGCCGATCGGGCTGCGGCTGCTGGAGCGGCCTGGCGACCCGCTGCTCGGACCGCTGGGTCTGCGCGACCTGCAGGGCAGCGAGCCGACGCCGTGCCATGCCGGGAAGCAGATCGAGACGCTCTCGCTGGCGCTGCCCGAGGGCTGGCGGGTGGCGCGCGTGCCGCGGGACATGCAGATCGACAACGCGCTGCTGCACTACGAGACGCACTGGACCGTGGCGCAGGGTCAGGTTTCGGTGCAGCGGGAGCTGGCCTCGACCGCGCCGGGGCCGCTCTGCGAGGGCGACGTGCGCAGGCAGGCCGCGCATGCCTTGTCGGCCATCCGACGGGATCTGGACGCCCAGATCGGCCTCGCGCCGGAGTGATTCGGTTCAGTCATCCCAGCAAGTTTCCGGTTGTATTGAAGGCGCTCTAATGGCGCCGTTTCAGCGGGTCGAGGCCGGCGAACTGATGGGGTTCCGGCTCGACCTCGATGTCCGGCAGCACCGCGCCAGGGCAGCGGGGATATGGGTCGAGCGCGAGCGCCAGTTGTTCGGCGGCAGCCTCGCCGAGATCGACGATGCCGCTGGCGCAAGTGATCTCGTCCAGGGCCTCGGGGTCCGGGTCGTCGCTCTCCATTCCCTCCGGCACACAGCGGACCACGAAGCGTTCCTCGACTGCTGCCGCGAAGTCATCGAGTGAAACGACGCAGGTCTGGACAATGCGTGCGCTCAGATGGCCGCGCGCCACCACAGCGCCGGCAAGCTCCTGCTCCAGACGGAAACGGCAGGACAGCGACAGCACCGCGGGCAGGTTCATCCGGCGCGCCAGCGCGGCACACTCGTCGGGGCTGGCCTCGACCACGTAATCCAGCCCGCCGGGGCCGATCCGTTCCACTGGCAGTGGCCTGTGCAGTTCCGGTGTCATCGCGCCGCCTCCGCGGCCGGCAGGAACCGCGCCGCGCCGGATGCCAGGGCAGCGGGCGCCTGGCGGGTCAGATAAGCCGCCTGCGCCAGCATCAGACGGGCCAGCGCCTCGCATGCTCTGCTGGGCGTCGGGGCGCCACGCCAGACGTTGCGCGCCAACGCTGCCTCAAGCGCGACACGGTCCGCAGCCTGCATTGCCTCGGTGTAGGCGTGGGCGCGGCCATGGAACGCTTCCCACATGGCGCGCACGCGCTTGCCGACGCTCAGGTCGCCCACCCCCAGCTCGCGCAGGTTCATGTCCATGTCGCTGAACATGGCATCGAACACGGACTGCGCCAGGGCGGGGCCGGGTTCGGGCAGTCCGCGCAGGCGGTCGATCAGCAGGAAGACGTAGAGCGCCACGAGGTCGAAGCGGCCGTCCAGCGTGTCCGGCACGCCGAGCGACTTGTAGAGATACGGTTCGCGCGCCGCGGCGACCGCGACGCCATACAATGCGAAGCCGGTCCGCTCGTGGCGGTTGGCCCTGCGCATGCCATTCAAACCGAGCAGTCCCGCCACCGATGCGATCACCCATGCCAGCCGCCCCGGCCCTATGATTGACAAGCCACAGGCTGCCGTGACACCGAGATGACATAGCGCGGAATCGAGGATACGCCCAGGTGGACAGAGATCGTTCAGTGCTTCGCTGCGCCCGACTGGTTCTGGTCGGCTGCCTGCTGGTCGGCGGCTGCAGCTTCTTCGCGGCGAAGCCGCAGCTGCGCGGCAACCGCGTGGACGCGGACCAGCTCAAGGAGCTGGTGCCGGGAACCTCCACACGGACCGACGTGACGGCATTGATCGGCTCGCCGACCGCGCGGGCCACGTTCGACGACAACACCTGGATCTACATCAGCGAGGTCACCCGTCCGCGGATTGCCCAGGTCCAGGGCGTGCTGAGCCAGGACGTCCTGGTGCTCAGCTTCAATGAGCAGGGCGTGCTGCAGGATGTGAAGCGGCTCAACCAGGAGGATGCGCTGCCGGTGACGGTGGTGGCGCGCACCACTCCCTCGCCGGGGACCGAGGCATCGTTCCTGCAACAGCTGTTCGGCAATATCGGCCGGTTCAATGCAGCGCCTTCGAGCCCCACCGCCGGACCAACGGGCGGCGCTCCAACCCCGGCCTACTGAACCGCGGCCGACCATGCCTATGCCGGCGCCAGACGCGCGCGGGCCGACCAGTGCCAGACGACAAGCGCGGCGACGATCAGCGTCGGCGGCACGACCACCAGGTTGAGCGCGGCCCACCCGCCGGTGGCCTCGATGGCGCCGGACGCGAACGCCGTGCAGGCAACTGTGCCGAACACGATGAAGTCGTTGGTGGCCTGGATGCGCACCCGCTCGTGCGCGTCGTGCGACGTCGCCAGCAGCGTGGTGCCGCCGACGAACAGGAAGTTCCAGCCCACGCCGAGCAACGCCAGCGCCGCCATGAACGTGGCGATCACCGGGGCGAAGCTCAGGTTGGTGACGACGCAGAGCAGCGTGAGCACGGCGCCGATGCAGATGATCGGGTGCGCGCCGAAGCGCTGGATCAGCCGTCCGGTGACGAAGCCCGGCAGGAACATGGCGATCGAATGCGCGCGGATCACATCGGCGCTGGCGTTCACGCCGAAGCCGCAGAACAGCATCTGCAGCGGCGTGGATGCCATGACCAGGTTCATCGTGCCGTAGCCGACCATGCTGCACACCACGGCGGTGAGAAAGCTGGGGCGGGCGATGATGGTGCGGAACGGCACCGGCTGGCTGATCTGGCGGACCGCCGGCGGCAGCTCGATGAACAGCAGCAGGGTGGACGTGATCAGCGGCAGCACCAGCAGGCAGAGATAGGTGCCGAGGAACGCCATTGGCGGCAGCAGCATGTTGGTACGCTTGACGACTTCGGGTCCGATGATGGCGGCCAGCACGCCGCCGGCCATCACCAGCGATATCGCCCGCGCGCGTGCCGCCGGCGCCGCCACCTCGGCCGCTGCGAAGCGCAGATGCTGGGCGATGCCGAAGCCGAGGCCGGCGAACACGGCGCCCACGCAATAGATCTGGAAGCTGCCGCGCCACACGCCGAGCGCGAAGGTCATGCTGCCGAGGAGCGAACCCAAGCAGCCGAGCCAAAACCCCGGCTTGCGGCCCAGCCGGGCGAACACGATGCCGGCCGGGATCGAGGCGGTCATCGTCGCGGTCATCTGGATCGCCATCGGCAGCGTGTTCAGCGCCTTGTCAACCGCGAGCGCGTGGCCGATCAGCGCGCTCATCACCGTCTGGCCGGACATCACGGCGTTCATCAGCGCCTGACAGCAGAACAGGAGCCAGACGTTGCGGTTCATCCAAGTTTCCTCGTTTGAATAATAAGTTATCCCTGAACCTCAACGGGTAGGTCCTTTATGGGTAACAACGGGGGTAACAATTCGACCCTACGCTTGCACCACAAGGGTGAGAGGCGACTCCGGTGTAGCAAGACTGCCGCCTGGACGAAACTGGCCATTGTGTACCCGCCGGAGACAAAAAAATTTTTTTCTCGCTGAAGCGGCCGGTCTGTCCGGTTGCGCCGGAGTAAAACTCCAGCGGCATGAAGCTCTTTGCCATGAGTGCAAGGGGCTGGGGATGCAACGCGTGGAGCTGTATGAGAGGTGGCTGGCTTGGTCGCGACACCGTTTCGGGATCTTTAAGTGGAGCCTCTGCCGGTTGGGTTCGTCGCGCAGCGGCAGATGATCGTAGTAAGCTCTCTCCGGAGTCCGTGCGTCAAGACTTGAATGTGGTCGCTTGCCATTATAGAACGTGAAGTAACGACCTAATGACGCATGCGCTTCGCCAACATTGTCGTAGGCACGCAAGTAAACCTCCTCGTATTTGACCGACCGCCACAGCCGCTCGACAAAAACGTTGTCGCGCCAGGATCCCCGGCCATCCATGCTGATCGAGATCCCGTTTTCCAACAGCAATCCGGCAAAAGCCGCGCTGGTGAACTGGCTGCCCTGGTCGGTGTTGAAGATCCCGGGCCGCCCATGCCAAGCGAGTGCCTCCTCCACAGCCTCGATGCAGAATTCAACCTCCATCGTAATCGACAGCCGCCACGCCAGAACCCGACGACTGAACCGGTCCACGACCGCCGCGAGATAGACGAAGCCGCGCGCCATCGGAATGTAGGTGATATCCATCGCCCACACTTGGTTCGACCGATCAATCGCCAGGCCGCGCAGCAAATACGGATAAATCTTGTGCCCCAACGCGGCCTTGGACGTGTTCGGCTTCCGATAAATCGCCTCGATGCCCATCCGCCGCATCATCGTGGCAACCAACTCACGACCGATCTTCACACCTTCGCCCTGCAGCAGGTCACGTAGCATCCGGCTGCCTGCGAACGGATAGTCCATATCGAGCGCATCAATTCGGCGCATGATCGCAAGCTCGGCCGTCGGAACAGGCCGAGCCTCATAATAAGGTTCCCCGGCGAAAACTGTGGGTGATTCAGGCTAAGATAGAGTCACCTGCGCGGCGGGGTGGGCTGCAACGACGTAGCGGGGTTTTGGTTGGTGGCGCCTCACCGGACGGCACGGCCAATTTTGCCTCGGCCATGCGGATCGCCGTCAAGCCCTGCGCCGGAGCCTGTCCTCGGGCGGCCAAAGGGCCGACCCGTGGGGCGCACCGCTTCGCGGCTGCGGGGCTTGACCGCGACGCGCCTGGCCGAGAGTTCTGCATTGGTGCCGTCAATGACGCGATCGGTTCGCCACCGCGGTAGAGCTGCGAGCGTTTTGGCGGCGGCTGATCTCGGGGGCTGTCAAGAAGCGAAAGAGCTTGCGGCAGGTTGCATCGAAGGAGCGTTGTTCGGCTTCGGACTGGCCATGGGAGAGTAGCGGCCCGCCGTCATCGCCGATGAGGTCGAGGACGACCTGCTGGATCGGCTGCCTACGGAGACTGCTGTCCATCTGCAATCGGCGGATGACCTCACCGCCGAGCAGCCAGATGTTGTCGCGGTGCTGGCGTAAGGTCTTGCGCGAGAGAGACAGTGCCAGCATCTCGCGCAGGAACGGCTTGAAGCAGTCCACCATCTGGAGGCCCGGCGGAATGTCGCGTTTCTCATACGCCCAGCTGCCCGGCCACTGATCGAGATCCGGACAGAAACTCTGCAAGGGATCGGCGGCGGCCTGTTGCGCTGGCAGGCTGGCAGACCTCCCGGCAACTCCTTTGGGTCCTGCTGCCATGCGGCTGATCTCCCTGCTGAACCACTACCAGCACTTTCCCGGTTTCGTTTACGAGCACGCGCGGCATTGCGCACCAAGCCAGACCATCGAGATCACCGTGCGGCCGCGCCGCGGCTCAAGACCGGTGTGCTCGGGCTGTGATAAGCCGGCACCGGCCTATGATCACCTGAAGCTTCAAGGTGTGTTGCTCTATTGCATACGCGGTGATGCCTAGTGCAGTACGCGTCGTGCGGTGCCTGGGGATGGCACACCAGCTGACCAAGGCCTACATGCTGTTCCTGGCACATTGGGCGCGGAAGCTGTCCTGGCAGGAGACCGCGGTGTCGTTTCGCACGACCTGGGACAAGGTCCGCCAGTCGGTCGAATATGTTGTGCAGTGCGGGATCGAGCACCGGCAACTGGGCCCGATCGTGGCGATCGGTGTTGATGAGATCCAGTATGCCAAGGGTCACAAATACCTTACGCTGGTCTACCAGATCGAACAGCAGTGCACGCGCCTGCTATGGGTCGGCCGCGAGCGGACGGTGGCGAGCTTCGAGCAGTTCTTCGCCCTGATCGGCGAGGGATTGGCCGGACAGATCGAGTTTGTCTGCTCGGACATGTGGCAGCCTTATCTGACGGTGATCCGCGAGCGGTGCAGCCAAGCCATCCACATTCTCGATCGCTGTCACATTGTCGCCAAGATGAACACCGCGCTGGATCAGGTGCGTGCCGGCGAGGCGCGCAGGCTGGCGCACGACGGCTATGAGCCCGTCTGAAGAAAACCCGCTGGTGCGTACTGAAGCGCAAGACGAACCTGACCAGGCAACAGCGGTTCCGTCTGCGCGATCTGCTGCGCTACAATCTGCGGACCGTGCGAGCCTATCTGCTGAAGGAGGACTTCCAGCAGCTTTGGGAATACCAGGCGCCGAGCTGGGCCGGCAAGTTCCTCGATGAGTGGTGCTGCCAGGTCATGCGCTCGCGTATCGAGCCGATGAAGAAGATCGCAAGGACGCTACGCTCGCATCGTGCGCTGATCCTGAACTCCTTCCGCGCCAGGAAGCAGTTCTCCAGCGGCGTGGTCGAGGGTCTCAACAACAAGGCCAAACTGACCATGCGAAAATCCTACGGCTTTCGCACCTTCCATGTCACGGAAATCGCGCTGTATCATACGCTTGGCAAACTGCCAGAGCCTGACGTCGCCCACAGATTCGTCTGACGAGGCCATAATATAGAGTGCTGCGGCGCAACCCCGCAACCCCAGCAGGTCTGCTTGCCGGGCCAAGGGCAGATCGTGGCCGCGGTCGATCATCGTTTTGCGCTCAGCAGGCGCGCTTTGCTGAGCGCACCGGCAAAAAAATCGTTCTCCAGCGTCAGCTCTCCAATCTTGGCGTGCAAAACCTTCAGGTCCACCGGTGGCGCGACCTCGCCAACCTGACCGCCGAACACCCCGGCGGCACCCTCCAGCAATTGCGCCTTCCAGACCGTGATCTGATTCGCATGAACGTCGTGCAGCTGCGCCAATTCGGCCAGCGTCTTCTCACCCTTGACGGCGGCCAACGCCACCTTTGCCTTGAAGGCCGGATTGTGCGTCCGGCGAACTCGTCTTGTCATTGTCGCTCCTGATCTGCGGCATTCTCGCCGCTCTCAGTGTCCGTCCGAGAACAAATTGAGTCTTTAGAGTCGGTTAGCGGAGGGGCTTGCCCGGCTCGAATCGACTGTGACTCTATACATGGCACCGAATCGCGAGGTGCCTGATGTGGACCGAAGAGACCCGCCGTCGCCATGACCGCAGCGGCCTGCGCTACAGCCATGACCTGACCGATGAAGAATGGGCCGAGGTCGCGCCGCTGATACCGCCCGCCAAACCGGGTGGCAACAAGCGCACGGTCGATATTCGCGAGGTGCTCAATGGGGTGATGTATATCACCGGTTCGGGCTGCCAGTGGCCTGCCCCTGCGAAGGCGGGGGGCGTGACATCCCGAAGGACCTGCCGCCGCGCAGCACGATCCATGACTATCTCGATCGCTGGGAGCATGATGGGACACTGGAACGGATCCATCATGCACTGTACGTGAAATGCCGGGAGCAGGCCGAGCGAGAGGCCAGTCCGACGGCGGCGGTGATCGATAGCCAGAGCGTGAAAAGCGCTGAAAAAGCGGGGCCTGCATTGATCCGCACGGCTATGATGCGGGGAAAAAGATCAAGGGCAAGAAGCGACACATCCTGGTCGATACGACCGGCCTGATGTTGCAGGCCATCGTGCATGCCGCAGATATTCAGGACCGTGACGGCGGTGCGATGGTGATGGCGACCTTGTTCGGCTTGTATCCATTCCTGCTCAAGCTCTACGCCGATGCCGGCTATCGGGGGCCGGTGTTCCAGACGGCCGTGAAGAAAATCATGGCCCAGGTGGACGTGGAGATTGTCAAACGGTCGGACCAGGCCAAAGGGTTCGTCGTTCTTCCCAAGCGCTGGGTCGTTGAACGAACGCTTGCATGGCGCAATCGCTGCCGCCAACTCGCCAAGGACTGGGAATGTCTCAACCGCAAGGCGCGAGCGTATCTGTTGCTCGCATCAATCCGCCTCATGGTGCGTAGGCTAGCCAGGGTAACGGAATGATTCCGGACAGACTCTAAGGAAGAAATTCCACTCATCGGCCGGTCCGAATTTGGTCAGCCACGTCTTATCGCGCTGACAATGGCCGTCGAGATCGACCCAGCGATGTTCGAGTCCGGCCGCCATTACGCTGCCCGGGCAGGTCTGACCCCGAATGAACGTTCGACCGGCGGCAAACAGCGAATGGGTGGCATCAGCCGGGCCGGCAATGAACGGTTGCGCGTCTTGCTCGTCTCTGGCGCCACCTCGGTGATCAATGTCGCCCTCAGGCAGGGCAGCCACCAGATGACGGACTGGCTGCGGGCACTGCTGCTCCGCAAGCCGCGCAAACTCGCCGCTGTGACACTCGCCAACAAGATAGCCCGCACGGCCTGGGCGACGATGAAGAGTGGCGAGATGTATCGGCGCCCGTCCGCCACGACCGGGGCGGCGGTGGCATGAACTGGCTTTCGTCACGTAACGCCATGGAGTGGAACCATGCCTCGCCCATCGATCGGTAATACACCGATGACCGGCGTCGAACGTCAGGCGGACTATCGCGCCGTGCACGCGGCTGGCGCACCGGTTGTCCGTACACGCCGTCCCGCCGACCGGCGCTCCCGGATCCAACGGTGGAACGACACCATTGCCGCGGCCTTGGAGCTGCAGGCTGAATATGCCGGCTGGCTGGACGCTTTGCCGGACAATCAACAGGACAGCGCTCTCGCCGACGCCTTGCGGGCGATTATCGAACTCGATCTGTCCGAACTCCAGGCGATTGAACCGCCACGGGGCTTCGGGCGTGATTGAGCAACGGGATGGCCCAAACGGCATGGGTCATGATGACGCGCGTGACCGGGGCCGGCGCTTGCCGCCGGAAGCGAGCGTTGTTGCCGGGATGCAAGAGCTGAATGAGATGACGATCGGTCGAACCGATGATCCAGAGAACCCGATTAGCGTGCTGGCTTTCGAAGCCGCAAAATTGTTTGGGACTGGATCGCGGACCCCATCTGGGCCAGTGGACACGGTGCCGCGTCAACAGACCGGACACATGCTCGCAATCGACACGCCCGTCAGAATTCTATTCGAAGCTCTTGCATCCGAGGGGCCGTCCACACATGCACGCTGAAGCACACCGCATGCTCCCTTTCGTCGTCATCCCGGGCAACAGGCGCCGCCCCATGTGTGGCCGCCCCATGAGCGGTCAAGGTTGTTCTACGCCCACGTGATGCTGGTGGTCGGCATCACCGCCAGGCCGTGGATATCCACACCGTGGGTGGCGCCTGCCCCGAAGGTGAGCATTGTGCCGCCCTGGCCGTCGGAGGCCCGCTGCAGCGAGCCTTGCAGCGAGTTGTCGATGGTCAACGTATCGCCCTTGGCAAGCGAGAAATCCTCAAGCTTGAGGGGACCGCCCGTGGCGTGGAAAACGTAGGCATCCTTGCCGCCGCCTCCCGTCACGTCGAGGGTACCGGTGCCGGCGACGAACTTGTTGTTGCCCGCATCGGCTGTGACGGTGGCCAGGCCGGGTCCGCCGGTCAGCGTGACCGAGCTCGCGCCGATGAACTTGATCTGGCTCGTTCCGGTGCCGAGCGTCACCGAGGCGGCATTGCCGGCGGTGAGCACGAAGGTGTCTCCGCCGACCGTGTAGGTGCCGGTCTGCGAGAGGTTCTTGGCGAGCGATCCATGATCGCCCGTCTCGCTGACCGAGGGCGTCGTTCCGCCGGAGACCGCAAATGTCTTTGCTCCGGTGTTGGCGAGCTCGGCGCTCTGACCGGTGGCGGTGCCGTTGTAGCTGATGCCGTTCACATAGAGGTTGCGGTCGGTGGCGGCGGTTCCGCCCCAGGCATCGTTGAGGAAGTTGACGGCTACAGCGTGCGATCCGGCACCGAAATCACCCTTGAAGGTGAAGTTCTGGCTGGCGCCGGAAGCATGTGATGCGGTTGCCGTGAAGGTGCCGCCGACCTGCTTGCCGTCGACCGAAACGGTGAACTGCGCGTCGCCCTGATAGGCGTCCTCGGACACAGCGAACACCATCGTATCGGAGCCGCTGCCGGTGGTGACAGATGTGGGCGGCGTGACGGGCGGCGGCGCGACTGGCGCCGCGATCTGGGACCAAGCGCCACCGGGGCCGGGTTCCGAATACCAGTTGGCGGCGGTGTTCTCCTGGACGATCTTGCCGCCGAGGATCTCCAAAAGGACGACGTTGGCGGTGGCCGGATCGACTGTGCCGTTGACCGCGATCTGCAGGCCATTCGACGCTGATTGGACGAGTTTCCATGCATTGCCGGCCTGATCTATGATCGGGTTCGCCGCGGCGGAGCTGATCTTCGTGCCGTCCGGGCTCGGCGCGGGGGGCGGCGGCGTGACCGGAGGAGTGACGGGCGGCGGCGCGACTGGCGCCGCGATCTGGGACCAAGCGCCACCGGGGCCGGGTTCCGAATACCAGTTGGCGGCGGTGTTCTCCTGGACGATCTTGCCGCCGAGGATCTCCAAAAGGACGACGTTGGCGGTGGCCGGATCGACTGTGCCGTTGACCGCGATCTGCAGGCCATTCGACGCTGATTGGACGAGTTTCCA
>CAWCDM010000141.1:0-66669 GCA_963794185.1 uncultured Alphaproteobacteria bacterium | reverse complement strand
CTGCCGGACGCATCCGCGCCGCAGGGAATCACCGCGTTCCTGACGATCCAGGAGGGCTGCGACAGGTTCTGCAGCTTCTGCGTGGTGCCCTACACGCGCGGCGCCGAGCAGAGCCGGCCGGCGGTGGCGTGATTCGCCGAGGCGCGGCGTCTGGTGGCGCAGGGCGCGCGCGAGATCACGCTGCTCGGCCAGAACGTGAATGCCTGGCATGGCGCAGCGCCTGACGGGGAACTTGGGGCCTCGGCCGACCTGCTGCGCGCGTTGGCCGACTGCCTGGCCTGCTGCGCCTGCGCTACACCACGTCGCACCCGCGCGACATGGATGACGCGCTGATCGCGGCACATCGCGACCTGCCGATGCTGATGCCGTTCCTGCACCTGCCGGTGCAGTCGGGCGCCGACCGCGTGCTGGCGGCGATGAACCGCAGGCATACCGCGGCCGATTACCTGCGCCTGGTGGACAAGCTGCGCGCGCGCGCGGCCGGACATCGCGCTGTCGTCCGACTTCATCGTCGGCCATCCCGGCGAGACCGATGCCGACTTCGAGGCCACCCTGGCGCTGGTCCGCGAGGTCGGCTTCGCCCAGGCCTTCAGCTTCAAATACTCGCCGCGCCCCGGAACGCCCGCCGCCACCGCGCCCGGCACAGGTGCCGGATGCCGAGAAGGAACGCCGCCTGGCCGAACTTCAGGCGCTGCTGCGGGCGCAGCAGGTCCGGTTCAACGCCGGCTGCGTCGGCCTGACCCTGCCGGTGCTGTTCACCGGCCCGGGCCGCCATCCGGGCCAGGTCGCCGGACGGTCACCGTTTCTTCAGCCGGTGCATGCATCCGGCCCGCCGGACGTGATCGGCCGCGAAATATCCGTGCAGATCGCCGCCGCACTCCCCAACTCATTGTCAGCGAACCGTTCACCGAGGAGAGAGCCAGCGCTTGAGCCAAGCCGCCGCCATCCCAGCCACCTCCGCCACCTCCCCTCACGGCAAGGCCGTGACCCTGCACTTCGGTGACAACACGCTGCTGCCCCTGCTGCTCGGCGACCACGACCGGCACATGGTCCGCATCGAGCAGGCGCTCGGGGTGCGCCTGGCCTGCCGCGGCAACCGCGTCGCCATCACCGGCGAGGCGTCGCGCGTCGATGCGGCGCAGGCGACGCTGGAAGGGCTGTGGCGGCGGCTGGAACGCGGCGAGAGCGTCGGACGACCGGACGTGGAAGCGGCGATCCGGCTGGCGGATGCCGACACCGACCCGCGCCTGCCGCTGTCCGATGTCCCGGCCATCCGCACCCGCCGCGGTGCGGTCGGGCCGCGCAGCCCGGGGCAGGCGACCTATATGGAGGCGCTGGCCTCGCATGACCTGGTGTTCGGCGTCGGCCCGGCCGGCACGGGCAAAACCTATCTCGCGGTGGCGCAGGCGGTGGCGATGCTGCAGGCCGGCCGGGTGGACCGCATCGTGCTGTCCCGCCCGGCAGTCGAGGCCGGCGAGCGTCTGGGCTTCCTGCCCGGCGACATGAAGGAGAAGGTCGATCCCTATCTGCGCCCGCTCTACGACGCGCTGCACGACATGATGCCGGCCGAACAGGTGATTCGCCGGCTCGACCAACGGCGAGATCGAGGTCGCGCCGCTGGCCTTCATGCGCGGCCGCACGCTGGCGCACGCCTATGCGATTCTCGATGAAGCGCAAAATACCACCGCCGTGCAGATGAAGATGTGGCTGACGCGGATGGGGGAAGGGACGCGGATGGTCGTGACCGGCGACCTGAGCCAGGTGGACCTGCCGCAAGGCGTCCGCTCCGGCCTGCGCGACGCGCTCGATACGCTGGAAGGCGTGCATGGCATCGCCGTCACCCGGCTCGACAAGCGCGACGTGGTGCGCCATCCGCTGGTCGCCCGGCATCGTCGATGCCTACGATCAGCGCGCGAAGCCGAAGGCGACAAGCGGCGCGAGGCTCGCCGCGCACGAGAGATCAACCAGCCGGGCGAGGGAACCGGCAAGTAGCGATGGACCCCGAGGCAAGTAGCGGCCCCGCGCAAGCGGGGATCCATGGACAGGTCAGCGTGATCGTGGCGGAGCCGGCATGGCGCCGGCTGGTGCCGCGCGCCGAGGCGGTCGCTGCCCGCGCCGCCGCGCCGCCGGCTCTGGCAGTGCCGCCATCGTGCTCGCCGCCGACCGCACGGTGCGCCGCCTCAACGCCCGCCACCGCGGCCGCGACAGGCCGACCAACGTGCTGACCTACCTCGAACCTGCGCCTGAGATCGTGCTGGCGCTCGGCGTGATCCGCCGCGAGGCCGCAGCCGGCCGGGCGCCGTCCGGCGCATCATCTCGCGCATCTCGTGGTGCACGGCGTCCTGCATCTCGCCGGCCACGACCACCATCACGCCGGCGAGGCACGCCGCATGGAGCTCGCCGAGGCGCGCATTCTGCACCGGCTGCGCGTGCCGAACCCGTGGAAGCGCGCATGAGCACGAACGGCAACGGCGCGCGGGCGTCCTGGTGTCCCGTCTGCTCCACCTCGTGGGCCGCCGACAGCCGGAGCCCTCGTTGCGCGAATTGATCGCCGAACTGGTGCAGGAGGCGGCGGACGCCCAGGAGGAGGCCGGCGAGCAGCCGGAACTGGATCGCCAGGAACGCGCGCTGATCGCCAACATCCTGCGGCTGCGCGAGACCACCGCCGATGACGTGATGGTGCCGCGCGCCGACATCGTGGCGATGCGGGTCGACGTCACGCTGGATCAGGCGCTGGAGCAGCTCCGCACCGAGGGCCATTCGCGCCTGCCGGTGTATCGCGAGCAGCTCGATGACATCGTGGGCATGGTGCACATCAAGGACGTGTACGCCTATGTCGGCCGGCCGGAGGCGTTCAGGCTGGAGGCTATCCTGCGCCGCCCGCTGATGGTGGCGCCGCAGATGCCGGTGCTCGATCTGCTGCTGCAGATGCGCCAGCAGCGCATGCACCTGGCGCTGGTGATCGACGAATACGGCGGGGTCGATGGGCTGGTGACGATCGAGGACCTGGTCGAGACGATCGTCGGCGACATCTCCGACGAGCACGACGAGGTGCAGGCGGCGATGGTGGTGGAGCGGGCCGACGGCACGCTCGACATCAATGCGCGGCTGCCGGTGGAGGAGTTCGAGAGCCGGATGGGTCCCGTGCTGTCGGAGGACGAGCGCGACGCCGACATCGAGACGGTGGGCGGGCTGGTGTTCACGCTGGCCGGACGGGTGCCGGCGAAGGGCGAGGTGATCAGCCATCCCTCGGGGATCGAGTTCCGCGTGCTGGATGCCGACCCGCGGCGGATCCGCCGGCTGCGGGTGCGGCGGGCGCCGGAGCAGACCGCCGCCGCGGCGGAGTGACGGCGGAGGTTTCCTGAGGCCGAAAGCTTGCCGGCATAGCACCGAGGGTGTACCTTACATTCATCTTACCTTTTGGTACAACGATGCGCGATGCCGTAAAGCTCACCACCACGCTCTCGACCAAGGGTCAGGTCATCCTACCCGCCGCAGTACGCCGGCGCCGGAACTGGAATGCCGGCACACGGCTGACGGTGGAGGAAACCCCAGACGGTGTTCTGCTCAGGTCCGCACCGTTGTTCCCGGCGACCACGCCGGAGCAGGTGTTCGGCTGCCTGCGCTACCGGGGCGAGCCGAAGACGCTGGAGGACATGCAGGAAGGCATCGCAGCCGAGGTGCGCCGGCGTCATGCTCGCGGTCGATACTGACGTCGTCGTCCGCTACCTGGCGAACGACGACACCGCGCAGGCGGCCCGTGCGCAACGCCTGCTCGCGCGGGATGACGTGTTCGTGCCACTGACCGTGCTGTTGGAAGCCGAGTGGGTGCTGCGCGGTGTGTTCGGCTTTCCGAAGGCGGATGTCGTCCGCGCCCTGCGCGGGTTCGCCGGTCTGCCGCGGGTGACCGTGGAAAGCTGCCGATACCGCAGCGCAAGCGCTTGACTGGGCCGAGCGCGGCCTGGATTTTGCCGATGCCCTGCATCTGGCGGCTGCGCGTCCGCACGACGGGTTTATCACGTTCGACAAGGCGCTTGTCAGGACGGCGCGCAGGCTCGGTGCGCCGACGGTGCGGGAACCGTAAGCGCGGCGCGGCCTGCGGCTGTTGCTACGATTGGTTATCGACTGCCGAGCTTCGCGGCATGCGGCGATCAGCGACTGGGTCAGTCCGCTTCGTGCCATCCCAGGCGTTGACGCAGGGCTGCCGGGGAGACGATTGCGATCGTGCCGGCCAGGGTCGCCAGGTCGGCGTCGCCGCTGACTAGGACGTCGGCGGCGGCGGCGAGCGCTAACTGGATGAAGACGGCATCGTCGCGATCCCTGCAGGCAACCGGCACGGGCGGCGGTGGATGTGGCAGGCACTCCGTTTCCGCATAGGGGAGGTAGTCGGCGAGCAGCGCCGTACGGTCCTCGACGGACAGGCGAAACTTTGGGTAGGTGAGCACGCGGATCAGTTCCGTCACTGTGTCGCGGCAGACGATCGGGCGGGCGGCTCCGGTGGCCCAGGCGCGGCGCAACCAGACCAGGCGCCGGCCGAAGACCAGCGTAGAGACGACGACGTTGGTGTCGAACACCGCGCGCAGGCGGCTTGGCACGCCGTCGTTCAGCGCCGGCGCCTTGCCCAGGTGACGGCGTCAGTCACGTCGGCCTCGGTGATGCCGAGTTCGGCGAGCTTGGTGCGCACGGCGTCAGCGGCATCGAGCCTGGCTGGGGTCAGCGTGATCCGGCCGTCGGCTACTTCCACCTGGAAGTGCGTGGGCGAGCCGAGCGCCTCGATCGCGCGCTTGGGGAGGGTGAGCTGGTTCTTGGCGGTGAGTTTGGCGAGCATAGGGAGGAAAGTAAGGAAGTAAGGCGCGTTTTGCAATGGGAGTGGCGTTGCCATATAACGCCGGTTTGCCAAGGGGCGGCTTGCACGCCATATGCAGCGTGCTGCACCGCACAAGATCCAGGAGTCCCACGATGCCGTTGAGCCAGCCCCACGACCGCGAGCTGCTGCATTCGCGCGACATCGTGCTGCGCGGCTATCGCCGAGCCGATGGGCGCTTCGACATCGAGGCCCACCTCGCCGACACGAAGAGCTACGGTTCGGCCAGCCACGACCGCGGCTATATCGCGGCCGGCGAGCCGATCCATGGCATGTGGCTGCGCCTTACGGTGGACGAGGAGAGGTGCATCGTCGCCTGCGAGGCCGCCAGCGACTACACGCCCTATGCTGTCTGCCCCGCCGCGGCCCCCAACTTTTCCAGGCTCGCCGGGCTGCGGATCAAGCCAGGCTTTCTCAGGGAGGCGGCAAAGCGGATCGGCGGCACGCTCGGCTGCACACATTTGCGCGAATTGCTGCAGCAGATGGCGACCACCGCCTACCAGACGATCGATCCGGCACGGGCGCGTCGCGAGGCTGTCGCAGCCGGGGAGGTCGAAACGCCGGGCAGCGACAGGCTTGACGTGCGGATCGCCAACAAGATGGGCGGGCCGCCGGCGATTCTGAACACCTGCATCGCCTACGGCACGGACAGCCCGGTTGTGCAGCGGCGCTGGCCGCATCTCTATACCGGCCCTGGCTCCGAAACCGGCCACGCCGCGGTTGCAGCGACGTCGGACTAGGCGGCCCGCCGCGGATAGCCACCGATGTTGGACCGTTCGAGGGAACCGTGTCCTGCCGCTTCGTGTCCCGCCTGGCTGGCCGCGGCGCGGAAGTATTCCAGCACAAAGACCCGCACAGCACTGGTGCGCCCGCCGCTGTGGCCGATCTCCTCGATCGTGCGGACGAGTTGGCTCATGTCCCGGTGCTCACGCTGGCAGATCTCCAGGAGCGCGTCCCACAGCTCCGGCTCCATACGCATGCTGGTTCTGCCGCGCCCGGCGACGACGTTGCGATTGACTAACCGGCTGTCCGTCACGACCGCCCCCTGTCTGTTCCTGGCACAGGAAACCACGCGCGTCCTAAGAAATCGTTTTCACGGGTATCCGACGCTTTGGCGGAGCCGGCATGCCTGTCCAGGCTCACCGCGGGAGAGTCGCACGTGACAGTCGCTGCCGCCGTTGCCCCGCCACACCCACCGATCCCTGCGGAGGAACTGCCGTTGCTCGGCTTCCTGCGCGCTATTCGCACCAATGCGCTGACCATGTGGACTGAGGCGGCGTACCAGGAGGACGTACTGGTGCGTCGCGTCCTGGGCCGCAGCAACATCATGCTCAACGCGCCGGACGCCATCCACCGCGTGCTGGTGGATAATCCCACCAACTACCGCCGCACGCCGGCCTCGATCCGCATCCTGCGCCCGATCACCGGCATGGGCCTGCTGCTCAGCGAGGGCGAGGACTGGCGTCATCAGCGCCGCACTATCGCGCCGGCCCTGGCGCCGCGGAGCATGCCGATGCTGGCACGGCACATCGTGACCTGTGCACAGGAGGCGCTCGCGACCCTCGCCGCGCAGGCAGGCGAGCCGGCCGATCTGCTTGCCGCCATGCAGAACCTGGCGCTCGAGATCGCCGGCCGCTCGATGTTCTCCATGGAGATGGCGCAATACGGCCCCGCCATGCGTCGGCGCCTTACGGAATACGGCCAGCGCTACGCGCATCCTCACCTGCTCGACATAGTGCTGCCGCCGTCGATTCCGACACTGCGCGATCTTGGCCGCCGGCGGTTCCAGCGTGCATGGATGGGCTTGGTGGAGGAGATCATGCGGGCGCGCCAGGCCGCGCCGCCCGCGGATGCCCCGCGCGATCTGTTCGATCTGCTGCTCGCCGCGCGCGATCCGGAGTCCGGCGAGGGGTTCTCGCAGAGCCAGTTGCGCGACCAGATCGCGACGATGATCCTGGCCGGGCACGAGACCACGGCGGTCACGCTGTTCTGGTCGCTGGTCCTGCTCTGCGGTGCGCCGGACGAGCAGCAGCGCCTGGCCGAGGAGGTTCGCCAGTTCGAGGTGACGCCTGATGGGGCGATGGATGTTCTGCCGCGTCTGGTCCGCACCCGCGCGGTCATCAGCGAGGCGCTGCGTCTGTATCCGCCCGCATTCACCATTGTGCGCCAGGCGATCGGCCCCGACCGGGCCGGTACGATCGACATCCCGCGCGGGTCGGTGCTGATGATCGCGCCGTGGGTGCTGGGGCGGCATCGCCGGCTCTGGCGCGATCCGGACGCTTTCGATCCTTCGCGCTTCCTGCCCGGCGCACCGCCGATCCCGCGCTTTGCCTATCTGCCGTTCGGCGCCGGCCCGCGGGTCTGCGTCGGCGCCCAGTTCGCGCTTACCGAGGCGACGCTGGCGCTGGCCATGATGATCCAGGAGTTCGAGGTGTCGTTGAACGAAGCCCCGCCGATGCCGGTCGGGATCGTGACGACGCAGCCCGATCATCCGCCGCTATTCACCCTGCGGCAGCGGCGGTCGGAGCGAAACTAGTCCCCCGAGTTACTCATAGTGAGGGGTACAGCCTCTTCAGCTTAACGCGGGCCTTGGCGGTGGTGAACTGCCAGTCCGCCTTGGTGTGGTTCTTGTTGCGGCTGACCTCCCAGGCGGCGACTTCGGCGATCAAAGTCTGCTTGTCAGGAATACGCCGATCGAGGCACTGACCTGACAAGACACTGAGTTCGGATTTAGCCAGATCCAGCCAGCTACCGTGTTTGGGCGTGTAGTGCCACTCAAACCTTTCGACCAACCGGCGCGCCTCCGGGGCAGGGAAGGCTTCGTAGAGGGAAGCCGGCTTGTGGGTGTTGAGATTGTCCTGCACCAGGACCGATCTTCTTGGCTGCGGGAAAGTGGGTATCGGATAGTTCCTTGAGTATTTGGGCATAATCCACGGCAGTGTGCCGATCGGTCACCTCAACATGCCGCCAGCCCTCCAGCGGGGCGAACATCATGAACAGGTTGGCCGTTCCGTTGCGCTCATACTCATAATCATGCCGAGCGGGGTGTCCTGGCTTCACCGCGATGGGCACGCGGGTTTCAGCGATGAGTTGCTTGGATGACTTGTCCAGGCAGACCACAGGAGCCTCCGGGTCGTGCGGCCTCTGGTAGACTTCCAGGACATCTTCCATGCCGGCTACGAATGCAGCGTTGCCGTCTGGCGGGATGACCCATTGCTTCTGAAGGTGCGGCTTGAGAATGTTTTTTTTAGCGTCCGCCCGATCGTGTTGTCGCTGGCGCGGTCAACAATGTTCAGTTCCACGACTGCGGATTCCAGCAGCTTCAGCGTCCACCTGACACGGCCCTTGGGCGGATCGGAACAAGCCAACGCGATCAGCTTGGCCTCGCTTGCTCCATCGAAGATGGGCTTTCTGGCTGAAGCGGGCGAATGCTTGCGGGTCAGGACGGACTCGAAGCCTTCCTCCACCAGTTGCTGCCGGGTCCGGGCAACCGTGGTGACGCTGGTATCCAAGGCGGCGGCGATCTGGCTGTCACTCCATCCCTCGCCTGGCTCGGAAGCATCGGCCTTCAGCAGGATGCGTGCCTTTACCAATTGGCGAGCGCGGTGTTTGCCCTTCTGGATCAACGTGTTGAGCTGTTCACGCTCCTCGTCGCTGAGCTTCACGATGTACTTCTTTACCGCAGCTTGTTGCGCAGTCACGATGCATCTCCGCCGTTGCGGAGCCATCGATTTAGAGATCCACACCAAAATCAACGACGTGGGGCACTAGCAATTCTGCCGCCACTATTCTGCCGCCACCGACCGATTCACGTCCCGCATGAAGCTCTCCTCGATATGCGCCGCCAAGGCATCGGTCACCGGCTGGTGCGGGTGCTTGCCCTTCAGCATCAGGATGCCGAACTCCGGCAGCTTCGGCATCCCTTCCTCGGGGCGCATCGGCCGCAGCCCTTCCGGCAGCCAGGACAAGGTGGAAACGGTGACCGCGAGGCCGGCCAGGACCGGCGCATGCGTGCCGATCTGCGAGGCCGATGTGTAGGCGATGCGGTACCGCCTCCCGGCCTTGTCGAGCGCACGCACCGCGGCACCGGCCCATTCGCAGTCCTGCCCTCGGGCGAGAAACGGCTCGCGATCGGCGAGTGCCAGTGGCAACGGATCCTGCCGATGCGGCGCAAACCGTGTGGAGGTCACCCATACCAGTGGTCCGCGCCAGAGCTGCACCGAAGGCCAGCTCGCGGGCTGATGGCCGTCCGAGACCAGCGTCAGGTCGATCTCTTCCGCCTTGAGCCGGCGCATCAGCTCTCCCGACGGTGAACACACCACGTCCACCTGGACCGCCGGGTGTGTTTCGGCGAAGCGCTTGAGGATCGGCGGAAGATAGGCGAACGCATAGTCATCCGGTGTGCCGAGCCGGACCGTCCCGGCAATCTGCGGCGCGCGGAACGTCGTCAGCACCTCGTCGTTCAGCGCAAGGATTTGCCGGGCGCGGGTCAGCAGGTACTGGCCGTGCGGCGTCAGCTCCACGGCGCCGCCCTTGCCGCGATGCAGCACCGGCTGGCCCAGCATCTCCTCGAGACGTTTCACCTGCATGGAGACAGCGGACTGCGTCCGCCCCACGCGGGCCGCGGCCTGGGTGAAGCTGTGGCCCTCGGCGATGAGCACGAAGGCACGCAGCAGGTCGGTGTCCATTGCCTGGGGGAGCGTCATGGGCATGAAGTTATCTTATGACTCGCATCAGTGCAATTCGTTTTACTGATTCACCGCATTGGAGCAGTGTCCGCGTCGAGAGAAGGAAATCCGAGAGGAGGCTGCGATGTCCAATCGCTTGCTCACAACCGAGATCGTGCGGCTCCTGCCACAGGAATGGCTTGCGATTCGTGCCCGCCCGACGCGTGCCGTGCTTTCGTGGGACGGCATGCGTGCCGCATGGCGCCGCTACCGCTCGCGCCAGAGCATCGCGCATCTTGACGGCCACATGCTGAAGGATATCGGCGTCAGCTTCGCCGAGGCGGAGGCCGAGGCCAACAAGCCGTTCTGGCGTTTGTAGTTCAGAGCGGCTTCAGGCGGACTGGAAAGTTGCGCTTGGGTCACACCTCTTCCCTCCGCCATGGCCGGGCGTGTCCCGACCATGACGTCGAGGGATTGGTGCCTTCGACCAAATCACTCTTCGTCGAGCCCTTAACCTGACGTCTATCGGGCTTGTCTCGGCATCCACCGGGGCATGCGTCGCCGACTGTGAGGGGGACCCGCCGGATCAGATGGTGGCCTGACGCATTGGGCCAGTCGCGGGTCGGGTTCCCGTAGCACGTGGTTCGTCCGGGAACCGATCCTTGTCACTCTCCGGCTCGACATCAAACCGCATCATGTAGCCGTGGAACTTCTCGCGTTCCACGCCGCTGTCGAGCCCGTGATCCTCGAAGCGGTATTCGCGCGGGCCGTAGCCGCCGTTTGGCCGCTGCTGGGCATATTGTCCGACCGCCGCAGCCACCGGCGGCGCCAGCGTGAGGCCAAAATGCCGGTAGAGCGCCGCAACCGTGCCGACCGGATTCGCCACAAGGTCCTTATGCTGCACATGATGGACCGATTCCGGCAGTCCGGCATCGTCTCCGACCGCAATCATCTGCCGCGTGCCATCGAGCCACCGGCCACTCTCCTGCGCGCCAATCTCCCGCGGGTCGATCCGCCGCGTGAACGGACGACGCAACACCTCGGTCAGCTTGGCGACCGAGAGCAGCACCTTCACCGGATCGCGATGCACGAACACGAGCCGCGCATCGGGGTAGACAACGCGGATTGCGTCCAGTGCGAACAAATGATCGGGGCATTTCACCACCCACCGACCGCCGCCATCCTGATGCTGCAGGTGCTGGAGAAAGCGCCGGTGGAACCGGTAGGCCGGCAGATGGCTGTCGCCATCCAGCCAGTGGCGGTAGGTCGGAATGCGATACGTCGTGTCGAAGCGCAGGCTGCGGAATACATGCGCGGTGATCTCGCTGCACTCCTGCGGCGACTGCGCATCAAGCGGATGCAATCCGCGGAACTCGGGAGCTAGCCGCTCGAAGGCCCGCAACTGTCGCGCCACGCGCGACGGACGCACATCACGCCCGCCGCGCGCCGGCTTCCCCAGCGGGTACGGATAGATCGTCTGCCACACGAGGGGGGCTCGATTGTCCGGGTCCTCCATCAGCAGCCGATGCAGGAACGTGGTGCCGCTGCGTGGCAGGCCGGTGATGAAGATCGGCCGTTCGATCCCCTGGTTCAGGACGCCGGGATCGCGCCGCTCCGCGTCATGGAACTGCAACAGGTTGGTCAGAAACCGCACCGTGTCCCACCGTGTCGCCATGCGCCCGACCAGGCTGAGCGATGCCTCGTCGTTGCATGAACCCAGGAGCCGCCGCAGCGGATCGACGAATGACATGTCGCCGAAATCCCGGAGCCCGCTGCGGCGCCTAGCAAGCGCGAGCAGGGCATCGGCGTCGAGGGGACGGCGCAGGATGCCCGCCGCATCCGCAAGACTATCCGCAATCTTGAGAACAGAGCTTGGGAACGGCAAACTCGACTACTCCTGCGGCCGTGATCCGGTCGGTGGCTTTCACCAAAAATAGGACGTCCGGCTAAACGCCATGCTGCGGGGCACATGATCGTGAACGGATTGAGCGCGCTCAGCCTCGCATCCGCCACGCCCGGCCGCACATTCCACCCATCTGCGCGGCCGTGTTGACCGCGGTCTTGGCCGGAGGATAAGCGTAGCGGTCCACCCCCTACCGCGTATCGGGGGCATTTTTGGCGCATCGTGACACGGGGACAGAGATCATGCCGTTAGCCTCCATTGGCCGCCGGCGCTGGTTGCAGGTTGCCTTGGCATGGATCGGCACGACCGCCTGCGTGCGTCTGGCGAAGGCCGATCCGGCGGCCGTCGCCCTGATCAGGGAGCTGTGCGACGCGCTGTTGCGCATCATGAAGGCCGGCAGCGCCACGCCGTTCGCGCAACGGTTCGCGACGCTGGCGCCGGTGATCGACCGAGTGTTCAACCTGTCGGCGATTCTGCAGGTTTCGGTCGGGCCAGCCTGGGCCAGCCTGCCTGCGGACCAGCACGCCGCGCTGCTGACCGCGTTCCGCCGATACACGATCGCCAACTACGTCAACAGCTTCGACAACTTCACCGGCCAGCATTTCGACACGCTGCCGGAGACCAAGAGCCTGCCGAACGGCGAGCAACTGGCGCAGACGCGCATCGTGTCTTCGTCCGGCGAGTCCCACGAACTCGACTACGTGATGCGTCAGGACGGCAGCTGGAAAGCGGTGGATGTGCTGGCCGATGGATCGATCAGCCGCGTCGCCGTGCAGCGCTCCGACTTCCGCCGGCTGGTGGCGCGTGGCGGCGCCCAGGCCCTGATCGACAGCCTCAACCAGAAGACCACCGACCTGTCCGGCGGCGCCGCCCTGCCGTAGTGTCACACGGTCGCAACCGGTGTCGCCGGCGAGCCGACCGCACCGGGCAGGCGAAGCGGCGGGCCGGTGAACAGGAACCGGTTGCGGCCGTTGGCGCGCAGCCAGTCGGCCAGTTCCGTCAGGTAGAACATCTCGCCGAGATAGCAGCCGAGCTTGAAGAGGCAGTGCGCGTGCAGCGGAAGGGTGGCGCAGACATCCTCCATGCAGGGCCGCGCCGGCATCGCCTCCACCGCGAAATTGTCGGAGATCAACGCGACGGCGCCGCTGTCGGTGACCCATTGCTGTAGGCTGGGGTCGCGCCCGTCGAGGCCGACGGTGCCGGCCATCAGCTTTTCGCGGTCCGGCTGCTTGTTCATCTCCAGCAGCATTTCCGCAAAGCCGGTGCGGAACAGCACGAAGTCGCCGGGTTCGACGGTGACGTGGTCCTTGCGCATCACGTCCATCAGTTCGGCGTGGGAAACGTGGTGGCCGGTGCGGCCGAAATGCGCCTCCAGGTCGATCATCACGCCGCGGCCCTGCATGCAGGCTTCCGCCATGTTCTGCACGCCGAGATGGCGCGCGCCCTGTGGTTCGTCGCACGGGGTCATGTTGCCCTGAGCGTCATAGTAGGCAGGGCCGATGATGTCGCGGCCGGCACGATAGCCGTTGTAGAACACGTCTTCGGCGCGGCCATCGCCGTCGGCGTCGAACATCTGGCCGACATGGGCCAGGCTGTCCCACTGCGTCGAGTACTGCAGCGTCAGAATCACCTGGTCGTCGCAGACGATGTCGGTGGCGGTGGGATCGTCGCAGCGGAGGGGATAGTTCATGTTGGGTCTGTCGCCGCGCATCGTGGGCTTCAGCACCGGCGGAAAGCGCCGCGGCGAGAGAATGGCGCCGCCGGGATAATCGAGCGGCAACGAAAGGCAGAAGGTCTTTCCCACCTTCACCTCTGCTATGCCTTGCAGGACTTTTTCCGGTGTCAGCAGGTTCAGGCGGCCCCGTTCGTCATCGGCGCCGAAGTCGCCCCAGGTGGAGCCGGCGGGGCGGTTGGTCCAGCGCGGGTTGTCTGCCATCAGCGCTTCCTTGTTCTTGCTGCACGCGAGCGTGGGACGGTTGCGGCAGGCTGTCGAGGGGCAGGGAGCGGAGGCCAGCGGCGGTCAGTTCGTATGTCTGCGCCCGCCACGGCCGAAGTCGCGGCCGGGACGTTCTGCCCGCTCGCATAGCGGCACTCCGTCGCCTCTGATCGCGAAGTAGCAGAACGCAAGTCGCCGGTGGCCTTTACCGGTTGGAAAGGTGTCACTGCCATTCGTTATCATCGCTTCTCCTGCGGCGGCCCGGCTGGGAGGCCTCGCAGGAAATTTGCACAAGATGGGACAGCGCTTCCCGAGAAGGGACATCGACGCCGCCATGGTGGAACGAGCCGAGCGCGAGCCGACGGTGGAGGAGATCGTCGTGGCGCTGCGCGAGACGGAGCGGGGCGTGGGCCGGGTGCCGCCCTTTGCCGTCGTTGGCGGGCAGCCCGGCGGCATCCGAGGTTCAGGCGCGGCCCCACCCGGCGGCGAAGGTGGCCCTGGCCGCGGCCTTGGCGCAACCTCTGACGCTCGGAACGGAACGTTCGGTGCGGCCGACATCGCAGCACTGCGGGACGGCGAGATTGAGCGGCTGCTGGCGGAGAATGCACGCCTCAACGAGCGCGTTATGTTCCTCCTCAAGGTCATCGAGCGCGAGCAGGCGCACAAGGCCGGCCGCGCGGCCGAGCCAGCCGCGATCGAGACGGACCGCGGCACGATCTTCCACGACATGAGCGCGGCTCTCGAGGCGGAGCTGCGACCCATCCTCCTCGTCCTGCTGCGCCTGCTCGAGAAGCAGCGCGCCGACCCAGCCGAGGAGGTCGCCCACAGCGCCGGGCGCGAGGCTGCACGCAAGGCAATGCCGGAGCCGGCGCTCTACGACACCGATGGGATCGTCGACTTCGATGCGCCGCGCGCATGACCCTGCTCGGACCGGCGATGCGTTGCGGGCGCCGGACAGCTCCGCCGCGTCGGATGGCCGACGTGACGGCGTCCGAGCCTCACCCATCGCGGCGCGCCGCCGCGGCACGCCATCAAGCAACACCTTACCCGTCCTCAATCAGGAGACTCGCCCAATGGCCACCGCAGCCGCGTCGCAACAACCCGTCAAAGGACTGGATCTTGGAACGAGCCGCATCGTCCTCGCCACCCTGAACGAGCAGAACGTCGACTTTACACCGCAGCTCAACGCCTTCGTCGACATTCCCTACAGCAAGATGACGGAGCAGATGCTCGCGCGCGAGAACATCCTGCACCAGGTCGAAGGCGCCCACATCTACGCCTACGGCAACCGGGCCGACGAATTCGCCAAGTTCCTCGACGGCGACGCGCGCCGGCCCATGCAGAGCGGTCTGCTAAATCCCGCCGAGCCGAAGAATCTGCAGATCATCGAGCTGCTGTTAGGAGGCCTGTGCGGCAAGGCGCGCGAGGGCGAGAAGCTGTGCGTGAGCATACCGAGCGCACCACGCGACCACGGCTCCGACCTGATTTTCCACGAGCGCTCGGTGCACCGCATCTTCGAGAAGCTCGGCTATCAGGTGCAGTCGGTCAACGAAGGGCTGGCCATCGTCTATTCCGAGCTCAAGGACGCCAACTTCACCGGCATCGGCATCAGCTTCGGTGGCGGCATGTGCAACGTCTGTCTCGCCTATCTCGGCCTTCCCGTGCTCACTCTCGCGACGACCAGGGCCGGCGACTACATCGATCACAGCGCCGCATCGGTGACCGGCGAGACGCCGACCACGGTGCGCCTGTACAAGGAGAACGCCGCCGACAGCGGCTTCGTGCTCGACGGCGCGGCGGGCGGCTCGATCGATCACGCCCTGTCCATCTACTACGCCGACGTCATCGAAACGGCGGCGACGGCGCTGCAGACCGCGATGACGGAATCAAGGATGTTGCCGCGCTTTACGGCACCCATCCCCATCGTGTGCGCCGGCGGCACGACGATGGCGGGCAACTTCCTCGCCAAATTGAAATCGGTGATCGCCGAGACCGAGTTGCCGGTCGCGGTCAGCGAAGTCTATCTCGCCAAGGATCCGCTGAACGCCACCGCCAAGGGCGCCCTCGTCGGCGCCATGCTCAACATGTGAGGATGGAAGGCGTCACCCGATCTCCCCGCCGCCATGACTTGTTCCGATCCGTCCACAGAGCCTAGAATGATGGTGAAAGGCGCAGCAGCCCCGGTAGCGTGCTATGGCTACGCCGTAAACTTGAAGCTGCTGCCTGTGGTACATTGCACCAGTCTTTCCGGCATCTCTCGCTTCGCCAGTTCTGTGAAGTTCGCCCCGCTGCAATGCATTGGCAACACATGTTGAGGGTCAAACTTCTTCAGCTCCGCCATCACCTGGCGGAGATAGTCGTCCGGCGCCGGTGCAAGGTGGAAACCTCCGACGAGAGCATAGATCCTTTCGGTTCCACTAACCTCCTGTGCCCGTCGGAGGGTGTTGATGATGCCTGCATGGCCACACGAAGTGATGACCACGAGTCCACGGTCGCCGAGACGGAAACAGGTCGCGTGTTCGTGCCAGTGCTGATCTGCCACCACCGCACCAGCAAGCTCGTCTGCGGTGAAGTGATGGTCACTGTAGGCCTTCGTGTCGCAGCCCACGCCATCCTGGATGCCAAACTTCACGAAGGTGTTCGGCAAGACATGCTCGATACTGGTTCTTGGCACCGCGCCGGTCGTAAACGCATGGCCCTCGATGACGAGGGGCGCTTCCGAGAGCACCGGTTCAACGCTCATGGTCCGCAGCTTGCGGCGGTCCAATGGAAACCCCGAGTTGCTGAACGATCCGTCGGCGCTGCGATTGAGGCGAGCGCAGAAGTCATCTTCACCACCGGTATACAGCCGCAAGTCCTTTCGCATCAGTGGTCGCTGCGCTTCGAGAAAGCCGGTTAGCCCGCCCACGTGATCATAGTGGCCATGGCTGATGATCAGGGCATCGACTTTCGAGATATCGATACCCAGGATCGCGAGGTTGTTCTGGTAGGTGGTCGGCATAAACCCAAAGTCGAGCAGATACTGCCTCGTCTCCTGTCCCCGCTTGGACTCAAGATGCAGTGCCAACCCCCATTCGCTTTCGAGTGTTTTCCCTTGCGATGCCAGCGGGCCTGTTCGGCTCACAGTCAGGCCAGAGAATTCGGCTGCGCGCAGGAAGACATCGTGCGACCCATCAGTGACTTGACGAATGGTGAGTTCGTCAACCGCCTGGACGTCTATCTTAACTGGTGCGGCGTTGGCGGATCGATCGAGCGGGATGCTACAGGCCAAGAACGAACCGCCCCAGAGCGCCGAGCGTCCCAGGAAGGCGCGACGATTCAATGTGCTTTCCATGCCGTCCCCCATACCGATTTATTCTATCCTTGTGGTTCAGCATATCTCCAGTATGAATTGGCGGGCAAGCTTCTATCAGCCTCTGGGTCACGCCGCCTGCGCAACCGTCATCGCATCACCGGCAACCGTGGTGCGGCGCATGTCGCGTACCTGCGTCTCATCGAACCGCGTCACCCGGTGCATGGTCTGCCGGTTGTCCCACATGACCAGATCCCATTGCCGCCACTTGTGCGAATAGACGAACTGCCGCTGCGTTGCATGCTCCGTCAGGTCGCGCAGGAAGGCGCGAGCCTCTGGGACCGGCCAGCCGACGATGGCGCCGCCATGCGACGACAGGAACAGCGACTTCCGCCCGGTCACCGCATGAATGCGCACCAGACGCTGGCGCACCGGGGCGAACATCGACCGCTCCTCCGCCGACAGTTCGGTGAAGCCGAGCGAACCGCGCGAGAAGATCAGCGAGTGTTCGCAGACCAGGTCTTCGATCTCGGCCTTCGCATCATCGTCCAGCGCATCGTAGGCGGCGCGCATGTCGGCAAATTCGGTATGCCCGCCGTGGTCCACCACGATGCGGCCCGACAGCAGCGAATACTTCGCCGGCACCGCGCGGTACGAACTGTCCGAATGCCACAAACGGTTGCCGAGGTTGAACATGCGCCGCCGGTCGTCGCGCGCCAGCGGTTTCTGGTCCCTGTCCAGATTTGACGCGTCCTGCATGTCGAGCGGCAGGCGTCGCTCGTGAAGTTTGGTGATGTTGCCGCCGGGCGAAGACTCCAGCGTGCCGAAGTTGCGGGTGAATGCCCGCTGCGCATCGTCCGTCAGGCGCTGATCGTGGAACACCAGGACGGCGTAGCGGTCCATCCCGGCCTCGATCGCCGCCACCTCGTCACGCGTCAACGGCTGCCTGAGGTCGACGCCGGAGACCTCGCCGGCGAACATCGGTGTGATTGGTCGTATGCTGACGGTCACGGCTGCATCCCTCGGGCAATCATTCCGCGGCGCGGGCTTCCTGTTCCGCGGTCATCACGGTGCCGCCGACGGTGGTGCGCCGCATGTCGCGCACCTTGGTGTCGTCGAACCTGCGCACGCGGTGCATGACCTGCCGGTTGTCCCACATCACCAGATCCCATTGCCGCCATTTGTGCGAATAGACGAAGCGCGGCTGCGTCGCGTGCTCGATCAGATCGCGGATGAAGGCGCGCGCCTCCGGCATCGGCCAGCCGACGATGGTGCCGATATGCGCAGCCAGGAACAGAGATTTCCGTCCGGTGACGGGGTGCGTGCGAACCAGGCGCTGGCGCACCGGCCGCATCGCCTCGCGTTCGTCGTCGGCGAATTCGGTGAAACCCAACTGCCCGCGCGAATACATCAGCGAGTGTTCGCAGATCAGATCTTCCACCTCGGCCTTGGTTGCAGCATCCAGCGCGTCATAGGCGACACGCAGGTCGGCGAACTCGGTCTCACCGCCCTTGTCCACAACGATGCGTCCCGACAGCAGCGAGTAGGTCGCCGGGACGGCACGGAACGAACTGTCGGAGTGCCACAGCCGGTTGCCCAGCGCATACAGCCGCCGCCGGCTGTCGCGCGCCAGCGGCCGATGATCCTTGTCGAGGTTCGACACGTCGGCGAACGCCGGATCGAGACGCAACTCCTCCGGCTTGGTGATGGCGTTGCCGCGCGTGTGCTCCAGGTCACCGAAGTTCAGCGTGAACGCCAGTTGCGTCTCGTCGGTCAGGCGCTGATCGCGGAACACCAGGACGGCGTAGCGGTCCATGCCAGCCTCGATTGCCGCAACCTCGTCGCGCCCGATCGGCCGGGTGATGTCCACGCCGGACACCTCGCCCGCGAACACCGGATGGATCTGGCGGATGGCTATCGTCATGGCGCTTACTCCGCGGCCTGCGCCGGCACAGGTTCCACCGCCAACCCGGTGCCCTTGATCGACGTGCGCCGCAGGTCGCGCACCTCCTTCAGGTCATCGAAGCGGCGGGCGCGGTGCATGACGGTTCGGTTGTCCCACATCACCAGGTCGTTCACCCGCCATGCATGCGAGTAGACGAATTGCGGCTGGGTCGCATGCTCGATCAGGTCACGGATGAAGGCGCGCGCTTCCGGCATCGGCCAGCCGACGATGCTGCCGATGTGCGACGACAGATACAGCGATTTGCGTCCGCTCACCGGCTGGGTGATCACCAGGCGGTGCGGCACGGGGCGGAGCTTATCGGCGTTGCCTTCGCCATAGTCGGAAAAGCCGATCTGCTCGCGCGAGAAAACGATCGAGTGTTCTGTGACGATATCCTCGATCTCCGCCTTTGTTGCATCGTCCAGCGCGTCGTAGGCGGCGCGCATGTCGGCGAATTCGGTATTGCCGCCTTTGCCCGGAATGACCCGTCCGTGCAGCAGCGTATAGCCCCCCCCGACCGCGCGGAACGATGCATCGGAGTGCCATAGCCGATTGGCCAGCGCGTACATCCGGCGGCTGTCATCGCGCGCGCGCAGTTCGTTCTGCGCGGTGAGGTTGGAGATGTCGCCCAATTCCAGCCTGTCGCCGAGGCGGCGGTCCTCAGGCCTGGCCATCTGGCCTGCCAATGTGACCTCCAGCTCACCGAAATTGCGGCTGAACACAAGCTGCTGTTCGTCGGTCAAGGGCTGGTCGCGGAACACCAGGACTGCATGGCGGTCCATGCCCGCCTCGATGGCCGCCACATGATCCTTCGAAAGCGGCTGCGAGATGTCGACGCCGGACGCCTCGCCGACGAAGACCGGATGGACCTGACGGATGCTGATGCTCATCGTTCGACGCTCCTGCCTGAAGCCACGGTCAGTATAGCGGTCAGCCGTCACCTGTTGCCAACCCCGGCGTGCACCTGTGATGGGTATGACCTGCCCACGAGTCTAAATTCCTCGGGGGCTAGAGGACGCGCTCCATAACGCCTGGTCTGGCTGGCTGCCGCGATCCTGCAGGAGACCGAGCGTCTGCTCGCCGCCGCCGAGCAGGACGCCCGTACCGCCTGAATCAGTCGTCCAGGAAGCTCCGCAGCTTCCTGCTCCGGCTCGGGTGCTTCAGCTTGCGCAGCGCCTTCGCCTCGATCTGGCGGATGCGCTCGCGCGTCACGTTGAACTGCTGGCCGACCTCCTCCAGCGTATGATCGGTGTTCATGCCGATGCCGAAGCGCATGCGCAGCACCCTCTCCTCGCGCGGCGTCAGCGACGACAGCACCCGCGTGGTCGCCTCGCGCAGATTGGCCTGGATCGCCGCGTCCAGCGGGATCACCGCCGCCTTGTCCTCGATGAAGTCCCCCAAATGCAAATCTTCCTCGTCGCCGATCGGCGTCTCCAGGCTGATCGGCTCCTTGGCGATCTTCAGCACCTTCCGAACTTTCTCGAGCGGCATGCCGAGCTTCTCGGCAAGCTCCTCGGGCGCCGGCTCGCGGCCGATCTCGTGCAGCATCTGCCGCGACGTGCGCACCAGCTTGTTGATCGTCTCGATCATGTGCACCGGGATGCGGATGGTCCGCGCCTGATCGGCGATCGAGCGGGTGATCGCCTGGCGAATCCACCATCCCCAGGTGTTGAGAATGTGGCACCTTCTGTGGCAAGCTGTCTCATGGGTCTTCTCTTGGCCGAGAGGAGACGGTCAGCATTCCGCGATGCGCACGTTGTTGCGGACAATTGCGGCCGTGTGCCCCTAAACCTGAGAACCCGGTTATTAGCTACGATCACGTGGAAGCTGCATATCCGGGCCAACCGGCCGCCGCCGGGATTAGAGGCTCCCTTAATAAATCGGCCAACGCCGGATGGCTTACTCGGGAATACTGGCTCGGCGCATGCCCTCATAGATGCGTTCGCGCCCGCCGAGATACACAGGGTTCTCGCTGCGTGCGCCTGCGCGGAAGCGGGCGATCGTGAAGCTGGGCTCCAGCTCCAACCCTGCTTTAGCCGCTGCGCGCGCCTCGTCTATTCTGCCGAGATGGGCCAATGCAGCCGCGAGCGACAGATGGGTGAATGCAAAATTGCGGTTAGCCTCGATGGCGTGGCGAAACCACAAGACCGCTTCTTCATCCTTCGCAAGGTGCAGCTTAGAGGTTCCGGCGCTGCTCATCCAGTGATGGGCCGCGACGTCGCGAGGGCTGAGTCGCAGTGCTTCCCCGTAATGGTTCTCAGCCTCCACCGCCCGCCCGAGCGCGGTTTTTGCCATACCGATGAGCGCATGAGCATAGACCAGGTTGCGATCCAGGATCAGCGAATGCTCAAATTCGGCAATCGCTTCGTCGCTGCGGTTGACAGCACTGTGGAATGAGCCAAGCACAAGGTGCGCAAAAGCGTGACCGGGCGCCAGAGAAAGGGCCTTGGTTGCGCTCGCCTCTGCTGACGCCAGGCGGCCGGGGCGATCGTCAGCCATGAAACCTGCACCAAAATCCATATCCACCCATCCCTTTGCCGCCAACGCGTCGACATTGTTCGGATCGAGCTGCAGCGCTCGTTGCAGCAAAGCCTCGGCCGGCTTCAGATATTCTGCGGTCGATCCCCGATTAATGAGGGCCTTGGCGCGGAAATAGAGATCCATCGAATCCGGATCGGGCGATCGCTCGGCGCGCCGCGCCTCGGCTTCAACCAGTTGAGCTCCCAATTGGCTCGCGAGCCGAGCGACGATTTCGTCGTGCATCTCGAACAGATCGGCCACCGTTTGGTCAAAACGCTCGGCCCACAGATGGGTGGCTAGGTTGCAATCGATCAGCTGTACGTTGATGCGCAACCGGTTGCCCCCGCGCTGAACGCTCCCCTCCAACGCGTAGCGCACGTTCAGATCGCGGCCGATTTGCCTGAGATCGATTGCGCTGCCCTTGTAGACAAAGGCGGTACTGTGGCCGATCACGAATGCGCCCGAAATGCGCGAAAGATCAGTTGTGAGGCTCTCCGTGATGCCGTCGGCAAAATATTCCTGTTCGTGATCGCCGCCGATATTTGCAAAGGGGAGCACAACCAAAGAAAGCCGCGGCGGGCTCGGGGCCAACTGTTTTGAAATGCTTTTCGGCGCGGGGTCAGTGGCGTCGAGCTGCGACGTGCTAGCGCCACTGTCATGCGAACCGAGATTCGCGGTTTCGGGCTGCCGGGAGGCAGCCTCGTTGCGCACCGCAGCAAAGGCTTCGGCGATCGTGCCGAAACTGCTTCGAACCACCGGGAAGAGTGCCGCACCCGCCGAAGTCAGGGTCACCGGTCGGGGCCGGCGGCGGAAAAGGGCGCGGCCGGCAACGGTCTCCAGCAGGCGGATTTGATGGCTGATGGCGGTCGGCGTCAAACCGAGTTCGTCCGCGGCCGCCTTGAAGCTCAAGTGCCGCGCTGCCGCCTCGAAGGCGCGGAGGGCTTTCAGCGGTGGGAGCCTTCGCATCGGTACACTATAGCTGAATTGGATTCAGCCAGACCCTGAAATCTTTTCGTTTGAAATGGAAAACCGGCCCATCTACCCATGGTGGCGAATATCAATTGCGATATCAGAAGTGGCCCCCGGAATAGCCGCGTGGCCTTCTCCGCAAACTCTAACCGTTGCCGACCGATCGAGACGTTTTTGGGTGGGAACAGGAGGCAGCCGATGCTTTCAGAGTTGTCCGTCGCGCAAGCCGCATCTGAGATTGCCGGCACGTTCTCAGGCGTGCTGCTCCAGCCGGGCGACGCGGGCTACGATGCCGCGAGGCGTGTCCACAACGGCATGGTGGACAAGCGCCCGGCGCTGGTCGCCCGATGCCGCGGGGTCGCGGACGTCGTTGACGCCATCAAGCTTGCTCGCGGCCTCGGCCTGGAACTCTCAGTTCGTGGCGGGGGGCACAATGTCGCGGGACGGGCCGCAGTAGAAGGCGGCCTGATGATCGACTTGGCGGAGATGAAGGGTATTCACGTTGATGCGGGTCGCCGAACGGTCCGGTCGCAAGGTGGGGCGACCTGGGCCGACCTCAATCGAGAGACGCAGCTGCAAGGCTTGGCAGTCACCGGCGGCGTTGTCTCAACCACCGGTATCGCCGGGCTTACGCTCGGCGGCGGCATCGGATGGCTCATGGGGAAATATGGGTTAGCCCTCGACAGTCTCCAGTCGGTTGAGTTGGTCACGGCGGAGGGGCAGGTTTTGCAAGCGAGCGCCGAGGAGAACCCGGACCTGTTCTGGGCCGTGCGCGGCGGCGGCGGCAATTTCGGCGTGGTGACATCCTTCGAGTACCGGCTGTTTCCGGTTGGACCCACGGTTACCGGTGGTCTGATCGCCTACTCGTTCGATAGCGCCCGGCAAATGCTGCGATTTTATCGGGATTTCACCGCGGCGATCCCCGACGAGCACACGGTAGCCGCGACATTGGTCCACGCGCCGGACGGCTCAGGTGCCAAACTGGCGGCTATGGTCGCCTGCCACTGTGGACCAGTAGCGGAAGGCAAGACGGCCGTACAGCCGATCAAGAGGTTCGATTCCCCGGTCATGGATGCGCTCGGTCCCATGCCGTATTGCCGGCTCAACAGCATGCTGGACGGCGGCTATCCCAAAGGTGCGCTGAATTACTGGAAATCGAGCTTTCTCGCGCGGTTGAGCGACGAAGCTATCGATACAATGATTGAGCGTTTCGAACATTGTCCGACTCCGATGGGACAGGTGCTGCTCGAGCACTTCCACGGTGCCGCGACGCGGGTCGGCGCAACCGACACGGCATTTCCACATCGGCGGGAGGGGTACAATTTCTTGGTCGTGTCACAGACCATGGACCCTGCGATCGCAGACCGGTGCACGGCGTGGGTACGCCAGACCTACGCGGCAATGAAACCGTTCGTCGCGCCGGGCCGATATGTAAATTACCTGGATGACGATGAAACTGGGGACTCGGTTCCGGCGGCGTACGGCCCGAACTACCGACGTCTTCGGGAAATCAAAACAAAGTACGACCCGGGCAATTTTTTCCATCTGAACCAGAACATTCTTCCATTGGCGTGATCTATAAAATGGCTGCTCCCCGCCGGTGCGACCGATAATAATCGCGCTCCGATTTGGACTTCTGCTGGCTGCCCAGCTCAGCCCCAGTCGGTGAAGCCGATGGATGACTGCTTCGGGATCACCTGCGCGCCTTCCACAAATTCGCGCCGGGCTTTCGCTCAGTGCCACGCCGGCCGATAATGACTTGAAGGCGGGCGCGCGCTTCCGAGCAGCGACGATGATCTACCGAATGACCGCCCTAGCAGCCTGTCGGACTCAAGGTGAAATCAGGCTCTGTACGCACGAATATGTCAGCGCAGGGCGCGTAGTTGCAAATGTATTACGCGGAGGGCGTGCTATTGAGTTGAAGATTACGTGAAGACGCTAAGTCCGACAGGCGGCTAGGCGCACAGCGGACTCGAATGCCTCCTCCGACGTTTCCACCCGAACGTGATGTCCAGAAGCGCCACCGGCGGCGCGCCCTCAGTCGTCCAGGAAGCTCCGCAGCTTCCTGCTCCGGCTCGGGTGCTTCAGCTTGCGCAGCGCCTTCGCCTCGATCTGGCGGATGCGCTCGCGCGTCACGTTGAACTGCTGGCCGACCTCCTCCAGCGTATGATCGGTGTTCATGCCGATGCCGAAGCGCATGCGCAGCACGCGCTCCTCGCGCGGCGTCAGCGACGACAGCACCCGCGTGGTCGCCTCGCGCAGATTGGCCTGGATCGCCGCGTCCAGCGGGATCACCGCCGCCTTGTCCTCGATGAAGTCGCCCAGATGCGAATCCTCCTCGTCGCCGATCGGCGTCTCCAGGCTGATCGGCTCCTTGGCGATCTTCAGCACCTTCCGGACTTTCTCGAGCGGCATGCCGAGCTTCTCGGCCAGCTCCTCGGGCGCCGGCTCGCGGCCGATCTCGTGCAGCATCTGCCGCGACGTGCGCACCAGCTTGTTGATCGTCTCGATCATGTGCACCGGGATGCGGATCGTCCGCGCCTGATCGGCGATCGAGCGGGTGATCGCCTGGCGAATCCACCACGTGGCGTAAGTGCTGAACTTGTAGCCGCGGCGGTACTCGAACTTGTCGACCGCCTTCATCAGCCCGATGTTCCCCTCCTGGATCAGGTCCAGGAACTGCAGCCCGCGATTGGTGTATTTCTTGGCGATCGAGATCACCAGGCGCAGGTTCGCCTCGATCATCTCCTTCTTCGCCCGCGCGCTGTCCCGCTCGCCGCGGCCCACGGTCATGTAGACGCGGCGGAATTCGCTGATCGGCAGGCCGGCGTCGTTAGCCACCGCGGCGATCTGCGCCCGGGCATTGCCGATGTCGGTCGTGTGCTTGGCGACGAAGGTCTTCCATCCCTTCGCGGGCAGCTTGCCGACGCGCTCCAGCCAGTTCGGATCCAGCTCGTGGCCGCGATAGTTCTTCAGGAACTCCTCGCGGTTCACCTTGCTGCCTTCCGCCATCCGCATGAGCTGGCCTTCCAGCGACGTAAGCCGCTGGTTGAGCTGCTTGAGCTGCATCACCAGCTCCTCGATGCGGTTGTTGTGCAGCCGCACCTGCTCGACCTTGCCCACCAGTTCTTCACGCTGGCGCTCGTACGACTTCTCCGACCGAACGGTGACCTCCTCGCCGGAGGTCATGGTCTCCAGGCGCCGATGCTGCATCTTGTGCAGCTTCTTGTAGAGCGCCTCGATCTCCTCGAACGTGGCGAGCACCTCGGGCTTCAGCTTCTCCTCGAGTGCGGACAGCGAAATCCCCGGACCCTCGCCGTCCTCGTCGCCATCGACGTCCTCGGCGACATCCAGCGCCTCGGCGCCGTTGGCCGGCGCGGCAGGCTCGGCTGCGACGCTGCCGTCGGGCGCCGGCGTCCCGGCCCCCTGGGTCGCCTCCAGGTCGATGATGTCGCGCAGCAGCATCCGCCCGGCCTTGAGCTGGTCGTGCCAGGAGATGATCGCCTTGAACGTCAGGGGGCTCTCGCACAGCCCGCCGATCATCATGTCGCGGCCGGCCTCGATGCGCTTGGCGATGGCGATCTCGCCCTCGCGCGACAGCAGCTCCACGCTGCCCATCTCGCGCAGATACATCCGCACCGGGTCGTCGGTGCGGCCGAGGCTCGCCTCATCGACGTTGCCGGTCGGCTCCTCCTCCTCGGCTTCCTCCGTCTTCTCGACCTTGGCGACCGGGGCGTCGCCGTCCTCGGTCTCCTCGCCCTCGACCACCTGGATGCCCATTTCGGAGAAATTGGCCATCACGTCTTCGATCTGCTCGGAGCTGTTCTGATCCGACGGCAGGATCGCGTTCAGCTCGTCGAAAGTGATGTAGCCGCGCTCCTTGCCCCGCGCGACCAGCCGCTTCACGGCGGCGGTCTGCACGTCCAGCAGGGTGGTCTCCACGTCCTGCTCGGCGGTCATGGTGTCGGCGGCAACAGAAGGCTTCGTGGCCATCGTTCAGCAAACTCCTACGTCATCGCGGCAGCGTGCACATACCGCTGCTGCACTCCGATCTTCACGCCGCAAGGTCGACCCCATCGGGTTCACCGCTGTTGACCTTGTTCAGTGCCGCCTTCAGCGCAAGCAAACGACTCTGACTTTGGGATGTCAGCTCGGCCGCGCAGGCGGCCTCGGCCGATGCAACCTCTTCGCGCAGCCGCTCCACGTTGAGGAACCCGAAGATGTGCCACCACCCCGCCTCGGCCTCGGCCGGCATTGCGGCCAAGGATGCGCAGGCCGGCAGCGGCACCGGCACCGCCGCCAAAGCCTGATCAACTTCGGCCTGTAATCCAGAAGTTGTGAGGTGGTCCGTCAATGCCCGCGAGTCAAGCACATCGGCCATATCCACCCACCTGCACAGCGCCTCGCGGAGCCGATTCAGCGGCGGCGGCAGGTCGAGAGCGGCATAGGCGTGCTCGACGTCGTGCAGCAGGTTCGGATGCCGGAGCAGGATAGCCGTCAGGATGCGCGCCCGCTCCGCCGCGACCGCGCCGGCCACTGGGGCCACACGCAGCACCAGGCCGCGCGAGGGCGGCCGGCGGCCGAGGCCGGGCCGGGCGGCGTAGAACCGGTCCAGCAGGACCCGACGATATTCGCCCGCCAGCGCCCGGTCCGGGATGCGCTTCGCTGCCGCTTCCAGCCGGGCACGGAATGCGGCGCGCTGTTCCGGGCTCGCCTCGCCGCCTGCCTCGCGCATCAGGTCGAAGAGCGCCACTGCCAGCGGACGCGCCGCGTCGACCACGGCCCGCATGCCAGCCGCGCCCCGACGGCGCACAAGCGTGTCGGGGTCCTCGCCGGCGGGCAGCGTCGCAAGCTGCAGCGTTCGTTCCGGCGCCAGCATCGGCAGCGCCAGCTCCGCGGCGCGCGCTGCCGCACGTGCCCCGGCCGCATCACCGTCGAAGCAGAGGATCGGCGCCGGCGCGAGCCGCCACAGTTCGTCGAGCTGTTCCTCGGTCAGCGCGGTTCCGAGCGGCGCCACGGCTCCGCCGATACCTGCCTGCGCGAGAGCGATCACGTCCATATACCCCTCGACCACCACCAGAGGTGCGCCGCCCCGCACCGCTTCGCGCGCGAGATCGAGCGCGTAGAGCGTGCGGCGTTTGGCGAACAGCGCCGTCTCCGGCCCGTTGACGTATTTCGGCTGGCCGTCCCCAAGGATGCGCCCGCCGAAGCTGATGATCCGCCCGCGGCGGTCCCTGATGGGGAACATCACGCGATTGAAGAACAGATCGAAGGACCGGCCGGTTTCATCATCGCGGCGCATCAATCCGGCCTCGTGCAACTGATCCGCCGTGATCCCGTCGCGCGCGAGTTCGCCAGCCAGTGCGCCGCGGCCCTCGCCCGACCAGCCGAGGCCGAAGCGGCGGATCGTCGGCTCCGACAGCCCGCGCCCCAGCAGGTACGAGAGCGCCGGGCGCCCCTCCGGCAGGAACAGCCGCCTCGCGTAGCTGGCCTGGGCCATGTCCAGCACCGAACCGAGGTGCTGCCGTTTCTGTTCCGCTTCCGCCGCCTCGCGGGTCGGTTTCGGGACTTCGAGACCGGCCTCGGCGGCCAGCCGCTCCACCGCCTCCATGAACCCGGCGCCCTCGCTCTGCATGACGAAACCGATCGCATCGCCATGCGCGCCGCAGCCGAAGCAGTGATAGTGGCCGTCCTCGTAGACGTAGAAGCTTGGCGTCTTCTCGCCATGGAACGGGCAGCACCCCTTCCACTGCCGCCCCGACCGCGCCAGGCGCACCCGTCGGCCGACCACCGCCGCCAACGGAGTGCGGGTGCGGAGTTCGTCCAGGAAGGACGCCGGGAGGGCCATCAGGAAGGACAGGCTCCCCCTCCCCTTGCGGGAGGGGGTTGGGGGGAGGGGTTGGCACCGGTACCCGGCGGGCCCCCTTCCCCCAACCCCCTCCCGCGAGGGGAGGGGGAGGATCTGTATCGTCAGTATCGTCACGCCAGCCTCGCCTTCACCATCTGGCCGGCCTTCGCCATATCGAGCGTCGCTGCGTGCTTCGCCCTGAGCGCGGCCATCACCTTGCCCATATCCGTGACGCTGCCCGCCCCCGTCTCGGCGATCGCATCCGCCACCGCCTGCGCCGTCGCTGCCTCGTCCATCTGCCGCGGCAGGAAGCTTTCGATCACGGCGATCTCGGCCTCTTCCTTGGCGACCAGTTCCGGCCGGTTGCCCTGCCGATACAGATCCACCGATTCCCGCCGCGACTTCACCATGCCGCGCAGCGTGGCGACCACCTCCTCGTCGGGGACGCGCTCCACGCCTTTCGGGCGGGCGGCGATGTCGATGTCCTTCAGGCGGGCCAGAATCATCCGCAAGGTCGAGGTGCGAGCCGCATCTCCGGCCTTCATCGACGCCTTGAGCTGTTCGGTGAACTGCTCCCTGAGGCCCATGGCATCTCTCCGCGACAAATTGTCCCCCTATAATATGCGAAGTGACTCGCATGTGTGCTGCCGGAGAAAAATTCCCAGTGCCGTGCGCGTCGGTTGCGCTGGGAAACTGCTTCCCATACATTCCCGGCCATGACGGAGAGCGTCGAATCGATCATCGACCGCCTTGGCGGAGCCGATGCCGCTGCGCGTCTGGCGGGCGTGGGCACTGAGGCCGTGCGCAAATGGCGCCAGGCCGGATCGATCCCCGCCCGCCATTGGGCCGCGGTCATCGCCGCCACCAGCCTCGCGCTGTCGGACCTGCCGGGAGGCCCGTCCGCCCCGCGCTCCGATCCACGTCCCGACGCCAATCCCGGCGAGGTGCCGCAAGGCGCCACGGCCGCGCTTGTCCTGGCTGATGGGTCGGTCTTCTGGGGCCGCGGCTTCGGCGCCCATACCCACTCGCCCGCGCCGGTGGGGGAGGTCTGCTTCAACACCGGCATGACCGGCTATCAGGAGACGCTGACCGATCCCTCCTATGCCGGGCAGATCATCACGTTCACCTTCCCCCATATCGGCAATGTCGGCACCAATGCCGAGGATATCGAAGCCGCCACCATCGCCGCGCGTGGCCTTGTGGTGAAGCAGGATGTCACGGAGCCGTCGAACTGGCGGGCCGTGCAGCACCTGGATGCGTGGCTGCGGGCGCAGGGGATCGCCGGTCTGGCCGGGGTGGATACGCGAGCGCTGACGATCCGCATCCGCGACGGCGGCGCGCCCGCCGGGGTGCTGGCGTTTCCTATTGACGGCCGGTTCGAGCTGGGGAGTTTGCGCGAGCAGGCACAGGCTTGGCCCGGGCTGGAGGGCATGGACCTCGCCAAGGAGGTCTCCTGCCGACAGTCCTACGACTGGGATGAGACGCGATGGGCCTGGCCCGCCGGCACCGGGCGGCAGTCCGCGCCGAAGCACCATGTGGTGGCGGTGGATTACGGGGCGAAGCGCAACATCCTGCGCTGCCTGGCATCGGCCGGGTGCAGCCTGACCGTGGTGCCGGCGACCACGACCGCCGAAGACATCCTGCGTCGCAAGCCAGTTGGTGTGTTCCTGTCCAACGGTCCAGGTGACCCCGCGGCCACGGCCGAATACGCGGTGCCGGCGATCCGTGGCGTGCTGGATGCCGGGGTGCCGCTGTTCGGCATTTGCCTCGGCCATCAGTTGCTGGCGCTGGCGCTCGGCGCGCGCACCTACAAGATGGAGCGCGGCCATCGCGGCGCGAACCAGCCGGTGAAGGATCTCGCGACCGGCAAGGTGGAGATCACCAGCCAGAACCATGGGTTCGCGGTCGACCCCGCGACGTTGCCGCAGACCGCGACGGTGACGCACGTATCGCTGTTCGATGGCTCGAATGAGGGGTTGGCGTGCACGGATCGCCCGGCATTCAGCGTGCAGTACCATCCGGAAGCCAGTCCGGGGCCCTCCGACAGCCACTATCTGTTCGGGCGGTTCGTCAAAATGATCGAGCGGCGGGTTTGACATGGACGGGAAATCGCTGTTGCTGACGACCGCGTTCCGCCACACGATCAACGAGCCGAATATCGAGGCCGGGTTCGAGCGCTTTTGCGTGCTCTCCCGGCAACGCGCCGACTATCGGACATTCTGCGATGCCGTCGCCACCTGCCTCCGCGAAGCCCTGATCCGCGAACCGATCCGCCTGCCGGAAGGTGCGCTGCAATGCCACTGGCATCTGGAACTGACGCCAGATGGGGTACATGCGGCACGTCAGTTGTTGGACCGCTCGACCCCTCCGCCCAGCCCCCTCCCGCAAGGGGAGGAGGAGCAGGTACATCGATGCTCCCCCTCCCCGTGCGGGAGGGGGCTGGGGGAGGGGTCGAGCCGCAACGCACGCCACCCATTGAATCCCGCGCCGGACGCTAGCCCGACGATCGGCCGGCAAATGCCCAAACGCACTGACATATCCTCCATCCTGATCATCGGCGCCGGCCCCATCGTCATCGGCCAGGCATGCGAGTTCGACTACTCCGGCGCACAGGCGTGCAAGGTCCTGAAGGCCGAGGGCTACCGGGTCGTGCTGGTGAACTCCAATCCCGCCACCATCATGACCGATCCCGGCCTGGCCGACGCCACCTACATCGAGCCCATCACCGCCGAGATCGTCGAGCGCATCATCGAGCGCGAGAAGCCCGATGCGCTGCTGCCGACCATGGGCGGGCAGACCGCGCTCAACACCGCGATGCAGCTTGCGCGGTCGGGCGCGCTCGCGCGCCACAACGTGGAACTGATCGGCGCCCGCGCGGACGTCATCGAGCGCGCCGAAGACCGGCTGAAATTCCGCGACGCCATGTCCGCCATCGGCATCGAGTCACCGCAGAGCGCCATCGCGCACTCGATGGCAGAGGCGCGCACCGTGTTGGCGACCGTCGGATTGCCCGCCGTCATCCGCCCGAGCTTCACCTTGGGCGGCACCGGCGGCGGCATCGCCTACAACCGCGAGGAATTCGAACAGATCGTCGCCGGCGGACTGGAAGCCTCGCCCACCACCGAGGTGCTGATCGAAGAGTCCGTGCTGGGCTGGAAGGAATTCGAGATGGAGGTCGTCCGCGACCGCGCGGACAACTGCATCATCGTCTGCTCGATCGAGAACGTCGATCCGATGGGCATTCACACCGGCGACAGCGTCACTGTCGCGCCGGCGCTGACGCTGACCGACAAAGAGTACCAAAGGATGCGCGATGCCTCGATCGCCTGCCTGCGTGCGATCGGCGTCGACACCGGCGGCTCCAATGTGCAGTTTGCAGTGAACCCCGCCGATGGCCGCATGGTCATCATCGAGATGAACCCGCGTGTTTCGCGCTCATCCGCGCTGGCCTCCAAGGCCACCGGCTTTCCGATCGCGAAGATCGCGGCCAAACTCGCCGTCGGCTACACGCTGGACGAGCTCGCCAATGACATCACCCGTGTCACGCCGGCAAGCTTCGAACCCACCATCGACTACGTTGTGGTCAAAATCCCGCGCTTTACCTTCGAGAAATTCCCCGGCACGCCCGCCCTTTTGACAACATCGATGAAATCCGTCGGCGAGGCGATGGCGATCGGCCGCTGCTTTGCCGAGGCGCTGCAGAAGGGGCTGCGCAGCATGGAGACCGGCCTGGCCGGCCTCGACGAGATCGAACCACCCGGCGACGGCGGCCCCGACGCGTTCCGCGCCGCGCTGTCCGCCCCGCGCCCCGATCGAATACTGGTTGCAGCCCAGGCATTGCGCGCCGGCCTCGCCGTCGAGGACATCCACGACGCCTGCAAGTTCGACCCATGGTTCCTGCGCGAACTCGAGCGCATCGTCGACGCCGAACGCAACATCGCCGCCGGGGGCCTGCCGCACGAGCCGGGAGCCCTCCGCCGCATCAAGGCGCTCGGCTTCTCCGACCGGCGACTGGGCGAACTGACCGGCCGGAAGGAAGACGAGGTCGCCGCGCTGCGCGCCCGCCTTGGTGTGCTGCCGGTGTACAAACGTATCGACACCTGTGCCGGCGAATTCGCCAGCGCCACGCCCTACATGTATTCCACCTATGAAGGCGGCTACGGCACGCCGGCCTGCGAATCCGACCCCACCGAACGCCAGAAGATAATCATCCTCGGCGGCGGCCCGAACCGCATCGGCCAGGGCATCGAGTTCGACTATTGCTGCGTCCACGCCGCGTATGCGCTGAAGGACGCCGGCTTCGAGACCATCATGGTCAACTGCAATCCGGAAACCGTCAGCACCGACTACGACACCTCCGATCGCCTCTATTTCGAGCCGCTCACCGCGGAGGACGTCATCGCGCTGGTTCGTCGCGAGGAAAGCCGCGGCACGCTTCTCGGCTGCATCGTTCAATACGGCGGGCAGACTCCGCTGAAGCTCTCCCAGGCGCTGGAACGCGAAAGGATCCCCATCCTCGGTACCAGCGCCGATGCGATCGACATCGCCGAGGACCGCGAACGCTTTCAGCTTTTGCTGCGGCGCCTTGGCCTGCGTCAGCCGGAGAACGGCATTGCGCGATCCGCGGAAGAAGCCGAGATCATCGCCGACCGCATCGGCTACCCAGTGGTGATCCGCCCCAGCTACGTCCTCGGCGGCCGCGCCATGGAGATCGTCTACGACCGCGCCGGGCTGCATCGCTACATGCGCGAGGCGGTGCGTGTTTCCGGCGAGAACCCGGTGCTGATCGACCGCTACCTGAACGATGCGATCGAGGTCGATGTGGACTGCATCGCCGACAGCGAGACGGTCTACGTCGCCGGCGTCATGGAGCACATCGAGGAAGCCGGCATCCATTCCGGCGACAGCGCGTGCTCGCTGCCGCCCTACACGCTGTCTCCCGCGACCGTAACCGAACTGAAGGCCGAGACCGAGGCCATGGCGAAGGCGCTCGGCGTCGTCGGGCTGATGAACGTGCAATACGCGATCAAGGACGATGTCATATACGTCCTGGAGGTGAACCCGCGTGCGTCGCGCACCGTGCCGTTCGTCGCCAAGGCCACCGGCGTCGCGGTCGCCAAGATCGGCGCGCGCGTCATGGCCGGCGCCAGGCTGGCGGACTTCCATCTCGACGACCTGAGCGTGGCGCCGCATGTCGCGGTGAAGGAGGCGGTGTTCCCGTTCGCCCGCTTCCCCAACGTGGACACCATCCTTGGGCCCGAAATGAAATCTACCGGCGAGGCGATGGGCCTCGACTCCAGCTTCGAGCGCGCCTTCGCCAAGTCCCAGCTCGGCGCCGGCGTGATCCTGCCTGAGTCCGGCACGGTGTTTCTCTCGGTGAAAGACGCCGACAAGCGCGGCCTGCCGGCGATCGCACGGCGGCTCGCCGAGATGGGCTTCGCCATCCTGGCCACGCGCGGCACGGCGGCGCGCATTCGAGAGGCCGGGTTCGCGGTCTCGGTGGTCAACAAGGTGCTGGAGGGCCGCCCGCACTGCGTGGACGCGATCCGCTCCGGCGAGGTGCAACTCGTGATCAACACTGCCTCTACGCCGCAGTCGATCGCCGACAGCTTCGCCATCCGCCGCAGTGCGCTGACCCACGGCGTTCCGCACTACACAACCATGGCGGGCGCCAAGGCGGCGGTGCACGCCATCGCCGCCTTGAAGACGGGAACGCTTGAAGTCGCGCCCCTGCAGTCCTACTTTCGCGGATCGTTCTGAAGCATCGGTCGCGGCCGGACGTGGGTCTGTCGCGGCGCTTGTGCTTGGCTGCAAGCCGACCTCTCATTGCGTTGGACCATCGAAGGACGGAGTATCGTGCAGAAGTTCCCGATGACCGCCCCAGGCCTGAAACGGCTGGCAGACGAGTTGCGTCAGCTCAAGGCGTCTGAGCGTCCGGCGATCATCCGCCAGATCGCCGAGGCGCGGACACATGGCGATCTCTCCGAGAACGCAGAATACCATGCTGCCCGAGAACGCCAGTCCTTTATCGAAGGCCGGATTGCCGAACTCGAGGAGATCGTCTCCGCGGCGGAGATCATCGATCCGTCCACGCTGTCCGGTGACCACGTGATGTTCGGCGCCCATGTCCGGCTGGTGGACGAGGAGACCGAGAAGGAATCCACCTACCAGATCGTCGGCGTGTACGAGGCCGACATCAAGGGAGGACGGCTGTCGATCTCCTCGCCGCTGGCCAAGGCGCTGATTGGCAAGAAGGTGGGCGAGTCCATTTCGGTGCCGGCGCCCGGCGGGGACCGCTCCTACGAAATACTCGGCATCAAGTTCTTCTGACGTGCTGAGCTTCGCCGATGTGGCGGCCGCGGCCGACCGCATCGCCGGGCGCGTGCTGCGCACGCCCGCCCTGCCGAGCGATGCCGTGTCGCGCGCCACCGGCGCCGAGGTGGTGCTGAAGCTCGACAACCTGCAGGTGACCGGCGCTTTCAAGGAGCGCGGCGCGGCCAATCGCCTGGCGCTGCTGAGCGATGCCGAGCGCGAGCGTGGCGTGATCGCGATGTCGGCCGGCAATCACGCCCAGGCGGTCGCCCGGCATGCCAGCCTGAGCAACGTCGCCGCCACCATCGTGATGCCGAAATTCACGCCAGTAACGAAGGTGACGCGCACTGCCGCCTGGGGCGCGCATGTCGTGCTGCATGGCGAGACGCTGGCCGAGGCGGCGGCCCACGCCAGGGCACTGGCGGCGGAGCACGATCTGGTATTCGTGCATCCCTACGACGATGTCGGCGTGATGGCTGGCCAGGGCACGCTGGCGCTCGAACTGCTGCAGGATGTGCCCGATCTGGATGCGCTGGTGATCCCGGTCGGCGGCGGCGGACTGCTTGCCGGCTGCGCAACCGTCGCCAAGGCGATACGATCAGGCATCGCGGTCTACGGCGTGGAGGTCGCCGCCTATTCGGCCATGGCTCAGCGGTTGGCCGGAGAGACTGTATCTGTCGGCGGGCCGACCATCGCCGAAGGTATCGCCGTGCGCGACGTCGGCGAGAAGGCGCTCGCGATCATCCGTGCGCTGGGCGTGGAAGTCCTGGTGGTGCCGGAACACACGATCGAGGAGGCGATCGGCCTCCTGGTGGAGGGCGCCAAGGTGGTGGCGGAGGGTGCGGGCGCCGTGGGCGTTGCCGCGCTGCTGGCCTCCCCGGAGCATTTCCGCGACAAGCGCGTCGGCATCGCGATTACCGGTGGCAACATCGACGCTCGCATCCTGTCGAATGTGCTGTTGCGCAATTTGCTGCGCGACGGACGACTTCTGCGTCTGCATCTGCAGATTCCCGATCGTCCAGGTGTCCTGGCGGACATCGCAGGCAAGATCGGCAACACCGGCGGCAATATTATCGAGGTCTCGCACCAGCGGCTGTTCGCGGCATCATCGGTGCAGGCCGCGGAACTGGAAGTGATGGTGGAGGCGCGCGATCCGTTGCATGCCGATGCGATACTCGAGGCGTTGGAGAAGTCGTACGTCGTGCGACGGGTGTGACCAGCCGACAAAGAGAGACGATGTAGAGAAGTACGTAATGTTGCGCTTGCGTTGATGGAACAATTGTCATACACAATGATGCCGACATTGGGGTGGCTGGTCCCATGGATGATGATGGCATCATAAATGTCGTCCTTCAGTTCGAAGGCGGTTTCGTCAATAATTCGGCTGATCGTGGTGGGCCTACCAATTTCGGAATCACCGCCGCCACACTTGGGCGAGCTCGCAATCTTGGCCGGTTGGCCTCGGTCGATGAGGTGCGCAATCTTCCGCGAAGCGAAGCCGCTTCTATCTACAAGGTGTTGTACTTGAGCGAACCAGGCTTCGACAGCATCACCGACGTTAAGACCCGCCTGGTTCTGGTTGATACAGGCGTACTGCATGGCCCTGCGCGCGCCATCGCCTATTTGCGGCAGTGTCTTGGAATGACTGCGACACCGAAGCCCGTGGCCCAACTTGACGCCACAACTGTGCGGACAGCATCTCAGTATCCGGATGCTGGCCGACTCGCCAGCCACGTGCTCAGCCTGCGTCTAAAAGCCTACACCGCGATAGTCGCAAGGGATCGAACGCAGTTCCAATTTCTCGGCGGTTGGGTCAACCGCGTTGCGGCATTGCTTGAACAGATTTGAGGCAGTCATGTCTGATTCCTTGCTGCAAACAATCAAGATGGCGGCGAATAATGCGTCAGCAGTCGCCCTGGCTGCCATGCTGGATGGGCCCAACAGCTCCACTGCGTTTGCGGCGCTTGGCCACGTTCTGCTGGGTGATGACACCGCCACCGTCGCCGATATCGCGGCGGCAGTGCAGCAAGGTGGCGCCGATCTCGCTTTGCGGTTGCAGCAGGCAGAGCAACAGTGCCTGATCCGGCTGCAGCAGGCAGATCCTGCCTGGATTGCAGCATTCCCGGTTGGCGGTGTGATGACGACGCAGGACTATGATAATACGCTTGATGCCCGCAAACGGCAGATCGCTCTGCATGACGACACCAACAGAGTGCTCGCAATAGGAGTCAGCGCGGCATTCTTCGTACCTGATTGTGATCGTGATCGCGGCGAACAAGCTGGTCGGCGATGGTGGGGTCAAGGATCTCTTATTCACCCTGCTGGGCGTGGTTGCAACAGGATGGGCGAACATAATAGGCTATTATTTTGGAAGCAGTGCGGGTTCGCAGCAGAAGTCGCTGGCGATTAGCGCTGCTCTGAACCAATCGATCCAGCATAGCGGCTCCTGAGGCGCCGTAACATCTGCCCATCAGCGGATCGCTGTGCGAACACCAGCGCAGTTGGCATGGGACGCTTTGCATCCTTTGCGATTCATGGTGTGCTGCACTTCATATAGTGCTGGAGACCCACATGCAGATTACACCTACCGACGCGACGCTCGGTGCCCGCATCACCGGCATCGACCTCGCGCAACCACTGTCCGATGGCAGACTTCTGCACGCTCCTGCGCGCGCTCGGCGAACACGGCGTGCTGTGCTTCCCCGCGCAGATAATGGATGCCGATCAGCTCTCCGCGTTTGGCCGTCGCTTCGGCGAGCTCGAGATCAACGTCGCCAATGCCTACCACGAGCCAAACCACCCGGAGATGATGATCCTGTCCAACATGAAGCGGGACGGGAAACAGATCGGCGCGAACGACGCCGGCCAGGGCTGGCACACCGACATGTCGTACAGCCACGACATCGCGCTCGCCAATATTCTGCACGCGCAGCACGTGCCGCAGCGCAATGGCAAGCCGCTGGGCGAGACACAGTTCCGCAATATGCATGCCGCCTACGAGGATCTTCCCGACGCGCTGAAGCACAGGCTGGAAGGCCGCACCGCCACGCACGACTTCGCCAAGTTCTGGGACATGATGCTGGCGCGGCCCGGTTCCACGCGCAAACCGCTCACCCCGCAGCAGAGGGCGACGAAGCCGCCGGTGTCCCAGCCGGTCTTCCGCCGCCATCCGATCACCGGCCGTCGCGTGCTCTACGCCAACCCGGGCTACACGATGTTCATCGACGGCATGGACGCGCAGGAGAGCGGCGAGATCCTCGACTTCCTGTTCCGTCACCAGGAGCGCGCCGAGTATCTTCATGCGCACCACTGGACGGTGGGCGACGTGCTGATGTGGGACAACATCGGCACCGTCCATAATGCCATCGGCGATTACACAGCGGACGAACCGCGCTACATGCGCCGCGTGCAGGTGATGGCGACGCTGGATTATCCAAGCCTGGTGGCGTGACATGGCGGAATTCGCGGGCAAGCGCATCGTCATCACCGGCGGCGCCGGCGGCATCGGCGTGGAGACGGCGCGCACGATGCTCGCCCACGGCGCGCATGTGGTCCTGGTGGATATCGACGCCGATCGGCTTGCTCAGGCGCGGGAGACGCTTGGCACCGCGCGCATCGCGACTTGGCAGTCGGCGATCGACACGCCGGAGTCGTGCGCCGCGGCGCTCGACTCCGCCGGCGCACCGGTCGCCGCGCTGATCCATCTCGCCGGATTGTTCGAGCGCGACAGCTTCGATCCGAACGATCACGGCGTCTGGAACCGGGCAATCGCTGCAAACCTGACCAATGCCTATGACCTTGCGGTGGCCTTCGCCACGCGCTTCGACAGGCGCGATGGACCGGCGCGCATCGTGTTCACCAGCTCGGTCGCCTATCGCCGCGGCGCCGCCGGCTATCCGCCGTATGCCGCTGCCAAGGCGGGCCTCGTCGGGCTCACGCGGTCGCTCGCGCGCAGGCTGGCGCCCGACGTGCTGGTGAATGCCGTGGCACCAGGCCTGATCGACACGCGCATGGCGGCGGAGACGATCGCCGAGCGCGGCGAGGCCTACAAGCAACGAGATCCCGGTGAAGCGCTACGGCCAACCCGCCGAGGTCGCGTCGGTGATCCGGTTCCTCTGTTCGCGCGATTCGTCCGTACGTCAACGGCCAGACGATCACGGTGGACGGCGGCATCACCAACGCCTGAGATTTGCTGCCGTACAACTCGCCCACGAAGTGGGAGAAGTCGACGCGCGTTGCGCGTCGGGAGATGGTGGCGCCCGGGAGACCCTCTCCGCCGCTTCGCGTCGACCTCTCCCGCGAAGCGGGCGAGGTGTACAAATTGCCATGTACCCCCCGTCCACATTGTAGGCCGCGCCGCTGACATACGAGGCACGGTCGCAGCACAGCCACAGCACCATCTCGGCGATTTCCTCCGGCTTGCCCATGCGATGGAACGGCACCTTCTCCAGCAGCTCGGCGCCGCGCCGGCGCATCGTGTCCTCGGTCATCTTCGTCTCGATGTAGCCCGGACACACCGCGTTCACCCGGATCCCGTCGCCGGCATATTCGAGCGCCGCGGTCTTGGTCAGGCCGACCACGCCGTGCTTGGCGGCAACGTACGCTGAAGACGTCGGCAGGCCGATCAGCCCGGCGATCGAGGCGGTGTTGACGATGGCGCCGCCGCCCTGCGCGACCATCTGCGGCAGCTCGTGCTTCATGCAGAGCCAGACGCCCTTCAGGTTGACCGCGATCATCCGGTCGAACGAAGCCTCCGACCAGTCCGCGGTCTTCTTCCCGCCGGCGTCCACCTGGAACCCCGCGATGCCCGCATTGTTGAATGCGCAGTCCACCCTGCCATAGGCGGCGACCACCGACTTCACCATCGCCTCCACGGCACTCGCGCTGGTGACTTCGCCGGTCAGCGACATCGCCTGCCCGCCGGCGGCATTGATCAGCGCCACGGTCTCCTGCGCCGTCGTCTCCACCGTATCGGCCACCGCCACGCGCGCACCCTCACGCGCGAACGCCAGCGAGGTCGCCCGGCCGATACCGCCGCCGCCGCCGGTGACCAGTGCCGATTTGCCGTCCAGCAGTCCCGCCATCGCTTCCTCCTCGGTTCGATTCTTTCCATTGCCTCGCGACAAGGCTAGCATACTCGGCTGGACAATGGATCAGTGGGCGATGCGCGAGGAGATACTGGCCTATAAGCGCGAGCGTATCCTGGAAGAGGCGGTCAAGCTGTTCTATGAACGCGGCTTCACCGGGACGACACTCGACGACATTGCCGCGGAACTCGGCGTCACCAAGCCGTTCATCTACACCCACTTCCGCAGCAAGACTGATCTGCTTGCAGCACTCTGCACGCCGACCATTGAATTGTCGCTCGATGCGGTCACCGGAGCCGCGACGGGACCGGGTTCGCCGACCGAGCGGCTGTATCGCGCCATCGTGGGCTTCACCCAGGTGGTGCTGTCACGCCAAGCGAACATCGCGATCTATTTCCGCGAGGAGAAGAACCTGGCACCCGACGCGCTCGCGCAGATCAACACGCTGCGCAAGAAGTTCGACCGTGTGCTGTCGCGGCTGTTGGCCGAGGGCGTGGAGATCGGCGAGTTCGACATCAAGGACGTGAGCCTCACTGCGCTGGCGATCGGCGGCATGATCTCCTGGGCCTATACGTGGCACCGGCCGGAAGGGCGGCTTGCGCTCGACGACATGTGCGAGCGCATGGCCGATCTAGCACTGCAGATGGTGGGTGCGCGGAGCAAGGTTGCGGCGAAGCTCTCGGCGTGACCGGTGATGGGTGGAGCGTGGCGATACCCATCACGGCCACAACGCCCGCTTCAGCGCGGCCGACATCATGTCCAGCGCCATGCCGCCGGCGCGAATGATCCTGCCCTGACCGACGAAGCCATGAAGCTGGTCGGAGAAGTGCAGATGCATCACGCGCACACCTTCCCGCTCCAGCCGTTCAGCATACGCAACGCCCTCGTCGCACAGCGGATCATAGCTCGCGGTCAGCACCAAGGCGGGCGCCGTGCCGGATAGGTCAGCCGCGCGCAGCGGTGAGGCACGCCAGTCCCTGCGCTCGTTGGGGCCGTGCAGATAGTGATCGATGAACCAATCCATCGTCTTCGCCGTCAGCGGCACACCGTCAGTGACGCGCTGATAGGATCCATGCGTCATCCCCATGTCGGTCGCGGGATATACCAAGAGCTGGAACACCAGCGGCGGCAGGTCTCCGTCGCGCGCCATCAGCGCCATCACGGCCGCAAGATTGCCGCCGGCCGAATCGCCGCCCACCGCCACGCGTTTGCGATCGATCCCCAGCGCATCGGACTGCGCGATCACCCAGCCGGTCGCCGCCGCACAGTCATCGACCGCGGCGGGGAATTTATATTCCGGCGCCATGCGATAATCGACTGACACCACGCGGCAGCGCGCGGCGTTGGCGTAATGGCGGCAGGCGACATCGTGCGAATCCAGATCACCGAGCAGCCAGCCGCCACCGTGGTAGTACACCAGCGCAGGCAGCATCTGATCCGCTGCCGTACCGATCGGGCGATAGGCGCGCAGCGGAATGCTCCCGTGCGGACCGGGACACGACAGATCGCGCACTTCGGCGACATCCTGCGGATCGGGCTGCGTGACGGCGCGTCCCGCCTTGAAAACCTCGCGGGCCTCATCCGGCGTTAGCGTCTCCATCGGCGGACGATTCGCCGCGCGCATCATTCCAATCAGTGTTTCGGCGTCTGGATCGAGCGGCATCCCGGGCTCCTCAGTTGGTCCAGTCGACAATAGCAGCGGCAACCTCGTCTGGCCTGTCGAGCTCCGCCAGATGGCCGGCGCCGGCGATCACCTTCGTGTCGGAGCGCCCGGAAATGCCGTTGGCGAAACGGTCTGCATAACTGCGCGGCATGATCTTGTCCTGCTCGCCCCAGATCAGCAGCGTCGGCGCCTGGATCAGCTTCAGGCGCTTCTCGATCTTGGTATTGCCGAGCGGCCAGAAGATGCGCGCCGCAGCCTCGTTGGCGCGCGTCTGCTCGATCGGCCATTCGATCGAGTTGGCGCCTTCGGGCACTGCCTTCAGCGCCTTCCAGATTTCGGGATCGGCGCACATCAGGCCGGGCACCGCATCGCCGCGCTGCGCCCACGGATCGGTCGGCGGGTCGGCTTCATCGAACAAACCAAACGGCGCGATCAGTGCCAGGCGTCGCACGCTTGCAGGCCACAAGGCCGCCATCTCCGCGACCAGCGATGCGCCGACCGAGCTGCCCGCCATGTCCGCACCATCCAGGTCCGCCTTCGCCAGCAGATCGCGCACCGCAAGCAACCAGTCGAGATGCGTGTCCAGCACCGAGTGTCCTCGATCGCCGCCCGGGAAAGCCCGGCAGCGACGGCACGATCACGGTGCGGCTTTTGGCCAGTTCGTCGAGGAACGGCACCCAGCGCGGCAGCCCGCCATAGCCGGCGAGGAAGCCCAGCTTCGGTCCGCTGCCCTTGCGCCAGACACGGGTGGCAAAGCCGTTGACATCGACGGTCAATGTCTCGGGTTCGCTCACATCATGCTCCACTTATTCGGCCGCGAGTTTCGGCAGGAAGGCGGGGACCTCCGCGCGCTGCGCCGCCGCCATCGGCCGCGGCCACCAGCGATCCTCCCAGTCGGGAAAATGACCCTTGAGCTTCGGCATCACCTGATCGGCGAACAGCTTCGTGTTGTAGCGCGTGAGGTCCTTGCTCATGTTGCCGAACTGCAGCAGCAGCATCAGGTGGCCGACATTCAGGTTGGTCGCGACCTCGCGCAACTGCTCGACCACCTCGTCCGGCGAGCCGATGATGACGTAGCCGTTGTCGACGATCGCGTCCATCTCGCGCGCAAGCTTGGTGAATTTGTCGCTGTACGACGCGGCCTTGGAGACCTGGCTTTCCAACCCCATCCGCTGCGTGGCCTCGGTGGTGTAGCCGGGCGGTGCGGCGAAGCGCGGATCGATGTGCAGGCACTTGCCGTAGAAATATTGCGCCGACTCGCCGTACAGGTCCATCGCGTGCTGGCGGCTCTCGCCGACGCCGACGAACTGCAGGAACCCGGCGCGGTACGGATTGTGGTCCTTGCCGAGCCGCGACATCTCGTTCCAGAAACCGTCCATCGTCGCGCGGCCGACCTTGTAGCCGTAATAGCTGAGGTAGCAGTAGACGTAGTCCATCTCGGCGCACCACTGCCAGGTCTCGACCGAGCCGCCGCCTGGCACCCAGATCGGCGGATGCGGACGCTGGATCGGCCGCGGCCAGATGTTCACGTAGCGCTGCTGGTTGAAGCGGCCGTTGAAGGCGAACGTGTCGCGCTCGGTCCACGCCTTCACCACGAGGTCATGCGCCTCGTGATAGCGGTCGCGCAGCAGCGACGGGTTCTGGCCATAGGCGTAGCATGTGTCCATCGGCGAGCCGACCGGGAAACCGGCAATCAGCCGTCCGCCCGAGATGCAGTCGATCATCGCGAACTCTTCGGCAACGCGCGTCGGCGGATTGTACAGCGCCAGCGAGTTGCCCATCACGCAGATCGCCGTGTCGGTCGTCCGCCGCGCCAGCGATGAGGCCACAAGGTTGGGCGAGGGCATGAGTCCGTAGCCGTTGGAATGGTGCTCGTTCACGCAGACCGCGTCGAACCCGCACTGTGCGGCGTATTCCAGCTCGTCCATGAAGTCGTTGTACATCAGGTGGGCGCGCTTCGGATCGAACAGCGAGGAGTGGATGTCCACCCAGACGGACGGATTCTTGTCGCGGAAATCGTCGGGCAGTTCCGTGTAGGGCATCAGGTGGAACCACATCAGCTTCATGGACTTCCTCCAGCTTCGGGCGGCGGCCCGCACGCGTCGCCGCGGGCGCGACAAGAACGCAGCACCAGCGCAGACGCCGATACTGAAGAGTATTGTTGGCGTCCACGCGGTATGTCAACGCGACGCGGGACGATCGACGCACCTGCGGACGGGCCGCATCACGCTTGCCGGCTGCCAGCCCGCATGGCAGGTTTTTGTCAGAAGCCGCCGTTCGACCGGCTCTCTCCCGGGGAAGGCCGGCATCGATGTGGGCGGCGCCCATGACGGGGGTGCGCCATGAATAGGACCACACGACTGGGCGGCGTGGTGACAGCGCTCTGCCTGCCGACGTTCGGTTCGTACGGCGACCAGTCGGCCGTTGCGCCGCCGACGACGCTGGGACAATGGGCCGATGGGGCCCAGTTGTTCGACGGGCTCGGCAGCTTCCATCGCAAGGCGAGCACGGGTTCGGACGCCGCGCAGGCCTATTTCGATCAGGGCATGCGGTTCATCTGGGCGTTCAACCATGATGAAGCCACCCGCTCGTTCGCCAAGGCCGCCGAACTCGATCCGCGATGCGCGATCTGCTTCTGGGGCGCCTCGCTCACTGTCGGGCCGAACTACAACCTACCGATGATGGCAGAGCCGCGTGCCAAGGTGGCGTGGGAGGCCCTGCAGCATGCGCAGGCCAACGCCGGCCATGCTACTCCGGTCGAGCAGGCACTGATCCACGCATTGGCCAGCCGGTATCAGGGGGCGCAGCCGCTCGATCCATCGAACGAGGGGCCGGTGCTCACCGCCTACGCGCAGGCGATGCAGGACGTCGCCGGGAAATACCCCAACGACAGCGACGTGCAGACGCTCACCGCCGAAGCGATGATGAACGTGAATGCATGGAAGTTGTGGACGCTGGACGGCGCGCCCGCACCGGGCACCGAGGAGATCGTCGCCCGGTTGGAGGCGGTGCTGGCAAAGGACCGGCTGCATCCCGGCGCCAACCACTATCTTGTCCACGCAGTGGAAGCATCACCGCATCCAGATAGGGCCGTGGTCGCTGCCGAGCAGTTGCGGGGCATGATGCCGGCGGCCGGGCACCTTGAGCACATGCCGGCGCACATCATGCAGCGTGTCGGACGTTACGGCGATGCCGCCGAAGCGAACATCAAGGGCGCAGCGGCGGATCTCGACTACTTCGCGCGAACGAAGCCGCCCGATTACTATGTGATGTATACAGCGCACAACTATCAGTTCCTCGCATTCTCGACGGTCATGCAGGGCCGCAAGGCGGAAACGCTCGACGCGGCACGCAAGGCACGCGCACTGGTGCCCGATGACATGCTGCTCGGCATGCCGGGGGCCGATTGGAACATGTCGGAACTCTACGCCGCGATGGTGCGCTTCGGCATGTGGGACGAGATTCTCGCCGAGCCTCCGCCTGATGCGAAGCTGACCGGATTGACCGGCGGATACCTCTACGCCAGAGCGACTGCGCTGGCGGCCATTGGTCGCGTTGCCGATGCCAGGCAATCGCTTGCCGAACTTGAGAAGCTCGCCGCCGCAGCGACGCCCAACGACGGCGCAGGGCTGAATACCGTCCCTGATGTGTTCGCCGTTGCCATCCTCGTCGCGCAGGCGCGGATCGCCGATGCGGAGCACAGCAACGACCAGGCGATCGCACTGTTGACCCAGGCAGTCGCCAAGGAGGACCGGCTCGCCTACGCCGAACCGGCCGACTGGTTCTTTCCCGTGCGGCATCTGCTGGCCGCGGCGCTGTTGCAGGCCGGCAAGCCAGCGGAGGCTGAAGCGGTCTATCGCGAGGATCTCCGACGCAATCCGGAGAACGGCTGGGCGCTCTGCGGGCTCGCGCAGTCGCTGAAGGCGCAGAAGCGGGATGCCGAGGCGCAGTCCGTGCAGCAGCGCTTCGCGACCGCGTGGAAGGACGCCGACATTGCCCTGACGTCCTCGGCGTTCTGATCAGCCCCCTGCCGCCGGCCCACGCCGTCAGCGGCACAAACGCGACCGGCAGAATGGTCCGGGACGTGACAACGCCGTCCGCATCCTTGCGCAGCAGCATCAGTTCCTGATCGCCGTGACGCGGCCCGACCGGTGCGACCATCCTGCCGCCCGGACCAAGCTGCTCGATCAGCGCCGGCAAAATATTTGGCGCGGCAGCGGTCACGATGATCGCGTCGAACGGCGCATGCTCCGGCCAGCCGAACCCGCCGTCGCCGGTACGCAGCACGACGTTGTCATAGCCTTCGCTGGCAAGCGCGGCGGATGCACTACTGGCCAGTTCCGGGATCACTTCGATGGAGAATACCTTGCCTGCCAGTTCGGCGAGTATCGCCGTCTGATAGCCAGAGCCGGTGCCAACCTCCAGCACAGTGTCGTCTGGTTCCAGGTCGAGCAGGTCCGTCATCAGCGCGACGACGAAGGGCTGCGAAATCGTCTGCCCGTGCCCGATCGGCAGCGGCCGGTTGGCATAGGCCGCGCCCACTGACTGTGTCGGCACGAACGCCTCGCGTCGCACAGTGGCAAGCGCGGCCGCCACGCGCGGGGAAAGCTGGGCACGTCCCGACCAGCGCGCGGTCTCCCGCATGTCCGCCTCGATCTCGGCCATCAGTGCGTCACGCTCGTCCATGCCGGGACTTATACCGCCCGAGCACCCCACCGTTCCATCCACCCCGTTTGGCGCGCCAAGCCGGCAGGGGGTATAGCGCTTGAACACGAACGATCAGAGGAACGATCCGATGAATGTGCAAGAGGCCGGGCGGCCCGACGTTGCAACCGACTACATCGCCCGAGCCCGCAAGCTCGCGCCGCTGCTGGCCGCCGCCGCACCGCGCATCGATGCAGCGCGCGAACTGCCGCCGGACGTGCTGGATGCAATGCACGCGGCCGGCATGTTCCGACTGCTCGTGCCGCGGTCGGTGGGCGGCGCCGAACTGGATCCGGCTACCTACATCCAGTGTGTGGAGGCGATCGCCGGCGGCGACGCCTCGGTTGCCTGGTGCATGAACCAGGGCTCCGGATGTTCGATGTCGGCCGGCTATCTGGCGCCGGACGTTGCGCGCGAGGTGTTCGGCAGTGAACGCGACGTGCTGGCGTGGGGCATGGGTCCCGGCGCAAAGGCGATCCGCGCCGACGGAGGCTGGCGCATTACCGGCACCTGGGCGTTTGCCAGCGGCAGCCGTCACGCGACCTGGCTCGGCGCGCATTGCCCGTGCTTCGAGGCCGACGGCACGCCGGAGCGCCATCCGGATGGCCGGCCATGGGAACGCACCATGCTGATGCGTCGCGAGGCCGCCACGATCAAGGATGTCTGGCAGGTGGTGGGACTGCGCGGCACCGGCAGCGACACGTATTGCGTCCACGACCTGTTCGTCGACGACGCACACACCATGACGCGCGACCGGCCAGAGGAACGCCGCGAGCCTGGCCTGATCTATCACTTTGCGGCGATGCAGATCTACGCGTCGGGTTTCGCCGCGGTGGCGCTCGGAACCGCGCGTGCGGCGCTGGACGCGTTCATCGCGCTTGCCAGCGGGAAGACGCCTGCCCTTACGCAGACATCGCTGCGCGACAGCGCGGTGATCCAGTCCGCGATCGGGATTGCGGACGCAAAGCTGAACGCCGCGCGGACCTGGCTGATCGCCGTGCTGCGCGATGCACAGGAAGCGACACAGGTCGCGGGCGAGGTGCCGACCGAACACCGCATGCAGATCCGCCAGGCTTCGACCCATGCGATCCATGAGGCGAAGGAGGTGGTGGATGTCGCCTACCACGAGGCGGGTTCCACCGCGATCTTCGACGGCAACCCGTTCGAGCGGCGCTTCCGCGACGTGAACACGGTGACGCAGCAGGTGCAGGGTCGCCGGTCGCATTTCGAGACGATCGGCCAGCATCTGCTCGGCAGTCAGCCCAGCCTGCGCTGGGTATAGCGGCGGCCCACGTAGCAGACCTCGCCCGCTCTTGCGGGGGAGATCACTCTCCCGGCGGATGTGGCCATCGACGCCGAAGTGGACTTGTGGATGACGGGCGGCGCTTACTCCCTCCAAGCTCGCCTCAACGTCAGCCTGCCGGGTGTTGAGCGTGAAGTTGCCCAGGCCCTGGTCGACGCAGCGCACCAAACGTGTCCGTAACCCAATGCCATACGCGGCAATATCGATGCCGCCATCAACCTGGTCCAAGGCGGACCTGTCATGGATCTGGCCTGCCCATGTCTAACGGGCAGGCTGTTCCCCAATTGGAGAGAGATGGATGTCTGAAGAGGTCAACCATCACCGCCGTGGCTTTTTGGGCACTGCAGCCATGACGCTTGCTGCCGCCCCGCTCGCCATGATCGGCTCCGCGGTTGCATAATCCGGCAAGGCGAGACCGGCTGATTTGCCCGCGATCAAGCCGGGAACGAACACGTCGTTCGCCGCGCTCAAGCAGATCGATGCCGGCGTCCTGGATGTCGGATACGCCGAAGCGGGCCCGGCCGATGGTCCTGCGGTCGTTCTTCTGCACGGCTGGCTGTACGATATTCACAGCTATGTCGATGTCGCGCCTTTGCTGGCATCGGCAGGCTATCGGGTGATCGTCCCGTACCTGCGAGGCTACGGCTCGACGCGCTTTCTTTCAGGTGGAACATTCCGCAATCGTCAGCAGGCGGTGGTCGCTGTCGACATCATCGCTCTGATGGATGCACTAAAGATCGAGAAGCCGATGATCGCCGGTTTTGATTGGGGCGCGCGGACGGCCAACAGCATTGCGGCACTTTGGCCGGTGCGCTGCAAGGCCATGGTCTCCGTGAGTGGTTATCTGATCGGGAATTGTGAAATCACCAAGATGCCGTTGCCGCCGCGGGCCGAGTGGGCATGGTGGTACCAGTATTACTTTGCCACGGAAAACGGGCGGGCGGGCTACGACAAATACCGACACGATTTTGCCAAGCTCATTTGGCAGATTGCTTCGCCAAATTGGGACTTCGATGATGCCACGTTCGATCGCACCGCAGCGTCCCTCGACAACCCGGATCATGTCGCCGTCGTGATCCACAACTACCGCTGGCGGATCAGCCTGGCTGAAGGCGACCCGCAATACGACGATCTGGAGCAACGGCTTGCCGAAGGTCCGGTCATCACCGTGCCCACGATCACCCTTGAAGGTGACGCCAATGGTGCACCGCACCCGGACGGTGACTCCTACGCCAAGAAATTCTCCGGTAAATACGCGCACCGCATCGTCACGGGGGCGTCGGTCACAATCTGCCTCAGGAGGCTCCGCAGGCCTTCGCCCAGGCGGTGGTCGACGTCGACGGTAATTGATGGCCCTGCCAAGTAGACCGGCACGGCATCGCCTGGCTTGGTCATTCCTCTCGATCCAGTTCGCCGCGACGAACCAGGGCCGCACAGCGCTGCCGCGTGAATCGTCTCGATGCACCAATTTGCCCAGCGAGGCGCGGTGCGGGCACCGCAAAGTGGCTCGGCGGCACTAGTCCGCACCTGCTTGCGGCAATGACACGCAGGGCCCTCTCCATCTGTCGCTTCGTCGTGACAACAGATCTGGAGGGGAATTAGAGTTTTCCGATTGCACTGTGCTCGCCGCGCCTCAGGGAATGTTTGGACCGGAGGCGAACTATGGCTAGGCTCGCGATCCGATGACGACCGGAGTGCGGCCGTGACCAGCTTGGGGGAAACATGACCACCATAACGAAGGCCCAAGCGCGACGGCCGGCACCAGATGGCGATGGCGTAGTGGGGAACATGTTCGAACTCGTTGCGCGTGCGGTCAATGTGGCATATTATGTGGCTATTATGAGTGGTTGCCTGGGAGCGATCAGCTTCATTTCTCTCCGGCGTTGCTCGACCTGTTCGGCTACGAGCCCGGCATCTGGACCCGGCGGCGCTCCTGGGAGGCGATACACAAGGACGACCAGGCTGGTTACCGCGCCGCGCGGATCGCCTACCTCAAGGGCAATGCCGACCGTGCGGAGTTCACCTATCGGGCCAGAATGGCCAGCGGCGAATATCGCTGGCTGCGCGATCAGACCACGGTGGAGCGTGATGCCGCTGGACGGGTCACGCGGCTGGTCGGCGCCGTGTCCGACATCACCGAGGTGCGCCAGCGCGCGGCCGAGCTTCAGGCCGCCAAACAGGCGCTCGCCGCAAGCGACGCCGAGAACCGCGCGCTGATCGCCCGCCAGGCGGCCAGCATCGAGGTACTGAAGACGATCTCCGCCTCGCCTGACGATCCGCAGCCGGTCTTTGACCTCATTGCGCGTCGCGCACGCGAGTTGTGCAATGCGGCGCGGGCGAGCGTGACCGAATATGACGGCGCACTGCTGCATATGCGGGCGCGCGACGGCGGCGATTTCGGCGACGGCCCAACTCAGCGACCTGAATTGGCCACGGCCGCCGAACCCCGACACAATACACGGGCGCGTGACGCTAAGCCGTGGCATCATCCAGGTCCGCGACCTGGACTCTGACAGTGCCTATGGCGAGAGCTCGCGGGATATTATGCGTCGGTTCGGCTCGCGGTCCCTGCTCGGCGTGCCGCTGCTGCGCGACGGGCGTGTGTTCGGCAGCATCGTGCTCGGGCACAAAGAGACGGGAGGGTTCGACGCCGCCGAGGTCGCACTTGTCGAGGCCTTCGCCGAACAGGCGGTGATCGCCATTGCCAGCGCCACGGCGCTGGGTGAATTGCGCGCGCGCACCGCCGAACTGGCCCGGCGCAACAGCGAATACGGCGAGCGGATCGAGCAGCAGACCGCGACCATCGACGTGCTGAAGGTGATGTCGGCCTCGCCCGGCGATGCGCGCCCGGTGTTCGAACTGATCGTGGATCGGGCGCGCAGGTTCTGCGAGGCGGAGCGCGCGATGGTGGCGCTGGTCGACGGCGATATGCTGCACCTGCAGGCCCATACGGGCATGACCGGCGACATAGCGCGGAGCTACGAGGCGCAGTTCCCGCGGCCGGTCGCCGCGGACGAGCATGTTCGGCCGGGCCATGCTCGCCCGCGCCGCCGTACAGATCCCGGATGTGCGGGCGGACCCGCAGCATTTCGCAAGAGCGAGAACCGGCGGTTCATGGGATCGCTCGATCATTGCGGTGCCGCTGCTGCGCGCGGGCGCGCCGGTCGGCGCGATCGCGATCGGGCGAAGCAACGCCAGGCGCGTCCTCCACGACTCAGGTGGACCTGCTGAAGACATTTGCCGAGCAGGCGGTGATCGCCATCGGCAGCGCCGAGACGTACCGCGAATTGCAGGCGCGCACCGCGGCTCTGGCCCAGCGCAACAGCGAGTATGGCGAGCGGATCGAACAGCAATCCGCGACAATTGACGTGCTGAAGGCGATGTCCGCCTCGCCGGGAGATCCCCAGCCGGTATTCGATTTGATCACACAGCGGGCCAGCGAATTGTGTAACGGGGCCGGCGTCGCACTGTTCGAGTTCGATGGAAAGCTGGTGCACTTCCGGACGGTGTCTGAGGTCACAATCGATCCGGAGGCAAAGGCCAGGTATCTAGCGATGTTTCCGATGGTGCCGACCAGGGCATCGATTACCTGTCGGGCAATTCTGGAAAGGCAGGTTGTCCATGTTCCGGATCTTCAGGGCGACCCCGAGCTGGACTCGGTCGTTAAAGCGCTCGGTATGAGGGCACAGTTATCGGTTCCGCTGATGCAAGAGGGATCGCCGATTGGCGTGATTACGCTCGTTAACAGCACCGGACCATTCACCGACAGTCAGATAGCGCTGCTGCGGACTTTTTCCGAGCAGGCGGTGATCGCCATCGGCAGCGCCGAGACGTACCGCGAATTGCAGGCGCGCACCGCCGCACTGGCGCAACGTAACAGTGAATATGGCGAGCGGATCGAGCAGCAGTCCGCGACCATCGATGTCCTGAAGGCGATGTCGGATTCGCCCGACGACACGCAGCCGGTGTTCGACCTGATCACGCGCCATGCCGCGGAGCTGTGCGAGTCGCGCGCGGGCCTGTGGGAATTCGACGGCACGCTCCTGCACTTCCGGGCAGGCTACGGAACGGCCCCGGAGGCGACCGCCGCGTTCGCCCGCCAGTTCCCGCGTCCTGCGGACAGTGGCACCGTGGCCGGGCGGTCGATACTGGAGCGGCGCGTCATCCATGTGCCGAACGTGGCCGCCGACCCCGACATATCGCAGATGGCCCGCGATCTCGGCGGCAGCGCAATCGTCGCGATCCCGTTGCTGCGCGACGAGCAACCGATCGGCGCAATCGCCCTGAACGGCAGCCAGGAAGGCGGATTTTCCGACAGCCAGATCGCGCTGTTGCAGACCTTTGCCGAACAGGCGGTGATCGCGATCGGCAGCGTCGCAAACTTCCGCGCGCTGCGCGAGCGCACTGCCGCGCTGACCCGTTCGATCACCGAACTGCAAGCTCTGGAGGAGGTGCTGCGTGCGGTCAACTCCTCGCTCGATCTCGACACCGTTCTTTCCACCATAATCAGCCGCGCGGTGCAGCTCTCTCAGGCCGACGAAGGCACGATTTACGAATTCGATATGTCCGAGGAGGTCTTCGTCCCCAAGGCGACCTTCGGGATGAGCGCGGAGCGGGTCGAGTGGTTGCGCGATCGCAAGGTCAGGTTGGGCGAGACCCATCTCGGCCGTGCGGCCGTACTGCGTGCACCGGTGCATATCGAGGATGTGCAGCAGGATCCGACGCTCGCCGACGCCGGTATCGTGCTGCGCGGAATCCATGCCGTGCTTGCCGTCCCGCTGCTGTGGGACGAAAAGGTGGTAGGCGGGCTCGTGATCCGCCGGCGCACCGTCGGCGGCTTCGCACCGACCATCCCCACGCTCTTGCAGACCTTCGCCGGACAGGCCGTGCTCGCAATTGAGAACGCGGAGCTGTTCCAGGAGGCGCGGCGCGCGCGCACCGCCGCCGAGGCCGCGCTGGTCGATCTGCGCCGCGCTCAGGACCGGCTGGTGCAGTCGGAGAAGATGGCCTCACTGGGCCAACTCACCGCCGGCATCGCGCACGAGATCAAGAACCCGCTAAACTTCGTAAACAATTTTGCCGACCTGTCCGTCGATCTGCTCGACGAGCTGCGCGAGGCGGTGGCACCGGACAGGCTCGCCATCGCCGCCCATCTGCGTGGCGAGATCGACGAGCTGACCGCGACCCTGAAGGGCAACCTGGAGAAGATCGCCCAGCACGGAAGGCGTGCCGACAGCATCGTCAAGAACATGCTGCTGCACTCGCGCTCCGGGCCCAGCGAACAACGCGCGATCGATCTGAACACCACCGTCGAGGAGGCACTGAACCTCGCCTACCACGGCGCACGGGCGGAGACCCCGGGGTTCAACATCACGCTGGAGAAGGACCTCGATCCGGCGGCAGGTTCGGTCGATCTCTATCCGCAGGAGTTCATCCGCGTGATGCTGAACCTGATCAGCAATGGCTTCTACGCCGCGCGCAATCGTGCCAGCCAGACCGCAGACAAGGACTTCGAGCCGACGCTGCGGCTCGCCACGCGCGGTCTTGGCGAGCAGGTAGAGATCCGCGTGTGCGACAACGGCACGGGGATCAGCGAGGCGGTGCGGGGGAAAATCTTCGAGCCGTTCGTCACCACCAAGCCGGCCGGCGAAGGCACCGGGCTCGGCCTGTCGCTCAGCTACGATATCGTCGTCAAACAGCACGGTGGACAATTGAACGTGGACAGCAAGACCGACACATTCACCGAATTCGTCATTACGCTGCCGCGCAGGATGCCGGCGAGCGATGGAGGCCAGACATGACGGTCAGGGTGCTGGTCGTCGACGACGAGCCGGACGTGGAAATGCTGTTCCGCCAGCAATTCAGGCGCGAGGTTCGCCAGGGGCTTTACACCCTCGATTTCGCGTTGTCCGGCGAGGCCGCCCTGGGCAAGCTCGACGGCTGCATCGGCGAGGAGATCATTCTGCTGGTCTCGGACATCAACATGCCGGGCATGAGCGGGCTCGACCTGTTGCCGGCAGTGAAGGCACGACGGCCCCAACTGCCGGTGTTCATGATCTCGGCCTACGGCGATGCCGACCGGGTGGCGATGGCGCTTGCGCGGGGGGCGAGCAAGTTCCTGACCAAGCCAGTCGATTTTCCGCAACTGAAGCAGGACGTCACGGCGGTGATCGCGGAAGCCAGGGGCAGCGGATGACGACGCGCATTCTGGTCGTCGACGACGAGCCGGACCTGGCGTTGCTGATCTCGCAACGCTTCCGCCGGCAGATCCGCGACGGGTCATTCAGCTTCGCCTTCGCCGAGGACGGCGTAAGTGCGCTGGCGGTGCTGGCCGAGGACCCAGCCATCGACATGGTCGTCGCCGACATCAACATGCCGAGGATGGATGGGCTGACACTGCTGGTCCGGCTGCAGGAGCGCGAGGACAAACTGGCCACCGTCATCGTCTCCGCCTACGGCGACATGGCCAATATCCGCACCGCGATGAACCGCGGCGCCTTCGATTTTCTGACCAAGCCGATCGATTTCGCCGACCTTGAAACGACCATCGGCAAGACCCTGCGCAACCTGGAGATCACCCGCAACTATCAGCGCCGCCAGCAGGAGGCGGAACGGGCGCGGGCACAACTGGCGCGGTACTTCTCGCCCAGCCTGGCGGAACGCCTCGCCGCGTCAACGGATGACATCGACCTCGGCGTCCAGCGGCGCGATATCAGCTCGATGTTCACGGATATCACCGGCTTCACGACGCTGGCAGAAGCCCTCTCACCGGGCATGGTCGCGCCGCTATTGAACGAATATCTCGCCGGCATGACCGAGATCGTGTTCGACCACGGCGGCACCGTGGTGAAGATCATCGGCGACGCGCTGAACGTGCTGTTCGGCGCGCCCACTGACCAGCCCGATCACGCCGCGCGCGCGGTCGCCTGCGCCATGGCGCTCGACTCGTACGCCGAGGCGTTTCGCGCGCGTTGGCGTACGCAGGAGGTGGCGGTCGGGGCAACGCGCATCGGGATCAACGCCGGTTCGGCGCTGGTCGGCAGCTTCGGCGGCGGCCATTTCTTCGACTACACCGCCTACGGCGACACCATCAACATTGCAGCGAGACTCGAAGCGGCCAACAAGCAGCTTGGCACCCGTATCTGCGTCAGCGGCAGCGTCGTCGAGCGCATACCCGATTTCCGTGGCCGTCCGGTCGGCAGCGTGATCCTGCGCGGCCGCAGCGAAGCCCTGCTGGTGCATGAGCCGCTGACGGCGGAGCGTCATGCCGACGCGTTGACCGCCGCCTATCTGGATGCGTTCGCCAGGGCGGAAGTCTGTGACCCGACCGCGTTGTCCGCGTTCGCCGCACTGCTGGGACAGGACAGCGGCGACGGGCTGGTCAGCTTTCATTTGCGACGCCTGCTTGGCGGTGCCACCGGCGTCTCGGTCGCACTGGAATGACAATGCGCGTCGTCCCGGTCATGGATCGGTCTGACCCAGCCATGCATGCACGGGTGGCGGCATTCGGCAATGGGGCAACGCAATGACCGCCACCCACGACGATGCGGTGGCGGATCTCCAGCGCGCCCACGCGGAGCTGCAGCAAAGGCTCGACGAATATCGCGCCCAGCGCGACGCGGCACTGGCGCGGGAGGCTGCGCTGGCGGAGGTGCTGGACGTCATCAACCGCAATCCGGGCGATCCGCTGCCGGTGTTCCAGGCAATCCTCGAGAAGGCGCATACGCTTTGCGGCGCCACGGTCGGCGCCCTGGCGACCTACGATGGCGAGTATTTCCGCAGGGTGGCAACGCATGGCTTCCCCGATGTGTTTGCGTTGTCGTTGCACGCACCCCACCGGGGTGGCGTCGGCTCGCTGGCCTTGATCCGGGGCGAGCGTTTGTTTCACACCCCCGATCTAAGGGCGATCGAAGTCTCTCCGAGTGATGTGGTTACGCGCGGTTTCGTTGAGGACACGACGCTCCGGACGTTTTTGATGGTGCCCTTGCGTAAGGACGGGAGCCTGCTCGGCAGCATCAGCGCGTTCCGCTATGAGGTCCGTCCGTTTTCGGAGAGGGCAATCGCACTGCTGGAAAGCTTCGCCGCGCAGGCGGTGATTGCGATGGAGAACGCGCGGCTGCTGACCGAGCAGCGCGAGGCGCTGGAGCAGCAGACCGCGACCGCCAAAGTACTCGCCATCATCAACGCCTCGCCCGGCAATCTCGAACCGGTGTTCGAGGCGATCCTGGACAAGGCGCACGGCCTTTGTGGCGCTACCGCAGGTTCCTTGCTGATCTATGACGGCAGCGATATCCGCGCCTTGTCCGCGCATGGCTTCTCCGAAGCTGTTGCTGCATTCTTGCGCCAGCCCAATCGCCCTGCTTTCGTTCATCGGGCCTTGCTCGACGGTGCACGCCTGATTCACATCCCGGATTTGAAGGTTCTCAAGCCGCCGCCGGGCGACGAGATGGCGCGCATGTTGATCGAGGAATCCGATACGCGGACGATGCTCGTCGTGCCGCTGCGCAAGGACGGCGCTGTGCTGGGCTTCATCACCGGGTACCGCCTTGAAGTCCGCCCGTTCTCGAAGAAAGAGATCGCGCTTGTGGAAAACTTCGCCGCGCAGGCGGTGATCGCGATGGAGAACGCGCGTCTGCTCGGCGAACTGCGGAAACGTACCGGCGATCTGCAGGAGTTGCTCGAATACCAGACCGCCACCAGCGACGTGCTGAAGGTCATCAGCCGGTCTGGCTTCAACCTCGATCCGGTATTCCAGGCGGCCGTCGATACGGCGACTCGGTTGTGCCGCGCGGATCAGGCGGTCATCTACCGGCACCAGGATGGCGCGTACCGATGGGCCGCGGGAACGTCCATGCTCCCGGAGTACGAACGCCTCGAGCGTGAAGCCATAATCCATCCGGGGACCGGCACGCTGGTCGGGCGCGTAGCGATGCAAGGCCGCACGGTGCAGGTCCTCGATGCCTGGACCGATCCACTTTACGAGGTGAAAAATGATGCGCGGGTGGGCGGCGTCCACACGATGCTGGGTGTGCCGCTGCTGCGCGATGGCGCGCTCATCGGGGTCTTCGGTCTGGCACGGAGACGGGTTGAACCGTTCACGGAACGGCAAGTCGAGCTCGTGAGCACATTCGCCGACCAGGCCGTGATCGCAATCGAGAACGCGCGGCTGTTCGACGATCTCCGTCAGCGCACCAGCGATCTGCAGGAGTCACTTGAATACCAGACTGCGACCAGCGACGTGCTCAAGGTCATCAGCCGCTCGGCATTCGACCTGAACACCGTGTTGCAAACAGTTGTTGCCAGTGCTGTCAATCTTTGTCGGGCGGAACGGGCGAGCCTCTACCGATATCGGGACGGCAGGTGTCATTTCGAGATCGGCCACAATAACCTGCGCGAATACGAAGAGCTGGAACGCAACGCACCAATCGCTGCCGGCCCCGAAACCCTCGTCGGTCGGACGATGCAGGAACAACGGGCCGTCCAGATCGTCGATGCGCTGCACGATCCTTACTACGGACCCAAAGACCAGGCCCAGATCGGCGATGTCCGCTCGATGCTGGGTGTTCCGCTGTTGCGCGACGGGGAGTTGATCGGGGTTTTCGGCCTGGCCAGGAGCATGGCGGAGCCGTTCACCGACCGGCAGGTCGAGCTGGTCACCACCTTCGCCGACCAGGCGGTGATAGCGATCGAAAATGCACGGCTTATCACCGAGCAGCGCGAGGCGCTGGAACAGCAGACCGCGACCGCCGAGGTGCTTCAGGTGATCAACGCCTCGCCCGGCAACCTCACGCCAGTGTTCGATGCGGTGCTCGAAAAGGCGATGCGGCTGTGCGGAGCCGCGTTCGGCGGCTTGCACACCTATGACGGGCATCGCCTTCTTACCGTCGCAACGCGTGGCGTGCCGGCCGTTTTTGCCGACTACAGGGCGCAAAATCAACCGATGGGGGCGTCTGGTGGACGAGCGGCGCGGATTCTGGAAACAAAGCGCTCACTTCATATCCTGGATCTGATGACCGATTCGTCTTATCTGGCTGGTGACGCCAGTGACCGCGCAGCAGTAGACCTCGGCGGAGCACGCACTGTCCTCCTGGTACCGCTTCTCAAGGAGGCGGCTGTGCTCGGCATCATTGCGATTTACCGTCAGGAGGTGCGGGCGTTCTCTGACAAGCAGATCACGCTGTTGGAAAACTTTGCCGCGCAGGCTGTGATTGCGATGGAGAATGCCAGGCTGCTTCACCAACTGCGTGCGCGCACCGACGAACTCGCTCAACGCCAGGCGGAGCTGCGCGCCACCTTCGAGAACATGGCTGACGGCGTGGCCATGTTCGACGAAACGCCGCGTCTGGTGGCGTGGAATCGGAAGTTTCAGGAAATCCTCGACGTACCCGATGGCGACCTCGCCGAGCGGCGAACCTTCGCCGAATATATCCGCTATCTCACCGAGCGGGGCGAGTTCGGCGAGGCGGCCGACCCGGAAGCCCAGCTTCGCCGACTTAGGGAGAATGCCGGCCGCCACTATTCGTATGAGCGCACGCGGCCGGACGGTCGGGTGATCGAGGTTCGCCACAACCCCGTGCCGAGTGGCGGCTTTGTGATGATCTATGCCGACATCACCGAGCGCAAGCGGAACGAGGCTGCGATAAGCGCGGCGCGCGACGCAGCCGAGGCGGCGAGCCGAACGATCGATGCCGCCTATCGCGAGCTGAAGGCCGCCCAGGCCAATCTGATCCAGGCCGAAAAGATGGCTTCGCTGGGTCAGCTCACCGCCGGCATCGCGCACGAGATCAAGAACCCGCTCAACTTCGTCAACAACTTTGCCATCCTGTCGGTTGAGCTTCTGGCTGAACTGAAAGAGACTGCCGCACCGGCGCTGGAAGCACTGGACGACGACAGGCGCGCCGATATCGACGAAGTCGTCGGTATGCTCACGAGCAATCTGGAAAAGATCACCGAGCACGGGCGGCGCGCTGACGGCATCGTCAGGAGCATGCTGGAACATTCGCGCGGCGGGTCCGGTGAGCGCCGAAGCGTCGACCTCAACACGCTTGTCGAGGAGGCGCTGAACCTCGCGTATCATGGCGCCCGCGCCCAGGATCAGAGCTTCAATATCACGCTGCAGCGCGATTTCGGCGAGGCCATCGCCCCCATCGAACTGGTGCCGCAGGACGTGACGCGGGTATTTCTGAACCTGTTCAGCAACGGTTTCTACGCTGCGAACAAACGTGCCCGAAACGAGGCCGCTCCAGGCTTCGCGGCCACACTCAAGGTCACAACCCGTGATCGCGGCGACGCTGTCGAGATCCGCGTGCGAGACAACGGCATCGGCATCCCGGGCGAGATCAAGGAAAAGTTGTTTCAACCGTTCTTCACCACCAAGCCGACCGGCGATGGCACAGGCCTCGGCCTGTCGATCAGCTACGACATCGTCACACAGCAGCACGGCGGCACCATCACGGTCGACAGTTTGGTCGGTGAGTATACCGAGTTCACCATACGCCTGCCGCGTGATCGGTAGAGCGCGATGATGGGTGCTCGGATTCGAATGTCGGAGGCCACTTCCCAGGAGCGAGCCCGACAGGAAACACAGCAAGGCAATCTGCCTTCAGACAGAATCAATCGTTTTCTGCAGGGGGCCTCCCAGGATGCGGATCGCGAGCGGCGATCATGCCTGGGCGGCAGGTGATTCTGTCAGCTTTCGGGCCTTTGCATCGACTGGGGCGCGGGCTGTGGGGCCTGCCGTTCAAGCGGCTTCCAAGATGCCGAGCGCGATAGCCGTTCGGCGCGTGTGGTGAAAGCGCCTGGTCGAGGTGGAAACGCGTTGCCATATGCGAGTTCGGCAGCGGAGGTAGTTGCGGACTTCGTCGTGGGTTCGGCAGTATCGCCTCGCTGATGCGAGGCCCATCACCGGCGTTGCGATCAGGACTTCTTTGTCACCACAGGGGTGACAGGGTCGAACACCCAGGCGAGGCGTTGTTCGGCGAGCGAGTCGCTGATAACCATGGCCGAGGTGCCGGAGCGGGCGCCGAGTGTGGCGAGGGTTTGTTTCAAGTCGTCGGTCTCGATCTCGTAGAGGGCCAGGTAGCGCCAGGGGAAGGGGCCGGCGGCACGCTGGGTGTCGCTGAGGCGGAAGCGCTGGGCGGAGACGAAGCCGGGCACGTCCAGCACGTCGGGCAAATGGCGGTTGTCATACCAGTCATTGTAGGTGGCTTCCTTGCCTTCCACCGGGTTGGTGAAGACGACGAAGACGTGCTTGGCCATGGTTTTCCTCCGGTTTTGATGGGGGCAGTGTAGCGGTTCGCGCCAAGCTTGGGGACTCGGCCTGATGCCTCGCGTTGGACGAGCTCAACGCCAACCTGAACGATGTCTGCACCTTCAAGCGCTCGCGCGACCACGGCTTGGCTGCTAAGCTGATCAACATCGTCGCCTCTATGTCGATCCGCCGGCGCGTCCTCCGCGAACCTTCACTGTACGGGTATACCGATATGGCGATCACGAAGCTGCCGCAAGAAGCGGAGTCCGAGTTCGAGTTGATGCACGACCGGCCTCGCCTGGTGGCTGCGCAGGCAAGACACCAATCCATCATTGATCTCGTCGCGACCGCCGTCCCGACCGAGGCGAAGACCGAGCAATTGCGCCGGAAGCTGCGGCGGCGCGTGACGGCAGATCTTCATGCGTCAGGCTGGGGCGCTGGGCATTGAGAACTCCTGAAGCGCTTTTTGCAGCGCTTGCTGATCATCGCGCTGGGCGTCGCAAGTGTCTGGTTGATTGTCTTTGTGGTTTTCAGGGTTGCCGACAACACGCTGCCATGGATTCTGGCTTTGGGCGTCACCTATGGTATTGCGGCATATCTTGTGCTCCCGAATGCCGTGCGCATGGGCCTCAAGGTCCTTCAGCGTAAACATGTGCCCAGCTTTACGACCACGGGCGACGGTTTACCGGGCGACCCCGTCAATCTCGCGCTCGTCGGCACGCTGCAACAGCTTCGCGCCGCCTTTGCGACCGCTGGCTGGACCGAGGCTGATCGGTTGGGTCTGGCAAGCTCATGGCGTATGATCCGCGCATTCGTTTTCAACTCGCCCTATCCGACCGCCCCGTTCAGTACGCTCTATCTCTTCGGGCGCGGGCAGGACATCGGTTTCCAGAAATCGATCGGCAACAGCCCACGCAAGCGCGACCATGTACGGTTCTGGGCGTTGGCCATTTCACACGCCGAGGATACAGTGGGAACAGCCGCTTTCTGGCAGAACACCGACCGGCCACCGAACGGCGACGATGCCCTATGGATAGGAGCCGGCACCAGAGATACCGGCTTCTCCTTGACGAAACTCACCTTCCAGGTCACCCACGCCACCGATTCCGATACGAACACAGAACGCGATTATATTGTGTCTGAGTTGCAACTAAGTGGGGTGATCAGAGACGTCACTTCACATAAATCTGGCCAGGATCTGCCGATCGGACGTGTCAATCACTACATGACTGACGGTGAAGTCAGCTTGGCGCATCTGGATGTGGAAACGCCAAGCCTTGACTTAGTCGGACAGGACCGGATCGGATCGTCGGGGAGATCCTGAATGCAGTCTCGAGTATCTCCATCAAGCGAGGTAACGGCGACCTTCTCAATCAAACAGGCGCCGCCCTTTCAGTGCGTATCGATTCCGGGTTGGCAGCGGAATACCGGAGCCGCCCCAAACCCACGAGTCTAAGGTGAGGACAGCGCGCTGACTATGGCAAAACCGGAAGTTGCTGCATCAAATTCATCGGTCAGCAGCACGTCGCAGGGCCATGGAAGGAATTTCGCCGTTGGCGCTCTGGTACTTCGTCACAAAGTGACGGAGGTCTGCTGACCCATAGCGCTCTGTCTCCACGACGATGCTCACCGTCGAAGGATAAGCGTGCAGTAGGCGGGTTCTGCCTCTGGTGGGGAACAGGACCGTGAGGGTTAACTGCAGCAGCCATGTCTCATGTCCGACTTGTAGACGGATGGCATTGTAGTAGCTGTTATATAATTGCGGCCAGGGGTTGCCTACCCTCGCCAATGGAGCACAGGACGTTTGGTCTTATGGGCGACGTTTGGGCTGCGGCGAAAACAGCAGCTCGGGCCGGTATTCGAAGTGCATTGTGTCGAAGTGCGCCCACCGACCGCCCCAGATGAAGCCATGCCGTTCGAAGACGGCTACGACTTCTGAGGGGATGCGGTTCACATAAGGGGGAACCATACCGGCAGGTCGGCGCCACAGCCAGTAGTCCGAGAAGGCTGGGTTGATATCGATCGCCGCACCCCAGGCATGCATACTCGTTTGCCCGGTGTCGGCCACGGAACGGCATGCATAGGTTCCGCCCACCGGGTACAGGTACCTCTTGTCCGCCGCGGGCAACTCATCCAGTTCGCGCGAAACCGCGGCCAGCTGCCGATCGACACCGTTGACCGACGTGATGCTGACGGCGTGCCCCCAAGTGTTCGGCAGCCATACCACATACACAAGTTCCGGCGCCGCCTGCGTTGAATTGCAGTCACCGTACATTTTGTCGAAGAACGCTCTGTTCCGCACACGGCCTGGATCCTCGTGCGGTGCCGGCAGCAGCGGCGCGTTCGCAGGGTATGCCAGCCTCAACTGATCGAGGATGGAGCCATTCCGCAGTTGCTCCTCCATGCTCTTGTCAGGCTGTCCGTCTCCCACGGGCATTCGAGTGCCGTCGCGCCAAATCAGGTTGGACCCGTCGTAGCTCGCCAGGGCATCCGGATAGGCGCGGATCAGATCATCGACCGAGGCCGCGATGCTTACAGTAGAGGCGCCAAGCAGCAGGGCGATAGTCACAGCGCAGCCGCTCCACCGGGAACCTGTCACGGGGCCGCAGCGACGATCAGGTCGCCTACGCTGCGGCGCAAGGCGTCGATACCGGTGTCCCGGTGGCGGGTCGGATGCACGCGATTGGTCAGCAGCGCCCAAGACAGCCCACGTCGGAAATCAATCCAAACGCCGGTGCCAGTGAAGCCGGTATGACCTATGGTCTCTTCTGAGCAGGCGTTGCCGCCGGACCATCCTTCGTGTCCCGCTTCCCAGCCCAGGCACCGAGTCGCCGATTGCCGCGTCCGCAACTGGGCGCACCACGGCTCGACGGCCTGTAGCAGTCGCTGCGCGGCATCGAGGACGCCGTCAATCGTGCCGAACAACCCGGCGTGGCCAGCGGCACCACCGAGCGCGAAGGCGTTCTCGTCGTGCACCTCGCCGCGCATGATGCGGCCACGCCAGGCACAGCGTTCAGTCGCCGCAGTCTCCGCCGGCGCCGGTCGCCACGCCAGTCCCGGAGGCGGCTGCAGCTCGTTGAGCAGGCATCCAGTCATCCGCTCGATGGCAATTCCCAACAGCATGAAATTGATATCGGAATAGACCGGCGGGCCATGCCGCCAGGCATGCTGAAGAATGAAGGCGCGCAACGTCGCCGGCTCCAAGCCATACGTGTAGAGCGGCTCGACTGCAGGCAGATGCGTCTGGTGGCTGAGGCATTGACGGAACGTCAGTTGGCGCTCCGCCGCCTGGGGATCGTATTGCCGCAGATCCGGAATGGCCACGACCAGTTTGTCGTCCAGCGCCGACCGCTCCTGCACCACGAGTTGCAGGAGTGTGGGCGTCGTGAACAGGACCTTGGTGAGGGATGCGAGGTCAAACCACGTGCCGCGATACAGCGGCGCGGGATCGGGCTCGCGCTGCGCCAGACCAAGTACCTCCACGGCACGGTCCCCAGTCGCCATTACCACCCCGAGAGCAGCGCCGGAGATGGAAGTGGAGACTGCGTGGGCAACGGAACCTGTCGCGGCAGCAAGGATTTTGGCGGCACTCAACGGCGGCAACTCTGTCTGGCAGCACTATGGAGTTGCGTCTTATACACGCTGCGGCAGATGAAACCTATCAGTCAATTCCGGCCGCAGTCTCGTCGCCTGGATGCACCGTTTAGGGATCCTCATGCAGCTTCGTGTGCGTGCATCAATTCCCGCATTCTGCGCTCTGGCGCTCACCGTGGAGGCCTGTGCACCGGCCCAACCCGCGGTGATTGAGGAAGTGGGCGCGGAGCCAAGACCCGAGCAGTTCATCGCTCAGTCGGGGCACTCCCCGCCGTTTGCGCGCTTGTCCTACGAGCGGTTCAGCCGTGCGGAGGCGGTTGCGATCGCGAAGCAGGAATGGCGCCTGTTTGGCCAGCTTGTGTATGACGATCCGCCGGGTACCGGCACCGATCCAGAGGCGAGCGACAACCCCAACCGCTCTCCGGGGGCTTGGGAGCGCATCGGGGAGTACTGGTGGCTGGGCCAGGACGCCAATCGCCGCGAGTCCACGTGGACCGGCATGCACGATGAGAGCGGCCAGGAAATTGCGGACAGCCGTGACGGCTATCACGCCTGGTCGGCTGCCTTCATCAGCTACGTCATGCGAACCGCGGGTGCCGGTGCGCGGTTCCCTTACGCGCCCTCGCATTCCGTCTATATCAACATCGCGAAGGACATGAAACTAGGCCGCACGTCGGGCTGGGCGGTCGTCGCCGAGCGCATGGACGCCTATTCACCCGTTCCCGGCGACCTGATCTGTTTCTGGCGCAGTAGCAAGCGGCCGCTGACCTATGAGAAGTTGCCAGTCCGCCGTTTCGCAGCGCACTGCGATATAGTCGTCTCTCTCGGGAAGGAACAGATCAGCGTCATCGGCGGGAATGTCAACCATGCTGTGACGATGAAGCACGTGCCGGTTACGATAGATGGGCAGCTGGCCGCCTCCGGGAACGTGGTGCTCGACGCCCGCTACCCCTGGTTCGTCGTGCTGCACATCCTTTATGATCGCTAGCCCGGCTACGACGGGGCGGCAGTCGGTGCTAATCACCACGCCGAGCGCGCGCCACGGCCAGTGACCCAATCATGTTGTCGGCGCGCATTGCGCGCCGGTTGTCCAGCTGAAATGGCGATGTGGCGCGGATGGATCATGCTCTACGGCTCGCGGTGATGGGTCGCACCTTCGGGCGAAGCAATAGGGAGCCGCCGAGCTATCCCGGCGCGCTCAGCTGGTCGCTGCATAGAGTATCGTGCAACGGGTTCGCGTTGCCATGGATTGGATCGCCAGCCCTTGCTGGAGGCGAGCCGAAATGATCCAAATCAAGGTGGACGGCCGGGTTGAACCGCATTATTCATGCATCCTAGGAACGTCGGATGACGATGGGCAAGTTGCCGCTTCGCTGCACAGTGGGAATAGCGTTGGGTAGCGGCGCCGCGCGCGGATGGGCGCATATTGGCGTGCTTCGGACCCTCGAACACGCTGGCATCATCCCGGATATTGTTTGCGGTACATCCATTGGAGCTGTCGCAGGCGCGTACCATGTGGTTGGCGGCCTCTCGCGTCTTGAGGAATGGGCACGCCGCCTCAACAGAGTTCGCCTTGGTCGTCTCTTCGACTTCCATTCCGGTGGCGGCATCATCGCAGGGCGACGGATCGCGCGGGCCCTGCGCCCGTCACTCCTGGGTGCGACGATCGAGAAGCTGCCGCGGAGTTTTGCCTGCGTCGCGACCGACCTGATGACTGGTGAGGAAATATGGATACAGCGTGGAAGCGTGATCGATGCGCTACGCGCGTCCTATGCCGTGCCGGGGATATTCCCGCCCGTTGAGATCGATGGCCGGCGGCTGGTCGATGGCGCGCTTGCCAATCCCGTGCCAATCTCACTGTGCCGGGCGCTTGGCGCCACACTGGTTATTGGCGTCGACGTGAGCACCCATGTCGCGCCGAACGCTGCGGACGACAATGCGGAAGATCGTCTCGACCTCGGCTCGCACGGGCGTGGTCTGCTTCACGGTTACTTCTCGCGGGATAATGCCGGCACCAGCGCTTTCGGTGTCCTCACGCGTTCGCTCAATATCATCCAAGACCGTATCGGCCAGCTGCGGCTTGCCGAGAACCCGCCGGACGTGATGATTTGCCTCCGTGCCGGCCAAATAGGGCCGCTCGATTTTGATCGCGCCGCGGAATGCATCGCAGCAGGTGAAGCGGCCACACAGCAGATGCTGCCGGCTGTTCGCAGCGCTCTTTACGCCGGATCGTCACGCTTACATTCGTCGGAAAGCGATCATTGATGATTATTTGTCAGGCTGAGCGTTGAAGAGCGCGGAACGCTGGAAGCCCTGATCAGAGAGGGTAGGCACCCGGCCGCTCACGTTCTCAGGGCCGGGATCCTGCTTGAGGCCGATGCTTCGGAAGCGGGAGTGGGCTGGAGCGACAGGCGGATCGTGGGCGCACTCGACACGAGCTTCTCGACCGTCTTCCCGACGCGCCAGGTTCTGGTCGAGGAGGACTTCGACGCCGTGCTGACACGGAAGCATTCCCCGAACTCGGCACGCAAGCGCATCTTCGATGGAGCGGTCGAAGCGAGATTTATCGCCCTAGTGCTCAGCGTCCTTGATTCCGAAGGGGTTCTGTGACTCTCTGGCAACGGTATTCAACGTTACCGGGAATCGGAACATGTCGGAAGTCGCGGTCAAGAAATACATCGTCCGGTTGAGCATGGAGGAGCGAGAGACGCTTGAAGCGCTGATCAGCAAGGGCAAGCATCCCGCCGCTCAGGTGCTGAAGGCTCGGATCCTGCTGAAGGCCGACGTTTCCGAGGCAGGTGAGGGCTGGAGTGACAGCCGCATCGTGAAAGCCCTGGATACCAGCGAGGCAACCGTGTTCCGCACGCGCCAGCGGCTGGTCGAGGAGGGGTTCGAGGGGGTGCTTGCCCGCAAACATTCCCCGAACTCGGCGCGGCGGCGAATCTTCGATGGCACGGCCGAGGCAAAACTGATCGCCCTGATGTGTTCGCCACCGCCGAAAGGGCGGGCGAAGTGGTCCTTGCGGCTGCTGGAAGACAAAGTGGTGGAACTGAACATCGTTGAGCGCGCCAGCGATAACACGATCGGGCGCACGCTAAAAAAACGATCTGAAACCACATCTGAAAAAGCAGTATGTCATTCCGCCGGAGTCAAGCGCTGCCTTCGTCGCTAATATGGAAGATGTGCTGGACGTGTACCACCGGCCACGCGACCCCGAATGCCCTGTCGTTTGCCTGGACGAGACCTCGAAGCAGCTGGTCGCCGAAACGCGTGTGCCGATGCCGGCGAAGCCGGGTCGTCCGGTACGGCATGATTACGAATATGAGCGCAACGGCACGGCGAATCTGTTCATGCTGTTTGCGCCTCTGGAGGGTTGGCGGCACGTCGAGGTGACCGATCGCCATACAGCCGTGGATTACGCGCACCTGCTCAAGGCAGTGTCCGACAAGTGGTTTCCGAACGCGCCGAGGATCGCCCTGGTCCAGGATAATCTAAATACCCACAAACCCGCGTCACTTTATGAGGCCTTTCCCGCCGAGGAGGCGCGTCGCCTGGTCGAGCGGTTCGAATGGCATTACACACCCAAACACGGAAGCTGGCTCAACATGGCGGAGATCGAACTGAGCGTGCTGTCAACGCAGTGCCTCGATCGGCGCATTCCCGACAAGGCGATGCTCACCGAAGAAGTTGCCGCCTGGGAGGCTCAGCGGAACAACAAGCACGCCAAAGCCGACTGGCAATTCACCACGGCCGATGCGCGCGTGAAACTAAAGAGGCTGTATCCGTCAATATGAGCGACTCGGAGCACTAGC
>CAWCDM010000140.1:0-16197 GCA_963794185.1 uncultured Alphaproteobacteria bacterium | reverse complement strand
CCGTCGATCCGACCTTCGCCGAGCTGTTCAGCGCGTTGAACGACGACGCCCGCGCGGTGCTGGAGGACGCCACCGGCGCTTCGTGGGCGCCGCATCATCCGACACCGGAGCGGAGGAGGCGCCGCGTCCCGCCGCCGCCCCGGGCACCCGCCCCGCGCCGATGTCCAGCGAGCAGGTCCGCGCCGCAACGATCGCCTCCTTGCGTGCCCTGATGCTGATCCGCTCCTACCGGGTGCGCGGCCACCTCGAGGCGCGGCTCGATCCGCTCGGCCTGACCATTCCCGCGCCGCATTCCGAGCTGGACCCGCGCTCCTACGGTTTCACCGACGCCGACCTGGACAAGCCGATCTTCATCGACAACGTGCTCGGCCGCGAGACCGCCACGCTGCGCGAGATCATGCGGATTCTGCGCGACACCTATTGCGGCCCGATCGGCGTCGAGTTCATGCACATCCAGGACCCCGACCAGAAATCCTGGATCCAGCGCCGCGTGGAAGGCGCGCCGTGGCACGCCGCATTCGGTCCGCAGGAGAAGCGCCGCATCCTCCAGCAGCTCACCGAGGCCGAAGGCTTCGAGGTGTTCTGCCAGAAGCGCTACGTCACCACCAAGCGGTTCGGGCTGGAAGGCGGCGAGGTCACCATCCCGGCGCTGCACACGGTGATCGAGACGGTGGCCGCGCAAGGCGTCAACGAGATCGCCATCGGCATGCCGCACCGCGGCCGGCTCAACACGCTGGTCAACATCGTGCAGAAGCCGTTCACCGCGGTGTTCTCCGAATTCGGCGGCGAAAGCTTCAAGCCGGACGATGTGCAGGGGTCGGGCGACGTGAAGTACCATCTCGGCACCTCGACTGACGTGGACATCGCCGGACGCAGCGTGCACATCTCGCTGCAGCCCAATCCGTCGCACCTGGAGGCGGTGAACCCCGTCGTGGTGGGCAAGGTGCGCGCGCGGCAGGACACCGCGGGCGACACGCAGCGACGCAGCTCGGTGATGGCGATCCTGATGCACGGCGACGCGGCGTTCGCCGGCCAGGGTCTGGTGTACGAGACGCTGGCAATGAGCCAGCTCATCGGCTACCGCACCGGCGGCACCATCCATGTGATCGTCAACAACCAGATCGGCTTCACCACCGTGCCGGCGCACGCCTATTCCGGGCTTTATTGCACCGACGTCGCAAAATCGATCCAGGCGCCGATCCTGCACGTCAACGGCGACGATCCCGAGGCGGTGATGTTCTGCGCACGCATGGCGGCCGAATTCCGCATGCGCTTCGCCACCGATTTCGTGCTGGACATCGTCTGTTACCGCCGCCACGGCCATAACGAGACCGACGAGCCGGCATTCACCCAGCCGGAGATGTACCGCGCGATCGCCGGCAAGAAGACCACACGCACGCTGTACGCCGAACGGCTGGCAGCCGAGGGCGTCGTGCCCGCGGCGGAGGCGCAGGCGACGTGGGACGAATTCCAGGCGGCCATGGAGGCGGCGAACGAGGCGGCCAAGGCCTACAGGCCGAACAAGGCTGACTGGCTCGAGGGCCACTGGTCCGGGTTCCATCCGGCGGACATCGAGTTCGAGCGGCAGGAGGAGGCCACCGCCGTCCCGGACGCCACGCTGAGGCAGATCGGCCAAGCGCTGTCGCGCGTGCCAGCCGGGTTCGAGGTGCATCCCCGCATCGCCCGCCAGCTTGAAGCCAAGCGGGCAATGCTGGAGGGCGGCGGCGGCATCGACTGGGCCACCGGCGAGGCGCTGGCGTTCGGCTCGCTGCTGCTGGAGGGCAGCCGGATCCGCCTGTCCGGCGAGGACACCCAGCGGGGCACGTTCAGCCAGCGCCATGCGGTGCTGATCGACCAGACCAACCAGAACGAATACATCCCGCTGAACAACATCGAGCCTGACCAGGCGAAGATCGAGATCTACAACTCGCTGCTGTCGGAGGCCGGCGTGCTGGGCTTCGAATACGGCTACTCGCTCGCCGAACCGCGCACGCTGGTGCTGTGGGAGGCGCAGTTCGGCGACTTCGCCAACGGGGCGCAGCCGATCATCGACCAGTTCATCGCCTCGGGCGAGACCAAGTGGCTGCGCATGTCGGGCGTGACGCTGCTGCTGCCGCACGGCTACGAGGGTCAGGGACCCGAACACTCCTCGGCGCGCATCGAGCGCTACCTGCAGCTCTGCGCCGAACGCAACATGAGCGTGTGCAACCCGACCACGCCGGCCAGCTATTTTCATATCCTGCGCCGGCAATTGCACCGCAACTTCCGCAAGCCGGCGGTGATCTTCACGCCCAAGTCGCTGCTGCGGCACAAGCTTGCGGTGTCGTCGCTCGCCGACCTGAGCGACAGCCGGTTCCAGTTCGTCATTCCGGAAATCGATGCGATCGCGCCGCCGGAGAAGGTGCGCCGCGTGGTGATCTGCAGCGGCAAGGTCTACTACGACCTGCTGGCGGAGCGGCGGGCGCACGAGGAGACGGAGGTGGCGATCATCCGTCTGGAGCAATTGTATCCCTTCCCGGAGAACACGCTAGGCCGGGTGCTTGGCCCGTACCACAACGCCGACGTGGTGTGGTGCCAGGAGGAGCCGGAGAACATGGGCGCCTGGAGCTTCATCGACCGGCGATTGGAAAAGGTGCTGGGCCGGCTGGACAGCAAGGTGATGCGGCCCGCCTATGTCGGACGCGAGGCAGCGGCGAGCCCGGCGACCGGCCAGGCGCGCGTCCACACGCGTGAGCAAGCGACATTGGTCGCCGCAGCGCTCGGCATCGGCTGAGGAGAAGCGCGCATGGCGACCGAAATCAACGTGCCTACGCTGGGCGAAAGCGTCACGTCCGCCACCGTTGGACGATGGATGAAGCACGAGGGCGACGCGGTGGCCGCCGACGAACCGCTGGTGGAACTGGAGACCGACAAGGTCACGGTGGAGGTCACCGCCCCGGCCGCAGGTGTGCTGAGTTCGATCGTCGCGGCCGAGGGCAGTGAGGTGCCGGTCGGCGCGCTGCTGGCCACGCTGGAGGCCGGCGCATCGGCCCCTGCCAAGGCGGCACAGCCACCGCAGTCGCGCGCCGCCGCCAACCCGCCGGCCGGCGTGCATCCGCCGCCTCGACCGCTGGGCCCCGTCACGCGTCCCGCCAGCCCGCCGGTGCAGCCGCAGGCCCCGATGCAGACCCAAGTGCAGGTGATGCCGGCCGCGGCCAAGCTGATCGAGGAGCGGCAACTGTCGCCCGTGCAGATCGGGTCGGGAAGCGGCAAGGACGGCCGCATCACCAAGGGCGACGTGCTGGCGTTCCTCGATCGCCCTGCCCCGGCCGCGCCGGTCCCTGCTGCGAGGCCGCCGCGCGTGGAGGAGCCGCGCGAGGAACGGGTGCGCATGACGCGGCTGCGGCGCACGATCGCGGCGCGGCTGAAAGAGGCACAGAACACCGCGGCGATGCTGACCACCTTCAACGAGGTGGACATGTCGGCGGTGATGGCGCTGCGCCGCGAGTACCGCGAGGCGTTCGAGAAGAAGCACGACGGCGCGCGGCTCGGCTTCATGTCGTTCTTCGTCAAGGCGTGCGTTGCCGCGCTGAAGGAATTCCCCGCGGTGAACGGCGAGATCGACGGCGACGACATCGTCTACAAGAATTTTGTCCATATGGGCATTGCGGTGGGCGGATCGGCCGGGCTGGTGGTGCCGGTGATCCGCGACGCCGATGCCATGAGCTTCGCCGACATCGAGCGCACCATCGCCGATTTCGGCCGCCGCGCGCGCGACGGCGCACTGAAGCTGGACGAGCTGACCGGCGGCACGTTCAGCATCACCAATGGCGGCGTCTACGGCTCGCTGATGTCGACGCCGATCCTCAACCCGCCGCAGTCGGGGATTCTGGGAATGCACAAGATCCAGGACAGGCCGATGGCGATCGGCGGCAAGGTTGAGATCAGACCGATGATGTATCTCGCGCTGAGCTACGATCACCGCATCGTCGATGGCAGCGAGGCGGTGTCGTTCCTGGTGCGCGTGAAGGAAGGCGTGGAGGATCCGCGCCGGCTGCTGCTGGAAGTATGATCGGCATAAGGAGCGACACGATGATACCAGGAGAGGCAGAATGGCCACTGTCGACGGAGCCAGACTTGCTGCGACATGGGGCATCCTTGTTGAGGCGGCCACGTCCCGACGCAAACTGACCTATGGGGAGATTGCGCGAAGAGTGGGTGGCATAGCCCGAGGTGTCGGCTACATGCTGCACCCAATGCAACGCTATTGCCCACAGAATGGTTTACCGCCCTTGACGTCTCTCGTCGTGCGCAAGTCAGATGGTCGTCCAAGCACGGGCTTCGACAGGGGGGGCGATCCTGCGGTTCATCAGCGATCCGTATGGGAGTTCGACTGGACCAAGGTCACAAACCCATATGCATAACCGCGACGATGGAAGCCCCGATCATGTCTGACTCCTTCGATGTCATCATCATCGGCTCCGGTCCCGGCGGATACGTCTGCGCCATTCGTGCCGCGCAGCTCGGCATGAAGGTCGCCTGCGTGGAGAAGCGCGCGACGCTGGGCGGAACCTGCCTGAACATCGGCTGCATCCCCTCCAAGGCCCTGCTGCAGTCATCCGAGGAGTTCCATCACACCGCACATGCGTTGAAGGATCACGGCGTGCTGATCGACGGCGTAAAGCTCGATCTCGCACGCATGCAGGCACGCAAAGGCGAGGTCGTCTCCGCCAACGTGAAGGGCGTCGAGTTCCTGTTCCGCAAGAACAAGGTGACCTGGCTCAAGGGCACCGGCCGCATCGCCGGCCCCGGCAAGGTCGATGTCGACGGCACCACCTACGACACGAAGCACATCGTCATCGCCACCGGCAGCGAAAGCGTTCCGCTGGCCGGCGTGGACGTGGACGAGAAGCAGATCGTCACCTCCACCGGCGGGCTCGAACTCGACAAGGTGCCAGGCCATCTGGTGGTGATCGGCGGCGGCTATATCGGCCTGGAGCTCGGCAGCGTTTGGCGCCGTCTCGGCGCGCAGGTGACGGTGGTCGAATTCCTCAATCGCATCGTCCCAACAATGGACGGCGAGATCGCCAAGGCGTTCGAGCGCATCCTGACCCGCCAGGGCATCAAATTCCGGCTCGGCATGAAGGTGACCGGCGCGCGCAAGGGCAATGACGGCGTCACGTTGACCATCGAGCCGGCGAAGGGCGGCGACGCGGAGGAACTGAAGGCCGACGTCGTGCTGCTGTCGATCGGGCGTCGGCCTTATACGGACGGCGTCGGGCTGGCCGATGCGGGTGTGGAACGCGACGAGCGGGGCCGGGTGAAGACCGACGAACACTATGCGACCAACGTCCCCGGCATCTACGCGATCGGCGATGCCATCGCCGGTCCGATGCTGGCGCACAAGGCGGAGGAGGAAGGTGTCGCGCTCGCCGAACGTCTGGCCGGCCAGGCGGGGCACGTGAACTACGGCGCCATCCCGGGCGTGGTCTACACTTGGCCGGAGGTCGCCGCGGTCGGCCAGACCGAGGAGGAACTGAAGGCTGCCGGTGTGGCCTACAATGGCGGCAAGTTTCCGTTCACCGCCAATGCCCGCGCCCGCGCCATGGGCGATACGGATGGGTTCGTGAAGATCCTCGCCGACAAGACGACGGATCGCATACTCGGCGCGCACATCATCGGGCCGGATGCGGGCACTTTGATTGCCGAACTCACCACCGCGATGGAGTTCGGCGCTTCGGCCGAGGATGTGGCGCGGACCTGTCACGCGCATCCGAGTTTGAACGAGGCAGTGAAGGAGGCGGCGCTGGCGGTTGCGGGCCGCGCGTTGCATATCTAGCGGCATGTGCCGTTGCACCCCCCTCCCCGCCCTCCCCCGCTTCGCGGGGGAGGGGGAAAAGTCTCCCTCTCCCGCGAAGCGGGGGAGGGCGGGGAGGGGGTGCATGAGACCGCTCGCCCTGACCATGGGCGATCCTGCCGGCATCGGCGGCGAACTCACGCTGCGTGCCTGGCTGGCACTGCATCGCAGCGGCCCATGCTTCGTCACACTCGACGATCCGGAACGGCTCGCCGCGCTGGCACGCACTTGTCGCTCGACGTGCCGATCGCGACCGTTGCGTTGCCGGATGAGGCGAGCGCGGTCTTCGCAACCGCTCTCCCCGTGCTGCCGGTCAGGCTGGCGAACGCGCCGCGGCCCGGCCATCCCGACACAGCCAACGCCAAAGCGGTGATCGCTTCGATCGAGCGTGCAGCTTCGCTCGCATTGCGCGGCGCCGCGGGCGGCATGGTGACCAACCCGATCAACAAGGCCGCATTGTACGACGCCGGTTTCGCCTATCCCGGCCATACCGAATTCCTCGCCGAGCTGACCGGCGCGCACGGCAGGCAGATCATGATGCTGGCAAGCCCCGCGCTGCGCGTCGTTCCGGTCACCGTGCATGCCTCGCTGCGCAATTCGATCGCCATGCTGACCACCGATGCCATCGTCGCTGCCGCACGCACGACCGCCGCCGCACTGCAACGCGACTTCGGCATCGCGCAGCCGCGTCTCGCCGTCGCGGGACTGAACCCGCATGCGGGCGAACAGGGCGCGCTCGGCGACGAAGAGACCACGATCATCGCCCCCGCCATGGCGACGTTGCGTGCGGCCGGCATCGACGTCTCCGGTCCATGGCCGCCCGACACGATGTTCACCGCGAATGCGCGCGCGCGCTACGATGTGGCGATCTGCATGTACCATGACCAGGCGCTGATCCCGCTGAAGACGCTCGACATGGACCATGGGGTGAACGTCACGCTTGGCCTGCCGATCGTGCGCACCTCGCCCGACCACGGCACGGCGTACGATATCGCCGGCAAGGGCGTCGCCGATCCGTCCAGCCTGATCGCCGCCATCGAACTCGCTGCGACGCTCGCGCAACGCCGCGCGACCGCCCAAAGGAACACGGCATGACACCGCTTCGTCTCGGCGTGAACGTCGACCACGTCGCCACCGTGCGCAATGCTCGCGGCGGCGTGCATCCGGATCCGCTGGATGCCGCGTTGGCCGCGATTGCCGCCGGCGCCGATGGCATCACCATCCATCTGCGCGAGGACCGTCGGCACATCCGCGACGACGACGTGCGTCGGATCCGCGCCGCGATCGGCAAGCCGCTGAACCTGGAGATGGCGGCAACCGCGGAGATGACGGCGATCGCCTGTCAGGTGCGTCCGCACGCAAGCTGCCTGGTGCCGGAAAAGCGCGAGGAGGTCACCACCGAAGGCGGTCTGGACGTCGCCGGCAACATCGACGCGCTGCGTCCCGTCGTCGCGATGCTGACCGCCGCCGGCATCAGGGTTTCGCTGTTCATCGATCCGGTCCCTGTGCAACTGCATGCTGCCGCCGATATCGGCGCCGCGGTGGTGGAGTTGCACACCGGCAGCTACGCCGAGGGCAAGCCGGGCGAACTCGATCGTCTGCGCGAAGCCGCCGCGCTGACGTCGTCGCTTGGCCTGGAATGTCACGCCGGTCACGGCCTGACATTCGACAATGTCGGTCCCGTCGCCGCGCTGCCCGAGGTGGTGGAGCTCAACATCGGCCACTTCCTTGTCGGCCAGGCGATCATCGACGGGTTGCCCGCCGTGGTCTCGCGTATGAAGCGGCTGATGCTGCAGGCGCGCGCCGCACGGACCGCGCCATGACGACGCTGCTCGAGGACAAGGACGCGATCCGCGAAGTGCTGCACCGCTATTGCTTCTGCATGGACGAGGGGCGCTTCGCCGAACTGGCGGCGCTGTTCGCCGAGGACGGCGAATGGATCGCGCCATATCGCACCGCGAAAGGTCCGGCGGACATCGCAGCGTGGCTCCAGCAGTCGGTGCCGTCGCAGCCGCGTCGCGTGCACTACGTGATGAACAGCATCATCGACTGCGACGGCGCGCACGCCACGGCCCGCTCGAACTACCTGGTGATGGTCGAAGGCGCGAACGGCCCCTTCCCTTCAGTCTGCGGCACGTACGACGACGTGCTGGTCAAGCAGCCGGGCGGCTGGCGCTTTCAGCGGCGGCGGCTGATCCACGCCTTCAAGGGCGAAATGGCGCTGCGTCTGCCGTGAGAAGCAGTGTCAGGCGGAAGCGTCCTCGCGGATCATCGCCGCACCCTTCTCGGCGATCATGATCGTCGGGGCATTTGTGTTGCCGGTCGTCAGGGTCGGCATCACGGATGCATCGATTATGCGCAGGCCGTCCATCCCATGCACACGCAGACGCGGATCGACGACCGCGCCGGGACCTTCGCCCATGCGGCAGGTGCCGACCGGATGGAAGATCGTGGTGCCGTAACGGCGCGCGTAATCCGCAAAATCGTCATCGGAGACGACAGCCGCACCGGGCAGGGTTTCCTCGACGCTGTGCTGGGCGATTGCCGGCGCGGCAAAGATCTGGCGCGTGAACCGCAGGCCCGCGTTCAGTACGCGCTGGTCGTTTGGATCCGACAGATAGTTCGGCGTGATGACCGGTGCGGCAAACGGATCAGCCGAACGTGCCATGATCGTGCCGCGGCTGTCCGGCCGCACGGGACACACCGCGACGGTCATCCCCGGCTTACGTTCCAATTGGCCAAACCGGGCGGCATCGTAGCTGGCGGGCGTGAACAGAAGCTGCAGGTCAGGGCTCGCCAACCCTTCGCGGGAGCGGCAGAACACCTGGGCGCTGGTCACCCCGAACGTCAGCGCACCGCGGCCAGTCGCCACGAAACGAAACGCCTCGGCTGCCAGGCGGATGCCGTGGGCGAGCTGATTGATCGACACGGCATTCTTCGCCCGATGCGAAACGCGCGCGACGTAGTGGTCCTGCAGATTGGCGCCGACACCCGACAGGTCGTGCGCCACCTGCACACCGATTGACTGAAGATGCCCGGCCGGCCCGATGCCGGAAATCTGCAGCAGATGCGGGGAGTTCACCGCCCCGCCGCACAGTATCACCTCGCGCGCCGCAAAGACCTCCACAGCCTGCCCGCGCTTGCGAAAGGCGACGCCGACGCAGCGTTTCCCTTCCAGCAGCAGGCGCGTTGCCATTGCGTCGGTCTCGATCCGCAGATTGTGACGCCGCTTTGCCTGTGCCAGAAACGTCTGCGCCGTCGAGCCGCGGAAGCGGCCGTTGCGCGTCATCTGCGAGTAGCCGACGCCCTCCTGCGTCCTGCCGTTCAAATCGGGACTGAACGCGAAACCCGCCTGCTGCGCGGCTTCGACGAAGCGATGCGTGAGCGGCAGGATAGTGCGGTAGTCCTCGACGCGGAGCGGGCCGCCCTTGCCGCGAAATTCTGCATCGCCGGGCGAATAGTCCTCGGACTTGCGGAAATGCGGCAACACATCGTCGAAGGACCAGCCGCGACAACCCATCTGCGCCCAACCATCGAAGTCGGCAGGATTGCCGCGGACATACAGCATGCCGTTGATCGAACTCGATCCGCCGAGAACCTTGCCACGCGGCCAATGGATGGCGCGGCCCGCGGTGCCGGGTCCGGGATCCGCACTGTAGTTCCAGTTGACCACCGGATGATGCAGGAGCTTCAGCACGCCGGCCGGGATGTGGATCATCGGATGCCAGTCGCGCGGACCCGCTTCAAGCAGCGTTACGCGCGCGCCGGTTTCGCTCAGGCGGCTGGCAATGACGCAGCCGGCCGAGCCGGCTCCGATCACCACGTAGTCCGCGTTCATCGCGTGGGCCAGTGTTTCCTCCATTGTTTGCGCCTGGGTCCCCGCTTTCGCGGGGATGACAAAGTGGCGTGGTAATAAAGTAATTTTTATTATAAATTGGCGTGGCTGCCCTCTTTTTTAGTCAGCCCCGTGAAAGCGGGGGCCCAGGCGGTTGGCAGTTCATGACGCCGTTGCGATGCCGAGCCAGCGCGCGAATTGCGCCAGCTTCGTCTTGATGACCTGCCACAGCACGCGATGCGCCGACAGTTGCGCCGCTGCATGCTGGGGCGCTGGCGTGTCGCTGGAGAATTCCTCCGCCGCGCGGCGGGCGAAGTCCTGCATGATGACGTTCGCCACGGCGATCCCGCCGGTGCGGGCAAAGTCCGCCAGTACGCCCCCCAGTTCCGCGTCCGACGTGATCGCAACGATGGTCGTCGGCGTCGCCGCTGCCGGATCGTCACGCAATGCGAAGGCGACCTTAACGCCGATCCGTGCCGCCCGCATGTCTGCCGTGCCGCGGCCTTGAAGCGTGCCGGTCCTGGCTGCGAAATCGAACTCGCAGGTCACCCGGCCCTTGAAGTTGATTCGCTTGGGACCAAATGCGACCACCATTGCGCCCGGCCATGAGCCATCTTCCGACTGGGCTTCCAGCATCGCGCCAGGCATGCAGCGCGCCATGCGTGGCACGTCGGCGAAGCGATGGATCACATCCTCCGCCCTGCCGGGGACGCGGAACTCGCCCTCGAAGTGCATCCGCTACGCCGCGGGGCGCAGCAGCGGGGCGTGGCTCTCGATGCCGAAATGCACCTTCGCGTACGGATCGGTCGGCGTGGTCGGCGAGACGCGCGCATCGATTAAATAGAGGCCGCCCTTCCGCAGCCCGGCGGCGATCGCGCCACCAAGTTCAGAAGCGTCCTTCAGCAACACGCCGTCGCCTCCAAATGCCTTCGCCAAAGCCACGAAATCCGGCGACTCCCACTGCGCCAGCTTTTCATCGAAGCCTTTCGCCACCAGCTTGTGCACCTCTGCGCCGTAACCGGCATCGTTCCACACCACCAGCACCATTTGCATCTTGTGGCGGACGATCGTTTCCAGCTCCTGGAGGTTGAACATCAGGCTGCCATCGCCCTCGACTGCGATGTGCTGGCGGCCAGGATTGCCGGCGCCAGTGCCGATCGCCACGCCGATCCCCTGGCCCACCGCGCCGAAGCCGTACCAGTACTGGATTTCCACGCCTTCCGGCAGCGGCGAATACATCGCGACCCAGGAGAAGAAATGACCGGCGCCGCAGGTCAGCAGCGCCCCTTTCGGCAGCGCGGCTCCCAGGTTCCAGGCGAGGGTGCGAGGATCGAGGCCATCCTTCGGCGTATCGAACCGGTGCGGCGGCGCGTCGAGCACCTCCATGGTCGCCGCGGTTCGGAAACCTTCCTTGCGAACCTGACGCGCTTCCAGTGCCTCATTGATCGCGGCCACCGCCTTGCGTCCATCACCCTGTACATACAGGCCCGGGATGACGCCGATCTCCTCGGGCATCGGCTTGATGTCTATGCGTGCAACCTCGGCCGAGGGAAACAGCAGTCCGCCTTCGGTGGTGTAATAGCCGAGCTCCGCGCCAACACCCAGCACGAAGTCCGCGTCGGCCAGCAATTGCTCCGACGGAGCCGATGCGAACGCGCCGGCGATGCCGACGTCCCACTTATGACCCGCAAAATACCCTTTGCCCTGCAGCGAGGTTGCAAGCAGCGCGCCGACGCGGTCGGCCAGCTTCACGATCTCGTCCTTCGCATTCGCTGCCCGCGCGCCACGGCCCGCGATGATGACCGGGCGTTCCGCGGCGATCAGCTTCTCGATGACCGGCGCCAGCAGGTCGGGGCTGGGCGTCTCCACGCGAGGCGGCAGAAATTCGGTCGATGGGCGATATTCGTAGTCCCAGTCGAAGGTTTCTTCCTGCAGGCCCATCGGCAGGTTCAGCACGACAGGCCCGCGACCGGTGCGCGCGGCGTAGAACGCCTCGGCAATTTCCTCGGCCATGTTGTCAAGCGTGGTGATGGTGAAGAAGCGCGCGCTGCTCGCTTCGGCGAACCGCCGCTGGTCCATCGTCTGGGTCTTGTTCTTGGCGCCGGCCTCGATTTCACCGGCGATCAGCACGAGCGGCGTCTTGCCGCGATAGGCCGCGATGAGCGAGGTGCCGCATTGCGTCAGGCCAGGCCCGCAGGTGACCATCGCGACGCCGATCTTGCCGGTGGCGCGGGTGTATCCGTCGGCCATCGACACGGCCATCAACTCGTGACGCGCATTGTAAGGTTTCACCGAGGGATTGCGGCACAGCGCCCCCCACAGCCACATGTTGCCGTCGCCCATCAGGCCGAAGAAGTCCGTCACGCCCTCGGCAATCAGGGACTGCGCAATCGCTTCGTAGGCTTTCATCGTGTCGTTTTCCCCTCGATCAGTCGGCCGCACCGGCAAGCACGGCGGCCTCGGATTTGTGGCCCTTCTGGTGGAAGTAGTTCGCCCGATAGAACGCCAGCACCAGGTCGCGATACAGTGCCGGCGGGTAGCGCGGCGGATTGTCGGCGGACACGCAGCTTGGGAGGCATTCGATCACCGAGGCCGGGTTCGGGCTATGGAAATACGCGATCGAATAGCGGTCGGTGCCGGATTCGTTGATTACGCCATGCGGCGTCGACAGGAACCGGTCGTTCGACCAGCGCCGCATGATGTTGCCCAGGTTGATCAGGAACGTGCCGGGAATCACCGGCGGCGGGAACCATTCCCCGGTTGGCAGACGGATCGCCAGTCCCGGCACGTCGGTGCGCGCGAGCGCGGTCATGAAGCTGTTGTCGGTGTGCGGCGCGGTGCCGAAGGTGTTCTCGCTCATGTCCTGCTGCGGCGGGTAGTGCAGGAAGCGCAGGTTGGCGTGGCACTCATTTGCGAAATATGGCGCGAAGCAACCCGCGGGCATGCCGAGTGCCACCGCGAACAGCGGCAACATGCGGTCGCACATCGCACCGAGTGCGCGGAAATACTCCATCATGTCCGCGTGCAGATCCGGCAAGCTTTCCGGCCACTGGTTGCGCCCCCGCAGGGGTAGCCCCGCCACAACGTCGGGATGTTCCGGCCCGCGATCGTGGCTGATGAAGAAGCTCTCGTTCTGGTTGGGCTTGGTCGCCTTATGCACCTGCGACGCACCCTGCACCGAGGCGTTCATCGGCATGTAGCCGATATTGTTTTCGTTCAGCCGCAGCTTCAGTTTCTCCTCCAGCGGCAGCGCATGGAACCGCCGCGACGCGGCGAAACCGCGGTCGATGACCTCTTGCGGCACGCCATGGTTCAGAGCGTAGAAGAACCCGATGTTCTCGCAGGCATACCGCACATCGTCCGTCAGGCGTTCCAGCGCGCCCGGCTCGCCGGCGAAATACGGACCATAGTCGATCACCGGGATCGCCGCCGTGGCTTCCGCAATGTCCGTGACCGCATGCTGCTTGAAGAGATGCACGATCTGCTCCCGATGCCGACTTCCCGGCAGTATAGGACCGGGCGTGCGACGCTGCCAATTTGACCGTGTTTGGGCCCGTCACTACCGTGTTCGCGACAGGAGGAAAGATCGATGCTGCAAATTCGTCGCATGGGACCGCAGATCGGCGTCGAGGTGACCGGCGTTGACGTGAGGACGCTCGACGATGCGGGGTTCGCGCCGATCTATCAGGCGTGGCTCGACCACAACGTCATGGTGGTGCGCGAGCAGGACCTGACGCTCGAGCAGTTTCTTCACTACAGCCGCCGCTTCGGTCCGGTGGTGCCGCATCCGTCCAAGAGCACGCGGCATCCCGAGGTTCCCGAGATCACGCTGCTCGGCATCAACAAGTTCGATGCCGACGGCACCCTGAACCAGGCGATCTATCGGCGTGGCGCCGAGGGCTGGCATACCGATGGTGCGTATGATGCGGAGCCGTTCAAGGCGACGCAGCTCTATGCGCTGGCGATCCCCAGCACCGGCGGCGACACGCTGTTCGCCAATGGCTATGCGGCCTATGCGGCGATGCCGGAGCGGCTGAAGCAGCGTCTCGAGGACGGATGGGCGCCTTCACCTATGGCGGGCGCAGGAAGAAACAAGAGTTGCTGAATGAGGAGGACCGCGACTGGAAGCCGGTGTTCCATCCGATTGTCCGCACGCATCCGGAGACCGGGCGCAAGTCGCTTTACTTCGATCCCGGCAAGATCCTGCGCATCGAGGGCATGGACGGCCGGAGAGCGACGCCGTGATCGACGAACTGACCAGCTACATGATCCAGCCGGACGGCGAATACCGGCACAGATGGCGGGTCGGGGATGTGGTGATCTGGGACAACCGCTGTTCATATCACCATGCGGCCGGCGACTATCCGCCGCACGAGGACCGCATCCACTGGCGCACGTCCATCAAGGATTGTCCGGCGGAAGGGCGAATGGCGGCAGAGTAGCACGAGCACCCCTCTCTAACCCTCCCCCGCTTCGCGGGAGAGGGGCAAGGTGATTCGCTCTCCCGCTTCGCGGGGGAACCTTGCAATACCCCCTCCCCCGCAGCGCGGGAGAGGGTCGGTGAGAGGGTGTCGCGTCTACTGCGCCGGCGTCTCGTGCGCCGCGAAGTTGCATTCCACCGCGATGCCGTCCGGATCGTAGTAGAACAGCTGCGTCATGTTCAGCCGCGGCAGCACGCGTTCGTCGAACTTGATGCCGTGGCCTTCCAGGTTCGCCTTCATGCCCGGCAGCCCCTCGCAGGAGAACGCGATGTGATCCAGCCGCCCGGTCTTCGCCGGATCGCCGGGCGCATCGGCGATCACCGGGTCATCGGCGCGGCGGCCGATCAGGTGCACCGTCGGCACGCCGCCGCAATACAGCCAATAGCCGGGGAACGCGAGCGGCGGGCGATCACCGACCGACAGGCCGACGACATCGGTGTAGAAGTTCTTCGTCGCCTCCAGATCGCGCGCCAGGATCGTGTAGTGATTGAGTGACATCGCAGGCATGTTGTTCCTCCATCAGAACTGGTTTTCCGGCTCCATGCCGAACAGGATCTGGCCGACCGACTCGTAGTGAAGCTGCCGCCCCTGCGACTGCTGCGCGACGGTATGGATATCGCGCAGACGCTGCTCGAACGGCTGCTCCTCGAACACCGCCATCGATCCGGCGGCATGATACAGCGTATTGACGATCTCGCGCGACTGCTGGATCGCCCAGGTCGAGGCCAGCCGGATCATCGCCCGGTCCTCGCCGGTCTGCGCGCCGGTGGACTCGACGTGCTCCACGCCTGCTCCCACGTGGTGTGCAGGAAGGCGCGCGCCGAACGCCAGCGCGCCTCGCATTGCGCCAGCTGCGACTGCACGACGTTGTTCTCGCGCATCGGACGCGACGCGCCGCGCGACACCTTGTTGGCCGGCAGGTTCAGGAAATCGTCGATCGTGCCGCGCGCAATGCCCAGGCCCACGCCGGCGAAGCCGCAGGAATACAGCTGGTTGCTGGTGAAACGATACAGCAGCCCCTGCTCCCGCCGCTCGGCCGGCGTGTCGCGCGCCATCGTGTAGCGCTGCGGCACGAACAGGTCCTTCACCACGTATTCGTTGCTGGCGGTGCCGCGCAGGCCGATCGTGTGCCAGATGTCGTTCATCTGGACGCTGGACTTCGGGAACAGCATGGTGCGCACCTTGCCGGTGCCGGCGACCGGCATATGCGCGCCGAGCCAGCTTGCATGGTGGCAGCCGCTGGCGAAGCGCCACCTGCCGCTGATGCGATAGCCGCCATCGACCGGCTGCGCCTCGAACGGAGCGCCCGGCGGCCCCCAGGCCAGAATCCCCGTCGGTGGGCCGAAGATTTCGCGCGCGACCTCGGGATCCAGATAGGCCGCCGACATCGAGCAGCCGTTGTTCTGACCGACGCACCATGCGACGGACGCGTTGGTCCGCGCCAGCGCCTCGGTCACCTGCGTGAAGATCACCGGCCGCAGTTCGGCGCCGCCGAGGAAGCGCGGCTGCAGCATGCGGAAGAAGCCGCCCTTGATCAGCGTCGCGACCACCTGCTCGGGCAGTTCGCGCCGCCGCTCGATCTCGTCATCGGCCTCTGCGAGCATCGGCGCGAGGTCGCGGGCGCGTTGGATCTGGTCGGCGTCGCTCATGCGCTTGCCTCCGGCGAGGGCAGGTCGGGAGAGGGGCGGCTGCCGGTTCGAGCGCTCCAGCATCGCCGCGATGCGCGCGCCTCGGCCGCATCCGCCGCGCGCAGCGGCGGCGACATTCGCCAGATCGCCTCGCCGGTGATCGCCGCCAACACCGCCTTCAACATCGGGATGCTGTCGACCGGCGCACACGCTTTTTCGATCGCCGCCTGCGCGGCACCGTCGAGCAGCCGGCGAATCAGCGCAGGCACCAGGTTCGCCATGCCGCAGATCGTCCCCTGACCACCCGCCGCCATAGCGCGCGCGAGCAGCACCTCGGCGCCGACCAGGGCCGCAGCGTCCAGGGCGGCGGCACGGAATGCCAGGAACGAGGCGAAATCGCCGCTGCTGTCCTTCACG
>CAWCDM010000139.1:0-30441 GCA_963794185.1 uncultured Alphaproteobacteria bacterium | reverse complement strand
GGGTCCGCCAGCGCTGCCGGCAGTCGCACAATGTTCGGCTCGTAACCGAGAGCGCGGATGAACCGCAGCAGGTCGGACAGAGCGCAGCGTGGTCGAGGCGGCGTTGTGCAGCGGATGGAAGTTCACCCACTCGCTGTCGAGCATCTCTTCATCCAGGATCACGGTAACTCGACGCTGTGTGTCATTTATCAGCCCGAACGGCGTCACTGACCCTGGCGTCGCCCCAGGACCTCCTGCAGCAACTCCGGCCGGGCGAACGAGAACCGAGGAGCACCCAACACTTTCTCGAGAGCGCCCAAGGTCTGCACGCTTGTCGGCAGGCATGACGACCAGCCAGATGCCTCCCTTCCGGTCCTTTATGAACAGGTTCTTGCCGTGTAGACCGGGGATCTTGTCGTGCCAGGACCTTCCCTGCTCCACCGTGAAGAACGGCGGATGCTCAACCGTGCTGTGCTCAATGCCCAGGCGGTCGAACATCGCGAAGAGGTCGGCGGACGTTGCTGGCATGGTGCCGGATTTGCAGGAACCGCATTCGCGAATCAACCGGCTACGGATACCCTGTGCTCGGCCACCGGCGTGCCGCATGATCGGCACGGCAATATTGCAGGGAGCGTGCCATGACCTCCGCCTTTCGTCCTGTCCATGAACTGGCCGCGGAAATTGCCGCGCGCCGCCTGTCGCCGGTCGACCTTGTGGACGAATACCTTGCACGTATCGAGCGATTGGAACCCAGGCTGCACGCTTTCGTCTCCGTTAACGCCACCCGCGCGCGCCTGGCGGCCGAAGGTGCGGACAAGGCAATCCGCGCCGGCCATGCGGTCGGCCCTTTGCACGGCATTCCGATCGCGGTCAAAGACCTGGTGGAGATCAAGGGCGAGGTCGCGATGGGCGGCTCGGCTGCCTGGCATCACCGCATTGCGCCACGCACCGCAACACTCATGCGCAAGCTGATGGCTGCCGGCATGATCAACCTGGGCAAGACCCACACGGTGGAGTTCGCCTATGGCGGCTGGGGCACCAACCAACATCTGGGGACGCCGTGGAACCCCTGGGACGATGGCACGCACCGTGCGCCCGGCGGCTCGTCATCCGGCTCCGGAGTTGCGGTCGCAGCGCGGATGGCACCCTGGGCGATCGGCACCGACACAGGTGGATCGGTGCGTATCCCGGCCGCCTGGAACGGCATTACTGGGCTGAAGACCACGATCGGCCGGATCAGCACGTTCGGCGTCCTGCCTCTCAGCCCGACGCTGGACACGCCCGGGCCGATCACGCGCGACATCGAGGATGCGGCTCTGCTTCTGGCGGTGCTCCAGGGCGAGGACCGGTGCGACCGGCATACTCTGGGCGTGCACGATGTCGACCCGATGTCGGAGCTGCGCCGCGGAGTGAAAGGACTGCGCCTGGCACGGCTGCCTGTGCATGAACGCGACGGGATCGATGCCGAGGTGCTGGCGGCATACGACCGCTCGGTTGACGCACTTGCCGGACTGGGGGCGGAAATTGTCGATGTCGCGTTGCCAGCGCGCTTCACCGAACTGGGTGCGATCAATGGACGCATCATGTCGGCCGAAGCTTATGCCGTGCTGGCGGAATTGGTTGACGACAACGCTCAGAAACTGGACCAGGATGTACGGCCGCGCGTGCGCGCCGGAGCGATCGATTTCGTCGCGGGACTACCTGGTCGCGTTGGCCGAGCGCGAGCGGATGAAGGCTTCGTTCACTGCCACCATAGAAGGTGTCGACGCGCTGCTGACGCCGACCGCGGTGACACCCGCCCCGCCGGTGGTTCCATCGATCAGAACACGACACCCGCAGTGTTCACGCGCTGGGTCAATTTTCTCGACCTGTGTGCGGCGGCGGTGCCGAATGGTTTCACTGCGAGCGGATTGCCCACCTCGCTGCAGATCGTTTGCCGAGCCTATGCCGAACCGATGGCGCTGCGGATCGGCCATGCCTATCAGGCCGCGCATGATTGGCACCTGCGGGTTCCGCCGATGGCTGCATAGGCATGGTCGGCCGCTTCGCGAGCACCCACTGTTGGCCCGTGCGCGAGCCGTTCAGCCATACTATGTCGATTCGACCACCGGTGACGTTGTGACCTGGTTTCAGGAGCACTGGGAAGTGTCTGCCTCGCCGCTGACATCGCGATACGGCACGCTCGATCGCGACGCGCGCCGCCCCGCGCGCTGGCCAGACGATATCCGCCGCAAGGACACGGCATTGGTCGTGCCGGTTGGCTGAAGATATCGGGAGGCATCTACCGTACCGCCCTGTAGAATAGGTAAGAAGCGATGACGAGGGCTCTCGCGTATAAGACCGCCGACCACGACATGGTCTCTCGAACCCCAACAGGATGCCGATGCCGACCGACAGCAACCCGCCCCGTAGCCGCCGGCGCCGCCCACCCAGCATGAGAAATCCCGGAGCCGCCACCCGAGGTCTGCCGCGGCCGGTTTCGTCGTAAATCTGAAGGGACTACGCTGCGTGAGAACCGGTTTGACGAGAGGTAGGGCAACCATGCGGCCAGACGGGCCGTTCAAGCTGGATTTGACGCCGTCGTCGGTGCGTCAGAGAAGCCGACGCTGCCCGAGGCGCAGGACGTCGTGGTGCTTTACTTGGGCGATGAGCGCATTCTTGATGCGTTGTCGCGGCGGCGGAGGCGAGGAGCACAAGCCGCGGTCATCTGCAATGTCGGCCTTGTCGTGGTCAGCGGCATCCTGGAAGGGTCGGGTGCGATCGGCCGATAGATGCGAAACGCTGGCGAAGGAGGTGACCTTGGCAGACCCGTTAGTCCTTTACGACGTTGACGATAAAGTCGGCATCGTTACCCTTAATCGGCCGGACAAGCTCAACGCGATCAGCCACGAGCTGCAGCACGCGCTGACCGAGGCCTTCGAGCGCGCCGATGCCGATCCCGCGACGAGCGTCGTACTGTTGCGCGCCGAGGGGCGCAGCTTCTGCGCCGGATACGACATCGGCGCCAAGGGCCCTGACGCCGACGATTGGCGCAGCGATCCGACGAAGGCGCATGCGCATCTGCAACCGCAGCTCGCATTCGAGATGGCGCCGTGGCTGATGACGAAGCCGGTGATCGCGTCGGTGCAAGGCCATGTGCTCGGCGGCGGGTGCGAGCTCGTCATGCTGTGCGACCTGACGATCGCCGCCGACAACGCGACCTTCGGCGAACCGGAAGTGCGATTTTCAGCGGTCGGCCCGGCCATCGTGATGCCGATGATCATTGGCTACAAGAGGGCGCGCGAACTCCTCTATTTCGGCGATCAGATCGACGCGCAGACCGCGCTCGACATCGGCATGATCAATCGCATCGTGCCGCTCGCCGAGTTGCGCACGGCGAGCCTTGCCTACGCGAAGCGCCTGTCGCTGATCTCGCCGGAGGCGCTCTATGCGACGAAGCGCGCGGTCAACCGCGTCGCTGATGCAGCCGGATTTCGCACCGCGCTCTATAGCGGGCTCGATGTCGTCGGTCCGCTTTACGCGACCGCAACCGAACTTGGCACTCAGTTTCGCGAGATCGCAAGGACCGAAGGGGTACCGGCCGCGGTCAGGTGGCGCTCTGCTCAGTTCAAGGGATAGAGCGGACGATGCTCAGCGTCGAACTCGAATAGTGCGGGCGGGGCCAGTCCGCGTGCATCAGCCTGTGGCAGCGGCCCGTCAGGGCGAGCGGTCTGGGTCGCCGCCGGGTGGTGGCTGGGTGGAGAGATTGCGGTACGGCGGCGGCCACGGACTCGGTCGCAGCAGAAGCGCCGCACTACCGGAACAGCTTCCCAGACATCAGTATGACGGCGTTGAGCGCCATGCACTGATCGAGGTGAGCGCCTGACCTTTGCGCCCCACACCGCAATCCGCACCGAGAGGGTCCCCATGTTCGCAATGCCCGATGCCGTCCAACTGGTCGAACTCGCCGCCTCGCTCAACCTCCGTCTGAGCCGCGGTGATGCCGAGCTCTACCTGCCATTCATCCGCGATGCCATGCGCGAACTGGACGCCTTCGTGCAGTCGCGCGCCGACGAGGCCGCCCCACCGCGGCTTTTTCCCGAGCGCGGCCCGGGCCATCGCCCGTCGCTGGCCGAGGACCGCTGGCAGGCATGGCTCTGGAAATGCGCCATCGGCGGCCAGGACCGTGGACTGCTGGCCGGCAAGACGGTGAGCTTCAAGGACCATATCAGCGTGGCCGGCATCCCGCAGGTCTTCACCTCGCAGGTTTTGGAGGGCTTCATCCCCGACGTCGACGCGACCGTCGTGTCACGGGTGCTGGCAGCTGGGGGAAAAATCACCGGCAAGCACATGATGAATGGGTTCATGGGCGACTACGGCAAGCCGCTGAACCCGCACAATCCGGCGCGCATCACCGGCGGGTCCTCGTCGGGCTCCGGCGCGGCGCTGGCCGCGGGCGAGGTGGATATCTCGTTCGGCGGCGATCAGGGCGGCTCCATCCGGCTGCCCGCGGCCTATTGCGGCGTAGTCGGATTGAAGCCGACGTTCGGGCTGGTGTCGCACTTCGCGGTCGGCTTCGCCGCCGAGCCCAGCGTGGACCACGTCGGGCCGATGGCGCGCACGGTGGCGGACGTCGCGGCCGCATTGCAGGCGGTGGCCGGATACGACGACAACGACCCGCGCCAGCGCCGCGGCATCCCCGAGAGCATCGACGCGCTGTCCGACCTGGATGGCGGCGTGCGGGGGCTGCGGATCGGCATCCTCGAGGAAGGTTTCGCCGAGCCCATCGAGCCGGACGTGGCCGCCGGTGTCATGGCGGCCGTGTCCACGCTGGAGAAGCTTGGCGCCGAGGTCAGCCGGATTTCCATCCCGCAGCATGCGCAGATCGACAGCGTGTATGCGGCGCTGGTGCTCGAGGGCGCGCGGGCGATCCACGACACGGGCTTCTTCGGCATCGGCGCGAAGGCCTACTATCCCGCCTCGATCATCACCGCGATCGACCGGATGTGGCGCGAGCACGGCGACATGTTGCCCCCGCGCACCAAGCTCAACCACCTGGTCGCGGAGCTGTCCCGGCGCAACTACCACGGCGGCGTGTATGCCAAGGCGCACAACGTCCGGCCGGCCTATGTCGCCGCGTTCGACCGTGCTCTGGCGAAAGTCGATGTGCTGGCGCTGCCGACGGTGCGCAACATCGCGCCGCTCGTGGAGGAGGACCCTGCCGACCCGACGGCGGCGATCGAGGCGAATCTGCGCCGCAACTGGATGCTGTTGCCGATGGCCTACAACACCAAGCCAACGAACTACACCGGCCATCCGGCGCTCGCGGTGCCTTGCGGCAAGGTGGACGGCATGCCGATCAGCCTGCAGCTCGTCGGCAACTTCCTGGCCGATCCGCTGCTCCTGCGGGTCGCCCACGCTTACCAGAAGGCTGTCGATTGGGACGGGATCACCGGCGTTGGATGATCCGACGCGCGTGAACGGACAGGCACGTGCGCGTGCACTTGCGCACCAACCAAGACCGTCAGCAAACTGACGCACCGCAGTCGAGGGTCGCAACCGTGTGGGATTGGAGTACCTTTTTCCACTACCTGCACAGCTTCTATCTGATCAAAGGCGCCGGCATCTCGCTCGCCCTTTCGATCGGCGCGATGGTCATCGGCCTGGTGTTCGGCATGATCGCCGCGTTGATGCGCCGGTCGCGTCATCGGCTGCTGCGCGGACCTGCCTCGTTCTATGTCTGGCTGTTCCGCGGCACGCCGGTCCTGGTGCAGCTCATCATTATCTACACCGGCCTGCCGCAGCTTGGCCTCAAGCTGGGCGTCATATCCTCGGCGCTCATCGGGCTCGGGGTCAACGAAGGCGCCTATCTCGCCGAGATCATCCGCGCCGGTATCTCCGCGGTCCCGCGCGGCCAGTTCGAGGCGGCACGCGCGATCGGCATGACCCGCGCCGTCACGATGCGCATCGTGGTGATGCCGCAGGCGCTCCGTATCATCATCCCGCCCCTTGGAAATGCGTTCAACGGACTGATGAAGACATCGTCGCTCGCGTCGGTGATCTCGATGGAGGAACTGCTGCGGCGCACCGAGTTGCTCATCCAGGTACAGTTCAAGGTGCTGGAGATTTTCATCGTGGCCGCGCTTTACTATTTGGTGCTCACCACGCTGTGGGGTTTCGTGCAGCAGCGGCTGGAGGCGCATTTCTCACGCTCGGTGACTGTGTCGGACCGTTCGCGCGGGCGAGCGCCGCAGACATCGACACTCGGTCTGAACCAGGTAGTGACTGTCGCATGACGCCACCTGACGGCGCCCGCCTGATGGTGGAGGCTGAAGGCGTCCACAAGTATTTCGCCGATCATCACGTGTTGCGCGGCATCGATCTGGACGTGCGCAAGGGCGAGGTGGTGGTGATCGTCGGCCCCAGCGGCGGCGGCAAGAGCACGTTCCTACGCAGCCTCAACCACCTTGATCCGCCGGACCAGGGTTGGGTGCGCATCGACGGCGAGCTTCTCGGCTATCGCGCAGGCAATGGCGGTATGGTTGCGATGTCCGATGCAATCCTGTCGCAGCAGCGACGCCAGATCGGCATGGTGTTTCAGCAGTTCAACTTGTTCAGCCATATGACCGCATTGGAAAACATCATGTCCGGTCCGCTGCACGTGCTGCGCAGCGACAAGGCAACTGCGGCAGACGAGGCACGGCGGCAGCTTGCGTTGGTCGGGCTGGAGGACAAGGCAACGTCCTATCCAGAACAGCTTTCCGGCGGCCAGCAGCAGCGTGTGGCGATCGCCCGCGCGCTGGCGATGCATCCGAAGGTGATGCTGTTCGACGAACCCACTTCGTCGCTTGATCCCGAAATGGTGGCCGAGGTTCTGCAGGTGATGTTGGATCTGTCGCGACAGGGGATGACGATGATCATCGTCACGCACGAGATACAGTTTGCCAACAAGGCCGCCGATCGCATCCTGTTCATGGACGAAGGCCAGATCGTCGAACAGGGCAGTCCCGCCGAACTGGTCAGCAACCCGCGCAATGAGCGCACGCAGAAATTCCTCAGGCTGGTGATGGGGACTATCTGAGCATGACATTGCACCTCACCCTGTCGCTGGGCGGTAGCGGTTGCCACCCTGCATCGTGGCGTGCGTCGCATCGGCTGCGCGCACAGAACGCGGCAGCGCTGCAGGCGCTGGCCCGTGCCGCGGAACGAGGCAAGCTGGACGCAGTTCTTCTCGGTGAGCCGGCCGCCACGATGCAGCTGGATCCGCTGCCGGTGGTCGGCTCGATGATTGCCGTCACGCGCCGCATCGGCCTGGCCGCGAGCTGGACCGTGGATTTCACCGAGCCGTTCCATGTCGCTCGCGTGTTCGCCACGCTTGATCATCTGTCGTATGGCCGCAGCGCCTGGATCGCACGCATGTTCGACACCGAACCGCTGCTGCCGCTGATCGGCAAGCCGCGCGAGACCGATGGCCTCGCCGCCTATTGCGCGCGTGCCGATGAATTCGTCGCGGTGGTGAAGAAACTCTGGGATAGCTGGGAAGACGAAGGCTTCGCGCTCGACAAGGTTAGTGGCATGTTCGCCGATCCTGATCGCGTGCATCCGATCAACCATGCCGGCAGGTTCTTCACTGTCCAAGGGCCGCTCAACGTCCCGCGTCCGCCGCAGGGCAATCCGCCGCTGGTGATGCGCGATCCGGCCACCGAGCCAGGACGCCAGTTCGTCGCCGCTACCGCCGATGTCATCCTCACTGACCGTCCGACCGCCGGACAGGCCGCCGCGCGCTGTCGTGACCTGCACGCGCTGACCGGTGGTCGCGACGTGCGCATTCTTGCCGATCTCCACTGCGTACTTGGCGACACCGAAACAGCCGCGCGACAACGTGCCGCGTCGCTCGATGCGCTGGCGCCGCCTGCATCCTGCGGAGCGCGGTTCATCGGCGCGCCGGCGCAGCTTGTCGAACTGTTTGCCGACTGGCAGCAGCAATCCGCCTGCGACGGGTTCAACCTGTTGCCCGCGGTGCTGCCGGACGATGTGGACATGCTGATCGACGCGGCGATTCCGCTGGCACAACGCCGAGGGCTGTGCCGCCTCGACTATGCCGGCACGACGCTGCGCGAACATCTGCTGCTTCGCCGGCCACGCAGTCAATACGCCGCGGAGCACGCGGGCTGATGCGCAAGCACATGCATCTTGGACTGTTCATCTATCCCGCCGGGCATCACATCGCAGGCTGGCGCCATCCGGCAGTGGACCCGAGCAGCATCGCCGGCATCGACTACTACCGGCGCGCGGCGCAGACCGCCGAACGCGGCAAATTCGATCTGTTCTTCGTCGGCGACATGCTGGCAGCGCGCGAAAAGGATGGCCGCGTCATTCGCGAGGGCGGACTGAACAACATCGACTCGATCTCTATCACCTCGGCGATCTCCGCCGTCACCGAATGCCTCGGCCTGGTGGCGACGCTATCCACCACTTACAACGAACCTTACTACATTGCCGGACGCTTTGCCTCGCTCGATCATATCAGCAACGGCCGCGCCGGGTGGAACATCATCACCACCGCAAATGACGACGCCGCCTATAACTTCGGCCAGAAGAGCCACATGGAGAAGACGCGCCGCTATGAGCGCGCCAAGGAGTTCGTCGATATCTGCACCGCCCTGTGGGACAGTTGGGATGACGACGCGCTGTCCGCCGATTCGGCGAGGATCCATCCGATCGACCATCACGGCCGTTTCTTTTCCGTGCGCGGCGCACTCGCGCTGCCGCGCCCGCCGCAGGGGTGGCCGGTGATGTTTCAGGCCGGGGGTTCTCCGGCAGGCACTGAATTCGCCGCGATGGCGGCCGAGGCGATCTTTGCCGCGCAGACCAGACTTGAGGAAGCGCGCGCGTACTGCGAGGCGGTTAAGGTGCGGATGCCGAAATACGGACGCTCGCCTGACACACTGAAGGTGTTGCCTGGACTGTCGCCGATCGTCGGTTCCACCGAGCAGGAAGCGAAGCGCAAGGAAGCAGAGCTCGACGAACTCATTCTGCCAGCGGTCGGCGTGTGGATGCTGAGCGAACAGATGCAGTTCCGGCTGTATGACTACGATCTGGACGCCAGGCTGCCGAGTGATGATATCCGTGCATCCGGTCAGGCGTTCACGCCGCGCGTGGTCAGCCTGATGGACCGCGCCGACCGCGAGAGCCTAACGGTGCGCGCCTGCGCCAATCTGGTAGCAAAATCGCGCTCGCACGGCACGTTCGTCGGCACCGTCGAGGGGCTGGTCGATCATATGCGGCTCTGGCTGGACACCGGTGGGTGCGATGGGTTCAACATCATGCCCGCATGGTTCCCTGACGAGCTCGATGTGTTCGTCGATCAGGTGGTGCCTGAGTTGCAGCGGCGCGACCTGTTCCGCACCGAATATGCCGGCAGCATGCTGCGCGACCACCTCGGGCTGCCGTATCCGAAACGCCCGGTTCGCAGGCCCGCCTCGGTTGCGCTATCTGAACCTGGTGCGCCAGAATAATCGCGAAGGATTGGACCATAATGCGCAGGGTCATCGACCTGGAATGCGACCTGCCGCCGGACGAGAACGGCAATCCACGGAAGCTCGAAGCGGCCACGCATCCGCCTGGTTACGGCGATCCGGAACGTCTGGAGCCGCTGCCCGGCCATGGCTTCTCCAACTACGAACGCATCTTCACGCGGCGCGCCGAGGGCGGACCGTCGCCCGAGCCCGCGAAAAAGCACGGCATGTCGATGGCCGATTTCGTCGCGCTGATGGATCGCGCCGGCGTCGAGGTCGGCGTGTTGCGTGCCGGCAACGCGATCATCACCGATGTGCTGGCGCAGTATCCGAAGCGCTTCATCGGCCTCGCGACGATCAGCCCGCATGACGGAATGCGCGGCGTGCGCGAACTGGTGCGCCTGGTGCAGGACCATGGTTTCGGTGCGCTGCGGGTTTCCGCGCTATACAACATGGTTGAGGCCAGCGACCGTCGCTACTATCCGCTGTACGCCAAATGCGTGGAGCTGGATATTCCGGTCCGCATCTACACCAACATGAATTACGCAACGGATCGGCCTTATGATCTCGGTCATCCGCGCCATCTCGATCAAATCGCCGTGGATTTTCCGGAACTGCGCATCGTGGCGGGACTGAGCGGCTGGCCGTGGATCAATGACATGGTGGCGCTGCTGCGACGGCACCCGAACCTTTACTGCGACACCGCGTCGCATCGGCCGCGCTATTTCGGCGTGCCCGGCTCAGGCTGGGAACAGTTCCTGCAATTCGGCAACACGCTGCTGCAGGACAAGATCATGGTCGGCCTGTCATTTGAGGCATTTGGCCTACCTATGGAAGCGCTGGTCGAGGAATATGCGGCACTGCCACTGAAGGATCGGGTGATCGACAAGTGGCTCTACGGCAACGCACAGCGCTTCTTCCGGCTGGGCTGATGGAGGGAATGATGTCGGAGCAGATTCATGGCGAACCGGTGCAGCATCCGTCCGCCTGGTACGGCCGCGACCTGGTGAACGATCCGGCGTGGCTGGTGCATCTCACGCCGCAGGACCTGGCCGAGATCGCCGCCGCGGTGCGGGGCGTGAAGGCGCATGGCCTGGCACTTGGTGAGGTCGGGCGTGGCAACTTCCCGCTGCCGACACTCGCGGCCAAACTGGCGCAGTGGCTTGAGGAGATCCGCACCGGCCGTGGCTTCGTGCTGGTGCGCGGCCTCAACGTCGCGGACTACACGGACGAGGAGGTTGGGCTGATCTTCTGGGCGATCGGCTCGCATCTCGGGATTCCGGTGACGCAGAACCCGCGCGGCGACCTGCTCGGCCATGTCTATGACCACGGCCGGCGCTATGGCGATATCGACGTGCGCGGCTACGAGACCAACGCACATCTGCCGTTCCATTCCGACAGCTGCGATCTGGTGGGTCTGTTGTGCCTGCGCCGCGCCAAAAGCGGGGGACTGAGCAGCATCGTCAGCTCCGTCACGCTGCACAACGAGATCCTGCGCCAACACCCGGAATACCTGCCGCCGCTGTACAACGGGTTCCACTATATCAAGCGCGAGGCCGCACTGACCGATGATCCGGTGACGGCGCACCGTGTGCCGGTGTTCGGCGCCAAGGACGGCTATGTCAGCGCGCGACTGGTGCGCAACCAGATCAGCGCCGCCTGCGTCAAGACCGGCAATCCGCTCGAGCCGCTGGAGCAGGCGGCGTTGGATTTCTTCGACAGCCTGGCTTACGACCCGGCGATCCATCTCGACATGGATCTGCAACTCGGCGACATGCAGCTCTGCAACAACCTGACGATCCTGCATTCGCGCACCGGCTTCGAGGACTGGCCCGAGCCGGAGCGACGACGCCATATGATCCGGCTCTGGCTCACCTTCCGCGAGCGCCGGCCGCTTGGCGATGCGTTCCCGCCGCATAATGGTTACGGACGCAACCAGATCGCCGAAGTTGCATTTCAGTCCACAGTTAGCGCGTGAGCGCGCCGCGGCTGACGGTACGGCAGATTCTGCATCCCGGTGCGGTCGCGGTCTTTGGCGCTTCGGAGGATCGTGAGAAGTTCGGCGGGCGGATCATCCACTTCCTGATCCAGCATGGCTTCGCGGGTCGCATCGTGCCGATCAACCCGCGTCGGAAGGAGATCCGGGGTTATCCTGCCTATGCGACGCTAGCCGATGCAGCGCCGGGTGTGGAGGTCGCGATCCTTGCTGTGCCAACCAGCCAGCTACTGCCGGCGATCGAGCAGTGCGCCGCTGCCGGCGTCGGCTGCTGCGTGATCATCACCACCGGGTTTGCTGAAGCAGACGAGGCCGGCGCGGACTTGCAGCAGCGCATTCTTGATATTGCCGTGCCGGCTGGCATGCGTATCGTCGGGCCGAACTGCATGGGGCTGATCAATCCCGGCTGGCAGTTTGCGCTGTGCTCATCGGTGGTGCTGGACACAGATCGGCTGCTGACCGGGCGCATTGGCCTGGTCAGTCAGAGTGGCGCGCTGATGGTCTCGCTGTTCGATCGCGCCGCGGGTGAGGGCATTGGCTTCAGCGCCTGCGTTTCCCTCGGCAACCAGTCAGACCTCGAGATCTGCGATTTCCTCGACTATTTCATCGACGATCCCGCGACCGATGCGCTATGCGTTTACATTGAGGGACTGCGCGATCCCGCACGCTTCGTGCGCGCCGCTGCCGCCTGCCGTCGGGCCGGCAAGCCGATGGTGGTGCTGAAGACCGGCAAGACCGATGACGGCGTGCGCGCGGCGCGCTCACACACTGCAAGCCTGGCCGGCAGCTACGATGCGTTCGCCGCGGTGTGCCAGCGCGCATGGCGTGGTGCTGGTGGACGATCCTGTCACGATGATCCGCGTCGCCGATCTGCTGCTGCGCTACCAACGTCTGACTGCCGACGGCATCGGCATCCTGTCGGGGTCTGGAGGCGGCACCGGCATCATGGTGGATCGCATTGTCGGCGCTGGTCTGCGCCTCGCGCGTCTGTTGCCAACGACCCGCGCCGCGCTGGGCGAACTTCTGCTGCCGCCACAGGCTGACAATCCGGTCGACCTTGGTGGCCGCCTGCCAACGCAGTCCGACGACATCGCAGCACCCGTCGCTGCGCACATTGGCGGCGGACCCCAATGTCGGCGTGATGCTGCTGTACCTGACCTCGATGCCGGCTTTCGAGGCGCGCACGCGAACGCTGGTGCAAGCCGCGCTGGACAGCGGCAAACCGGTGCTGGCTGTGATGCTTCCGGGCCCGGCCGCCGCGAAGCCACGCGCGGTGCTGCGCGAACTGGGCTGCCCGTATTTCGACTCGGTGGAGGACCTGCTTGCCGCTTTGCGCGGCATGTTCGATTACTACCATGCCGTGCCCGCGATCGCGGCGCCACAACGGCCGGGCGATTTGCCGACGGCGCTGCCGCCGCTCGATGATCTGCCGCAGCTTGTGTCCGCCTATGGTATCGCGGTGCCGCGCGCCGCCGAATGTGCGACATCGGATCAGGCCGTCGCAGCCGCCGCGGCGATCGGCTTTCCCGTCGTGCTGAAAGGCAGCGTCATCGGCGCGACGCACAAGACGGACCTGCAGGCGGTGAAGCTTGGACTGAAGGATGCGGAGGCGGTCCGTGTAGCGTGGCAGGACATCGCCGCATCGATCGCAGCGCATGATCTGGCCGATGCGTTCACCGGCTGCCTCGTGCAGGAGCAAGTGATGCCGGGGCCGGAACTGCTGCTGTCGATCCGCCACGATGCGCAGTTCGGTCCGCTGGCGATGGTGGGCGCCGGCGGCACGTTGGTTGAACTGCTGCACGATGTGGCATCGGCGCCGGCGCCGCTGTCGCACGAGGCTGCGCTGCGGATGGTACGCGGTTTGCGCGTGGCCAGGATGCTGGACGCATGGCGCGGTCATCCAGCGCGCGACATTGCGGCGATCGTCGATGCGCTGGTACGGCTGAGCTGGCTGGCGGTCGATTTGGGCGCGCGCCTGGTCGATCTGGAGATCAACCCGCTGATTGCGGGAAGCGCGGGCGCAGGCGTGCGCGCGGTCGATCTGCGCGTGGAGTGGGCGGGGGCGCAATGATAAGATCTGGAATGATCGGCATCGTGCTGGCCGCGCTGGCGCAGCTCAGCACACCGCAGGCACTGGCGCAGAGCAACTGCACGCCGAAACTCGGGCATCCGCCGCTGGCGCGGAAAGGCATGCTGATCGCGGCGATCAATCCAACGGTAGCACCGATCCAGTATATCGATGACGATGGCAACATCATTGGTCTGGACGTCGATCTCGGCAACGCGATTGCCGAGAGACTTTGCCTGAAGATGGACTTCCAGAGCACACAGTTCGCCACCATGATTCCGATCCTGAAAGAGGGGCGGATCGACATGATCAACTCCTTCATGTTCTACACGCCGGAGCGGGCGTCGCAGGTACTGATGGTGCCATACGGTGCATCGGCTATGGCGATCGTGGTGCCGAAGAAGAACGCCGATCCGATCACCGGACCGGAGTATTTCTCCGGCAAGTCGTTTGCCGTCGAGCTCGGCACGATAGACCTCAAGGACGCGCAGGCCGCCAGCGACGCTTTGCAGAAGAACGGTAAGCCGCCGATCGACATCCACACCTTCGGCACTTACGCCGACGTGCTGCAGGCACTCGCCGCCGGCCAGGTGGACGGCGCGTTCATTGGGACCGAGCAGGCCTTCTACTATCGGACAAGGGCCAGGATTTCTTCCGCATCGCGCTGACCGGCTACGATCCGCATGCAGAGGCGTTGGCGTTCAAGGATGCGGCGCTGGCCGATGCCGTCGTCGCGGTGATGAACGAGATGCACGCCGATGGAAGCTTCGCAAAGATCTTCAAGCCATATGGCCATTGCGTGCTGCCGGGACCGTTCAAGGTGACGACCGGACCAATCCCGCCTCCGGACTGCCCTAAGCAGACGCCGTAGCGCATTGTCACCGCCATGGCACGTCGAGCGAAATGCGCACCAGCGCCTGCGAGAAGAGCGCTCCGATTGTTCAAACCCATTCGGCTGCGGCGTAACGAGTGCGTTGAACGCCGCCAGCGATCGCCTGACCAGGTCCGGATCGATCCCGTCGACAATGAAAACAATATGCGACCGCCGGTCCTCGTCGGGCCACCTAATCATATGGACAGGGTTATGGACCAGGTGCTGCACGCCATGAATTGCCACCGGCGCCGCCTCTCCGGCGAGGTTCAGTATGCCTTGACCCGCAGGACTTTGTCACCGTGCCGATTGAGCAGCATCGTCAGCCACACGCCGAACGCCGTCCAGTCGATTGGCTCCTCTACGGTCACGACGAAGGAACGGATGTGCGTCCCGTGACTGTCCCCATTGGGGGCGTCGCACATCAGCGGCGCATGAAATTCGGATGTGGTTCCCACACGATTGAGAAGGGCGTCTGCATCGATTCCGCGCTCCAGCAGGAGCTCGTTGCTGACAGTGGAAAACTCCCACCAGGGCGCCACATAGCCGGTTGGTCGCTTGCCGGATAGCCTGGTCACGAGTTCAATACATTTGTCGAGCACCGCGGTTTCCTGTTCGCGGGTCATCTCGATCGGGTTCTCGTGGGAATAGCCGTGAATGCCGATCTCATGGCCTGCATCGGCCACGGCCCGCATCTGCTTGGGAAAGGTCTCGATCGAGTGGCCGGGGATGAACCACGTGGTCTTGATGCCAAATCGCTCGAACAGGTTAAGCAATCGCGGTGCTCCGACCTCGCCCGCGAATAGCCCGCGCGATATATCGTCAGGCGAATCCTCGCCGCCATAGGACCCGAGCCAGCCTGCGACCTCACGACTCCCCTCATTTGTCAGACCGGGCCGAAAACGTCCGCGAAGATCGGCTGCTCGTGCAGCATGCGGGAGAAACCCTGCATCAGCGGACGCAGCCTGGCTTCCGGCATCATGGGGATCAGATCGTAAAGCATGCAGCCCTGGCGGAACAACGAGTGGACGCGGCGTTTGGTCGTGTTGGTCTTGAGCATCCGATCATAGCCCAGCGCTTCGCCGGCGGCGCCGAGCAATGTCAACAGCACCACCGCAAAAGCGTTGATCAGCCATAGCCGGTCGCGCCGCTCGGGGGAATTCACATGCACCGTGCCCATTCCCATACCGAAGCGCAGATCCTTGGTATCGCGCAGCGCACACTCAATGCCCCAGCGACGGCCGTAGTAGCCGATCAGTTGCTTGGCGGTGGCATCGGTGCTGCTGGCGGCCAGGCACCAGGCCTGCTTCATGTCCTGGTCCTGAACGCAGACCACGGTCCCCACCGGATAGCGATCGGCGGTGACCGCGGCGCCGCGCAGCACGCGTGCACGTCCGCCGGGCCGCACCCAGGCGGCAGCGGTGCGGGTTTCACCGGTGGTGGCGGTGACCGCGATGTTGCCGCGGAAGCGGATGACGTAGTCGAAATACAACTCCTCGGTCAGCATCCGGTAGAGTTTCTGGTCGCCGAAGCCGCGATCGGCGACAACGCACACCTTGACGTCGGCCGGCAGCAGTTCGGCGAGCCGCACCAACACGCGATGCTCGTAGAGGCTGCGGTTGTGCTTGAGCGTGGCCTTGTCGACCGTCAGCCACACCAGGGGGGTGGCACGACCATGGTCAGTGATCAGCGACACCATGATGGTCGCTTGTTTGTCGGCGTCGAAGTCGGTCCAGTCCAATGCCACTACGATGGCTTTGCGTGCGCCGACGACGTAGGGCACCCAGCGAACGAGTATATCGTCGACGTTGATCATCGGGTTGGAGAGCAGGCGATCCACCTGTTTCGTAGCATGCTTGGGGTTCAGGCCACGGGCGGCCGCTAGGCCCTGGCCGATCATGCAGACCGCAAGCGAAGCGCTGCGCAGCACGCCGAGGGTGGCGTCGCAGAGCGAGTCGACGCGCTTGGCGTGAAGGTCGTGCTCCAGCACGCCGCCCAGGACCTGCCGAACATGATTGAACGAGAACCGCTGCTCTCTGACGACCATCGTAACCCCCCAACTCGGCATTGCCCGCGGGCAGACTCGCCGGTTGGGGTTGGGCGGGGAATCGCCTCGGCGATTTCGCAAGAATGTGTCATCGGCGGCGGTCGCAGGATTCTTTTCGGAATCGCGTCTACAGTTGCCTGATTCTTTTATGCCCTACAGAAATGAGGGGATGAGTGAGGCCTGCGACAGCATCGACGTCGACGCCGAAGCCGCAAAGTATTTCTTTCGTCATGACCGGTCTCCTTCGACATTGCGAGATCGTCCAAAACCAAATTGTCCGCTGTCGGACGCGGTAGCTTGGTCGTCTTGGGACCTGCCCCGATCCAACTGCATCCGTCCTTGCGTGATGAGGCGCGCGCTGCGCTGATTGCGCATGTGAATCCACAGCCAGTTGATCGCGACGCTGAGCCGGGCTCGCACGCCGATCAGGAAGTAGATGTGGGCGATCCCCCAGATCCACCATGCGAGGGCGCCACGCAGCCGGCACCATCCGAAATCGATCACCGCCCGGTGTTTGCCGATCTGTGCCAGACTGCCGGCATGCCTGTAATGGAATGGACGAGGCGCAGTCTCGCCGCGCAGCCGCTCCGTGATTGTCCTGGCTACGTGGCGTCCAGCCTGCTTGGCGGCGGGTGCGATGCCGGGAACAGGCGCCCCGTCGGGACCAGTGACCATCACCGTGTCGCCGACGGCGAAGATCTCCGGATGATCTGGAACGGTGAGGTCCCGAAGAACCAGAAGGCGGCCCGCGCGGTCCGCCGGTGCGCCGACCCAGGCGGCCGCAGGGGATGCCTGCACGCCGGCGGCCCAGATGATCGTCTTGCTCGCCAAACATTTGGCCCCGTACACGACACCGTCAGGCGTGCACTCGGTCACGGCGTGACCCAGTTCGACCTCCACTCCAAGGCTCTCGAGCGAGCGATGGGCGTATTGCGAAAGGCCGCCGGGATAGCCCGCCAACACGCGCGGGCCGGCCTCGATGAGGACGACACGAGCCCTTTGCGTGTCGATGTGGCGGAAGTCGGGCGACAGCGTATCGCGGGCCAATTCCGCGATGGTGCCGGCAAGCTCGACACCGGTGGGACCTGCGCCGACGATGACGAAGGTCAGGAGCGCCGCTCGCTGTCGCTGATCGTTTTCACGTTCCGCACGCTCAAAGGCGAGCAGAATGCGGCCGCGAACAGTCGTCGCATCTTCGATCGTCTTCAGGCCGGGCGCGAACGCCTCCCATCCCTCATGACCGAAATATGCGTGCCGGGCACCGGTGGCCAGAACGAGCGTGTCGTAATGCAGATCATCGCGACCATCGAGCAGGACACGACGCGTGCCCACGTCCACGCCGGTCACCGTGGCGAGCAGTGTCGTGACCTCGGGCCGTCCGCGCATCAGGAACCGGATGGGCCAGGCGATCTCTGAGGGTGCGAGGGAGGCCGTGGCAACCTGATAGAGCAGCGGCTGGAAGATGTGGTGGTTGCGCTGATCTATCACCGTGATGTCCACCGGCGCGCCAGCCAATCCGTTGGCCGCTTCCAAGCCACCGAAGCCGCCGCCTACGATCACGACGTGATGGCGGCCTGCTGACCGCGATGGCGCCAGATCGCCTTGCGGTGCTGGCTGAACATCGGTTGTCATCCCTCCTCCCCTATCCTTTTTTTTTATTTCTTTTCTTCCTCCCTCTTTCTTTTTTTTCTTTTTCTCCTTTTTCTTCTTCTTCTTTTCTTTCACTTCTTTCTTTTTTTTTTTTTTTTTTTTCCTCTTTTTTTTTTTTCCTTCTTATACCGATATTTAAATTCATTGTGCCAACGCTTGCGTGTGTCCGGCTCTGAAATCAAGTGCCTTTGGTACCCGCCACAGTGCGGCCGCGCTGTTCGCGTGCCGAGGCCAATAGCGGCAGGTCTGGCTGCGAATGACGCGGCCAATGCGGTTCTAACTGTCGATGGCTCAGCCGCATCGAATGGCTCTGGCGCAGCGCGCCGCGGCCCCGAGCCGCTTATAGGCTCACGCCGCCAGCAAGGCCGCCGGCGGGATCAGCGGGCTGTCCGCGGGCACCTGCCTGCCGGCGCGCAACGCAAACGCCGGCGCGAGCATCTGCTCTGCAATGACCTTTTCGCCGCTGTTGTCGGACAGCGTGAAGCGGCCCCTCAGCAGATCCAGCACCGAAATGTCCGCTTCGCGTCCGACAGCCAGAGCACCAAGCGAGTCCTGCATCTTCAGCCATGCGCGCAGGATTGCTAGTCACCGTTGCAACGATGTCGGGCAGCGTCATGCCGAGCGTCATCAGTTCGGTCATGGCATGCGTCAGGTTGAACGGCGCGACGCCAAAGAACGGATTTTCCTGGCGTGCAGCATCGTTGCCGATACCGGGCGGCCGCACATTGTAGCCGTGCATGTCAGCACCCAGCGTATGCGGGCGGATACCGGCGGTGATGGTGCGGCGGGCCATCTCGAAACTGAAATGCGAACCGTGCCCGACATCCACGGTAACGCCGCGCTCCAGTGCCGCCCACACGACCGGATGTACTTCGCCCGTCTCGGCCGACACGAAGCCGCCGGGATGGCGGGTGAACGGATGCGCCAGAACGTCGCCGGGCTCCATCAGCGGCATCAGCGCGCGCACGACCTCGTCGGGATCTATCGTCACGCCATCCTTGACCGGCCAGAGCTGGCCAAGGTGGATATACAGCGGAAGGCCGAGTTCGCTGGCGATGCGCTTGCCGAGCTTTACCACCTCCAACCCCCAGCGCGACGCACCGCCGATTTCCGCATGGGCCTTCACACCACGCACGATATCGGCGTTGGCGCGCCCGGCGCGGACCGTCGCCTTCACATCCACCTGCTCCGGACCATACAGCGCAGGGTAGAGATGGCCTTCCATGCCACCGACCAGATACATGGAGATGAAGCACAGCACACGACTTTCCGCCGGCTCGACGATGAAATGACGAAACCCCGGAATGGTCATGCAACTTGGGCCGCCCTGATCCACCAGAGTGGTGACGCCGGAGCGTACGCCGACCATATCGGCATTCAAACCAAAGCGGCCGGTCACGTGCTGATAGACATGGGCGTGCGTGTCGATCATGCCGGCGGTGACGATCTTGCCCGCGACGTCCAACACCTGACGCGCGGCTTCGGCGGGGATCGCCGGTTCGATCGCGGCGATGACGTTGCCGCGGATGCCGATATCGGCGACGCCGTCGCGCCCTGAAGCAGGGTCGATCACCCGTCCGCCGCGTAGCAGCAGGTCGAACCGCGCGTCCATCGATCTCTCCGTCACAATTTGCCGGGGCAGCCGCACCATCAGTATGCTGACGGTCGCGCGCGAGGTGCAAGCGGAAAGGAACCTGGATGCTGCAGGCATTGGGCGAAGGCATCGGACGTTCCGTGCCTCGGCTCGAAGACGATCGCTACCTGCGCGGCAAGGGCGAGTTCATCGCTGACATCCGGCTGCCGGGCATGCGCGATCTGGCATTCGTGCGTAGTCCCGTCGCACATGCGCGCATCCGTGGCGTGCGCAAGCCGCCAGGTGCCGAATCGATGGTATTTGTCACCGGCGATCTCGCGGTGCAGCCGATCGTTGCGGTGTCCGGTCTGCCGGATTTCAAACCCTCGGTTCAGCCGGTGCTGGCGGAAGGCAAAGTGCGGCATGTCGGCGAAGCGATCGCCGTCTGCGTGGCACACAGCCGCGCCGCCGCCGAGGATCTTGCCGCATCGGTCGAGGTGGAGTTCGACGAGTTGCCGGCCGTGGTCGATATGCGCGCGGCACTCACCAGCGAAACGAGACTGCACGAGCACTGGGCGAACAACGTCTTTCTGGAGACCTTCGTCGAGGTTGCGTCGGAGCGATTTGAGCGACCGGCGCCGATCGTGGTGCGGCGGCGGTTGCGGACTGCGCGGCAATGCATGTCGCCGCTCGAAGGCCGTGGCGTGGTGGCGACGTGGGACCGGCGGCTGGAGCAACTGCTGGTGTATAGCTCGACGCAGATACCGCACATCGTGCGCACGGGGCTTGCCGGTTGCCTTGGGCTCGACCATGGGCGCATCCGCGTCGTTGCACCGGATGTCGGTGGCGGCTTCGGCTATAAGGGCGTCCTGCTGCCGGAAGAAGTGTGCGCAGCCTGGCTTGCGCGGAAGCTGGGACATCCGGTGCGCTGGATCGAAGATCGACGCGAGCAACTCACCGGCAATGCGAATTGTCGAGAGCATGACTACGACATTACCGTGCAAGCCGAGGCCGATGGCACGCTGATCGGGATCGATGCGGAGGCGGTGGTGGATGCGGGCGCGTATTCCGCCTATCCGTTTTCCGCCTGTTTGGAAGCTGCGCAGGTGGCGTCGATCCTGCCTGGTCCCTATGTGATGCCGGCCTATCGGTGCCGCACATTTTCGGCCGCAACCAACAAGCCGCCGATCCTGCCCTATCGCGGGGTGGCGCGTTCCGGCGTGTGCTTCGCGTTGGAAGTGACGTTGGATGCGGTGGCGCGGCAGGCGGGGCTGGAACCGCACGAAGTACGGCTCCGCAACCTGGTACCTGCCGATGCGATGCCGTATGACAACATCACGGCCAAACATTTCGACAGTGGCGACTATCCGGAGTGCCTGCGCCGCGTTGTGAAAGCGATCGACATTCCGGCTGTGCGCCGTCGTCAGACCGAGATGACCGGGCCGCTGCGCATCGGTGTCGGCTGCACGATCTTTTGCGAACAGGGAGCGCATGGCACGTCGGTCTATGCCGGCTGGGGCATACCGATGGTGCCAGGCTTCGAGCAGGCAGTGGCGCGCATGACACCGGATGGTGGGCTTGAGTTGCGCGTCGGTATCCAGAGCCACGGGCAGGGGCTGGAGACTACTTTGGCACAGGTTGCGCACGAGGTGCTGGGCATTCCCATCGGCAAGATTCGTGTCGTGCATGGCGATACTGCCATGACGCCGTATTCGACCGGCACGTGGGGCTCGCGTTGCATGGTGATGGCCGGTGGTGCGGTGGGCACCGCGTGTCGCGAACTCGCCGAACGCATTGCGGGCATCGGCGCGCATCTGTTGCAGGCTCCGATTGAAACGGTGCATGTAGGCGACGGCATGGTGACCGGGCCGGCCGGCAGCGTCCCGATAACGGAGGTGGCACGCACCTGGTATCTGCGTCCGCAGGACCTGCCGAACAATGTCGCATCTGGCGGCCTGGAAGTGACCGCCGGCTACAAGACGCAGCGTGATAGCGGCACGTTCAGTTATGCCGCGCATGCCGCGGTGGTTTCGGTCGATACCGAACTCGGGGATATCCGCATCCTGGATTACGCAATCTGCGAGGATGGCGGCACGTTGGTCAATCCGATGATCGTCGACGGCCAGGTGATCGGCGGCACTGCGCAGGGCATTGGCACCGCGCTGTATGAAGAAATGCCGTACGATAGCGCCGGCCAGCCGCTTGGCTCGACGTTGGCGGATTATCTGCTGCCGGGCGCGACCGAAGTGCCGGAGCCGCGCATCGAGCACATGCAGACGCCGTCGCCGCTGTCGATGTTCGGCCAGAAGGGCATCGGCGAGGGTGGCGCGATCGGACCGCCGGCCGCGCTCGCCAATGCCGTGAACGACGCGCTGGCGCCACTCGGCGTGGAGCTGACCGAATTGCCGATCACGCCACGCCGCGTTATTGCCGCGCTGTTGGCACGTGCCGGGACATGAAGGCCGCGCCGTTCGAGCATGCTCGTCCGGCGAGCCTCGCCGAGGCAATTTCTCTGCTGGCGGCGCAGGCGAACACGACGCGCGTGCTGGCCGGCGGGCAGTCGCTGGGGCCGATGTTGAATTTGCGACTGGCGCAGCCGCGTCTGCTGGTGCAGGTGGATCGACTGCCCGAACTCGCAGGCGTCGCCATCGATGCCGATGCGGTGACGATCGGTGCCTGTGTGACTCATGCAGCGATCGCCGATGGAAGGGTGCCGGATGTTGGCGGCAACGTACTCGCGCGCGTGGCCGACAACATCGCCTATCGCGCCGTGCGCAATCGCGGGACGATCGGCGGCAGCCTGTGCCACGCCGATCCGGCAGCGGACTGGGTAACGGTGCTGACCGCACTGGATGCGATTGCCGTGCTGCAAGGTCCTGGTGGCGCGCGCAGTGTGCCCGTGACCGAGTTTGTGCAGGGGCGTTCCGCACCGCACTCATGCCGGGCGAGATCCTGCGCGCGGTGCGGATTCCGCGCCTGCGCGACGGTGCGCGCTGGGGCTACGTGAAGGCGTGCCGCAAGCCGGGTGACTTCGCTCACGCGATGGCGGCGGTTCTGCTGACCGCGCGCACGCGTCGCGTGGTGATTGGCGCGCTGGGCGGCAGGCCATTGCTGCTGGAACGCGAGGCGGCGTCGATCGATGGCGCCGCGCACGCTTTGCAGGCGCTGGACGGATTGGACCAGGTGCAACGCCACATGCAGCTTGCCACGCTGCGCCGCGCGCTGGCCGAAGCGGACGCATGAGCCGCGTCACGCTTACCGTGAATGGTACCTCGGTAACCGCGGAGGTCGAGCCACGCACGCATCTTGCGGACTTTCTGCGTGAGGACAGACTGCTGACGGGCACGCATCTCGGCTGCGAGCATGGCGTGTGCGGTGCGTGCACATTGTTGGTCGATGGCGCGCCGGCGCGGTCTTGCATTGCCTACGCAGTTGCCTGTGACGGGGCGGATGTGTGCACGATCGAGGGTTTGGAGGACGATCCGGTGATCGTGCGGCTCCGCGCCGCGTTCACCGCGGAACATGCGTTGCAGTGCGGTTACTGTACGCCCGGCATGCTGGTGACCGCGCGTGACATCGTGCACCGCCTGCCTGACGCAGACGAAGCGCGCATTCGTCTGGAGCTGGCGGGAAATCTCTGCCGGTGCACCGGCTATGCCGGGATTGTGCGCGCCATTGGGCGTGTGCTGGCCGAAGGCGTGCCCCTTGGCGTTGCCGCACCGGCTCCTTTGCCTGCGCTGTTGGTCATGCCGACGCCATTGCCGGCATCCGCGATCACCGTACCAAGAGGCACGGAAGTCATCCAGGCTTTGCGCATCGCTTTACCGCTGCCGACGGTGTGGGATGCAATCCGCGATCCGGCGCTGGTCGCCGCCTGCGTGCCGGGCGCTCGGCTGGTTTCCGTGGTGGGCGATCGGCTGGTCGGTGAGGTGTGTGCTACGCTCGGTCCGATCGAGACGCTGTTCACCGGCGAAGGCACCATGGTGTTCGACGAAGCCGATCGGCGCGCGGAAATCTCTGGCGAAGGTCGCGACGCAAGAACGGGCACCCGACTCAGTGCGCGCGCCGTGCTGAGACTTCAGGAGCTGGACAGCAATGCGACAACGGCGACTTTGTCGATCGACTACACCCTGCGCGGGCCGTTGGCGCAATTTGCGCGCGGCGCGGTGGTGCGGGAATTCGCAGCGCAAATCGCCGAGATTACCGCACGCAATCTGGAGGCACGGCTTCGTGGTGAGACGACTGATGCTCCACGCCGCCTGTCCATCGGCGGCCTGACGCTCCGCGTGATTTGGCGCCGACTGCGTGCGGTGTTGGATCTCCGTTGAGCAGCGAACGCCAAATTCCGAAGGAAAGAGCCTGGGGCGGGCACCGCCGCGTGTGACCTGAACGGCACGTCAAAAGGGGATGTTGACATGCACATAGCAATCACCGGTGCGTCCGGGCGACTCGGTGCTTATGTGCTGCGAGCGCTCGAAGGCCACGAGCTACGCGCGCTCGACCTGACGGCTCCGACCGGCCAGCAAGTCGATTTCCGGATGGCCGATCTGCGCGACCTCGCTGCTATGGATGCAGCGCTGCAGGGCATCGAGGTTGTGGTGCATCTTGGCGGCATCGATCGTTCGGTGGCGATCGACGATGCCGCCACAATGCAGGTGAACGTGAACGGGACCTGGAACCTGTTTGAGGCCAGCCGACGCGCCGGCGTCCGGCGGGTGATCCATTGCTCTAGCAACTCGGTCACCGGGCTCGACCAGACCAATCCGACCATGCCGCCTTGCTATCTGCCGATCGATGAAGCACATCCGTTGCGCCCGACCGATGCGTACGCGCTCAGCAAGCTCTGCGGCGAGCAGATAGCCGCAAGCTTTGCAAGACGAGGGCTCGAGGTGATTGTGCTGCGTCCCTGCTTCATCGCGTTCCCGGAGCAGGTGCAATTCATGGCCGGAGGCGAGAGCCCAGCAAGACGTGACGAGCCGATGTCCTACCTATGCGCCTATGTCGGGCCGGAGGACTGCGCACGCGGTTTTGTCGCGGCCGTGGAGCTGGCCGACTATGCTGGGTGCGAGACATTCTTTCTGGCCGCCGCGGATACTTTTGCGATGCAGCCAACGGTCGCGCGGCTGGAGGCTCTGTATGGTGCGAGCATCCCGTTGCGCGACCCGGCGCTGTATGAAGGCTTCCCGCGTGCTTCACCTGTCAGTTGTGAACGTGCGAAGGTGCGCCTGGGCTGGAAACCGACGACACAGTGGTCGGGCGAGCGGATCGCTTAGCGCGTTCTCATCCCCACTGTCATTGGGCGCCGCTCACGCGGCCGCGTAGATCCCGACGTGCAGGTCGGTCGGGTACCAGCCGGCGACCGGGTTGAATTCCTGCGGGCAGGCCGACAAGGCGACGATGCAATCGATCCACGCCTTGAACACGACACAGTCGCCTGGCTTCGATGGATTGTCGCCGGTCTCCACCCTGCCGTCGGGAAACACCGCGACCCGCATGAACAGATTGACCGGCTGCGGAATGAACGGGATGGCACCGAGAAACGGCGCCATCACCTGGCGGAAATTACCGGCGCAGCTCGCATGCTCGCCCTGCACCCCGTACAGCCGGTAACGGTACTCGTCGCACGGCGCGGTCAGCAGATCGTGCACGCCGCAGGTGTCCTGCACAAGCTGCAGGATGGGGCGCCGGTGATTGCTGTGGAACGACTCGCCGGGCCGCGGGCAAAGCCGATTGACCCAAACCCGGGTGTGCATCGCCGACAGATGCTCTTCCGGGTTCGCAGCGTTGAACGCCCAAAAGTCCCCCGCCTGCTTGCCGTGCGGATCGACGATCTTGAGGAACTGCCCCGCGTCCAGGCGGTCCGACCAGCCGGTTCGCGCCGCCACAACCGCCGAACGCACCAGACGAAGCCGCAGCGTCCGCTTGCCGTTCAGATCGACTGCAATCTCTTCGTCCATCGCGCCGCGGGACCCGGTCGTTTACATCGTCAGCAAACTGACAACATGCCCAACCGATATGCAAGCTGCGGTTAAAATGTGGGCACCCTGCATGCGTCGTCAGTATTCGGTCAGAACCTCGCGCAGGGTCGTTCCGGTATAGGCGGTCCGCATAAGGCCGCGACGCTGCAGGGCCGGCACAAGGCCCTCGGTGACTTCGGTGATGAAGCGGCGGTTGGTGCGCTGGAACGGGGTGCTGATGAGGAACCCGTCGCCGCCGATGGCCTCGGCGACATTGCCCATGCGTTCGGCAACCGTGGCAGGAGAGCCGATGAACTCGACATCCGACGGTACTGCGCCGAACCGTTCCATCGCAAGCTGGCGCAACGTCTTGCCGCTGCCCCACTGCGCGAATTTGTCGAGCGAACCCTGCTCGCCGTTGGTGGTCAGCCGCGGCAATGTCTGGTCCAGGTCGAACTTCGAGAAGTCGATATCGGTGACGGTCGCCGTGCTGGCCAAGGCGCGCTCGATGAAGTGCGGAGAGGAGACCATTCGCTCCCGCTTGGCATAAGCCTCCTGGTCCGTTTCGCCAAGTACAGGATACACCAGGAACAGCACCTTGATGTCCTCGGGATTGCGCCCAAACGACACCGCGTGGCGTCGCACATCGTCGCGATATTGCTTCATCCCGTCGATACCGGTCGCGGTTGCGATGATCGAGTCCGCGTGTTTGGCCGCGAAGGCGCGACCTCGCGGCGACCCGCCGGCCTGCACGAACACCGGCCGTCCCTGCGGCGAGCGCACGGTGTTTAACGGACCACGACACTTGAAATACTTGCCCTCGAAATGGATCGGCCGGACCTTCCTGTGGTCGGCATAGACGCCGGTTGCGTGGTCCATCACCACGGCATCCGGGTCCCAAGAGTCGAAAAGTTGGCAGACCAGGTCAACATATTCGTCGGCCATCTCATAGCGCTGCTCGCGCGGCGGAAGCCTGTCCATGCCGAAATTCTGCGCCGCCGCATCCTCGCCCGACGTGACGATGTTCCAGCCGAAGCGGCCACCGGAGATGTGATCGAGCGTCGAGCAGAGACGCGCAAGCATGAAGGGCGGATACGCCAGCGTCGACAGGGTGGCGACGACGCCGAGCCGCGTGGTAGCCGCGCTGATCAGGGCGGCGAGCGGCGACGGGTCATGCTTGGGAACCTGCAACGCATGCTTCAGGGCGGCTTCCGCGCTGTCGCCATACGCCTCGGACACCATCAGGGTATCCTCGATCATGATGTAGTCGAAACAGGCCCGCTCGAGCGCCTGCGCCATATCGACGTAGAACCTGCCGTTCCAGTGGCGAACCGCCGGTGGCAAGCGGATGGTCCCACTCGCCAGGCGTGAAGTTCATGAACCAACCCAGATGCAGCCGCTTGCTCGCCATCGGCAACGCCCCCCGCTTTGGGATGCGGGGAGCCGGAGCAAATATCGGGCCAGCCACGCTGCTGGCACGCCGGTTGCTTCGTTCAAATGGTTGGACACAAAACCGGGGGGCGACTTCATGGAACGACGCACACTGCTGGCCGGCGCCGCTTCGGCGGCCCTGTTGGGCCTCGCGACCACGCGTCAGGCCCACGCCGACACGCTCGACGAAGTGAAGAAGCGCGGCACGCTGATCATCGGCACGGAAGCGGCCTACGTGCCGTACGAGTTCTTCAAGGACGGCAAGATCATCGGCTACGACCCCGACATCATCGACCATCTTGTCGGCAAGCTCGGCGTGAAGGCTGAGATCGTCGACACGGCGTGGAACGGCATCATCCCGGCACTGTATGCGAAGAAGTTCGACGTCATCATCTCCGCGATGACCATCACCAAGGAGCGCGCGGACAAGGTGCTGTTCTCCATGCCATACGCCGATGCGAGCAACGTCATTCTGCTGCGCGCCAATGAGGATCGGATCAAGATCGCGGACGATCTGTCCGGCAAGATCATCGGCGTGCAGATCGGCAGCGCCGCAGCCGGCATCATCAAGGTGTTCGAGGCCAAGCTCAAGGCCGAGGGCAAACCGGGCTACGCGGACGTGAAGCAGTACGAACACTATCCCGAGGCGTACCAGGATTTGATCAATCGCCGGGTTGATGCAGTGGTGAACTCGAAGTCCACCATGATGGTGGTGATGCATGACGCACCGGGCCAGTTCAAGATGCTCGCCGGCGTGTCGGATATCACGGCCTATTTCGGCATGGCCTTCCGCAAGGAGGACGCGCAGCTTCCAGGAATTCGTCAATGTCCAGCTTGCCGAGATGAAGTCGAACGGAGAGTTGGCGAAGCTGCAGGAGAAATGGTTTGGCGGCACGATGGAAACGCCGAACGTGGTGCCCGAAGTACTGCCCTGACGCCGCGCCGACATGGTCGGCTTCGATTGGTCGGTCATCTGGTATGCGGCCCCCTACATGGTTCGGGGGGCCGTTGTCACGCTGGAGATCTCGTTCTGGGCGCTGGTGGTCGGCACCATGGTCGGGCTGGTCTGCGGCCTGATCAGTGTTTCGAACCTCAAAATCCCAAAAGCCATTGTTCGGGCCTACGTCTATTTCGTGCGCGGCACGCCGGCCCTGGTGCAGATCTTCCTGGTCTATTTTGCCCTGCCACGCATTGGCTTTGAGCTGTCGTCATTTTGGAGTGGCGTGGTGGCGCTGGCGTTCAACTCGGGCGGATTCATCTCGGAGATCGTCCGCGCCGGGCTGCAATCGATTGACGCCGGCCAGACCGAGGCCGCGCTCTCGATCGGCATGACCGACCGCCAGTCGATTCTGTTCATCCTGCTGCCGCAATCGCTGCGGCGGATCACGCCGCCGCTCACCAACGAGGTGATCACGCTGGTGAAGAGTTCCTCGCTGCTGTCGGTGATCTCGATCACAGAACTCACGCGGTCGGCGCAGGTGATCATTGCCGAACGCTTCACCCCGTTCGAACTCTACGCCGAGCTGGCGGTTTACTATCTGGTGATCATCTCGGTGCTCGCCTGGTTCTCCGAATTCGTCGAGAAACGGCTGGCATGACGGCGGAGCCACTGCTGGCGATTCACGGCCTGTCCAAGATCTTCGGGCAAATTCCGGTGGTCGACCGGGTTGATCTTTCGATCACCCCGGGCGAGATCGTCATGGTGATCGGACCAAGCGGCGCCGGGAAATCCACGCTGTTGCGCTGCGTCAACCGCATCGAGATACCATCGGAAGGTCATGTCATGCTCGACGGCATCAACATGGCGGGCGAGATGCGGGGCGGTCGGCTGGTGCCCGATCGCCCGACGACGACAGCGCGGAAGCGCCGGCACATCGGCATGGTGTTCCAGCGCTTCAACCTGTTTGCCCACCTCACCGCGCTGGATAACGTGGCGATCGGGCCGCGCCGCGTACTTGGCATGAAGCTCGCCTCGGCACGCGCGCTGGCCGCCGAGCAACTGGCGCGTGTGCGATTGTCGGAACACGTGGGAAAGCGGCCGGCACAACTGTCAGGCGGACAGCAGCAGCGCGTCGCGATCGCGCGCGCCATGGCAATGCGACCGATGCTCATGCTGTTCGATGAACCGACTTCTGCGCTCGATCCCGAACTCGTCGGCGAGGTGCTGGAAGTGATCCGCACCTTGGCCCAGGACGGCATGACCATGCTGGTGGTGACGCACGAGATGCAGTTCGCCCGGGAGGTGGGCACGCGCGTTCTGTTCATGGATGGCGGGCGCATCCTGGAAGACGCTACGCCCGCGGCGTTCTTCGCGCAGCCGGAACATCCCCGCGCGCGGGAATTCCTGCGCCGCATTCATGCGCCCGGCGCCGGCTGACATCGACGGCCCCATTCACTGATCGGTCGCAGCACGGCATGTCGATTGCGTGTAAAATAGTGCACTGGCACCAAACAAGGAGCCGGTGAACGACTGCGAGGCCCGTGCACCTCGGTTGGTCTCTTCAAGGTTCCAGTGTTCAGGCATGGGGTGGATCCTGGCCCGGTCATGTCGGCCGCAACTGGACGGTGCCGAAGTTGTTCATCGACATGGCGCGCAGCCTCGAACGGCCTGCTTCGACTACCTGCCGATCGAAAATTCGTCCCATGGCGGCAACCTCCACGCCCTCCACAATGCCGCTTCGACCACGCCACGCTCTGCCAGCCTGCTGCGGTTTGTCCGTGCTCTCGGTTATGAGCCGATCGTAAGGCGATTGCCTGAGGTGCCTGCGGACGATTAGCTGTGCCAATCGCGTCGCCGCCGTCAACGTCGGCAGCTTGAGCGTCGCCCAGCCGATGATCCGGCGTGCCAGACGATAGTAATGTGTGCTTCAAACTCCGCCTGGGCCGGAAGGTAGCAAATCAAGATGGTTGCGTGCCCCCGATTTGAACCTGCAAAGCTGGCGAGATACACAAATCACTACGTCCCGGGCAGGGCCGAAAATCTTATGCGGGAAGGAATGTTATCGCTGTTATCGCGCGTGTGATGGTCACTGGCCAACTTTTGCGGCGCAATCGGCCGATGGGAGACCGCACCACGATTACGGCGGCCTGCTGGGGGGCCGCTCGAACGGGTGTCCGGTCGGCCGTGCCGTTGGGTGCGTTGGATGACCCTGCACGCCGGCCGAGCGAGCCAGCGCAGCAAACTCGATCGGCGGTTCGACAAAGTCCATCGCGATGAAGCAATCGGTGCCGTGGAACAGCTTCACCCTCTGCTTGATGATCCGGTAGCCGCCGTTCCTTGCAGCACCGTTTGGCCGCAGACGGGGGCGCCTAGCACCTCCGCGAAACGAGCGGCTTCCGCAAAAGCATCGCTTCTGACGATCTCGTGGCTCT
>CAWCDM010000138.1:0-7575 GCA_963794185.1 uncultured Alphaproteobacteria bacterium | reverse complement strand
CCTTATGGGCAAATTCAGTAATGGGGAGTTGGCGGATGACTCCTCGCAGAATCCCGGCCGTTTTCAAGCGCTACGGCTCCGCTGTGCATCTTCTCTTGTCCCCATAAGTCCGGACCTCTCCGGCGCCTACGGTTGATTTGGCTGCCATCAACCAATGACAGGGGGACACGATGCTGGAGACGTATTTTGAATCGCCGAAGATGCTTGCGCACCTGCGTGCCGGTCCCAGCGGACCGTATTTGGATGGCTTCGCCGCGTGGCTCGAACGCAGCGGGTACGATCCCTCCGTCGCGGTGCGCTATCTGCGCGCAGCGGCGCACATCGGGCACTTCACCTTGGAACAATGTGGAACGCTGGCCAACATGGATTTGCTGGCCTTCTCAGGCCATTTGCGAACCTGCCGCTGTCCGCGGCCAAAAGGGGGGCGCCGCAACCACCATACGGTTTACGGCGCCAGGCGTTACCGAGAATATCTCGTGGCAATCGGCGTCGGCCAATGCGGTGCCACGCCAGAGTGTGAGAATGCTGATCCGGTGATCATCGTCGAGTACCGGCGATGGCTGCGGAAGCATCGCGGTGCCGCAGAATCGACCGTCAGACTTTATTCCAGAGACGCTGCCGACTTACTGACGGCAATTGGCGATGACCCCGGGCGATGGGACGCGAACGGCGTGCGCGACCATTTTTTGGATCGTGCCAGCAAGTGTGGAGCTGGCACCGCTGAAAAGCTGACCACGGGTTTACGCGCGTTCTTGCGCTACCTCAGTGCCCGCGGCCAGTGCCGAGCCGATCTCGATCGGGCTGTGCCAACCTTTGCCTCCTGGCGCCTGGCCAGACTGCCAAGATATTTGACGGCGGAGCAGATCGACAGCCTGATCGCCGCATGTGATGGCAGTTCGCCGGCACGTCGGCGTAACCGAGCAATCATTTTGCTCCTGGCACGGCTCGGGCTTCGAGCCGGCGATGTCGCGGGGCTTCGCATCGGCGATATCGAGTGGGAGGCCGGCACGCTGCGGGTCTCCGGGAAGGGGCGCTACCAGGTTCGATTGCCACTCCCGCAGGACGTTGGAGACGCGATCCTGGACTACCTCGCGTGTCGGGTTCCCACCCGGGAGTGCGAGCACGTCTTCGTTCGGAACATTGCACCGTATCGGCCTTTCAAGACGGGCGACGGCGTATCCTCTGCGGCGAGATGGGTGATGAAGCGGGCTGGGATCGTAAGTCCAGTCAAAGGCGCACATGTCCTACGGCACACGGCAGCGACCCAAATGCTGCGCCACGGCGTTCCCCTCGATCAGATTGGATTGGTCCTCAGACACCGGGGCATCGACACGACGGCGTACTACGCCAAAGCCGACGTCAATTTGCTGAAAGAGATCGCGCAGCCATGGCCGGAGGCACTCTCATGAAGGACGCCGTGGCCGCCTATCTCGCCCTGCGCCGCACCGCGGGCTTTGCGATGGCAAATGCGGAATACCTGCTGGACAGCTTTGCCCGCTTTGCCGCCGGGCGGAACGAAACCCACATCCGCAGGCAAGCCGCGATCGATTGGGCCGCCCAAGGGGCATCCGCCGCACGACGCGACGAGCGGCTGAAAGCAGTCTGTCGGTTCGCCCGTCACGTCCGCCTCGAAGATGACCGGCACGAGTTGCCGCCGGCGAACTACTTTGGGTGCCGCAAGATGCGCCGCATGCCGTACATCTATTCATCCAGCGAAATCGGCCGCCTCCTCGAAGCCGCCGGTCGACTTCGTCCTCGTGGCGCTATAAGAGCCCAGACGTACACCACTTTGATCGCGCTGCTGGCCGCCACCGGGCTGCGGGTTTCCGAGGCGCTGGGCCTGCGATTTGCCGACATCACGGATGATGGCCTGCTGATTCGGGAGACCAAGTTCCGGAAAACCCGCCTGGTGCCACTGCACGACACCGCGACCGCCGCGCTGCGGCGCTACTTGATACGCCGCCGCGAACTCTGTGCCGACGATGACCATGTGTTCATCGGCGGTCATGGTGGACCGCTGCCCTATCGAGCGGTTCATAGCACGTTCCAAACGCTGCTGAGGAAAGCGGGCCTCTGGCCCGCCCCAGGCCGCCATCGCCCGCGCTTGCACGACCTCCGTCATGCCTTTGCCGTACGGGCGCTGCGGACCAGCCCGCCAGGCCGAGCCCGGATCGGACAGCACATGGTCGCATTGGCGACCTATCTGGGCCACGTCAACATCTACGCGACGTACTGGTATCTGGACGCCACGGCCGAACTTCTGAGCGACATCGCAGGCGCCGGTGAGACCTTCATGGCCGGGGGAGCGCAGCCATGACGCCGGTCGCCCCCCATATCGAAGCCTTCCCGCGTGAAAATCTCCCACGCCACCGCGGCGCCAGCCAGCACACATGCGACTCCTATGCTTGCAGCTTTCAACTTCTGTTCGAGTTCGCGGCGACCAGACTCCGCACGAAACCATCGTCGCTCTCCCTCGAGCAGCTTGATTCGGATCTGGTCAGCGCGTTCCTCGAACATCTGGAGGACGCACGCCGGAACGCGCCAGAGACACGCAACGTCAGGTTGGCGGCGATAAAATCCTTCTTTCACTTCCTTGAGCACAGGCAGCCGGCGGCGCTCGAACAAATCCGTCGTGTTCTGGCGATACCGTTCAAGAAGAGCAGTTCGCGCCTGGTGCCCTATCTCGTCCGCGAGGAAGTCCAGGCTCTGCTGGATACCCCTGATCCAGCGACACGCGAAGGCATCCGGGACCGGGCGATGCTGCATCTGGCGGTTTGTGCCGGATTGCGGGTGTCCGAACTGATCGGTCTGCGGACCGGTGATGTGACGCTGCCATCAATGAGCATTCGCGTCCTCGGCAAAGGTCGGCGGGAACGGGTGCTGCCGTTATGGAAAACCACGGCGTCGGCGCTCCGAGCCTGGCTCTCGATCCGGGGGACGGCCGCGGCGCCCGAGGTGTTCATCAGCAGTCGAGGTGAACCGCTGAGCCGTTGGGGGTTTGCCTACGTACTGAAACAACATGTCGAAACGGCCGCCCACCGCTGTCCTGGATTACAGAGCAAGCGGGTCTCGCCGCATGTCCTGCGACACACCTGCGCAATGATCGTGCTGCAGGCGACCCAAGACATCCGCAAGGTATCCCTTTGGTTGGGGCATGCCACCCTGGCAAGCACCGAAATCTACACGCGCGGCGATCCCACCGAAAAGCTCGAAGCGATCGAGGCGATCGTGCCGCCGCACCTGCGCAAAGGAGCCTTCCGACCGCCGGACAAGCTGATCGCCTTGCTCCGGGATACCGCAGTAATGGAGAGCAAAGCGGCCAAGGAGCAACATCAAACTGGGGAGGATCGCCTTTGACTCCCCATTACTGAATTTGCCCATAAGGCAAGGATAACCATCATGTGGCGTCGCCTGAGCTCCGGAATTGCGATACCGCTCGATCTATCGTTCATTGCCCGCTTTTCCTCCCATAGGACGGTAGATGCCTGTAGGCGGGTCGGCAGGGTGATCCAGGTCGGATGCTTAATCAACGTCGGAGGCGCCATCATGGCCGGGGCTCGCTAGCGAGGCGCTCGGCAGACTGCCGCCGGTACTTCCTGTCGCGACCGTACGAGGAAAGGCCCGAGCGCACGCCGCCGGCACCGGAGCAGCGTGTGCAACAGACCTTCCGCGGCATCTCAAATCGGCGGCGGCGCGGCAGGTCGTTACGAAATGTCGGCGCTTGGAACAGGGACTATTGAATGCCGGCTGGTATCAAGCCACCACGACCAAAGGCATCGAGTCGCGCGTGGCGCATCAGATTCGGGAGAGCGTTGCGGTATCATACTGACCAGTCGAGGCGCCAGCAGCGGGAAAACCGACGATATCGATGGGGAACGGGTTTTGGCGCATCGCCTACCGGTTCGCCTTGCGCCTTGCACGCTCCCCATATGAGCGCCGACCCGGGTCAAACCGCTTCTTTCAGCTCCTTCGCCGGCCGGAACGCGACCTTTTTGCTGGCGGCGATCTGCATCATCTCGCCTGTGGCCGGATTGCGTCCAGTGCGCGCCTCGCGCTGGCGAACCTCTAACGTCCCGAGACCATTGATCCGAATGCGGTCGCCCCGCTTCAGGTGCTCCGTCATCGTCTCGACCATCCCGGCGAGCAGGTCCTGGGCTTGCTTCTTGGATACATTCTGACCTTCCGCGACCTGCTCGAAGATGCCCTTCAACATGACGGTCGGCGTCGACGTGCCGTTTTTCGCGGGAGCTTGATTTTCCGGACCAGATGTCATTACGCGACTCGCTTCGATTGTTGAGTGCAAGTGCAGAACACGCTTCGAAGCGGAGGGCAAGCATTTTCTCGCCCGGGAATCGGCTGTCGCTCCTCGCTCATCCGAAGGCTGCCGTTGTCAATTTTGATGTGCGCCGCAATGGTCTGCCCGGCGACACTGGCATTGTTCTTCAGGCACTGCGCGCCGGTCTGCGTGTCGATGGCATTGGCGTTGTGGTGTAGTTGCACAGCCTTCCACCAAAGCCGCCGTCGCGCATACCTTGCGCTTGGCGTTGAGACGCTGAGGGACATTACGCCACGGATGCGCCATCCTGGCTCCTGGTGGCACGCCAGTCCTTCGATTGCAGACCAATTACTGCCGGCTGCATAGCCCCTTCATCCGCTGGCGCGAGCGAAAGGATGCGCATGGGAATTTGCCAAGTGACCCCAAAAACTTACGCTCGCGCCGTGACGGATGCTTCGCCGACAATGGAAGAAGCATGTCGCCGCAGGCCTGGAAATCTGCCTCCATCAAAATGTTCGTCCAGCTCGGGCCGTTCAATGAACGAGCCGTTAGGCTCGATTATTCTGCGAACATCGCACGACTGGCTGAGGAGTTCGCATGCCACGCGGATCGCGGAATCCCGTGATCGTGCAGCGCGAGACTGAGGCAGCCCACCGCGCTCTGCGAAAACTACGTGCCACATCATCAATCATGGCTCCCATTAGCTTCTGAGCGTCCCGGTGCCCCAGATGCAGGAGCTGGCGCAAGAGACATCCGGCCCCATCATCGCACTCCGTTGCCCTGCGTTGCCTATCCGCCACAGTGTGTCAGATTTGCCGCCACCAGCGGAAAAGTGGCTTTCACGACGTTGCGACCGTTGATGGGGAATGCGGTCCCTCAGTCCCTGTGCCTATCCTCTGTAGCGCGGCAGATGGCACGCATGCGCGCCAGCGGATTCCCGACGCTCCGGCCGTTCCAGAATACGGGCATCGTCGCAGTCGCGGTGCTTGGCATGGCGAGGGTGCGGCGTTGCTGCTTGTGCTTCTACTGTTGGGGCATCGTCGCAGCACCGGAGAGCTGTGCGACGATGCTGTATGGACGTGGACCGTTGGCCCCAAGGGTTTTGAATGCCGTCAAAACGATGGGTCACGTTCTCCCGGCCTCGCAATCACCCCCGCATGTGGGATGTATGAGGTTTTAAGCCGGCTTGGCTGCGAACTGCGTGCACCCTCTGCCGGGCAGAGCCGATGTGCACCGGCGGAGATTTGGCGGTCGCCACCGCCGATGATTTTCACCGCGCCCTCACGCTGTGGCATGACAATGCCTGCCAGTCCAGTCTGCAGGTGACCGCATGATCAGCACGCGCATCTATCTCGCCGGGCCTGAGGTCTTTCTCGTAGGCTTAGTTGAGGCTGGGTAATCCGAGCTTGATCTCAGACGCGGGCGATCGCGCATGAACGGGCGTCCGATGCTCTTGCTGCTCATTCGTCCGACATTGCGGCGATCTCCTGGGCCGCGGCCAGCGCATCCAGGCGATACCGGGCCATCACCACGGGTCCGTGCCATGTCGGTGCACCGGGTGCTCCCCAGGCGCTGCTTACGTGCAGCAATACATTCTGCCAGCGGGCGAGAGAGGTCTGCATCTCCTGCCGCGTGGGTGGCCTATGCGCGGCTCGCCGGGCCATGGGTGTCCCCTAAGCCGGACGAGCCGGAACCGATAGGTCTGGTGTAATCTCCTCCGCCGGGAGTGTCATCTATCGGGTGTCTAGATGAGCCAATCACTGGTGGAGCGCTACGACGAGCGGATCGCGGGGGTGTTGTCCTGCTACGACCGTGTGGTGATCACGGGAACGCTTCCCGGGGTCTGCTATGCGGAGGGGATGACGCGTTTCCTCCATGCCAATGGGGTTCGCATCTTCGACTACCCGCAATTTGCCATGACGCTTCGCGATCGGGTGCGCGACCGCGCGGCATCACTTGCCGCCAAGGCGGGGGTGACAATAGAGCACATCGGCAAGGCGCATATCCGCAAGGAGGATGTTGTTGCGCGGGTGCTGAAGCAACGCGGCGATCGCCCCGGCTTGGTTCACATCCTTTCGGCGATGGAAGCCTGCGATGCCTACAAGCCCTGGCACGACAAGCAGACGCACAAGAGCTTTGTGCGGGCGGACAGCGGCAAGTGCCTACATTACTATTTCTATTTCCAGGACGCCCGGTTCGGGCTGGTCTATCTGCGGGTCCCTACCTGGGCGCCGTTCCGTCTGCAATTCTACTGCAATGGCCATAGCTGGCTGGCGCGCAAGCTGACCGCGGAGGGCATCGGCTACACCATGGCCGACAACGCCTTCGTCCGGATCGATGACTGGGCCCGCGCACAGGAACTGGCCGATTCCCTCTCGCCCGACCAACTGCACCGCGCGCTGGATCGCTATGCCGCGCAGTGCTGCCCGGTGTCTGACGCGTTCGGGCAGTCCTACCACTGGAGCCTGATGCAGGTGGAATACGCCACCGACCTGGCGTTCCGCTCCACCACCACGCTCAGCCCACTCTATGAACAACTCATCCGCGAGACCGTGCTGAGCGTCAAAGCCGAGCAGATCGCGACGTTCCTCGGCCGGCAGATCATGCCACTGCTCGCACAGGAGATCGGCTCGCAGTTCTCCACCCGCATCGAGGGGACCTGCGTGAAGCACCGCTTCGGCAAGTGCTCGATCAAGATGTATGACAAGTGCGGTATCGTGCTGCGCATCGAGACCACCACCAACGACGTGTCCTTCTTCAAGCACCACCGAAAAGTGGAACACCGCAACGGGCCGCCGACCCGGGGCATCGCGCCGGTCAAGAAGACCATCTACAGCCTGATCGACCTGCGCGAGATACTGCTTGGCTGCAACCGGCGCTATCTCGCTCACCTGTCCGCGCTGGACGACTTCTCCGCCGGTGTCCGCGCCCTCGGCCGCGTGACCAGGTCGCGCGAGGTGGACGGCAAGACCGTCAAGGGGATCAACTTCTTCGAACCAGGCGACAATGCTCTGCTGCATGCCCTGCAAAATCCCGGGGTCAACATCGCTGGTATCCGCCGGGCTGAGCTGCTTCCGGATCTGGAGATGTTCTCGCCCGATCGGCTGTCACGACAACTACGCCGGCTGCTCGACATCGGGGTGATCAAGCGCATCACAGGCACCTATCGCTACTACCTGACCAAAGCCGGTCGCGCTGCCACCGCCGCAGCCGAGCGGCTCAAGCAGGCAACCATCGTTCCAGCTATGATCTGATGGGATTTTGGTGCAGAATGTGACAAGAGTCAGTTGGTAAGAGAC
>CAWCDM010000137.1:0-71658 GCA_963794185.1 uncultured Alphaproteobacteria bacterium | reverse complement strand
CTGGCCGGTGATGTGCAGCACCGCGTGCCGGAGAAGCGCGCCTCGATCAGTCCTCCGATGGCGTTCGCCGCTCCTGGTCCGGTCGAGGAAAACGCACGCCGAGACCGCCGGACACGCGGGCGTAGCCGTCCGCCATGTGCGCGCCGCCGAGTTCGCCCCGCGCCATGACGAAGCGGATGGCGTTGCGCCGGCCGATCGCGTCCAGCATCGGGATGTTGTGCACCGAGGCGATGCCGAATGCGGTGGTCACGCCGCATTGCGTAGGAATTCAGCCACCAGATCGCCGACGGTGTAATCGCTCGCCATTTCCAACTCCTTTTCGTCATTGTCACGCTGGAACAGGCGGTTTGGTCCGTCAACCGGCGTGTCGTTTGGTCCAGCGATCGCGATTGCTCCGGGGCTGTGGGCTTGTCATGGTGGGTGCAGGCAACGGAGGGAATGCCATGGCGACCCAGATTGAGAAGGCCAACAGGTTCCGTGCACTGCACATGGCACCAGGGGCATTCGTGATTGCCAATGCCTGGGACGCGGGCTCGGCGTGTATCCTGGCGGGCGTCGGCTTCGAGGCACTGGCGACGTCGAGCGGAGCGGCGGCGGGAATGCTCGGCCGGCGCGACGGGGCGATCACGCGCGACGAGTTGCTCGCGCACGCGCGCGCGGTGTTGGAGGCAACCGATCTGCCGGTGTCCGCCGATTTGGAAAAGGGATTGGCGACACGCCGAAGGACGCCGCGCTGACCATCCGGATGGCGGGCGAGATCGGCCTTGTCGGTGGGTCGATCGAGGATGCCACCGGCAATGCGCAGAAGGCGCTGTTCGATGCGGGCATGGCGCGGGACCGCATCGCCGCGGCGGTGGAAGCGGCGCGCGGCATGGCGTTTCCGTTCATGCTGACGGCGCGCGCGGAGGGTTTCCTTCGTGGCAACCCCGATCTGGATGACACGATCCGGCGGCTGCAGGCGTTCGAGGCGGCGGGCGCCGATGTGTTGATGGCACCAGGCCTGCCCGATCTCGCCGCGGTGCGCACGGTGTGTTCCGCGCTCTCGAAGCCGTTCAACTTCATGGCGGGGATCAAGGGAAAGTCGTTTTCGGTGCCGGAACTGGCGGAGGCGGGCGTGAAGCGGATCAGCCTCGCCACATCGCTGTATCGCGCGGCGATGACCGGGCTGCTGTATGCGGCGCGCGAGGTGAAGGAGAAGGGGACACTCGGCTACATTGATACCACTATGGCGACGCCGGAATTGAATGGTTTCATGCGAGGTTAGGGCCCGAGCCCGAATAAGGGAATCATCTGACGCATTGACAGTGACCCCTGTTGTCATTCCGCGCAAGCGGGAACCCAGACTGGGTCCCCGCCCCCGCTTTCGCGCTAGGGCAGGCTTTGCGCGGGGATGACAACAGGGGCGGCTGCAGAGTTATTGAGTTCGCTTGATCCAAACCACGGCCGTATTCCGTATGGTTATCGTTTTAGAACGTTTTCCGATCGGCGCGGTGCCGTCAGGAGCAGTCCATGATTATCGTGGCCTCCGCAGCATCGGATAAACCGGCGGACATGATCCCGCCTGGATAACCCCGAGCCGTTCGAACCCATGATACTGATATAGCGGCACATTCCTGGGGTTGGTGCTATCGAGATATGCCAACTGGTGCTCACGATCGCATCGGCTCAGCATATGTGTCAGCAGTGCCGAGCCAACGCCTTGCCCCGGCTGACAGGATCAACACCGATGAGCGGGAGGAACCAGTGAGGCTCGGTTGGCTGGTACGAAGCCATCTGGTCAACAAGGTCAAATATCTCGGCAAGCCGCGCCTGCGCCACGCTTGCTCGCAGCAGGGCAGCGAGCCCGTCATCATCAGAGTGGGTGCCGGGCGGCAGCCACATGGCGAAGCCCTCGTGTCCCTCCCACGGCATGTACGCCTCCGCTGTCAATGCAGCGCCAGCGTAGCCGTCCGAAGGTCGGAAAATGGGCGAAGCACTGGCGTGGATCCGGTACATCCATCGGGTGGCAGGATCACCGCTGAACGCGAGTGTCATCAGAGACGTGACCACGTCTTCATCGGACCGGGAGATGGTCGATATGCTCGGCATTGTAGCTGCCGAGGGTCAGAGAGGATGGCGCGCGAGATGCGCCAGGAGCAGCCCGTTGACCTGTTCCGGCACTTGGTCGGCGGCATAGTGCCCAACTCCCGGTAACACCGCGAACTGGTATGGCGCCGCGATGAACTCGCCTGTCCCCTCAGCTGCCGCCCGGCCTACCGTGTCGTCCTGATCGCCCCAGATGAACAACGTTGGCACCTTCGTCGGCCCCACCGGCGCATGACGCACGCCGCGTGCCCGATACCACGCCAGTGCCGCTTCCATCGCCGATGGATTCCCGATCACGGACAGGTGCGCCTCGATCGCGGCCGGCGGCACGCCGTTCTTCGTCAAGCGCGTCCGCAGCCAGTTCGCATTGTCCGCCAGGATGTTCGGGCCGGCATCGGCTTCAGGAATGTCGTATGGTGCCGTGACCTCCGGCGCTGCTCACCATCCGGCATTTCCAGCGCTGCGAGCGAATGCCAGAGGATGCGGGCGGGACAGAATGGTAAGCGATGCGAGCCGCTCCGGGTGCTGATCCGCGATCTGCCAGGCAAGGCTGGCACCCCAGTCGTGGCCAATAAGGTGGAAACGCCGGGCGCCATGACCGACTGCCGTTACGATGTCGAGGGCGTCGCCGATCAGTCGGTCGACGCGATAGCTGGAATGGTCGGCTGGGTCGGGTCGAGCACCTGCGGCATATCCCCGCTGGTTCGGCGCCACGGCGAAGTAGCCTGCCTCCGCCACCGCACGAACCTGGGCATCCCAGAAGAATCGCGACACGCCGAAACCGTGCAGCATGAGGACGAGCGGAGCGTCATCCCTACCATCCGCCGACACGTCGAACACCATGCCGGGCGCCGTCTCCACACTTCGCGTCTCGATCATCGGAACCTCGGAATTCTGAACTCGTTGCGTCGGATGTTCCTGTCATTGCGAGCGGAGCGAAGCAGTCCCCATCCCGTTAGCATCCGAGGCAGAATAAGGGAATCATCTGGCGCGCGGACCACGCCCTCTACTGTCATTCCCGCGCAAGCGGGAACCCAGGCTGGGTCCCCGCTTTCGCGGGGATGACAACTGGGTGATATCACCGCCAATCGACGCGCTTGTCTCGGCTCGGGTCCTTAGGCACTGCGATGTAGATTGCCGCGTCGCTTCGCTCCTAGAGAGAAACAAGACTGAGGTAGGTGGCCGCACGCCGGTCGGGCGGCCGCACGTTTCATGCAGGGCGGGTCGGCCGAAGGCCGGTGTGGAACTAACAAGAAACCCGGGTCGCTTATCGCGTTGCTTTCACCGTCATGTGTGGATGGCCCCCGGCTGTCCGGTGGAATTTCTTCGATTTTCCGACTTGCGCCGATTCAACTCGGTGATGGCATTGGTTAGCGACCATGGAGACGAAATGGGTCGCGCGATGAAGCATCGGAATTCTGTCCTGCACGGGATGCTGGCCTACCTTCCGTGGAAGGTGTTCGACGGCCTGGTGACGGCGCATGGGGCGGACAAATGGGTGCGGACGCTGACCACGAAGTGTCAGTTCATCGCGCTGCTGATCGGGCAGTTGTCGGGTTTCCACGGTTTGCGCGAGACGGCGAGCGGGGTGAACAGCCAGGCGGCGCGGCTGTACCATCTGGGCGCCCGCGAGATTGCCCGCTCGACGTTCGCCGACGCCACCGCGCAGCGTCCGAGCGCGGTGTTCGAGGCGGTGTTTGCCGCGCTGGTGGCGCAGGCCGGCCGCGGTCTGCGCCGCCACCTCGACGGCGCGGCGTACCTGATCGATTCCACCAGCCTGCGGCTGAACCAGCACAGCGCCAACTGGGCGCGCTTCTCGGCCCGGGTCTGCGGCGCCAAGGTCCATGTCATCTACGATGCCGACGCCGAGCATCCGATATATGCGGCGTTCAGCACCGGCACGGTCAACGACATCACTGCCGCGAAGGACATGCCCATCAAGGAGGGCGCCACCTACGTGTTCGATCTCGGCTACTACGACTATGGCTGGTGGGCGAAGTTGCATGCCGCCAACTGCCGGATTGTCACGCGCCTGAAGAAGAACATGCCGCTGACGCTGACCCGCGAGCGGCTGATCCCACCCGGCGGGATTGCCACCTCCAGCGCGACAATTCTGTCGGATCGCATCGGCCATTTGCCGGCACGCCAGGCCGGCAGCCGCAGCAACCCGATGTCGGACGAGGTGCGCGAGGTTCGGGTCAGGATCGACACGGGCAAGGTGCTGCGCATCCTGGCCAACGATCTGGACCGCGCCGGCCCATGAGATCGCCGATCTCTACAAGCAGCGCTGGCAGATCGAACTGTTCTTCCGCTGGATCAAGCAGCGCCTGGAGATCAAGCGGTTCATCGGCACCTCCGAGAACGCGGTGCGCATCCAGGTCGCCGTCGCATTGATCGCGTTCCTGCTGATGCGACTGGCGCATGCCGGGCAGAAGGCGGTGCCCGATCTGCTTGAGTTCGTCCGCTGCGTCCGCGTCCGCCTGCTGCACCGGCGCGACATCAATGCACTGAACGGCCCCGAAACCCCGCCCGACAGCGATCCGAGGCAACTGTCTTTGGATGGATGTTTCGCGTGAGCCGGGCGCAATGGGGCGTGCAATGGTCATGGGATCAAATTCCTGTTCCACACCGAGCGAAATTCCACCGGACAGCCGTGGGACGCGCCCGGCCATGACGACGAGGTGCGGCCAATGCTCATTCCGCTTGCAGATGCCGCGCAAGCGCGAAGGCGAGCGGCACGACGGCGAGGGCCGTGGCGGCGGTCGCCATGGTGGCCATGCTCGGACCCAGAGCGTCGCCAAGGATGCCATACAACACCGGCGATATCGCTCCCGATCCGATTGTCCCGGTGTAGAACAGCGCGAAGGCGCGCTCCGCACCGTGCGCCGGCGCGAGTTCGGGCACAGTGCCATAGAGCACCGACGACGTACCGTTCAGCATCACGCCAAGCAGCGGCAGCATCGGCAGCACCGCCGCGAGCGGCAGGACGACCACCGCGAGGATACAGGCTGCAGTCCCGCCCTCCGTCAGCACGACCGTTCGCAGCACACCAAACCTGCCGCCCAGCCAGCCGCAGGCGAATCTTCCTCCTGCGCCGCCGATGAAGACCAGCGCCAAGGCCAGTCCAACGGTCGGCAGTGAAGCGCCCTTCGGCCTGCAGCAGGAACGGAAGGAAGGTCAGCAGGCCCATCCGCACGGCGGTGTCGAGCACGCCGATCGCGAACAGCAGCGGGAAAACCCCCGCGCCCGCCGCCCTTGATGTCGGGCCGCGTCACCTCGGCTGCCCGCGCCTTGCCGATCGGCGGCATGAGCAGGGCGATGAGCGTCGCCGCGAGCAAGGCGGCCAGTGCCAGCAGCCAGAGCGAACTGCACCAGGGCATGAGCGTCAGCAGCAACGCGGTGAGCGGCGGGATCGCGGCCTTCCCCAGGTCGTCGGCGAAGTTGTAGGTGCCCAGCGGACCGCGGGCCGCAGCGCCGTAGGCCCGCGCAACCGCGGCTGATTCGATCGGGTGCTGCGTGCTTGAGCCGATGCCGGACAGGTCAGGGCCGCGCAGAGCCCGAGCAACGTGCCGGAGAAGCCGACGAGAGCGTAGCCGATGGCAACAAGGCCCGTGCAAAGCGCCAGCACCGTCCGACCTCCGATTTGCTCGGCGAGGCGCCCCGCTGGGATCTGCATCGCCGCCATTGCGCCGGCGTAGAGGCCGCGCAGCATGGCCAGCGTGCCGTAACCCAGGGCAAATTCGGTCTGCCAGACCGGCAGCAGCACGTAGATCGCGTCGGTATAGCCATCGTGCAGTGCATGGGCGATGCCGGCAATCGCGAGGGTGCGTCTGGCGGTGGAGCGGTCCGGGACCGTGCGTCTGGTCACCGTGGCAGCAGCAGACCCCGTCATCGCAGATCCTCAAAGCTAAGGTTAGGAAGAAACCTCACGCGGATCGACCAAGGGTTGCTGCAATCGGCCTTGCAAACGAGTAATCGTCGCGTACTGAACCAGGAAAACTCACACGATATCCAGTCCATGCCACTGCAACGCCGAATTCTTCCGCCACTGAATGCCCTCCGTGCGTTCGAGGCAGCCGCCCGTCATGGCAGCTTCAAGGACTCGGCAGCGGAACTCGGCGTAACGCATGGGGCAGTCAGCCGGCAGGTTCACCTGCTGGAGGACTGGCTCGGTTCACCGGCCCTGTTCCGGCGGTTGAACCGGCGCGTGGTGCTGACGCCTGGCGGCGCTGCCCTCCTCGCCGAGTTCGGCCCGGCGCTGGACCGCGTCTCGGCTGTCGTGCAGCAGCACAGGGGACGCCAGGGACAGCCGCCACGGACGGTGCTGCGCGTCAATGCCCTGGCCACGTTCAGCCTGCGCTGGCTGGTGCCACGGCTGACGCTGTTCGGTGACAGGCACGCGGACATCGAGGTGCGGCTGGCGACGTCCAACGACCCGCTCGATGCCCTGCCGGAGCCGTTCGACGTTGTCATCCGCGGCAGCCCGGACACATTCCATGGCTTCGTCTCGCGTCCGCTGCTGTCCGAGCGCCGGCTGCCGGTGTGCAGTCCTGCCCTGCTGCGCGTCTGCCCTTGGAGGAGGTCGCCGATCTGGCCGCTGGGCGCCTCGTGACGCCCTTTCCGGAGGTCAGTCTGCCGGCGCGCGGCTACTTTGCCTACCTGCCGCAGAGCGCGGTCGTCGATCGGGCCAGCACGGCGTTTTGCGACTGGCTCTAAAGCGAAGGACGCCGCTCACACCTAGTACTTTAGCGTCGCCGCACTGCGCAGTTCCTGAGGCGTGCACGGGCGCATGATGGCCACCCTCGCCGGCATCGCGGCGTTCGAGCGCGAGCTGACCCAGGAACGCGTCCACTCCGACATTGCCGCCGCCAAGGCCGGTGGCAAGCGCCTCGGCCGTCAGCCTGGGCAGCGGCCGAACTCCAACAGGCTTGCACCCAAGGCAGTGGCCCTTGTAGCTCCCGGCTGGAACTATCGCCTGGTCAGATGAGAGGTGGGCCTGAGCAAGAACACGGTCGGAGCAATCGTTGCCCACCACCGAACCTCGCAGAGCGCTTTCTGGGCGTGGCGGCCCGAAAATTCTGGAAAGTTTTTCCTATTATTAACCTTCCCATAATAGTTGCCATCAGGCGCGTGCGTAGCGCGTGGTGGGAGCGTGGAAGAAACAGCGCACCAGAGCCGGCAGCTTGTGCAGTTGCCGCATATGGGAGACGGCCATCTGGCGCAGCTGCGTCAGCGAGGTGATCAGCTTGCGACCGGTGCCGTGGGACTTCAGATCGTTCCACACGAGTTCGTCAGGGTTCAGCTCGGGCGAGTCGGGCGGCAGAAAGAACAAGGCGAGCTTTCCCGCCTGCGCCGCCACGAAGCGCGCGACTGACTTTGCCCGATGCGTCGGATGTCGGTCGACAATGACGAAGACCGGCGCCGACGCGTTGATCAGCAGCCGCTTGAGGAATTCAGGGAACACCGCGGCGGTGACCCGTCCCTTGGTCAGCATGAAGCGCAGCTGCCCCTGCGCGCTGATTGCCGAGATCAGGTTGGCGCCGAACCGCGCGCCGGTGCTGCAGACCACCGGCGTCCGTCCGCGTCTTCCCCAGGTCGTGCCGCTGTGAAAATCCGAACGCACTCCGGCCTCATCGGCGAAGAAGATCTGTGCTCCCGCGCGCTTCGCACGGCGCCGGATCGCCGGATAGTCCGTCTCCAACCACTGCTTCACCGCGTCCGGGTTCGGTTGATACGCCCGCCACAACGGGCGCTGCGCGCTCAGGCCGAGCTGGTGCAGCAACCGGCACACCGAACTGTGGCTCAGCTTCACCTTGTAGCGCTCGGCGATCAGTGTCTGCACCATTGCCGCGGTCCACAGCGCGAACGGAAATTGCAGCTGCAGCGGGCTGTTGTTGGCCAGGGTGTTGTAGATCCAGCGCAGCGCTCCGCCATCGAGTTTGGGCGGACGCCCACCACGCTTGCGCGCGTCCAACTGATGCCAACCGCCGCGTCGATACAGCGACAGCCAGCGAAACAGGGTACGCACGTTGACGCCCAGTGCCGCGGCGACAAGTGGCGGGCTTTCACCTGATTGCACCGCCGCCACACCGCGCTTGCGCAGCTCGGTCAGCGTTGCGTGATCCAGCGCACGGCCATCGGTGTTCATGGCTGTGCATTTCAGCAGATTTCCGCGTGTATGGCAACTATTATGGGATGGTTGATATGTTCTACAGTTGCACGAGGGCTGTTCGGAGGGGCATGGACGTGAGTTGGGAGGACCAAGGACGTCAGGATCACGGCTGGTTCGGCATGGTACAGCACCGGCATAGGACAACCCTGCCGACGTCAGTTCAAATCCGATGTTCGAGGCCAGCAACATCGAGCGCCGCATAGACGCCGTCGCGCATGGCGCCCTCATGCACATGCCGCGCAAGGATTGGCACCGGAGCGTTCTCTCCTTCGATCGGCAGCGCTTGGAGCGCCTGCGCGCAGTGATGACGACCTGGATCGGCGCGCGCACGCTGGGCCTTGCCGCATTCGAGGCGCAACTTGTCGATCCACTGACCAGCGACACCGTCATCAAGGAGTTCCGCGCTGCAGCCAAAGCGTCCGGACCGCGACGACGCACCAGCATCTGACGGAGGCGTCAGGACATCTTGCGGCAGCCATGCTGGGCGTCGGCTTGGACAAATGGCCCGGATTCCTCTGGGATGCGGCTGACCGGGCTCACGCTTATCAGTCGAGCTATGCACGCGCCATCCTGGCACAGGCGACAACGAGCACGACGACCGACGCAAGCCCGGCCCGTGCACCCGCGAGCGCGACACCCGCACCACCGCCCGGTCGATATGTCGCCGACAACCCTCCGCAATGGATCGGCCAACCTTCCGTTGGCACCGGCGAGTGTGTGCTGCTGGTCCAACAGGCAACCGGCGCTCCGCGATCAATGGAATGGCGGCGTGGAGTCCAGGTGCAGGGCAACCCAGCAGTTCGTCCAGGAACCGCGATCGCCATGTTCGACGAGAACGGGCGCTACACGGGACACGCCGCTATCGTTCTCGGGCAGGACGCGAACGGTATCCAGGTGATCGATCAGTGGAACATACGCGAAAACGGTCGCATCACGGGCCAGCATACGCCAAGCGAGCGCACTCTACACTTTCGCAACCCATGGCGCGCACGTGTCGACCGAGGAGAGTCCTACCATGTTCTCGAGTAGGGTACGCGCAACATGTCTTGTCGTCGTATGGCCGATTGCAGCTATTCTGGCGCGAACCGCAACCGCCGAGATTGCCTGTCCACCGACACACAACGGCAACCTCTAAAAACAGTAGAATTGTTCGTCGGCCCACCGTCGGAAAAGGACTTTGTGATGCCGGAGGACGGACGTTTTGTCGTTCCGCAGACGCCGAAAGAATTGTGGGATCGATTCCCCGCTTCGACGCTGGGCTGTACCTATCGCTACTCAAAAGAAATGGTCACCGTCATATTGCCGCGTTCCATCCAGGTCTGCGAGTTCCGGCACTATCCGAAAGTCGCGTGCCATTGATCAGGCGGCCAGTCCGTTATCCTCCCAACTCGAGCAGCGTTCACGGTCCGTGCCTGGACCCGTGCTATCCTGCCCCTTCTATGGCTTGACCCCAGCCACGACAATCCGCCCAGGGACCGCGATCGCCACGTTCGACGCGAACGGGCGTTACTCGGGGCATGCGGCGATTTACCGCGGGCAGGACGCGAACGGGATTTAAGTGGTTTTCCGGTGGAAAGGGCGGGACAGGAATGGCAACATTATCGGACAGCATACGCCAAGCGAGCGCACTCTTCTGCGACTGGCTTGAAAGCGAAGGACGCCGCACAAAGCTAGTACTTTAGCGTCGCCACACTGCGCAGTTCGTCAGGCGTGCTGGTGCCGAAACCGAAGAATTCCAGGTAGGCCGGGATCATCTCGAACAGCATGTCGGTGCCGACCTGGACGGTGCAGCCCTTCGCCATCGCCGCGCGAAGCAGCGGGGTGAACTCTTCCTTCATGACGACCTCGCCGACGAATGTGCCCGGGGCGATCTTCGCGACGTCGACGGGTAGCGGGTCGCCGTCCTTCATGCCGAGCGGCGTCGCGTTGACAACGACATCATAGCCGGTCGGATCGTTCGAGCCGGTCGTTATTTTCAACGCGGGGTAGTGTAACCGCAGCCGATCCCCGAGCGCTTCAGCGGAGGCAGCGGACGCATCGAACAGGCCGATCGCGGCGAGCCCGGCTGCCGCGAGCGACGCCGCGATGGCCGAGCCGACACCGCCGCAACCGATCACCAGCCCGCTCGCGCCGGCGATCCGTTGTCCCTTGCGCTCCACGCCGCGGACGAAGCCTGCGCCATCGAACATGTCGCCGAGCAGCGATCCATCGGCGCGACGCAGCACCGCATTGCAGGCGCCGGCGATCTTCGCTGTCGTGGTCAGCTCATCCACGAGCTGCGTCGTCGTCACCTTGTGCGGCATCGTGACAAGCGCGCCGTGCACGTTCGTTGCGTGGAACAGCGATTTGAGCAGCTCCGGGTAGTCCTTCGCGACGACGCCGATGGGCACGACGGCGGCCTCGATGCCCTTCATCTCGAACCAGGGATTGTAGATCATTGGCGCCTTGAATGCCTCGGTCGGGTACCCGAGATGGGCGATTACCCTGGTCCTGCCGGTGATCATGGATGCACCCCCTGTGCCGGGCCGGTGATGGCAGCGGCGATGACGACGGGCTTCACGGGCCCGACGATTCGACCATGTCACACCATGACCGGCGCTTTGGGAATGCCTCGGCCATTCGCGACGGTCGATCCTGCCCGGATCGCTGGCCGAAGGTTGAGCCGGGCGTCGTCGCCGCGCACAATCGTGGCCATGCCGAGCGAGAACCGCAGGGAAGCACCGACATCCATGACCAGCACCCAGCTCCGCGGCGCCGACATCGTGATGCGCACGCTGGAACGTGGCGGGCACACCACGATCTTCACTTTGTCCGGCAACCACATCATGTCGCTGTTCGACGCGGCGATTGATACCGGGCATACGCTTGTTCACACGCGCCACGAGGCGGCGGCGGTGCACATGGCCGATGCCTGGGGCCGGCTCACCGGCGAGCCGGGGCTCGCCATGGTGACCGGCGGTCCTGGCCACGCGAATGCCGCGGCCGCGCTGATGACTGCGCTCGGGCAGGAGTTGCCGCTGGTGCTGCTGTCGGGTCACACCGAAACCAACCAGCTCGGCCGCGGCGGTTTTCAGGAGCTGCGCCAGGCCGAGATGGCAGCGCCGGTTGCGAAGGCGTCGTGGACCGCGGCGGCAACCGCGACGCTCGGCGTCGAGGTGGCCAAGGCCATCAGGATTGCACGGTCCGGCCGGCCCGGCCCGGTGCATCTCAGTCTGCCATCCGATCTGCTCGATGCGACCGTGCCGGCCGATGCGGTCGCGTGGCCGCAGCAGGGCGCGTTCACCGCCGCACCCGTCGATCTCAGCGAACCCGCGGCCGATGCCATTCTCGGCATCATCGCCTCGGCGCAACGGCCCTTCCTGCTTACCGGCCCTCTGCTCGCAAACCGGGCCGGCCGCGATCTGCTCGCGCGCATTGAGGCCGCGACGCACATCCCGACCGCCATCATGGAAAGCCCGCGCGGCTTCAACGACGCGACGCTCGGCGCCTTCGCCGAAGCGATCCGCCGCGCGGATCTGATCGTCCTGCTCGGCAAGGCGCTCGACTTCACGCTGAAGTTCGGCGAACCGCCGGCGATCGATGCCGCCTGCCGCTGGATCGTCATCGACCCCGAGGCCGCACTGGTCGATCGGGCGATCCGCGAACAGGGCGAGCGCGTGGCGTTCGCCTGCGTCGCCGACACAAGCCCGGCCGGCGAGACGCTGATCCGGCGCGCGGCTGGGAAGCGACTGTCGAGTCCCGGCTGGCTGACGGACGTGCGCGCGCATTTCAGCGACCGGCCGGCCGCCTGGGCGACGCTCGCCTCGCGGACGCCGGGCAAGCTGCATCCGATCGAGGTGTTCCGAGCCCTCAGGCCTTATGTCGAAAAGGACCCCGACACGGTGCTGATCTGCGACGGCGGCGAGTTCGCCCAATGGGGACAGAGCGTGCTGCCTGTGGTTCCTCGGCGGCTGATCAACGGCGTTTGCGGCTCGATCGGATCCTCGCTGCCGATGGCCGGGGCGGCATGCGTGATCGAACGGGTGGCGCCGGTGTTCGTCGTGCTGGGCGACGGCACGTTCGGCTTCCACATGGCGGAATTCGAGACCGCGGTGCGCTGCGACCTGCCGTTCGTCGCGGTGGTCGGCACCGATGCGCGGTGGAATGCCGAATACAATCTCCAGGTTCGCGACTACGGCCCGAACCGCACCTTCGGCTGCGAACTTCTGCCGACGCGATATGACCTTGTGGTGGCCGCACTGGGCGGGTATGGCGAGCTGGTGCAGAACGCCGACGAGCTGCCCGGTGCGATCGAGCGCTCGCTCGCGTCGGGTAAGCCGGCATGCATCAACGTGATGATCGAGAGCATTCCGGCGCCGCTGGTGCGGCGCGGCGCTTGAAGTACACCTCTCCCGCTGCGCGGGAGACGTCGCGGAGCACAGCGACGCGGGTGAGGGCGATGTGGCACCCTCTCCCGGCGCGTTGCGCCGACCTCTCCCGCGCAGCGGGAGAGGTGTACCCACAGTCTACTCCGTCAGTTTACTCTGCAGCCGCCGCCACGGGTTCTCCCAACCGCACGCCGCGCACCGCGTATTCCGCGGCGACCTTGATCGCCTCGATCATGCTCACCGCGCTCGCCTTCCCGGTGCCGGCGATGTCGAACGCAGTGCCGTGATCGACGCTGGTGCGCAGGATCGGCAAACCCAGTGTCACGCTCACCGTCTTCTCGAAATCCATCATCTTCGCCGCGATGTGGCCCTGGTCGTGATACAGCGACAGCACCGCGTCGTAGCGGCCGATGCGTGCCATGTGGAACACGGAATCCGCCGGCACTGGCCCGCTCACCCGCATCCCCCGCGCCCGCGCGGCCTCGATCGCCGGCTTGATCGCCTCGATCTCCTCGCGCCCGAACAGCCCGTCCTCGCCGCCATGCGGATTGAGCGCCGCCACTGCCAGGTGCGGCGCATCGATGCCGAGCTGGTGCAGCGCCTTCACGCTGTTCTCGATGCCCTTCAGCGTGCGATCACGGGTGATCTGCCGGCATGCCTCAACCAGCGACAGATGACGGGTCAGGAAGAAGATCTTCAGCCCGCTGATGGTAAACATCGTCATCTCTTCGCGCGCATCGGTCTGGTCGGCGAACATCTCAGTGTGGCCGATGAACGGGATCTTCGCCGCCTTCAGCGATTCCTTGTTGATCGGCGTGGTCGCCACGCCAGCGACACGCCCAGCCATCGCCAGCTCGATCGAGGTACGGATCGCGGCATAGGCCGCCTCGCCGCCCAGAGCCTGCACCTTGCCCATCTGCAGCACATCAGGATCGACGGTCTGCTGGTGCACCACGTCGATCACGCCGGCGCGGTCGGCGATGTCCTCCGGCCCCGCGATGCGGTTCAGCGACGCCGACAGGCCGCACACCGTCAGCGCCCGCTCGAACACACGCGCGTCGCCGATCAGGAAGCTGCGGGATACCTCGCGCACTTCCGGCGACAGCAGCGCGCGCACCGCGATCTCCGGCCCGATGCCGGCGGGGTCACCCATCGTCACGGCCAGAACCGGTCTTGCCTCGGTCATGTCGGCGCTCTCCTCTGGTGTCTTCCGCAGCCAGCCGCTTCATAGCACACTGTCGGCACAAACCAGCGCCAGGAGGCAACACCATGCTCCGTATCTACGGTTCGGCCCGGTCGCGTGCGACCCGCACGCTCTGGATGGCCGGGGAACTCGGCCTCGAATACGAACATTCCGACTATGCCCCGCGCTCGCCTGCGACCCGCACGCCGGAGTATCTGGCACTGAACCCCAACGGGCGCGTGCCGACGATCGACGATGACGGTTTCGTGCTGTCGGAATTGATGGCGATCAACCTCTAGCTCGCGAAGAAACATGGAAAACTCTATCCGGCCGATGCGAAGAACGAAGCCCGCGCCTTGCAGTGGAGCTTCTGGGAGACCGATCGGCTGGACCGCCAGTTGACCACCTATGCCAACAACGCCTTCGTGCTGCCGGAGGCGCAACGCGATCCTGCCGCCGCCAAGGCCGCATGGGACGAGATCGCGCCGGCGCTGGACGTGCTGGAGATTGCATTGAAGCAGTCGCGATGGCTGGCCGGCAACGAGTTCACCGTGGCGGACTAACGTCCTCACTGAACCCCAACGGGCGCGTGCCGACGATCGACGATGACGAATTCGTCCTGTCGAAATCGATGGCGATCAACCTCTACCTCGCGAAGAAACATGGGAAACTCTATCCGGCCGATGCGAAGAACGAGGCCCGCGCCTTGCAGTGGAGCTTCTGGGAGACCGATCGGCTGGACCGCCAGTTGACCACCTATGCCAACAACGCGTTCGTGCTGCCCGAGGCGCAGCGCGATCCTGCCGCCGCCAAGGCCGCGTGGGACGATATCGCGCCGGCACTCGATGTGCTGGAGATTGCGTTGAAGCAATCGCAGTGGCTTGCCGGCCGCGAGTTCACCGTGGCGGATTTGAACGTGGCGGCGGCGATGGTCCGCGCGCTGACGTTCGACATTGCCAAGTGGCCGCATGTACATGAGTGGCTGCACCGCTGCTGGGACCGTCCCGCCGGCAAACAGGTGTTGGCGATGCGAGCGTAGGCCGGGCCACGAATTTATCGGCTCATGTTTTGTAGGAGCGCGCATTTTCTCGTCATCCCCGCTTTCGCGGCGATGACGAGAAGCGAGCGGCGTGGTCCGGCCACCGCCGCACCGACAATTCGTCCGCGGTCAGCGCGCAGGGTAGTGCGTCCCCAGGCTTTGCCCACCTGCGCTGACCGGGTCGGCATCGATCAGGATGAAGGCAAAGACGCACGGCTGCGTTCCGTTGTTGACCCAGGCGTGCATCGTGCCCCGCTCCACGACGACATCGCCTTGCGTCATATGCACCGTGACGCCGTCATCGAGTTCCAGGTCGCATTCGCCTGACAGCAGGATGGCGTAGTCGGCCGTCTCGGTACGGTGCATGAACTTCGGCGCGCCGGGGGCGAACTCGGTGATGCGCACGACGGTACCCTGACCCGAGCCGACATAGTTGTAGCGCCTGACGAAGCCCTGGCGCTGCGCGATCTCGGCGGCGTCCGAATTGTCCACCGGCATCCGATCGGTGGACCAGATCTCGCAGCCGGCGATACCCGTGCGTCCCGCCCGCGTGACGGCGGCCAGGCGTTCGTCGGTGTGGACAATGGCCTTGCCGTTCGCGTCATGGCCGGTAACGATGCGCCGAACTTCGAGCGTCATATTCTGCCTCCCCTGTCTGGACGGAGGCAGCCTAATGCGACACGGCGCGATCAAGAAACGCGCCGCGTCTTGGCCTCCGCCCCGCCGGCGCTATAACCGCCTTCGCTACAATCACTCCTCGGGGCCACGAAAGGACACACCGATGCCGAGCAAGCGTTGGGAGAAGATCGGTCTGCCATCCCGCCACGTGACGGTGGGACACGGGCGCGCACCGCATCGCAGCTACTACTACGAGATGGGGCTGACCGAGGACGAGATCGACCAGCCCTTAGTCGGTGTCGCGACCTGAGGATTAATTTACCCCTCCATCCGCTCAATAAACTCGTCCCAGGTAACCGGGATCCCGTTCCCGGGTCGCTTCCTGCCTTTACACCATTCGAGCTTCGTCTTTGTCAGAACGAGGTCGCCAAGGTGTTCTTCCCCATCAGGTGATCTGATCTTCGAGCTCGATGCCATTATTTCGCACCTCCATGTCTACGTTGAACTCTTTGATTAGTACTTTCATGGTTTTTCTTCATATTTTGTGGATAACGGCATATGATAACAAATCATGCTTAATAAGTCAATAGTTATCTGGAGATCCCGAAAGATATTTTTGGCTGTCATAAGCCGCACGAATCCGAGCGCGGAGGGTGAAGTCTGAGGACATCACCCACCGGGGATTTCAAACTTCCAGGCGCCTATGTGAATGATGAGTTTAACTTGGCTCTCGGGCGCTTTCGCAATTTCTCCGCAATCTGTGACCGGGCCGACTTACCAACTTGTTTGATCATCCTGGTTAGGTCATCAAAGGTTCCCGGTTGGCTGGGCATGACTGATCGTATAGGGGTATCACTCTGGACGGGAGGCTTGCCTGTGAGAAGAAAATCCTCGGTCGTTTTCAGTGCCTTGGCAAGTGTTGTAATCATGTCTCCACGGGGAACTGTACCATGTTCTTCCCAATTATATACTGCCGGTGGTGTTACACTTAGGCGTCGGGCCAATTCTGATCTGTTTATATGAAGTTCCTGACGCCTGTCTTTGATCCTGCCGCCCATTCCGCTCATAGCCATGACAGACCCCCATGCCTCTGACGATCTATTTAGCATTCTGTCGAAAACTTGCAAACTATTTCTTGATTTCGTATGCATCTCCCTGATTAACTGTCAGGGATGCCTGCAGGTTGGCGGCGATTTGGCCTTGCCCCCACCGACGCTATAACGTGCCTCAATGGCCACGAAAGGACACACCGATGCTGACCAGGCGCTGGGACAAGTCGCGCATGCCGTCCCGCCACGTGACGGTGGGACCCGGCCGCGCACCGCATCGCAGCTACTACTACGCGATGGGGCTGACCGAGGACGAGATCGACCAGCCCTTCGTCGGCGTCGCCACCTGCTGGAACGAGGCCGCGCCGTGCAACATCGCGCTCTCGCGCCAGGCGCAGTCGGTGAAGAAGGGCGTCAACGAGGCCGGCGGCACGCCGCGCGAATTCACCACGATCACGGTGACCGACGGCATCGCCATGGGCCACCAGGGCATGAAGTCCTCGCTGGTCTCGCGCGACCTGATCGCAGACTCCGTGGAACTGACGATGCGCGGGCATTGCTACGACGCGCTGGTCGGCCTGGCGGGCTGCGACAAGTCGCTGCCGGGCATGATGATGGCGATGCTGCGGCTGAACGTCCCCAGCGTGTTCATGTATGGCGGCTCGATCCTGCCCGGCCGGTTCCAGGACCGCGACGTGACCGTGGTTGATGTGTTCGAGGCGGTCGGCCAGCACTCCGCCGGCAAGATGTCGGACGCCGAACTGCACGAACTGGAATGCGTGGCGTGTCCGTCGGCCGGCGCCTGCGGCGGCCAGTTCACCGCCAACACGATGGCGATGGTCAGCGAGGCGATCGGCCTGGCGCTGCCCGGCTCGGCCGGTGCGCCGGCGCCCTACGAGGACCGCGACCGCTGGGCCGTGGAATCCGGCCGCGCGGTGATGGCCCTGCTCGACAGCCGGCTGCGCCCGCGCGACATCGTCACACGCGAGGCGCTGGAGAACGCCGCCGTGGTGGTCGGCGCCACCGGCGGTTCCACCAATGCGGGCCTGCATCTTCCGGCGATGGCGCACGAGGCCGGCATCCGCTTCACCATGGACGACGTGGTGGAGATCATGCGCCGCACGCCGTACATCGCCGACCTCAAGCCCGGCGGGAAATACGTGGCGTTCGACGTGCATCGCGATCGGCGGCATCCCGGTGATCCTCAAGGCGCTGCTGGACGGCGGGCTGCTGCACGGCGACTGCCTGACGGTGACCGGCAAGACCATCGCGGAGAACCTCAAGGACGTGGTGTTCCCGACCGACCAGGACGTGGTCTATCCGGTGTCGCAGGCGATCTCGCAGACCGGCGGCGTGGTCGGGCTGAAGGGCAACCTGGCGCCCGACGGTGCGATCGTGAAGGTCGCCGGCATGGAACGCGATCAGTTGCGCTTCGAGGGCACCGCGCTCTGCTTCGACTCCGAGGAGGAGGCATTCGCCGCGGTGCAATTGCGCGCCTACAAGCCGGGCGATGTCATTGTCGTCCGCTATGAGGGCCCGAAAGGCGGCCCTGGGATGCGCGAGATGCTGTCCACCACCGCGGCGATCTATGGCCAGAGCGAGACCAAGGGCAAGGACGTGGCGCTGATCACCGATGGCCGCTTCTCGGGCGCCACGCGCGGCTTCTGCGTCGGCCATGTCGGGCCAGAGGCGGCGGTTGGCGGACCGATCGCGCTGCTGCGCAACGGCGACAGGATCGTCATCGATGCCGCGAAGGGCACCATCGACGTAGTGCTGTCCGACGCCGAACTTGCTGCCCGCCGCGCCGCATGGCAGCCGCGCAAGACCGACTACAACAGCGGCGCGATCTGGAAATACGCGCAGCTGGTTGGCCCCGCGCATCTCGGTGCGGTGACGCATCCAGGTGCCGAGGCGGAGACACACTGCTACGCGGATATTTGATCGCCTCCGCTGAAGGTCTGGCCTATCCACTACGGATCGGTCCCGGAGCCCGCGATCTCTGCGTCGACGGTGGCCGGGCTCCTCGACCGGCTTTACTGCAAGCTCAACCGCCGCGGGCTGTTCGGAGAATGCCCACGCCACCGACATGCCACCCTCACGCCGAATAACACGGGGAGAGAACCACATGCGCATCGTCGCCCTGGAAGAACACTACACCGTTCCCCGCATCGTCGCCGGCATCTCCCCCGACGCGATCGCCCGCCGCGGCTTTCCCGGCCCTGACTTCGTCTGGGCGCAATCCACCAAACGCAACGAACTCGCCGAGCTCGGCAATGCGCGGCTCGCGGACATGGACACCAGCGGGATCACCGTGCAGGTGCTTTCGGTTGCCGGCCCAGGCGCCGACCTCGTGCCGGGCCAGCCGGGCATTGACCTGGCGCGCGCCTACAATGACGCACTGGCCGAGGCCTGCGCCCGTCATCCGGACCGCTACCGCGGCTTTGCGCACCTGCCGATGCTCGCCCCTGAGGCGGCGGCGGACGAGCTGGAACGCACGGTGAGGGACCTCGGTTTCCACGGCGTGCTGGTGAACGGCGCCACCGACGGGCGCTTCCTCGACGACCCGGCGTTCGAGCCGGTCCTGGCGCGCGCCGAGGCGCTCGACGTGCCGATCTACCTCCATCCCGGCATCCCGACAAAGGCGGTGCGCAACGCCTACTACGACGGGCTGCCGGGCAATTTCAGCTTCACCATGGCGCTGTCCGCCTGGGGCTGGCACGCCGACACCGCGATCCACACGCTGCGCCTCGTGCTCAGCGGCGCGCTCGACCGCCATCCCGGGCTGAAGATCGTCATCGGCCACATGGGCGAGGCGCTGCCGTTCATGCTGGACCGTATCGACGAAACGACCACCGTCGAGGCGAAGGTGCGGCTCCGGCGCTCGGTGCGGCAGACGATCCTCGATCAGGTGTGGATCACGACCAGCGGGTTCTTCACCATGGTGCCGTTCATGGCGGCGCTGATGTCGTTCGGCGTGGACCGCATCATGTTCTCGGTCGACTACCCGTTCGCGTCGAACGCCCGCGCCCGGGCGTTCCTGGACGCGCTGCCGGTCTCGCCGGCCGATCGCGCGAAGATCGCCCATGGCAACGCGGACCGGTTGCTGCGGTTGCCGGACTGACGTACGGTGGAGCGCGCCGTCTATCTGTCCAGCCAGATCGTCGCCAGATCCTGGTTGACGTAATGGCTCGGGCTTATCTTGAAGCCTTTGACGTAGCTTCGGTACGGCACGATGCGGTAGCGCCAGAGCAGGAAGCCTTCATGCGCTTCGGTGTCGAGCACCCGCTTCTCGAACTGTCGCATCAGGTCGCGCTGCCGCGCGAAATCCGGCTCCCGCAGCATCCGGTCGTAGATGTCGATTTCCGTCGGGTCGTCGTAGTTCCCGTAATTCGCGTCCGACACCGAGTGCGGCAGATACTTGGTGCCGTCGAGCAGCGGATTGACGATGTTCTGGCACTCGGCATCGATCGCCACCGCGAAATCGCCGCGGCGCAGCGCCTCTTCATAGGGCCCGGTCGGCAACACGCGCTGCGTCGCACGTACGCCGATCTTGCTCCATTCGTCGATGACCCAGGTTCCATTGAACTTGTAAGGCTGGTCGACATTGCGATTGAGCAGTTCGAACGTCAGCCCCTCGGCGCCGGCTTCCTTCAGCAACCGCCTCGCCTCGGCACGCGACTTCTCGATATCCGGCCAGTAGCCGGCCAGTTGCTCCAGTTCCACCTTGCTGGCAGCCAGCGGCGAGCCGGGAAACACGATGCCGCCGACCGTGCGCGACACCGTGATCCGCGACATCGGCGCCGCGCCATGCCAGCGGTCGATCGCCAGCGTCAAAGCGCGCCGCACCCGCGCATCGTCGAACGGCTTTCGCGCGTGGTTCGGGGTGACCAGCGCCCCGCAATTCCAGTCGCTCTCCTGCACGGTGATCTTGTCGCCCAGCGCCGCCACAAGCTCGTCGCGCGTGGCCGGCGGAAAACCGCGGAACTCGATCGCCGCCCTGTCGGCCTTGATCGCGGCGACCCGGACCGCCTGCTTGTCGGCGAAGATGCCGATGAAACCATCCAGATATGGCAGTCCCGGCCGGTAGTAATCGGGATTGCGCACACCGGAAATCGACTGGCCAAGCTGATATTCCTTGAAGCGGAACGGGCCAGAGCCCATGATGTTCTTCTCGAACCAATGCGGGTCGCGGTCGAGAATTGCCTTTTTATAGATGAAGGCGTACGGATCGGCGAGCGCCGGCAGAAAAGCGGCGGTCGCGAATTTGAGGTGGAAGACAACGGTGTTTGTGTCGGATGCGTCGATCTTTTCGATCATCGGATAGTAGCCGCGACGCACGCTGATCACGCCTTCCGGCGGATCGACGATCTTGTTCCAGCTCGCGGCCACGTCATGGGCGGTCATGACGGAACCATCCTGAAACCTGACGTCACCGCGAATCTGGAATGCGTAGGTCCGGCCACCATCCGTCGGCTTGGGAATCTCGGTGCAGACATCGCAGACGAATTCGGTCGTGTCGGCGGGGTTCTCCGGGTTTGCCCGGATCAGCACGCTGTAGAACGGCGCAACCGCGTGAATGGTGGCGAAGGTGTTTTCACGATGGCCGTCGAAACTCGGCGGCGCGTCCGCCGGGATCATGAAGGTCAGCGTGCCGCCACGCTTCGGCGTGTCGTCGGCGAACGCAGGCAGGCCCAGAGATAGGACAATTGCCACGCAAGCAGCGCACCATCGATGCATCTACGATCCTCCGAAGCCATCCACCACGTTGCCGCGAAGGAACTCCATGTTCATGTCGATCCCCAGTCCCGGCCTCCGCGGCAGCTTCAGCCGCCCACCGCTATTGTCGAGTGGCTCCGTGATGAAGGCGTTGTAGTTTGACAGATCCCACCGTGATGTCTCCAGCCGATAGAAGTTCGGCGTTGACATCATGACGTGCGCACCCGCGACGACGTTGATCGGGCCACTCGCGTCGTGCGGTGAAACCGGGATGTAGAACGTCTCCGCCAGCGTGGCGATCTTCTTGAGTTCGGTGATGCCTCCGGTCCACGTCACGTCCGGCATCAGGTAGTCAGTGAGGCGGTTTTCCAGGATCGGGAGAATTTCCCAGCGCGTGTGCAGCCGCTCGCCGACGCTGATATGGGCGCTGACCTTCTCGCGCACCTGATGCAGCGCGTGATAGCTCTCGACCGGCACCGGCTCCTCAAACCAGTCGATCTGGCCGGCGTCCTCGAGGCGGCGGCAAAGACGGATCGCGGTCGGCACGTTGAAGCGGCCGTGCGCGTCGATCAGGAGTTCGATGTCCGGCCCAGCGATCTCGCGAATGCGGGCAGTCAGGCTGGCGGCGACCTTCTCGCCTTCCTTGCTCATGCCGCCGTCGAGATAGATGTCGTCGGCGGCGCCGATGCGGTTGTCATGCGGGAACGGATCGAACTTCAGCGCAGTGTGCCCGGAGTCAACGATGGCGCGGATCTCCTTCACCACGCCTTCGTCGGTGTCGAAGTTGCGGCTGTTCGGGTGCGTGTACAGCAGGATGTCGTCGCGCACCTTGCCACCGAGCAGCTCGTAGACCGGCTGACCCAGCACCTTGCCGCGGATGTCCCAAAGCGCGATGTCAATGCCGCTGACCACATTGGTCGTGGCGCCGCGTGTCCCGGTATACGTGAAGGAGCGGAACGTCTTGTGCCAAAGCCGCTCGATCTGCGATGGATCCTCGCCGACCAGAAGCTCGTTGAGTTCGCGGATGATGCCAGCAACGGCGCGGTTGGCGATCTTCGTCGTCGTCGTAATCTCGCCCCAGCCGATGATGCCTTCGTCGGTGCGGACTTCCACGAAGAAGTATTCGCCCCAATAGGTGCCCGTCGCCTTCACGAGCCACGGCACCAGCTTCGTTATCCTCATGGCCTCGTCTCACCCACCGGTTGTTTCTCGAGAGGCTGGTCACCGACTTGCGGCGCGCTTAGGCTTTGACCGGTCGAGAGGTTGCAGGGGACCATGGCATCACCGATCTGACAATGGCCATCATGGAGGTATCATGACAACGGAGATTGCGGGGCTCGTCGACACCGAGCATGGAATGATCAGCCGCCGGATCTTCATTGAGCCGGAGATTTATGAAACGGAACTGCGGCGGATCTTCGCCCGTTGCTGGCTGTTCCTGTGTCACGACAGCCAGATCCCGCGGCCGGGCGATTTCCTGACCACCTATATGGGCGAGGACCCGGTGCTGGTGGTGCGCGACAGCGCGGGAACCGTCGCCGCATTCCTCAATGTCTGTCGCCATCGCGGCAACCGGCTATGTCGTGCCGACGAGGGCAATGCCGCAAGCTTCATTTGCGCCTATCATGGCTGGACATTTAGCAATAACGGGCGGCTGACAGGTGTGCCGAACCTGCGGGAAGCCTATCACGGCGATCTGGATCGCGACAGCCTGGGCCTGATGCAGGTGGCGCAACTGGAGAGCTACAAGGGGCTCTGGTTCGCCACGTTCGACCCCGACGCGCCACCGCTGCGAGAGTATCTCGGCGAGATGGCCTGGTACATCGATACCTTCGTCGACCGGCGCGAAGGCGGCATCGAGATCGTCGCGACTCACAAATGGATCATGCCCTGCAACTGGAAGTTCCCCGCGGAGAATTTCGGCGGCGACGCATACCATGTCCAGTGGAACCATTTATCGGCCGTCAAGATCGGATTCAGCCGCGGCGTAACGGCGAACACGCACGGCACGCAGAGGATGGCCTCGCCCGGCAACGGTCATGCCCTGATCTGTGTCGGTCCCGACGATGTCGGCGATCCGCCGATGCCCGAAATCGAGGCCTATGAGAGGGACATCGCCGCTGAGGTTCGGCAGCGCCTTGGGCCTCGGGCCGGGCTGATCAATCCAATCGTCGGCACGGTCTTCCCGAATTTCTCATTGCTGCGCGGCACTTCGCGCGCCTTCCGCGTCTGGCAGCCGCGCGGCCCGGAGAAGACTGAGGTCCGTTCATTCGTCTTCGTGGACAAGGCCGCGCCCCCGGAGGTCAAGCGAGCGATCCGGCAGGCGGGGATCCGCGGCTTCAGCCCCTCCGGCACATTCGAGCAGGACGACATGGACAACTGGCAGGAATGCACCCAGACCTGTCGCGGCGTCGTATCACGCCGGATGCCGCTCAACAACCGCATGGGGCTCGGTCACGACCGCTTCGATCCGGAACTCGGCGCCTGGGTCAGCGACTATCGGTTCAGCGAAAGCAACCACCGCCAGTTCTATCGGCGGTGGGCCGAGTTGATGGACGCGGCCGACTGGCGCGCGCTGGACTGCCCGACCGCGAGGCAAGCGAAATATGCCTGACGAGAACATGATGCGGAGTGTCGAGCAATTCCTCTATCGGGAGGCCCGCCTGCTTGACGAGCGACGGTTTCACGAGTGGCTCAAACTGTTCACCGACGACATCCACTATTGGATGGCCGCGCGGAGCAATCGCTATCCCAGATCGAGCAAGGCGATCGCGATCCTCGATGCGGATCGTTACACCGAGGAGGATCTGTCGGGGTCGGACGAGCTTGGTCTGTTTGACGAGGACATCAGGACGCTCACCGCCCGCGTCGCACGGCTTGATACCGGCATGGCTTGGGCGGAAGACCCGCCGTCGCGGACACGGCATTTGATCACCAATATCGAGATCATGCCCGATGCGTCGGACTCGGAGCTGACGGTCCGCTGCAATTTCATTGTTTACCGCAGCCGCGGCGAGACCGAGCAGGATTTCTATGTCGGCGCCCGCCAGGACCGGCTGCGCCGCGTCGACGGCGCGTGGAAGATCGCAAACCGCCGGATGATTCTCGATCAGAACGTCCTGACGGCCAAGAACCTGAGTATATTCTTCTGATGCATGAACGACTGTCATTGCGAGGAGTATAGCGACGAAGCAAGCCCGTTCGAGTACTGCGCGCACTACTGGGTCAAGTTTGCTTCGTCGCTATGCTCCTCGCAATGACAGGTAAACCGAAGATGGACAGGTAGACCGAACAAGGAGCGCCGCAATGAGTACCTGCCGACGTCCTGCGAGACCTCGTCATCGCCAACCGCATTCTCGCACGTGAAGGCGTGGTCGATGCCTACGGCCACATCAGCGTGCGTCATCCGGAGCGGTCCGACCGGTTCTTCCTGTCGGGATCGCGCAGTCCGGAACTGGTAACTCTCGACGACATCATTGAATATGATCTCGATTGCAACCCAATCGACCAACGCGGGCGCGCTCAATACACCGAGCGCCCGATTCACGGTGCGATCTATCGCAAGCGTCCCGATGTGGTCTCCGTGGTGCATAACCATGCCTACGAGGTCATTCCCTTCACCGTCGCGCAGGGCGTCAAGCTTAGACCTCTCCTCCACGTGGCGGCGGGGCTTGGGGCGGAGATTCCGGTTTGGGACATTCGCCAGAAGTTCGGCGATACAAATCTGTTGGTGACCACGACCGCGCATGGCGACGACCTTGCAGATGGGCTTGGTCCGAACCACGTCGTGCTGATGCGGGGCCACGGCGCGACCGTCGCCGGAATCTCGATTCAGAATGCCGTGCACACATCGGTTTACCTGAAAGTCAACGCGCAGCTCCAAGCCGATGCGATGCGAATGGGCGACGATATCGTCTACCTCAGCGAAGGGGAAATAGCTGAGATGCAGAAGTCCAGTGCCGGCCATGCCCGTGCCTGGGAATACTGGACACGCCGAGCGGGAATCACGGGCTAGCCGCCGATGGACCCGCTGGCCCGCCGCAAACTTGGCCGCACCAACATCGAGGTCACGCAACTCGGCATCGGCGGCGCCGGGTTGGGAGATCTGTTCGATGTGATCGAGGATGCGGACGCCAGTGCCACTTTGCAGGCCGCGTGGGACGCCGGCATCCGCTACTACGACACCTCGCCGTGGTACGGTCGTGGGCAGAGCGAGCATCGTTTCGGGCGCGCGCTCTATCGTCGTCCGCGCGCCGACTATGTGCTATCCACCAAGGTCGGTAGGCTATTTCGCGCATTCCACGATGCGGAGAACTTCGAGCATGGCTTCTGGCGCGGCGGGCTTAAGTTCCAGCACCGCTTCGACTACAGCTACGATGGCGTCATACGCAGCTTCGAGGACAGTCTGCAGCGCCTCAGCCTGCCACGCATCGATCTGCTGCTGATCCATGATCTCGACATCTCCCATCACAGAACCGATGCGCAGGTGACGGCCTATCTGACCGAACTGCACAACGGCGGCTTTCGCGCGTTGACGGAACTCAAGCAGGCCGGACTGATCAGCGGCGTCGGCGCGGGCATCAACGAGCCTGGAATGATGCCACGCTTCCTCGATCTGATGGACATCGACTTCTTCCTGGTCGCGATGCCCTACACGCTGCTGGATACGGATGTGCTGGACAGCGAATTCCCACACTGCACCGCGCGCGATGTGGGTTTCGTGATCGGCGCCCCGTTCGCTTCCGGCATCCTTGCCACCGGCGCGGTGCCCGGCGCACGCTACCGCTATGCCGACGCATCGCCGGAGATAATGGCCAAGGTGAAACGGATCGAGGCGGTCTGCGCCCGCCACAAAGTGCCGCTTCCTGCCGCGGCGCTGCAGTTTCCGTTCGGTCATCCCTCGGTTGCGTCGGTGATTCCGGGCGCCCTGCTGCCGGACCACGTCGCCCGCAACGTCGCGGCGTTCCGACATGCGATCCCGGCGGACTTCTGGGCCGAGCTGAAACACGAGGGGCTGTTGCGACCGGATGCGCCGGTGGGCCATCAATGATATGCCTTATGGGTTCAAAAGGAGATCGAACAGATGACCGAAGCCAAACTCGCGCCAAATCTTCCGGAGTGGATGGTTGAGCATGCCAACCGCTACATTTCCAGCGGCGGCACCGAAGGGCACATGTACAAGATGACCCAACCGGGCCGGCCGGAGATGACGGTACCATCGTTGCTGTTGACGACGACTGGCCGGAAGTCCGGCGAGAAGTACATATTCCCGTTGTTCTACGGGAAGACGGGTGACAGCTATATCGTGGTGGCGTCGAAAGGCGGAGCGCCTGAGCACCCCGGCTGGTATCGCAACATCCTCGCTAATCCGGACGTCGAAGTTCAGGCCGGGACTGCGAAGGTAAAGGCGCGGGCAAGGACTGCGTCCGGCGACGAGCGTGCGCGGTTGTGGAAGAAGTCGCTGGAGTTCTGGCCGCCCTATGCCGACTACCAACTCAAGACGGAGCGCGAAATCCCCGTGGTTGTGTTGGATCCCGTCGGTTAGGCAGTCGACGGGCCGGCACGACCCCTGTCATTGTGAGTGCAGCGAAGCAATCCCGGACCAGGAACGCACGCGGCCCGGGATTGCTTCGTCGCAAGGCTCCTCGCATTGACAGGAGGGATGCACGGTTACGCGTCGACACGGTATGCGCGCCGGCGTCGCCTATCCTGCCGCGGCGCTCATCCATTCCGCCGGGATTTTCTGCGCCCGCTGGTCCGCGACAAGTTTCTGCCGGCGGGCCTGCTCCTCGGCGCTGATCGAGGCCGGGTCCTCGCGGAACTCCGGTCCCAGGGCCATCGCCTTCTTGACCGCCGGCCGCTCGCCAATCTCTTCCAGCCAGCGCTTCACGTTGGGAAATTCCTCGAGGTCGATGTCCCGGGTGGCCCAGCTTGATGCCCAGGGATAGCAGATCATGTCGGCGATGGTGTATTCGCCGGCGGCGAGATAGCGCTTGTTGAACAAGCCGAGGTTCATCACGCCGAAGATGCGATGCGCTTCGTTGTCGAAGCGGCGAAGAGCGTAGGTGAGGTCGCCATTCTTGCCGCTGGCAAGCGCGCGCCGGAAATGGCCTTGCTCGCCCAGCTTCGGGCCCTGATTGGCCATCTGCCAGCTCACCCACTGCGCCACGTCGTATTTCCCGCGCGGGTCGGTGGGGCAGAACTTTCCGGTCTTCTCGGCCAGGTAGGTCATGATGGCGCCGGACTCGAAGATCGAGATCGGCTCTCCGCCGCCCATCGGTTCGTCATCGACGATCGCCGGCATGCGGCCGTTGGGCGAGATCTTCAGGAACGCCGGGGTGAGTTGGTCGCCGCGGCCGATGTTGATCGGCTTGAACGTATAGGGCAGCCCGAGTTCTTCGAGCAGGATGACGATCTTCTTGCCATTGCCGGTGGGCCAGAAGTAGAGGTCGATCATTGCGGATACTCCCTGTGCGCGCTGATTGCTGCCGCGATGGGCTCTGTGGACGCACCGCCATACTGCCGCGAACCGCCGCGGTGTGATAGGCCATGTGCGGTCCAGGGAGTGAGCGATGAACGAAACGGTGGACATGCTGATCATTGGCGCCGGCGCTTCGGGTGCGGCGGTGGCGTGGAGCCTGGCCGACACGCGCATGAAGATCCTTTGTCTGGAACACGGACTACCCGACCAATGGGCGGGACTGGGAAGCGCAGCTGTACAGTGATTTCGCCATCAGCCCGAACCGGCGGGCGCGGCCGATCGACTATCCGATCAACGACGACAACTCGCCGATCAAGGCGCGTTTGCCTCGCAAAGCAATCGGGCGAACATCCACCGCCAGAGCGGTTGGACAGTTCGCAAGAAGGGTTTCAACACGGAGGACGAATTGAGGGCTTCGAAGGGCCACGGAGAAGGGATCAAATGCACTGTGTGTGCAGCAGAGATGACCTCCGTGGCCCTCCGTGGCCCTCCGTGGTCCTCGCGTCGTACTCCGTGTCGAAATTCTTCTGTCTTTCAATGGCACCGGCCGATCACGCTTACCTTGGTTTGCATCTGCAGGTCGATTGACGGCCCGACCTACTCGCAGGATCTGCATCCGGGCACTGTCCGCGAAGGCGCAGCTTGAGATCGCCGGGCCCGGGCGTAAGCTGGTCGCCGGCGCGGCCAGATGACGAAACACGCCATAACACCATCGGAGGAAACAAGCATGCCACAGTTCGGAGACTCCCAAGGCGAATTCCGCGGCGGCGTGTATCGCGACGACGCAGCACTGAAGGCGTGGCTGGCGAAGCGCCCCACCGAGACGGCGCTGGAGCCCGATCTGCCGATCATCGATCCGCACCATCATTTCTGGGATATGCCGCATCGCGGCCACTACCTGTTGCCCGAACTCCTCGCTGATATCGGTGGCGGGCATAACATCGTCTCGACCGTCTTCCTCGAATGCCGCGCGATGTACCGGAAGGATGGCCCTCGCGAGATGGCCGCCCTGGGCGAGGTCGAGTTCGTCACCGGCATCGCCGCCATGAGCGCCTCGGGCGGCTATGGCCCCTGCCGCGTCGCCGAGGGCATCGTCGGCGGCGGCGACCTCTCCGTCGGCGCGCGCGTGCGCGAACTGCTGGAAGCCGAGATCACCGCCGCCGGCGGGCGTCTGCGCGGTCTCCGCCACGGCGTCGCCTGGGACGGCAACGAATCGGTCGGCAAATACGCATCCCGCATTGTTCCCCCGCATCTGGTCCTTGACCCGAAATTCCGCGAGGGCTTCGCCCAGCTGGTACCGTTGGGCCTCAGTTTCGAGTCATGGCAGTATCATCCGCAACTACCGGACGCGATCGACCTCGCGCGTGCCTATCCGGGCACCACCATCATCCTCAATCATGTCGGCGGCATTCTCGGGGTCGGGCCTTACAACGGGCATCGGCAGGAGGTTCTTGCCGGCTGGCGCAAGGACATTTTCGAACTTGCCAAATGCCCGAACGTCTATTGCAAGCTCGGTGGGATCGGCATGGTCTCGGTCGGTTTCGACTTCCACGAGCGTGACGTCCCGCCGTCGTCCGAGGAGCTCGCGGCGGCGTGGCGGCAGTACGTCGAGCCCTGCATCGAGGCCTTCGGCGTCAACCGCTGCATGTTCGAAAGCAACTTTCCCGCCCGACAAGCAGTCGTGCGGCTACACCGAGCTGTGGAACGCGTTCAAGCGCATCACCGCCAACGCATCGGCCACCGAAAAGGCCGCGCTCTACAGCGGCACTGCGGCGAAGGTGTATCGGTTGACCGTGCCCTGAACCGGGAGACATCGCGATGAGCCGTTTCGACAGCTACGCGACGAAATACGCGTGCATCCACATGCGCCGCGAGAACGGCATCCTGGAGATGCGGTTCCACACCGACAATGGCCCGCTGCGCTGGGGGCTCGGTCCGCATGGCGAACTGCCCGACGCGTTCGCCGATGTCGCGCGCGACCGGGAGAACCGGGTGGTGATCCTGACCGGCACCGGCGACGAATGGTCCGGCGTCCGCGCGACCCCGGGCCAGAGCGCGATCAGCCCAGGCCTGACCGTCCAACGCGTTCGACCGCGTGCACTGGGAAGGCCGCGCCTTGCTGATGAACCTGCTGAACATCGAGGTGCCGGTCATTTCGGCGATCAACGGCCCGGCGTGGCGGCACGGCGAAATTCCGCTGCTGTCGGACATCGTGCTCGCCGCGGATACGGCAGCGTTCCAGGACTCCGCGCATTTCCCGAACGGCCTGGTCCCGGGGGACGGCATGCATATCGTCATGCCTCTGCTGCTGGGCATGAATCGGGGCCGCTACTTCCTGCTCACCGGTCAGACTCTGTCGGCGCAGGAAGCGAAGGATCTCGGCCTGGTGGCGGAGATCCTGCCGCCCGACAAGGTCCTGGCGCGTGCCTGGGAACACGCTGAAGCCCTGGCGGCGAAGCCCACCCTTCTGCTGCGCTATACGCGATTGATGTTCACGGAATACCTGAAGAAGCGCATGCAGGATCTGCTTGGTTACGGGCTTGCGATGGAAGGCCTGGCGCTGATGGAACAGATCGACCCGCCGAAATAGAAAGGTCCCGCGCACATGGACATCTCCGGCAAGACCGCCATCGTCACCGGCGCCGCGTCCGGCATTGGCCTCGGCATTGCGACCGCGCTCGCCGAGGCCGGCGCCAACGTGGTCATGGCTGACATCCAGAAGGACGCGGTCGAGCAGGCCGCCCATGGCCTCTCCGGCACCAACAAGCGCGTCATGCCGTTGCGGATCGACGTGACGCAGGAGCAATCCGTTCTCGATGCCCTGGCGGAAGCCGAACGCAACTTCGGAAAACTCCATATCGCCTGCAACAACGCGGGCGTGCCGATGCATGGCACAAGGATGATCGACGTGCCGCCCGGCGACTGGGAGTTCGTGATCGGCGTGAACATCTGGGGGATCATCCACGGCATCCGCCACTTCGTCCCCGCCATTCTCCGGCACGGCGAGGAAGGGCATGTTGTCAACACCGCCTCGGTCGCCGGCTTCCAGAATCGCCGCGGCACCAACCAGGGGCCGTATTCGATGAGCAAATACGCCGCCCTTTCACTGTCCGAGGCCTTGGAGCACGAACTGGAAGGCACCAACGTCGGCGTCTCGGTGCTATGCCCTGGTCCGATCAACACGAACATCGCACGCGGCGCACGCAATCGCCCGGGCCACATGGGTGGGCCACAGGTGCGCGCCAATGACGAAGCGGTGCTGGCCGAACGCCTCGCCACCACGGGCCTCGATCCGAAGAAGGTGGGAGAGCGCGTGGTGGACGCGATCCGTACCAAGACGTTCTACGCCTTTGTCAGCGCCGTGCCCGCCGATGTCATCAAGGCCCGCCACCGTCGCATCGAGGAAGCCCTGAACAGCCCGTGGGTGACGCATTACTGACCCTACACCCGCCGCTCAGACGGGCATTGCTGCGACGATCTTGCTGATGGGCTGAGGTCGTCCGAACAGGTAGCCCTGCGCCGAGGAGCATCCCACGTTGCGGACGAGATCGAGCTGCTCCTGTGTCTCCACACCTTCCGCTGTCGTCGTCATGCCGAGCCGGGAGGCCAGGCTCACGATCGAGCTGACAATCGCTGCGCAATCGTCCCGCGTTGCCATTTCGCTGATGAACAGACGGTCGATCTTGATCTTGTCGAATGGGAAGCTTCTAAGGTAGCTGAGCGACGAGTAACCAGTTCCGAAATCGTCGAGTGCAATGCTAAGGCCGAGGCAATGCAACCGGACCAGAAGCGCGATGGTTAACACGCTGTTCTTCAAGAGTGCCGATTCTGTGATTTCGATCTCCAGCCTGGCGGGATCCAATCCGGACGCAGCGAGTGCCGAGCTGATGATTTCGATAATGCCGTCGTCCTCAAGTTGAATGGGCGACAGATTGACCGCGATTTTCACGTTGCCTAGAAACCGCACCGCGTCCGAACAGGCCTGATGAAAGAGCCATGCACCGATTGACTTTATTAGCCCCAGTTCCTCGGCCAATGGGATGAACTGACCTGGCGAAACAATCCCATGGGTAGGGTGTTTCCAGCGCAACAGGGCCTCGAACCCACAGAGCCGATTGCTATGCAGATCGAAGATTGGTTGATAATGAATTTCGAACTGTTCGCGCTCAACCGCGGCGCGCAGATCCACCTCACTCGTGAGGCGGGCATGCAGTCTGGCCTCCAACTCTGCCTCAAAGACGCAGTAGGTTCCCCGCCCCATTGCCTTGGCCTGGTACAGCGCCATATCGGCGTTCTTCAGCAGTGTATCGCCATCCATATCGGAGCCGGTCGCAATCGCGATGCCGATGCTGACACCCACTTCCACCTGGCGCTGACCGATCTTGTACGGGGCACTGAGCGCATCGATCAGGCGCTGGGCCAGTTGGATCGCAGCGACCGGCAGCTCCGCTGAGAGGTAGAGGATTGCGAACTCGTCACCCCCGAGGCGGGCAACGATGTCGGATTCACGAACGCACGCCTGGAGCCGTCGCGCGGCAGCCTCAAGCAGCGCATCGCCCGCCGGGTGTCCAAGTGTGTCGTTCACGTACTTGAATTTGTCCAGATCGAGATACAACAGCGCCAGGCGCCGGTCATCCTTCGTCAAATGGCACAGCACGTCGTCTATGCTGTTATGGAACAGTACCCGGTTCGGCAGTTGAGTGAGGGTATCATGGTGGGCCATGAAACGAATGCGCCCCTCGGTGCGCTGCTGTTCCGTGACGTCCTCGTAGGTTGCGACCCAGCCGCCATCGGACAAGGGACATTGGGATACAGCCAAAGCAATGCGGTCGTCGTCGATGGTGACAAACGTGCCTGACCGCTGCGACGCCGCGAGTTCCTCCTGCTGTCGATAGATCTTCTGCACCGCGGAAGGACTGAGACCGCCGCCAGTCTCTATAGAGTGGAACAGCGCAGCCGTGGTTGTGCCCGGGGACGGATGCTCCGCGGTAATCCGGAATATATCGAGAAACCGATTGTTGCAGACGATCAGTCTGCGTTCGGAGTCGACCATCAGAAGCCCTTGGGACATGTTGTTCAAGGCCGCGGTGAACAGCATGTTCTGCATGCGCAATGCGAAATCACGCTCGGTGAGCGCCACGTTCTGCAGCTGAACTTCCGCAACGGCCTGCCTGGCTCGTTCATTGGCGACCGCAAGATCCGACAGCGCCTCCTTGAGTGCTGTGATGTCGGTGCGAATACCGACCGTGCCGCCGCTCGGCGTGTGCCGCTCGGTTATCAGCACCCATCTGCCGTCCGGCAGCAGACGTTCAAGAGAGCCGTGATTGCCACGATGCCAGTCGACTGTATCACGAACGAATCGTCTGATATCGTCGCCGGCCTGTGGATACTGACCCAGCTCTGCTCCTTCCCGGATGATATCCTCGAAGAGAGCGCCGGGTTTGATGAATGGAGCGCTGATGGAGTATAAATCAAGGTATCTCTGGTTGCAGGTAATCAGGCGATCCTGCTCGTCCCACATGACAAAGCCGTCGGACATCGATTCAATGGCGCTGTCCAGCGTGTCGCGCGACTTCATGCGCTCCGTCTCGACCCGCTCGCGCTCGCGCATTGCCGCATACAGCGCGACTGCAAGTGCCAGCACGAGCAGCCCCGCCATCGTGACGACGATGAGCAGGCGGTCGCGATCTCGCGCCCAGTCCGCCATGGCGGTCGACAAATCAAGGGTCAGGGTTACCTGAACGTCGGGGTAGAGCGTGTGCCGCGAGATCGCCACGGTGGCGGGGCGCATGATCTTAGGCGGGACGAGGAATGGGACGTTATCCGGCTTCAGATTGTTGACCGCCGGCACGAGCTGCTTGCCGATCTTCAGCTCATCGTGCGGCAGACTGGCGAGCAGCAGGCCATCCGGCCGTTCGATGTAGATGCGCAGACCGGGAATCTCGCCGACGGGAGATAGCAGGGTCGTAATGAACGCCATTGGTATTTCGGCTACCGCTTGCAGTTCGCCAACCCCAGGCAGAGCAATCGGCCGCGCGAGGAGCAAGGTCCAGTCTCCGGTGAGTGGGTTGCGTAGCGGACCCTGGACTGCAACGGTGCCAGGGTGTGGCGCTCCTTGCGGTGGCGGAATCGGCGGCGGCGGCTGGTTTCTTGGCCTCGGCCGCGCCGCGGCCCAGAGCGTACCATCGGGACGGATCAGCAGCAGATCGCGAAAGGCGAAGGTCTCGAAGTTGAATGAGCGCAGCAATCGCGTCGCTGACTGCTGATCGATCTCGCCGTTTTGGCCCGCGACGGCCACGAAAAGTGCCGGCAGGCTGGCCAAAGCGCCATCCACCTGCAGGAGTTGACGGTTGATCGTGTTCTCCACCACCAGCGCGGCGTTCTGCAGCGTCGTGTCGACAGCGTGCAGCGCGGTCTGCCGTGTCCGTTCCAACAAGAGCGCGCTGCCGCCGATCAACGTCCCGAGTATGAGGCTCGCCCCTAGCGCGACGGTCAGCCGCATGCGCCGCGCGGACATGGTAAAGTGCGCCAAGGCGGGCGAGACAGAAAAATAACTGCCGAATATCGTTGTGATCATATTCTTATGGCGGTTTCATAACGCCGGTCTGATACGGATAAGGCGTTACAGCAGCCCGATGGTCGCTCAGGGTAGTGGGCATCAAGGTGGCAGAAGGAACCTGGACCAGCGGATCGCATTCCATGGCGCCGCGACCTGCAACGATGATTGCTTGCGTTCGGCGATTATTCGGGCGCTGCCGTTGAAAAAAGCCGGACGTGCGGTCGGCTAAAAAATGACGCATCGCTGCAATTGGTAAGCTTGAAGCTGTGCTGAAACCGATGAACTGCTGAGACATGGCCGTGGCACTTTGGAGCAGGCCGCACATAAGTTTCCTTTTGACATGTGCGGGGACTGGTTGTCGAGAACAATTTTGATGCTAATACATGATAAGTATGGCAAGGTGCGGCAGCAGGAACCTGACCTGCTACCGCCTCGGAATGAGCGAAACACGTTGCCAGGGCAGAGCACGCCCGTGATCAGTCAATCTGAGCATGACCGCCTTTGGCGCCGCCTCACCCAAGATGCACCCGCCCATTTGTGGTCATATAATTTGGCTTGCCGGTGCGCGAGCTGCCTGACCTGTCATCAGTGGTTCGGTAGGCGATCATTGATTCCACATCCGTTATCGAAACGGCTGGCATCTTTATATATAGTGGTTGGCGGCCCTGTCGCGGCCAACGGCAACGATCCCAGCATATCAGCAAAAAAGGCCTTTGGCACGTCATGATGTATTTGCGAACTGCTCACCTCGATGACGTATATCCGCAGGATATCGTCGTCCGCCGTCCATCCGCAGCAGACATCCCCGGACTCGCACTGATCCTCGCGGAGATGCAATGCCACTACGGCCGTCCAGTATCCGATACGGCGGCCACAGCAGCGGCGACCCTGGCCTGCAAGCCGCCGGCAGACCACTTCGACCCGCATGTTCTTGTTGCCCTGGTGGGCGAACAGCTCATTGCCTCTTTGATCATGAATGTGACATTCCCGGCGTTCGAATTGACCCGCTCGCTCTATATTCGTGACCTCTACGTGGCAAAGACCATGCGGCGGCGTGGCGTTGGACAGGCGCTCGTGAAGGCGGCAGCACGCCTCGCTCTCAGCGAGGGTTTCTCGGCGCTCGATTGGACAACCGACTCGGGGAATACCGCAGCGCGCGCGATGTACGAGGCATGCGGAGCGCAATCGCTGAGCCGAACTTATTATCGTCTGTTCGACAGCGCGCTCAAGTACGCCGCGGCCTGAAACGCCGCAAGCCGGTGTTACGAACAGTTGCCGGCGATGTCGTGTTCTCGGGCGTGGGTGGCGCCCGCTCTGTCGCGCCCGCAGGTCAATCCGGCGCGGCCTTGATGCCCAGCGCAGGCGCCAATTCGCGGTTCCACGTGGCAACGCACTCGGTGCCACAGCGCTGTATCCAGCCTGGCAGCACCGACTCGACCAACAAGCGCTTCCGCGTCGCCTCGTCCTGCGGCGTGACCGGCACGAGCACCATGTGGCCGGGACTATGTTCACCACCGCAGTCGGGAGCACCGATGTCACATGCCAGACCGACCGCGGTTTCACGATCGGCCGCGTCCCAGATCTCGCGTTCCAGACCAGCTATCGCCTCTCTCAGCGTCGCGCGCAGGTCTGGTCGCAGTGCCTCCCATACCGCGGCGTTCGCGCCGAAGAACGACAAGCCCCAGCTTATTGCCATTGGGTAAATATAGGACGTGACCTTGGGCAGGCCGATTTCATTGCCGCTCAATGTCCCGGTGATGGCGCAATCGACCACACCGGTCCGGACCGAGCTGACGATCTCGGCAAACGGCGTGAGCACCGGGATTGCCCCCAATGCGGCCATCATCTCGGATTGCCCGACGGACGAGGTGCGGATGCGCCGTCCGACCAGATCGCTCAAGCCGGTGAAGGGCTTGGCACAAAAGATGACCTGCGCTGGATAGGCGTAGACGGCGAGCAGTTCGATGCCGAACTTGGTCCGGAGTATCTTCTGCAGATGCGGCCGGTATAGCCCGACGGTTCGCCGCAAGGCCTGCATGTCGGGATTGAGCGCCGGAAGATCGACGGCATTGAGCTCGGGTTCGTCCCCCGAGACGACGGCAAGCAGGGCGGTTCCGAACGGCACGATGCCCAGCCGCATCAGCTGCAGCATTTCCTGACCGGGCAGGCCGCTGCGATCGAATGCATGGATTTCCGCCTGGATGCTGCCGTTCGAGAGCGCCTCGATGCGATGTTCCCAGAACGGTTTCTCCAGGCGCTCATACTGGCTGACGCCCGCGAGGCCACCAACGACCTTCAGCCGTACCGGCTCATCGGCACGGGCGACGAAGCCTGACATCAGGACCACCATCGCCAGCGCGCCTGCCGCGGCCAACCAACGGGGCCAGCCCACGAGGTTCATGATCCGGTCAAACTGCGCCACGTGATCCTTCGAAGCCTGCCAGTCCAGGGACATCGCCCGTTTGGCGTACGAATTCGTCCGCAAGCCGAACATTAGACTATTTAATTCCGTCCGTCGATGTTATTTCTCCTTGCACATGGGAACTGTCCCATCCGGTGCGGTTGGGCTCGCACGGTGGGTCTCCTTCCGGAGAACGCCAATGTGACGGCTTAGAACAAGGCTGCGGGAAGATGACCGCGTTGGTGACAGGCTATCGGCCAGCCAAGGTGATCGGGATCGGCTGCCTTTTCGTCACCGCGCTTGGCTGGGGGCTCAATTGGCCCGCGACGAAATTCCTGCTGGAACAGTGTCCGCCGCTCACCGCGCGGGGCATGTCCGGCATCGTGGCCAGCCTGGCCCTGGCCGGACTTGCGGCATCGCGCGGTGAATTGCTGACGGTGCCGCATCACCTCTGGGGGCGGCTTATTTTGGCGGCGCTGCTCAACGTGAGCGCCTGGATGGGACTTACAACAGTGTCGCTGCTCTGGCTCAACGCCGGCGAAGCGGCAACGCTGGCCTATACGATGCCCGTTTGGACAGCCCTCCTCGCATGGCCCATACTGGGCGAGCAGCTCGTGCCGCGGAAAATCGCCGCCCTCTTGCTCGGCATCGGCGGTATTGTCGTCCTGGTCGGCGGAAATGGACTGAGCATCAGCGTGGCCAAGCTTCCGGGCGTGGTGATCGTACCTGGCGGCGGCGCTGCTGTTCGCACTCGGCACGGTCCTTTCCAAGCGCTGGCGGATCGATATGTCCCCGATCGCTGCGACCGCATGGCAGGTCGGAATCGGATGCATACCGTTGCTCGGCGCAAGCGCCATCCTGGAGCATCCCCGTCTTTTCGAGATGCCCTGGTTCGGCTGGGCAGCCTTGACCTATACCGCGATCGTCTCGCTGGGGATCTGCTACCTGACCTGGTTTGCTGCATTGCGACGGGTGGAAGCGGGAACCGCGGCGATCGGCATGCTGTTGACGCCGATTGTCGGGGTGGTCGCTTCGGCGATCGCGCTCGGCGAGCCTTTTCTGCTTCCACAGGTCGCATCGCTCGCCATGGTCATAGCCGGTGTCACCCTCGCGGTGCGACAATGATGACGCCAATCGATCCGAACCGGATGATCTGGTGCACCTTGATGCTGGATGCCGTCGTGTAGCTGGAATCCACCCGCATGCGCACGAAAGGACTTTGTTCGTGCTCGGAAATGCGTTATCGCTTTTTTGACGGTGCTCAGGCAACACTCCGTTTCCGCACCATGGCAGCCTGACCAATCGAAAGACCTCCGCGCATGCTGTTCGCCGTTATCCGCCATGACAAGCCGAACTCCTTCGGATTAAGGCAATCCGCGCGACCAAAGCACCTTGTATACCTTGAAGCTGTCACGAGCTGTATCATGTCAGGCGGCGCGCTGCTGGATGACAACGGCCAGCAGAACGGTTCGATCCTGATCATTGACGTGGCGGATCGCGCCGCAGCGGAGGACTTCGCGGCCAGGGATCCCCTCGTCGAGGCAGGCTTGTTCGCGAGCACCTATATCGGCGCTTTCAGACCTGTGTTTCTGGATGGTGCACGAATTTAGCGCGCCTCGAACCTGCTGGATGACCGCTCGTAATCATTCGTGTTGCGGGATGTCGGGCAGAGAGTCTCATTCCGGCATGTCGCCGGAAGCTGGCTGGCATCTGTCCTCATGGGGCTTTACCAAGCCTGGATGAAACAGCAACCTGGAGCGGAAAAGTCGCGGCACGCCCGGTTGCGGCATTGCGGGAGTTCGATCACCATCCGCTACGACAGGTTGTAGCCGCCGCGGCTCGGAAAGTTCTCGGGCGTATATCGACTCCGCCACCACGCTGTGCGAGTACTGCCAGCGGCCCATGCGGTTGCCTGTTCCCTCGCTCGTAAACCGTCATGGCCGGGCTTGTTTTGGGCATCCCTGCCACCACCGGTGCGGCGACGGATGGCCGGGACTGATCCCCGGAACAGGTCCGCGGATGGCCATGACGGCAGGACCGAGCGGCGACCGAGGGTCAATGGTTCGGGCCGCTGTTTACACCTAGGATTCCGCGCCGGATGGCGCACTGCGTTCATTCTGCACATGTCAGCAGCTCTGCGAGACGTCCATGCGAACGGTCAATGTTCTCAATATCCAGCCCATCGGCGCCGCTGACCTTTCCAGGATCGAGGCGGTCGATCCGGCGGTCCGATTGATCAACGCCGGAGGCTGGTTCGACGGCGAGATCCGCGACACCTGGTCTGCCTACGCCGCTGCACGCTACCTCCGGCCCGGCGCCAACGGCGCGGGCACGCGCGAGGAACGCGACCGCCTGCTCGCCGAAGCGGACGTGATCCTCGGCGGCTGGCCGTTCCCGCTCGACCTGCGAGCCCGCTCACCGCGGCTGACATGGTTTCATCAGCGCCCCGCGGGCGCCAGCAACCTGCGCCTTGGCGATCTGTGGGGCAGCGATGTCACGGTGACGACATCCCGCGGGGCGGGCAACACGCTGGCCATGGCGGAATACGCGGTGGCAGGCATCCTGCATTTCGCCAAGGGCCTCGACCGCGCGGCGGCCGATAGGGCGGCGGGGACATTCGACCATCGCGCCTACCGGCCACTGCTGTTGGAAGGCAAGACCACGTGCGTGGTCGGCGCCGGCGGGATCGGACGCGACGTCGGCCGGCTTGCCGCCGCGCTGGGCATGCGCGTGATCGGGACCAGGCGCCGGCCGGAGCCGGCGGCGCCACTGCCGCCGGGCTTCGCGCAGCTCGGCGGCGCCGATGATCTCGACCGGTTCCTGGCCGAGAGCGATTTCGTGGTGATCTGCTGCCAGTGGACGCCGGAGACCACCAATCTGGTCAACGCCGATCGGCTGGCCGCGATGAAGCCCGGGACCGTGCTGGTCAACGTCGCCCGCGGCGAGATCGTCGACGAAGCGGCACTGGCCGATGCGCTGCGGCGCGGCCATCTGCGGGGGGTGGTGCTGGATGTCTATAACGGCGAATTCGAACGCCTGCCGCCTGAGGCGCTTTGGCGCGATCCCCGGGTGCTGATCACGCCGCATGTCTCCGGCGCCAGCGATCAGAACAGGCACGGCGCCATCGATGTGTTCTGCGACAACCTGCGCGCCTGGCTCGACGGCGCGCCGCTGCAGAACGTGATCGATTGGCAGCGCGGCTATTGACTGCCGCGCCATTGCCCGCGACGGCTATCTTTTCTGGGTCGGCACCGGGATGCCGGGCACCTTCACGTTGACGGCGCCCAACTGGTTCCGGCTGGTGAAGTACAGGACTTTCCAGTCATCGCCACCGAAAGCCATGTTGGTGGTGGCAGGCGCGCCGTGCACGATCCGGCCCAGCTTCTTTCCCTTCGGATCCATGACCCAAATCCCGCCGGCTCCGCCGCAATAGACATTGCCCTCGGTGTCCACCTTCATGCCATCGGGCACACCGGACTCGTCGCCGCGCAGGTCGGCAAAGACGCGGTCGGTCTGCCGCGCGAGCGTGCCGTTGGGCATCATGTCAAATGCCCGGATGTGCCCGCGGCGTGAATCGTTGATGTAGAGGACGCTTTCGTCCGGCGAGAATGCGAGGCCGTTGGGTATGACAAAATCCCCGATCAGCAGGGTCATCGTGCCAAGATCCGGCGTGACGCGGAACACGCCGGAAAATGTCTGGTCCCACTGCTCGGGCGGCGCCGGATTGGTCCACGGGTCGGTGAAGTAGATACAGCCGTCGGATTTTACCACGACGTCGTTGGGCCGGTTGAGCTGGCGCCCCTGGAAGCTGTTCGCGATCACCGTGATGCTGCCATCGAGTTCCTGCCGGGTGACGCGGCGCGAGTCATGCTCGCAGGCGACCAACCTGCCCTGCAGGTCTCTGGTCAGCCCATTGGCCCGGTTCGTCGGTTCTTGGAACAGCGACACGCCGCTGCCGGGCACATATTTCATGCGCTTGTTGTTGTGAATGTCGCTGAACAGCAGGTAGCGGCCTTCCTTCCACCAGAGCGGCCCTTCCGCCGGGCCCAACGGACCGCCGAATCCATTGGCCAGTTCCTGGATCGGTTCCGACAGTGAGATGACCTTTTCCAGCTCCGGAGCCAACTGCTCGATGCGCTTTGACGATTGCGCGTGACTGCCCCCGGACATGGCAACGCCTCCTATTGCAACACCCATCCCCAACGCGTGTCGGCGTGAGATGCCGCTCAGTGCGCTCATGGTGCCCCCTTCCCGGAAGCGTATAGCCGCCAACGAAGAGCCTAAGCCGACATTCCCCGGATAGCCGCCGGAGCGACCATCGCCATGCAGGGTAGGCACGACAAAACCAGGCAGGCAAGTGCATAAGCCGCCGCGCGGCGGCCGCACATTCGGAAAACTGGCAATAGCGAATCGGGAAGGCCGCGGCATGGACGGAGGAGCGAGGCCGGATGCCCGGCCCCGGCGCTCACTCAATCCGCCTGGTCTATTCGCGTCTCAGCTAAAGCGCGGGATCACCCGATCCACGGCGCGCACAAGTGCCGCCGGGCTCAGCAACGCGGGGCTCATGGCCCAGCGGTGCATCGGCTCATTGGCGATCCGTACGGTGCCGATGTGCTGCTCCGGGTCTGCGTCCACGACCGGATCGATATCGACAAAACCGAGGCGGTGGCGAACCAGTTCGATATCATCCTTCTTGCCCGTGAGGAACATCCAGCCGGGCCCGGCGCCATAGGTCTTGGCGTAGGCGGCCATAACCTCGGGCGTATCGTGCTCCGGCTGCAGCGAGATCGAAACCATGCGGATTTCATCACCGACGCGTGCGCCGAGCAGTTCCTGCACGCGGGCGAGGTTCTCGGTCATCAGCGGGCAGATCGCATCGCAGTCGGTGTAAAAGAAATTGATGAGGAGGATCTTGCCCTTCATCACGTCATCATATAACCGCAACGTCCGCCAATCATGGGTCTTCACCTCGACATTGGTGAACCACTCCGCGCCGTCCTGGGGGAGGCTCTCTGCCTTGCCTGACGACGCCAGGGCGAACGGCGCAAGAGCGGCCGCCGCGGCTCCGACAAAGAACATTCGCCTGTCCATGATCCTGTTCTACAGTCGGGATGCAGCTTGAGATAGGTCTCTGCCATGACGAGTTCGTAGAACTTCGTTTCGCCGAACTTGTCGGTGTAGCTGCCGTCGCCGTTGGCCTTGAAGAACTGATGCGGGATCCGCCTGGTCGCTCCGTCGATCGGGGTGGTGCCATCGGGCGCCCGCCCGACATGTCCTGGGGCTTCACCGGCTTCTTCACCGTGAGCAGCGGCATGGGCTGCACCCAGGGGCGTGCCGGCGGGCTTGCCGGAACCCTGGCGAGGGTCGCATCGGAATCGGTGAGGATGGGGACGGCTTGCCCGTAGGCGCGAGAACTGAGACCCGCCTTCGCGATGAGGGCACCGCCCGCGGTCAGCAGCCCCAGGCGCATCATCTCGCGCCGGTCCAGCTTGGCCTTGACGATTTCCTGCCGGTTCCGTTGCGCTGTCAGCGCCAAATTGTCTTTCCAACTCGTCATCATACACTCCTGTTGAGCATTGTTAGGTCGATATCGAAGCGCATGGTAGTTATCAATACATAACGAAATGGGCAGACGCGGCACGAACCCTGCGGAGATGCAGGAAGCAACCTTTACGCGGGGGAAAACGGACCGCGCGTCTCGGGGAGCGCAGAAGTTCTATATCCTTCTACATAAACGGCAGATTTTTTTCTCCGCGGATTGCCAACGAGTTGCCGGGAAGGACGCCTGACATTCTCGCGAAATCGCAAATCTATATTGCCATCGCAGCATATTGCCATACCGCAACAAGAGTGTGTCTGGATGTCGGCTACGACAGCGGATCAAAGATTGCTCGTATCGATCTCCGTTATATTCTAATCCGGATTGAAATGGCGGGAGACGCGTTTGGCCGTGGCGCCGTTGTTGGACCAATTGGGTCCGGCGTCAGGTCTCGCCTGCACACAATCGGCGATACGCTGCACCCTGCGTGATTGGCCAGCCGCCGGCGCCATCCGTATAGTCTGCGCCGATGCAGACCGCGTTTCAGCGTGGCGGGAGGAAGCCATGGCGACCGTCCAGGAGCAATCCATCACGCGCAAGGTTGCGCGGCGGCTGGCGCCTTTCCTCGGCGGGCTGGCCTATTTCTTCAACGCGCCCGATCGGTTCAATATCCCGATCGCTGCGTTGACCCTGAACAAGGCGGCCGGCCTGTCCGCCATGACCTGCGGCCTCGGTGTCGGCGCGTTCTTCTGGAGCTATGTGCTGTTTCGGCTCGCCGCCAACGCCGTGCCGACCCGCCTTGGGCGCCCGACGCTGGCTGGCGTTCATCATGGTGATGTGGGGCGCCCGCTTGGCCACGACAGACGGCGTAACAAGCATCGAACACGACGGGACCTAACCGACAGGCAGTTGCAAAGGATTCGAGACGATGAAGGCGGTGTTGCTGACGAAGCATGGCGGACCGGAGATGCTGCACTACAGCGAGGCGCCGGATCCGATCGCTGGCCCGGGCGAGGTCCTCGTCGACGTCCATGCCGCGAGCCTCAACGCCGCTGATTACAAGGTGCGGCTGGGGGGCAGCGGCTATGCCGTCAAATTTCCGCATATCCTGGGCCGCGATTTTTCCGGTGTCGTGGGCGCAGTTGGTGCGGGTGTGACCGACTTTGTTGTCGGCGATGCGGTGTTCGGTGTCACCGATCAAGGGATCGAAGGCGCCTACGCCGAAAAGATCGCGATCAAGGCTGCGATCATCGCCAGGAAACCAGATCGCCTTGGTCACGCCGAGGCAGCCGCCATGGGGCTGACCAGTCTCACCGCGCTGTGGGCCATCGAGGATACGGCGCAGGTCAAAGCCGGCGAGACCGTTCTGATCCAGGGCGGCGCGGGCGGCGTCGCCGGCTTCGCCATCCAGCTCGCCAAGCACCTCGGCGCGACAGTGATCACCACAGCCAGCGCCACAAACCATGACTACGTGCGTTATCTCGGTGCAGATCAGGTGATCGACTACAACGTCGAGGATTTCAGCAAGGCGATTGGCAATTGCGATGTCGTGTTCGATACGGTGGGCGGCGACGTTCGCGCCCGTTCCTACGACGTGCTGAAGCCGGGAGGACGGCTGGTCTGGATCGCACCCGCACCACAGGGTTTTCAGCCGACGCGCAACGATGTGCAGACCCTGCGCCCGAATGTCGCACGCGATCGCGCACATCTGGAGCGGATGCTGTCGCTGCTCGAACTCGGTGCAGTCTCGCCGCCTGCCATCACGCGCTACAAACTCAGCGAAGCAGCGGACGCTCATCGGGTCCTCGAGGGGCGTCATCTGCGAGGCAAGCTGGTGCTGGAGGTTCGCTGAGCACCACTTTGGAATTGAGTTCCACGATCGCCATGGTGATCTGCGGTTGCGCTACGGTCGGACTGGTACTTGGGCGATGCTGCATTCCAGTCTCAGAGTGTTGGCCGCATTCGAGCTGGCGGCCACAGGCTTTCATGGTATGAAGTCGCCGCGTGGGTGACGCGGTGTCGTCGGCGCGTGTCCACATTCTTCCGCAGACCAAGGACCGGTAATGCGATGCCTGTTGCTGATCGTCGTCGGGTTGACTGTTGTTCTGGTATCGTCGCAGAGCAATGCGACCCAGGTCAGCGCACCACCGCTGTCTGAGGCGCAGCAGAGCGACCTGTGCTCGTCTGCCGTGCAGAAGGCTGAACAGCAGTACGGAACGCCTCCGGGTCTGCTGAACTCGATAGCCAAGGCAGAGAGCGGTCGACGGATACAAGGAGCGACGACATTGCAGCCCTGGCCGTGGACGCTCAACGCTGACGGACAGGGGTTGTTCTTCGCAACCAAGGAGCAGGCTGTCGCCGGGACGCTCAAGGCGCTGACGCATGGCAGCAGCTATACCGACGTCGGCTGCATGCAGGTGGACCTGCAGTTCCATCCGAAGGCCTTCCGCTCGCTGGAGGAGGCGTTGGATCCTGTGGCCAATGCCGACTACGCCGCCCGCTTCCTGCTCAGCCTGTATGAGGTAACCGGCGGCAACTGGTTCGCCGCGGTCGGATATTATCATTCCCGCTCGCCGGAGCTTGCTCGTCTGTATCGCGAGCACGTTACGGCCGTCGGTCTTGGCATATCGCCTGGAAGGCCGGGCAAGCTTCGCCTTGCGCTGTCCGGCGGCGGAACCATCGCCATCAATGTGAACCGACAGCCTTCACGCGGGCATCGACAAATGAGCGCCTGTCAGGTGGCCACCATCCTCGGCCCATATCTCCGGTCCTCCGCCCGTGCCAAGGCATGCACAGCGTCACCGTGATTGACTCCGCCCCGACCGCTGCCTAGAGGGAAGTCACCGACATCATTGCCTGTTTGGCGCCAGCCTGCAGCGATCGGAGGAACATCCCAATGAACGACACCGTCGTCAGCCAATCGGGCGAGCGCCAGGCCTTCTACGATCAGATCGGCGAACACTCGCTTGCGCCGTTGTGGGAACGTCTGCATTCGATGGTGACGCGGGCGCCGGTGACGCCGGCGCTGCCGGCCAGGTGGGACTACGACGAGGTCGTGCGGCCGTTCCTGATGCAGGCCGGCGGGCTGATCACGGCGAAGGAGGCCGAACGGCGCGTGCTGATCCTGGAGAACCCCGGACTTCGCGGCCAGACATCGATCACGCATTCGCTGTTCGCCGGGTTGCAACTGATCATGCCGGGCGAAGTGGCGCCGGCGCACCGTCACACGCAGTCCGCGCTGCGGTTCATCATCGAAGGCCATGGCGCCTACACGGCCGTCGAGGGTGAGCGCACGATGATGGAGCCGGGCGATTTCGTCATCACGCCGAGCTGGACTTGGCACGACCACGGCAATGACACGGATCAGCCGATGGTGTGGCTCGACGGGTTGGACATCCCGATCGTCCGCCTGTTCGATGCAAGCTTCGCGGAACCGGCAAATGCCGACAGCCAGTCGGTGACGCGCCCGGTAGGCGACAGTCTCGCGCGGTATGGCGCGAACATGCTGCCGGTGGACTGGCACCCGACGGTGAAGAGCTCGCCGGTGTTCAATTATCCTTACGTTCGTTCGCGCGAGGCGCTGGCAACGCTCGCACGCAACGGCGATCCGGATGCCTGCCACGGGCACAAGCTGCGTTACGTGAACCCGGCGTCCGGCGAGTCGGCAATGCCGACGATCGGCGCGTTCATGCAGTTGCTGCCTTCAGGGTTCGGCGGTGCGCCGTATCGCTCGACCGACGGCACGGTATTTGTCGCGGTGGAAGGCGAAGGCGAGACTGTGATCGGCGACACGACGTTCCGCTGGAAGCCGCGCGACATCTTCGTCGTGCCCGCCTGGCACTGGCATCGCCATCGCACGAACAGCGAGGCTGTGTTGTTCAGCTTCTCCGATCGGCCGGTGCAAGAGAAGCTCAGCCTGTGGCGCGAAGAGCGCGGCGGCTGAACTCACCCGAATTACATGCAAAGTACCCCTCTCCCGCTCTGCGGGAGAGGTCGGAGCGAAGCGACGGGAGAGGGTTGCTGCACGCCGCACCCTCTCCCACTTCGTGCTCCCTCCGTTACCCCTCCGAGCTCTGATCGAGATTCACCGCCACAAATGCCGCCTCGCCGTTGCGGATGATGCGCAGTGCGACCGCGTGGTCCTTGGCCGCGCTGCGGATCGCGCTTGCCGCCTCGGACGGCGATGCCACCTTCTTGCCGCCGACGCCAACGATCACGTCGCCCGCCTCCAGCCCGGCCTGATCGGCCGGCGAACCCGGCTCGACCTGGCGCACGACCACGCCGCGCGTGCCATCCGGCACGTTGAGCTGGTTGCTGAGATCCGGTGACAGAGGCGCCAAGGCAACGCCGATCCGTCCCTTCGACTGCTGCCCGTGCTCGTTGCCGGCCACCTGCTCGTTCGGCAGCTGGCCAACCTTCACGTCTACCGTCTTGCTCTCGCCTTCGTGCAGCACCTGCAGCTTGGCTTCATCGTCCGGCTGCACTGCCGCGATATCCAGCGCGAGATCGCGCGGGTTCGTCACTGCCTGGCCGTTCACCGCAGTGATGACATCGCCCGGCTCCAGCCCGGCGCGAGCGGCCGGCGTGTCGGTCTGAACGCCGGCGATCAACGCGCCGGAATTCTGCGACAGATGCATGGCCTTCGCCATCGCGTCGCTGACCTGCTGCGCCTCGACGCCGATATAGCCGCGCGTGACATGCCCGGTCTTTTCGAGCTGCGCCACCACCGTCCTGATCATGTCGGACGGAATGGCGAAGCCGATGCCGATCGAGCCGCCTGACGGCGACAGGATCGCCGTGTTCATGCCGATGACCTTGCCGTCCTGGGTAAACAGCGGACCACCGGAGTTGCCCTGGTTGATCGGCGCGTCGATCTGGATGAAATGGTCGTAGGGACCGGCGCCGATGTCGCGACCGCTGGCCGACACGATGCCGGCAGTGACCGTGCCGCCGAGGCCGAACGGATTGCCCATCGCCACGACCCACTGGCCAGGCTTCACGCTCGCCGAGTTGCCGAGCTGAATATAGGGGAGCTGGCGGTGCGCATCGATCTTCAGCACTGCGATGTCGGTGCGCGAATCGTGACCGATCACCTTCGCCGGAACCACGGTGCCATCGTCCAGCGTGACCGCTACGGTCTTCGCGTTCTTCACCACATGGTTGTTGGTGACGATCGTCCCATTGGCATCGACGATGAAGCCGGAGCCGCGCGCCTCGACTGCGTGCATCTGTGGTCCCATCTGCGGCCCCATGCCGCCGAACGGGAACTGCCGGAACTGACGCGGCACCTGCTGCTGGTCCTCGTCCTCGTCCGCGGCCGGACCGGCCTGCATCTTGCTGGTGATCGAGACCACCGCCGGCTTCACCTGGGTCACGAGGTCGGTGAAGTCCGGCAGCGTGTGGCTCATGCCGCTGCCGGGCGGGTTGACCGGTGCGCCAGGCGTCGCGTCGCCGGTCGGGTCGGTGGCGGCAACGCCGGACTGGACGACGGCGAAGCCGCCCAGCGCGGTGCCGCCCAGCAGCACGGCGGCAAGCGCCACGCGCCGCCATGGAGTGGGCGCGTTGGGGGGCCGGGTCGAATTGGTCATGGTTCCTCCTGAGGGAAACGGATCTTCGTATCCGAAGCGGCAGGCCGAATGGCGCCGCCGACATCGACACAATGCAGGCGTGCAGATGACCGTTCCCGTGCTGGAGCGATTAAACCACCGTCATGTCGATTAAACTCTTGTCATGCACCCGGTCAGTTGGTCCGGACGTTTGGACAACGGAAATCCTGCAGCAAGGCAGGCGCAAATGGATTGGCCGGGGACTGGACCCGAATTTCGAACCCGGCCTGACGATCGCCTGACTGGAATGTAAGGTTATATCGCTCGGGTGCCGCAGCCTGCTGCTGCATTCGCCCCCGGCCGAACAGGCGAAACATCGACCAAGGTCCGCTGTCCTGCACGACCCCCGCACGGCCGGCGGGCGGCGGATCGAATACCAAACGCGCAGTCTGCTGCGGGTTGGGACTCGGCCACGTCACCTGGGTGGAGCGTGGGGCACCGCGGGAAAAGACGATGGCGACGCCGTCAAGGTCGAGCAGCACCTGTCTGGTCGCTGCATCCGCGCTCAAAGGCGTGATATCGAGACGAACGGATGGCGTTGTGCCGCCATCGGCGAAGAACACGTCGCGGATGACCGCGGCGCGTTGAAACTGCGCAAGGTCAGCGGCCGATACCGGCGCCGATGCTGCGTCAGCGGATTGCGCGCGCCATGTCTTGCCGGACATATCGACATAGGGGCGCAGCAGCGTGTTCACAAAGCCATCGAACAAACCTCCGGGCGCGAACAGCCGTGTGAAGTCCGCGATCGAGGCATCGTCGGCGGCACCTGGCACGAATGGATAATGTCCATTGACCACCATCGGGCAGAGTTCCGCCGGGCCGCCGCTGGCATTGAAAATGGTCGCCAGCTGCTGACGCGGATTGCCGCTGCGCAGCGCACTTCCGCTAGCCGCGATTTCACTTAGCCAGCGCGCGAGCGGCTGCGGTTGTCGCACCGCTTCCGCCCGCAAGGCAAGCGCAGGATCGAAGCCGCCGGGAGCCGCAGGCGACGTTCCACTGGTGACAAGAGTCGCGGCCATCTTCGCGAGATATTGCTGCATGTCCCCGACCGATCGCAGCACCTGATCGATCGGTGCTCCCGGACCATCGCCGATCAGATCGCGCAGCGCCTTGTAGCGTTCGTCGATCTCGTGGCCAGGCAGCATCGGATCTGACGAAGCGGTGCGCTGGGGAGTTCCAAGCATCTGCTGAAGCTGCGGATCCGCGCTACCGGCATTTGCCGCCGTCGGCGTACCGGCTGACGGCGTCGGCGGAACGGACAGGGTCAACTGATGGGCGATGGAAGCGAGCAAGCCACGCATGGGCGATTGCGGCGATGCCAGAATGTAGAGATCCTGCGCAGCCTGCGATAAACTTCGGAGCTGTACGACATTCAGGTCGGCCAACATCAGATCCCAGGCCGGAGCGTAGTCGGCCTCGTACAACGCGATGACGTCCCGCTCCAGTGCGCGCATCTGCGGACCATTCGGATCGAACTCGATGCGCTCACCCAGAACCCAGCTCTCCGCGATCACGCTCTTCGCGGCGACGCTGAAGGAAGGCAGCAGCACTTTGTGAAATCCGTCGATCGTGAAGAAGCCTGGGATGCCATCGCTGAGCCGCTTGCCCGAAGCACGGACAAACAGTCCCACGCCCGCCGGCCCGAGTGCGTCGGCTGGCCGCCAGGGGGGGATGCGCTGTGCCGCCGCGGACGGCCGGATACGCGAGTAAACGCGCTGCGCCATCGGCACCGATGCAAATCTGCCGCGCGCCTGCGCCACCAGTTCCCCATCGAGTTGCACCTGTGGCAATGGCTCCGCGAGCAGTGCATCGAGATGTTGCAGCAGCAAGTCGCGCAATGTTGCATATCCGACTCCGGGATACGCCGACTGCCAGTCCAGCTTCATCCACTCATGCACGAGCGAAGCGTCGAGCGGGCCCGCATTGCCCAGCATGAGATAGATGCGCGTTGCCTCGTAGAGAAAATCAGGTCGGCCCAGGTTGCCACGAAGCTGCGCTTCCAGTCGCCATATCAGCCGAGGCAGGAGGGCCCATTCGAGCGCATGGCGGTACAGGGCACGCACGGAGGCGGCGAGCTTGTCGTGCTGCGACAGCCCGAGCATCAGCCACGGCCATCGCTCCTCCGTGCCGGCACCCGCGCCGTGCGGCAGGGCACGTGCCTGGTCCAGCAGCGGCGCCAGCCGCAGCAGATCGTCATCGGCAACCGGATCCAGCGGCAGCGTCTGCGCGGTCTGTTCGTAGCCGGCGAGCGCGAACTTCACGCTGTCGATCTCTCGCTGACCGGCCACGCGGATCTGCCAGAGCAGACCGGCCATTGCCAGCACCAACAGCACCGCGGCAGCAAATCCGGCCGCACGTACCGCGAAACGACGTCGCGCGGCGGCCGGCCCGTGCGAGACCAGCATGGCCTCGCCGAAGATCACCTCCTTCAAAAGCCGTTCCAGAAAATAGCTGCGTCCCTGCCGAGGCTGCAGACTCGGTGCCCTGGTCTGATCCAACCCGAATGCGCGTGCCATGGCTCCGGTGAGCCGATCGATCGGCGTTCCCTCCTGCGTCCCCGATGCCATGTAGATTCCGCGCAGCAGCGGCGCCGGGTCGGATCGCGTGCCACCGAACGCGGCCTGCAGGAATTCCATCAGCGGCTGTTCGAGGCTCGCGATCTGGCCAGGAAACATCGCAATGCGCGCACGCCTGTCCGGGTTCAGCTCGGCCTGCATCCGGTCGAACAGCCGCGTGTTCAGCCGTTCCACCAACGCGCGGAGTTCTCCGGCGAACGACGCAAAAGGGCCGTTCTCATCGGCTGCTGGCTCGAACGTCGTGCCCCAAACCTGCGCGCGACGTTCGCGATCGAGATCGTCGAAGAACTCGCTGAATCCGGCGATCAGATCCGCCTTGGTGAACAGGACGTAGACCGGCATGTGGACACCGAGACGGGTCTCCAGTTCCTTGATGCGGCGGCGGATCGCCGCTGCATGCGCCTGGCGTTCGGCCGCGGGCGCCTGTGCGATGTCGCTGAGCGGAAACGCGATGATGAGGCCGTTCAGCGGCTGACGCGGCCTGGTCTGCTTCAGCAGGTCCAGGAACGCATCCCATCCGGCGCGGTCGACCGCCGCATTTGAATCCTGCGTGGTGTAGCGTCCCGCCGTGTCGATCAGCACGGCGTCCTCGGTAAACCACCAGTCGCAGAGCCGCGTGCCGCCCACGCCCGCAACCGCACCCTGCCCCATCTGCTCTGCCAACGGGAATCGCAACCCGGAATTCAGCAGCGCCGTCGTCTTGCCTGCACCAGGCGGCCCGATGATGGCATACCATGGCTGTTCATAGAGGTAACCGCGGCTGCGCAGCGTCTTCTTCAGCAGGTCCAGGGCCGTCGTCAGCCGGTCCCGCAGTGCGTCCGCTTCCTCGCTCGCTTCAGTGACGCCGCTTGCCGCGACACCGCTCGCCAATGCCGCATCGCGTCGCCGGCGCACCACGTCCAACAGAAGATTGGCGCCGCCCCAGATCAGCAGCATCAGCAGAATGACCACGAGCCGCATGGCCCGGTCTTCGAACTGCGGCAGCAGCGGCGCGAAGAACCACACCAGGCCGGCGAACAAGGCCGTTCCAACGAAGCTGATGAACCAGCGCGACATCAGGACCTCGAGTGCGGGCGTCACTGCCGTCTAGCCCTGGCGGTGCAACACGATCTCGATCCGTCGGTTCAGTTCCCGTCCTTCGGCTGTCGTATTGGCGTCGATGGGGTCGGCATCGGCGCGGCCTTCCGCTGTCACGCGCATCGCGTCGCCGACGTTGCGCACGATGACTTCGCGCACCGCCTGCGCGCGAGCGGCGGAAAGCTGGAAGTTGGACGGGAACTGCACCGTGCGGATCGGCTGGTTGTCGGTATAGGCGAGCACCGTCAGCGATCCCGTCTCGTCGTTCAGCGCCGCAGCGATCCGCTCCAGCAGAGGCACCGCGCCTGGCTGCACGACCGCGCTGCCGGATGCGAACATCGCACGACTGGCGATGCGCACGATCGGCGTTGCCTCGGTTCCCAGCACGCTGACAAGACCCCTGTCGATTTCCGGTTTCAGTATGCTGCGAAGCTTGTCGACAATGCTCGGTCCCGGCCGGAGCAGGCGGCGGTGGCAGCGGCTGGACAATCGCGGCACGCGTGACCTGCGGCATGCGCGAGGGTGGCGCAGCGAGCACCTCCGCATGCACGATGTCGGACTCGGCATTCAGGCCGGTCGAAACCCAGAAGAACAGCGCGCCGCATGTCGCCACCGCGGCGGCGGTGACGACCCAGACCGGCAACCTGCCCCGGGAAGACCGATAGGGCGCGGAAATCCCCTGCCAGCGCCGCGACAACTCCCGCTGGGCGGGCTGTCGCTGGACCGCGATGATGGCGTGCGTCTCGGCACGCAGCCTGTCGAACGCGCCGGCATCGCCCTGGGATTGCCGGTAGCGCCCCATGAAGCCGAGCGACAGGCACAGATACATCAGCTCGATTGCCGGCAGGAACCTGTCGGGATCCCTTTGCATCTGCCAGAGCTGATCGAAGAACGCATCGGCGCCGCGAACGCCATGGTGGAACGTCGCCACCAACGACTGCGACGCCCAGAAGCCGGTGGCACCCCACGGCGTGTTGAGCACGATATCATCGATGCTGGCACACAGTGCGTAATGCGCCGGACGCAACAGCTCCATCGCGATGCCGAGCATCGCGTGCCCGTCGTTCGAAGTCGCGCAGCTCGCGTGTGGCGCGTGCGTGGAGTTCCTTCGGATCCACCTGCTGACGCGTGCTGCGCAGGCGGACGAGCAGTTGCAGCAGCGGCGCTGCCGCGGCACTCAACGGCGAAACGCTGATCGCCGGCGTCGTGCTCGCCTCCGGGCGAGGAACCGGCTCCGGCGGCGCGCGGGTTGGGGCCGCTACAGGCGACGGTGGCAGTGTGCGACGTCCGCCCGGTGTGGGACGGATCACCGTCCGGTCGTCGTCGGGCTCCGAGAACGGGTTGTCGCTCACTGCCCCTTCCCTCCCCATGACCGGCGCGGGGTTCTGCGGTGATGCAAGCCGGTCGCTATCGATCGTATTTGTTCAGGCCGTAGTTCTGCATCACCCATTTCAGCGTAAAGCCATAGTTAGGGTCCGTCGCGTATGTCCCGGTCAACGCATCGGCGAACGCCTCGGGGTTGTTCGCCTGCTTCATCGCATCCTTGTAAACGGCGGCGGTGGCGAGCAGGCGACCATGTTCATCAAATGCTTGCGATAGAGACTCGAATACCCGGAATCTGCGCTGGCTGCGTGATGTTTTCCCCGTTGATCACCTCTCGAGTCGGGCTGACCACGGCTGGCTGGGTGCCGGTCGCCTTTATGCCGAACGGGTTGTTGCTGCCAGGCGGCATGGCGCCGCCCCAGGCACTTTCGACGGCCCACTGAGCGACCGTGACCGACGCGGGCACGGACCACCGCTGGCGCGATGCGATGGCGGCATCGATCACGTCGCGCGGTATCTCGCCGAACCGCCCGACCGAGGGTGGCGCCAGGTTATCGACCAGTGGACGGGCCGCCAGGGAATAGTAGGTGGGGCTTCCCGGATCGACGCGTCCGGATGGCGGGGTCATCTGCATCACCACGGCCTGGTATGCCTCGATCGCCAGAGTGGTGCCGATGTCGGGGACTCCTGTGACCGCGACCGGCGAGTGCGGCTTGGGAAGCCTGTCGTTCAGCAACGATTGGATGACGAACACGTCGCCCGCAACGTTCGCGCCGCCGCGGCCGACCGAGGTGAAGATCGGCGGAGCGATACGACCCATCTCGTCGACGCTCAGCACGGTAGGTGACGGAACAAGCCCCACGCCTACCTCAGGGAGGAATGTAGCGGCGTCATTGTGCATAGTTGGTTCGATGCGTCAAAATCCCTGTGCGGAGTACCGGCGCGGCGTCCAATGGCCCGGTTCGAGCACCGACGATCTTTGCATGGGATGGCGCCCCCGCTTTCGCGTGAATCCTTATGCGCCACCGATAATGGGTCGCCGCGAATTAACTGCGTCAATTGCAGCCGGCCCTTCGCTCTTGTCGTCATCCCCGCGAAGGCGGGGACCCAGTTGCCGCCTAGGTCCCCGCTTTCGCGGGGATGACGACAAGGGGCAGTGTCCCGCGACACCTGATTCGATTAATTCGCGGCGAGCCCTAAGCTGCGCTTCGCCATCATCTCTACCAGGTTTCGAAGGCTCGAACTTCGAACCAAAGTTGCGAGCGCATCCACAGGACGACGACTTCGCGGTCACAGCGCCGGCCATCGGACAGATTGTCGCTGCTCGCCAGCTTGCCCATTGCCGGACATTAACCAGTTCACCATGCCAGCATACCCGACTGACGGGACTGCCACTATTTCGCGGCAGTCCCATCTCGATACCTCAGTCAGGAGTCGCGGTCATCGCGCAAGCGGATCAAGACGTAGCTGAAAATAAACCACCTTGCTTGTCGTGCCCTTGCCGCCCTCGGCATGGAACGGCGTTCGCGTGCCGAACGTCGACCACAGACCACGCTCCTTCCACCCGCCATTCGGATCGTCGATGCGCCCGTCCATGCCCTTGGCGTAGAACCCCATCGGGTAGGGGACGCGCAGCACGACGAATTTTCCCCCGACCAGCGCCAGCAGCGCATCGTTGCCGTTGCCGGTGGAGATCGGGACATTGGCGCCAAGGCCGAACGTGTTGAACTGATCGACCCAGGTGTAGTAGCTGGCCTCGGCGCTCCCCCCATCGGTCACGCCTTTGAACTGCGGGCCCGGATACGCGTAGAGCGTCCAGCCTTCGGGGCAATGCTTGCCGGTCGCGGTCGGTCCGTTTAGCGGTCCCTTGCATTTGCTTCGGTCGAAGCTCGCGAGATGCCCGCTCGCGAGCGAGGCCCAGACGACGCCGTTGCTGTCGATGTCCATGCCGCGCGGGGAATACCCGCCGGGCGGGGGTTCATAGATCTCGGTCAATGCGGTCGCCGGCGGATTCGATCCCGGATTCACCCGCACGATCGACCCGGGATAGCCCAGCACCGATCCCCAGATTGACCCGTCGACCGGGCTGGGGGCGATGCCGTACAGGCCGGCCACGATACGCTTGTCCTTGGTCGGATCGACCGGCTGGCCGGGCTCGACATAGTCGTCGCGTTTGCCGTTGCCGTTGGTGTCGAGGACGAAGGCGGTCCAGCCCTGCGACTTCTGTGCGTCGCCGGTCGCGTCGAACACCCTTGTGTTCAGCCAGCCGAGCACGTCGCTGGCGCCGCCGCTGCTGAACCACAGCGTGTCGTTGGCATCACGGGCGAACTGCAGATGATGGGTCGAGAAGCATAGGTCGATCAGCGAGAATTTTCCGGATTTGGGATCATACATCGCCGCCTGCCGCCCTGATCTCTGCAGCGGGAACACTTTGGCCGAGGGCTGGTCCGATCCGGCCTTGCAGAACGCCGGATCGTCCAAGGGGCGGATCCTGGCGGTGAACCAGACCCGGCCTTTGGCATCGAACATCGGGTTGTGAATATTGGCCTGGCCGTTCCAGATGGCCTCGGTGCCCCAATAGGGCGAGGGCGCCGGGATCGGATCATCGGCAGTATTTGGGGTTTTGGGATCGAGGACCGGCAGTTTGACCTCGCTCTTCGCGTTCTTCGCCGGATCGACGATCGGCACGAAGTCGGTGCTGAGTTCGGGAGACCCGTAGATCAGGCCGTGGGCATTGACGGTCGGATTGCGCCGATCGGTCGAGATCTCGTCATGCAGATACGCCTTCGACGCCGCCCAGTCCCACAAGGTGATGACGACGTTGCGCTCGACGCCCTGCGGCCGCTGCGGCTGGGCCGTGGGCAGCTCGCCGGCAGCGACGCGATCGGTCCATTCGCCGAACAGCTTCAACGCGCGCTGCGTGTCGAGCCGGCCGATATTCGTGGTCATATTGGTGCCGGCCTGGCCCGACTGGATGCGCCGCTCCCACGCATCGGCCGAGGATTCGAACTTGCCGAGGTTCGGCGACAGTGTGCGTGTTGCCTTGTCGCCAAGCTGGTGGCAGGTGAAGCAACCGTCGGTCTTGACGATGTCGAGCCATTGCTCCTGGCTCTTCAGCGCGACCGACATCCCGTTGGCGCCAGTGCCCGGGAACAGGCTCTTGTCCGGGATTTCGAGCAGCGAATACCAATAGACCGCCGGATAGTATTCCGCGGCCGCGGCCGGGCTCGGCGCCGGTGTGGCCTTCAGGGCAAGATTCTTGCCTGGTTCAGCCTGCACCTTCGGCGAATCGACGAGACCATAGCCGCGAACCCAAACATCGTATTTTGCCTTGGGCAAATTGGGTATCAGGTAACGCCCGCTGTCGTCGGTGACGACGATCCTCGTGAATTTGGTCGGAAGATCCTCTGTCTCGGCGATAACCCAGGCACCGGCTTCCGGTCCGTTTGCGCCGGTAACCACGCCAGCGAGGTCGCTATCGCCGATCTGGATCGCCTGCGCGGTGGTCTGTTGCGCAACAACCCGGCCGGGCATGGCCGCCGCGAACGCGGTCAAGGCGGCCGCCGCAATACCGTACCTCCAGTCTCTGTTGGTCGTCATTTCGCCCCTCCTCCCATTTATTCGCTGCTGTGCGCGTGCGTCTTCGTCTGCGTCGTGCGGGCTTCATCGCCTCTGGCCGGCGCTCCGGGACGAGCTTCGGTTCGCTTCCGGACTTCGCCGGTGTGGGCGCGGATCTTCATGGCCGGCCTCGTCGGTTGGAGGCGGCCCCGAGGGTGCCATGCCACGGGGCGTCACGCCAGCGCCCGGCATTGCCGATCGACAGGTTGCGGCGGCTACAGATGCTGCGGAAGCCGATGAGCGAAGGCTGTGCGCAGCGCTGCGTTGGTGCAGCCAATTCGCCGGCAGTCTCGCCGGCCGCGGGTCACGCCTGATTACGCCCCGCACCCAGCACCGGCAAACTCAGCGGCGCGATCTGGTCCGCCGTTCGCCCTGCCCAGTCGCGCGACGGCGCGTCGCGGAGCATGCGCTGCTGCCCCTCCGCCACTGCCGCCAGCGCGGCTTCATGGTCCATCGTCAGCACCCGCCCCTGCTCCATCACCTTGACGCCGTGCACGAACACCGTGTGCACCGCGCGATCCGCCGCAGTGAACACCAGGGAGCGCAGCGGATCCCGCGTCGGCCGCATCCACGGATTGTCCATATCGACCAGCACCAGGTCGGCCTTCGCCCCTTGTGTCAGCCGGCCGAGATCGGTCCGCCCGAGAGCCTCCGCGCCGCCGACGGTCGCGGCATGGAACAGCGCACCAACGCTCGTGGCGTTGATATCGCGTGCCGCCACACGCGTGAGGGTCGCCGCCAGCCGCATCTCCTCGATCACGTTGTGTGGCGCGACATCCGTGCCGATGCCGAGATTGACGCCGGCGCGGCGATAGCGGCCAAAATCCTCCAGCGTGTGCCCGTAGCGCGCGAACGGCGACGGGCAATGCGCGACGTTGGTGGCCGTATCTACCAAAATCCCAAGATCGCTGCGGGTATGCCAGCGCACCCAGGAATGCTCGTCGATGAACATCGCATGCCCCAGCACGGTGCGCGGCGACAGGATGCCAAGGTCGCGCGCGAACTGTATCGGCGACTGGCCGTGACGATCCACCATCACGTGAAACTCGTTGACGCTCTGCGCGCAGTGCACAGTCAGCGGCACGTTGCGCACCTCGGCCGCGGCGAAACTGTCGCGCAGCAGATCGGTGGTGCAGGTGTCGATCTGTGCCGGCGAAACGATGCCCGACAGGCGGCCGGAAGGATGCGAAGCGGCCCGCTCGATCAGCGCCAGAGCCGCATCGAGGCCGCGACGTCCGGCCGCCTCGTCCCAGTGGTATTTCAGCGCCCAGCCATTCTCCAGATACCACCGCGCGGAGGCATAGCTGGGTGCGAGGAACACGCGCAGCCCGCTCTGCGCCGCCAGGTCGATCCAGCCATCGTCGATGCTGGACAGATCGGCGACGCTGGTGATGCCGGACAGCAGCATCTCGCAGAACGCCACCTGCTTGCCGGCCTTGCGCGCGACCGCATCCGGCTCCAGCGCGACCGAGCGCTCGTACAGGCCGCTCATGTACATGGCGGGAACGCCGTGCTCCTCGCGCACGCCGCGATAGAACGGTTCGGTGCTCGGGTGCGAGTGCAGATCGATCAGGCCGGGCATCACCATCAGGTCGGCGCCGTCGATCGTCACGTCCGCCGCGCCGTCGTAGTGCTTGCCGACGAAGCTGAGCGTGTCGCCGGTAAAAGCAACGTCGCCGCCCATCAGGTAGGCGTGCCGACGGTTCGCCGAATCCCAGGCGATGATGCACGTGGCATTGCGGATGCAGGTCGTCGAAGTCATGAGGCTCTCCATGCTGTGACTGCAACGAGAGTATTGGCGCAGGGTGCAATCCCGGGGGACCAGGCGCCAGGTGCCGCCGATATCGGCGCGCCCATTGCCCGACATAACCAAGCACGAGTTGGCAGAGTGCGAAACTCAGGCAGTCTGTTTGGACGCTCACTCTAGCCTGGATTTCTCAGTGCGCCCCAACGGCGCGGTTCACCAGTGGAGGAAGGATCCACCCAAGAAGTTGTCGGTAGGACTTGGTAGCTGACGAGCGGCTCAGTTGGGTAACTGGCTGGGTCGAAGCCTCGTGACAAAGGCCGCCTTGGGCGGTTGAGCAATCCAACGGGCCGTAACGCGAGTGAAGCCTGAGCAGGCCCCGAAAGTGAAGTCATGGACGCCGACCCGCCTGAGAAACGGGGAAGGCCCGGGTGGAACAGGGAAGCAACCGACAGATGCACCTGTTCTGGTCCATCGGGGTATTGGGCACGGCACGCTGGAAAGGTGAGCCGGGTAATTGGGGGAGGCCCGTGTTGGGCGAGGGTTGCGGCCTCAACGGCGCTTGTGGGCGCCGGTCTGCACGGGAGTCGGACGGGGTCATATGACCAATGAAACCGGGTAACGCCGGGGGAGGAAAGGCCCCTGACTTCTGGTGTGCTTTCGACGGAGAAGAGGATTGGTGATTGGTGATGAGCCTGCAGACACCCGATAAGATCCGGAACCTTCAGAGGAAGCTGTATCTCAAGGCGAAGGCGGAGCCGGACTACCGCTTCTACCTGCTCTACGACAAGATCTATCGCGAGGACATCCTGCATCATGCGTATGACCTGATGCGCACGAACAATGGCGCACCGGGTGTTGATGGGATGACGTTCGAGAAGATCGAGGAGGATGGGCTTGAGGAGTGGCTGGCCGGCATCAGGAAGAACCTGATCGAGAAGACGTATCGACCAGCACCAGTGCGACGGGTGATGATACCGAAGCCTGGAGGCAACGGCGAGCGGCCGCTCGGAATTCCGACTATACGGGACCGAACGGTACAGGCCGCGGCCAAGCTGGTGCTTGAGCCGATCTTCGAAGCGGACCTCGACCCAAGTGCCTTTGGCTACCGCCCGAAGCGGGGCGGACACGACGCGATCAAAGAAGTCCATACGCTTATCTGCCGCGGCTACACGGACGTTGTAGACGCCGATCTGTCCAAATACTTCGATGGTGTGTCATACTGCCCCCAAGCTTATGCAGTTGGATTGAAGAGTGTGGGTTGAGAGCGGATCACCTTGAGGCGCAAGCCTTTTTTGCGTCCGCACTTGACGTGGATCGCGTAAATCTCGCCACGCTTTACGCGCTGCCACACTGTTTGTCTGGAGACGCCCAACAGACGCATGGTTTGGTAGACCGTGAGATAACCATCCGGAGCGTCTTCGGCGACGCGAGCGCGCAAGTCATCTGTTAAACGAATGCGCCACGGCGCTCCAGGCGTAAGTTGCTCGCCTGCGATGATACCCTCGTTTAGCCAGCGATGAATGGTCAACTCCGCGGTACCAGTACTGCTGCTGTCTGTGCGACGGACAGCAGATCACCGTCAGGCGGATCGTTTGGGCGCTCGAAGCATGCAACGTCCCAATGTCTGCGGAGGTTGCCGACCAGATTAGCCGTGAAGCGATGGCCATAAGCGGTCTTGCGCTCCTGACGATTGAGAATGCCCGCGATGGTTGCGTCGGGGTAATGCTCGGCCAGACGACGAACCAGTGCGATTGTGTCCTCGTCGGTGCGCACCGCTGCCTGCCGACGCGGCGAGTCGAGGGTAATCTCCGTGAGAGCGCCGCCACGCCAACGCAGTGCGATCTGCGCGCGGCGTTGATGCTTGTCTACTGTAATGATGACTTCCTCAAGAACGGTCCGCAACAGCTCCTTCTTGTCTCGTGCCAAGGTGGTCGGAGCCTGCCAGACTTTATGCAGGTCGGAGCCCAGAGCGAGTAAACGTTCGCGTTCGCTGCTGCTGAGCGTTCTCGGCCGCAGTACTTCGCGACGTTGCAGCTCTGCCTTGGCTATGTCGAGCTCGCGCAGGCATTTCTCCCATTCCACCTCGAGCCCTCGAGCGACAAGACGATTTTCGGCGTCCACGGCCCGATAGCGACGTTCAGCGCGCTGTGCTTCATAGTTCGTACGTTCTACGGCGAGACGCCACTGGGACAGCGCACCGTCGTAATCCGCTTCAAGTCGCTCAGCAGCAGCAATCGCGGCTTTCACACCGATGGGCTCAAGTGCGGTGAGCGTTGCGCGTGCAGCCACTTCGTCGACGTGCGTGGCGCCAATGTTCATACAGTAGACCCCACGACCGTTGGCGATGTTCTCACCAGCACAGTGATAGCCCGGTGAGGCGGTGCGACCTGTATAGTGGGTACGTAGCTTGCGCCCGCAATGTCCGCACACAGCGAGACCTTGCAGCAACGCGCTACCTTCTCTCATAGCGCCACTACCGGGCTGATGCGGACGAGGATGTGTATTGGCAGCGATGCGTGCGCGGTTTGCCTCATAGGTAGCCCGATCGATATAGCCTTCATGGTGGTCTGGAATGAACACGGCCCATTGCGATTGCGGCAACTTGCGTACGTGTTGCTTACGCGCTCCCGAGGCGTCGAGAGTAACTTCAAAGCAACTCTTGCCATACGCATACGCGCCCGCGTAGACCGGATTTGTCAGGACATGATAGATCGCTATGTAACTGGGGTCGATCCACTGGATCGGGTCCCCATAGTGGCGTCGCATAGGAAAGAGCAAACCTTCACTGCGGAACCACAGCCAAACTCGGCGTGCTGACCCGAGTTCATTGAAGCGTGCAAAAACGGCGTGAATGGCAACCCGAACGGCTTCATCCGGATGGAAGCGTACCTCGCCATCCCTCTCGCCCCACTCGAACCCAACCGGAAGGTTCCGCCGGAGTTCACCACGCGCGGCCTTGTTGCGAATGCCTCCAAGCAAGCGTGCCCGCAGCACGTGTAGCTCGGCTTCGCTCATGGTACCCTTGAGCCCCAGCAGCAGCCGATCATTATAGCTTGCAGCGTCGTAGATGCCATCGGCATCACCGATAAGAGTGCTTGTGATCCCGCAAAGGTCGAGAAGGCGATACCAGTCGGCATTGTTTCGAGCAAGTCGAGAAACCTCGAGGCCGAGCACGATGCCAACATGACCGAGTGCGACTTCGGCAGTGAGCCGTGCGAAGCCGCTGCGCGCGACTATGCCCGATCCGGACACCCCGAGATCCTCATCCAGCACGACAATCTGCTGCGAAGGCCAACCCAGGGAGGTTGCTTTCGAAACCAACCCATACTGGCGCTGCGTTGATTCTCTATTGTACTCAACTTGCGCAGAGGTAGATTGCCGAACATAGACGATGGCAGCGCGGCGCAGATGAGAGGCACTGATCTTTGAGAGCTCATTCATCGGCCGCTCCCATTTGCGTTGCTGCCTCGCTGGACTGCGCCAGCATGCGCACTAATACATTGAGAGCTTCGCCGAGCACTTCTTCGTCGAGGTGTGGATCCCGCGGTTGCCCCTCCAGAGGCAGCACCTCGAGAAACGCCAGGGTCCATTGCATGCAAACTCTCCTCATCGGCCGCCGGATTTGCCGATCGAACTCGGGCAACGGCCAAGAAGAGCGTCGACAACCATTCGGGCGCGGAGCAATTCACTCAATGAAGCCAAGCAGGATTCGTGATTTTCGGGACCGGTAACCGTCAATGGCGTGCCGCTACGCTCTGCTACTCGCCAGTCAGTCCAGCTGGCAGGGATCAGCGAGCGGCTGCCATTGGGTAGCACGACGAGCAACTGCAGAGTGCCACCACGCTTGATGGTACTTATAACCTGCAATGAGCGGCCCTCAAACGGATGCCGCTCACGCAAAATCGTCACTGAATTCGGAATGTCGCGGTGGTGGGTAGTGTGTGATGCTTTCCTTCGATACGATCCCGCATCGTGACCTCCTGAATCGGTGGCCCGGCGCATCTCCGACCGGCATGTGCTGCGGCTGATCAAGCTGTGGCTCAAAGCGCCGATCGAAGAGCGGGATGGCGACGGTAAGCGGCGCATGAGCGGCGGCAAGACGCAGCACCCGCGGCACGCCCCAGGGCGGCGTTTCTAGTCCGCTGCTTGCCAACATCTACATGAACCGCTTCCTCAAGCATTGGCGACGCAGCGGCCGCGGCGAGGCGTTCCGTGCACACATCGTCAACTATGCCGATGACTTCGTCATCCTCAGCCACGATGCGCGGCTGAGGCTCTGGCGTGGACAAAGGCGGTGATGACGCAGCTCGGGCTGACGCTTAACGAGGCGAAAACCTCGGTGAAGGACGCACGGCGGAGCGCTTCGACTTCCTCGGGTACACGTTCGGTCCGCATTGCTACCAAAGGAACGGCAAGAGGTACCTGGGCGCAAGTCCATCGGAGAAGAGCGTCAAGCGGATGAAGACGAAGGTCGACGAGGTTCTGGTGCCAGGCAACGTGCAGCCATGGACAGATGTGTGCCACCAACTGAACGGTTTGCTGCGCGGTTGGTCGGCCTATTTCTGTTATGGAACGCGCAACCGGGCATACAGGGCCATTGATCACCACGTCTGCGAACGTGTCCGACATTTCCTCAGTCGGCGGCATAAGGTGCCCAGCCGCGGGACCAAGCGATTCCCGAGTGACTTGATCTTCGGGGGTCTTGGAGTTCTGGCGCTGGATTACCGCCGTGGGCCTTACAATCAAACCAGTCGGAAAGCTGGATGCGGGAAATCCGCACGTCCAGTTTGATGAGCGGGGATGGGAGACGGACCGCTCACGCGGCACCGCGCCTATCCTCAACTCTACCCAGGCAGACCTTCTCCGCTATCTACGTTATCGCCCTAACTGGCATACTACGGCAAGGGCGAGAATCGTCGATCGACGATGGGACAACGCGATGCCTTGCCACCGCGCCTTCAGTCAACCTCTACGCTTCTCGCAACCCCCACGTGAGCAGTGAGCGTTTGAAGAAACTGTTTAATACATTGGAAATTCCTCCGGCTCTGCCGGGGAGGCAGTAAAAGTTCGACATTTCCGGGGGCGATGCCTCGGCTATCCCTTGCAGGTCATTGGCTTCATCAAGCGAAAGAGCACTATCCACCTGGAACGGATTTAATGGGCGATCCGGTGTAATTCCGTTGTTCAGACTTTCTGGGCGCTCGGGTATTCCGCATCGCCTGTCGGGCGTGACGAAGCGGTGATCCGAAAGTAAATTCTTAATCATTTGCAGGAGGACCAGTGTTTGGAGAGGATGAACCTCTGACGCTAGCCGGCCACTTCAGTGGCCACCCGAACCCAGCGACGAATCAGCGACCCCGATCGCCGCTTTGAGCGGCGCCAACCACAAAGCCCCCGGCTCTGCCGGGGAATATTTACTTCTTAATATCCGGAGATTGCGCCGCCCGCCGTAAGCATTCGCGCCACCTACCCCGGCGACCTCGGCGGAGCTGTTGGTTGGAGCAAACGGCCGGCAACGCCAATCGATCAAGAGGCGAATGGCATCTACAACATGCTTCACCGGGAATGCGCCAACTACTTCACCGCCACAGGATACTAGCCAGAGTGATCGCAATCAGCTCTAGACCCTCTGCACGACGTAGAATGCCGCAAAACCCCACGGCATACCGATGATATTATGCCTATGCGTAGTAAACTGAACCCAGTGCCCCATCGGGATATACGGCACATCCCGCCATAACCTAACTGCATTTCCTCACTGATAAGTCTCTGCTTAGGAATGTCTGCAGTGTCCAGCCATGTCTGGCGCAGCGCCTCCAGTTTTTGACTTTCCGGCCACCCTTCAAGGCCTGACTTGCCGTCGCCGCGTAGTGCATAATTCGTCGCCGGATTGCGTTGAACAAGCCGTCGATGATCGTGAAGAAGACGTTCCAACCGCCCTTATCAGGCGAAGCTTTGCTCATTCTGCGGCGGATCATCGTCGGACCATCCATGATCTGCAAATCAACGTTTATTCCCGCCTTGCGCAGCTGGTCCGCTCCCACCTGGGATATGGAAACGATGTAGCTGTTGCCAGACACTGCCAGCACAACAACTGGCTCTCCGTTATAACCCGCGGCCGTCAGGTCGCGTCTCACCTTGCCATAATCGCGCGGCTCGCTCAGCGCTTCAATCCCAGCTTCATTGCAAAGGGAGAACTGGGGCCGAATAAACCGATCCGGTCTCGCCAGTAGCATGGTCAGTGCCAGCTACAGCATTCATCACGTCTGTCTGGTCAACGGCACCCAACAAAGCGCGTCGTATCGCTGGGTTATTGAAGGGGGGATAAAGATGGTTGAAACGCATGATCGCTATCGACCCGGCCACCTCCTTGACCTCGACCGTCACCCCGGGGTTGCGCGCGAGCAAAGGCACCTGGTCGGCGCTCGGTGAGTTCAGCCAATCAACCTCGCCCTGACAACGCCGCGACCCATGTGGCGGCATCGCCGAGCGAGATCCACTCCACGCGGTCGAAATGCGTCACCTTGGGGCCAGCCGTGTAGCTCTGGTTTCCTTCGCGACGCGGCACGTAGGCGGCAAACCGCTCATACGCGGATCGGACGCCGGCATTGAACTCCGCTGGCAGGAACCGGTAGGGCCCGCTGCCAACGATTTCGGTCACCTGTCGGAATGGATCGCTGTTGGCAAGTCGCTCCGGCATGATGCATGGCATGGTGGTCGAAGATCCGGCTAGTGCGGCCGGTAGGTGCGGGAACGGTTTATTCAGGCGAAATCGGACAGTATGATCGTCGGGCGCAGAGAGTTCGTCGGTCGCCGCCATGATGGACTGTCCGAAGGCATCGCGAGCGGCAAACCGTCGAATACTCGCGATCGCGTCGCGGGCCAGCACCGGGGTGCCGTCGTGAAACCACAGCTCCTCGCGCAGTCGTAATGTCCAGCGGAGTCCGTCGTTCTCGATGACATGGCCTTCATCCATCCGCGGCTTAGCGGTAAATGTCTCGTCCAGACCATAGAGCGTATCGAAGACGAGATATCCGTGATTATGGGTCGCCCGCATCCCACTCGCGACCGGATCGAGCGAGACCAGATCTGGAGTGGGAACGAACTTAAGCGTTCGTTCGGGTTGTGCCCGGGTGACATGCGGCACCACAAGAATTGAGGTGCCGACGGCAAGCTTGAGCACGTCACGACGGCGCATAGTCTTCTCCATCTGCGAGAATTACCCGGAAGACGCCCTTGACGGCTGGCCTGTCAAACTACTGGCATTCGATCCATAAGGGTCGGGTTGTCCCCCGAATGCAAGTTCTGTCTTCGTTATCCCTGCCTGCTGCGCTTGAGGGCTTCCGCGGCGGTGACCCTGCGCCACGGAAGATTTGCTGCCGATAAGCGCCGCGGCGAGTAGGGCCGGAAGAGCGCGCCGAGCAATAAGCGTAGGTGCCCCCGTCGTGGGTGTATTCCCGCTGGCGTGGCCTTAAAGGTTGCAGAATATTGCGCCTTCGTCGGGACCAAGAGTTGGTCTCTCCTTTGGCTACCGATCGAGTGTAGCATAAGGAAGGCGAGCATTGGTCCCGTCGATTTATTAAGCTTCGCATAATAGTTGCCATTCAAGCATGCGCATAGCGCGTCGTGGGTGCACGGAAGAAACCGTGTACCAGCATAGGCAACTTCTGTAGCTGCCGCATATGTGAGATGATCATTTGACGCAGTTGCGTGAGTGAGTTGATCACCTTGCGCCCGGTGCACTGGGCCTTCAGATCATTCCATACATATTCGTCGGGGTTCAGCTCCGGCGAATAGGGCGGCAGGAAGAACAGCCCCAGCATGCCCGCTTGTTCTGCCACGAACCTCGCGACCGACTTGGCTCGGTGCGTCGGATGCCCGTCGACAATCACGAAGATCGGCTTCGTCGCGTTGACCAGCAATCGCCGGAGGAACTCGATGAACACCGCGGCAGTGACCCGCCCCTTGGTCAGCATGAAGCGGAGCTCGCCTTGGGCGCTGATCGCCGAGATCAGGTTGGCGCCGAACCGTGCGCCAGTGCTGGAGACCACCGGCGTCTGGCCTCGTTTCCCCCAGGTTGTGCCGCTGTGATAGTCCGAACGGACGCCGGCCTCGTCGGCGAAGAAGATCCGTGCGCCTGCGCGTTTTGCGCGACGCTGGATCGACGGATAGTCCGTCTCCAGCCAGCGCTGCACCGTCTCAGGGTTCTGCTGTACGCCCGCCACAGCGGGCGTTGCGCGGTTAGCCCGAGCTGGTTCAGCAACCGGCACACTGAACTGTGGCTCAGATCTATGTCGAACCGCTCGGCAATCAGTGTCTGCACCATCGCCGCGGTCCATAGCGCGAACGGAAAATTCAACTGCAGAGGGTTCTTGTTGGCCACCGTGTTATAGATCCAGCGCAGGGCACGGCCATCGAGCTTCGGTGGACGTCCTCCGCGCTTGCGCGCTTCCAGCTGACCCCATCCGCCGCGCCGATACTGTGCGAGCCAGCGGAATAGGGTGCGCAGATTGACCCCGAGCGCGGCAGCAACATGGGTGGGACTTTCACCTGATTGCACCGCCGCAACGCCGCGTTTGCGCAGCTCGGTCAGCGTCGAATGGTCCAGAGCACGAGCATCGGTTTTCATAAGCACGCGGATTAGCACATGTCCCCGTCGTCATGGCAACTACTTTGGGAAGGTTAATATCTGCGGCGACGTGGTCGAGCTATGCAGATCCGGCACGGTCTTCGAGCCGCGAGGCATCGTCAATGGCGGTCGGCAACTCTCCCGCGTCGCCGAAGGATCGCTTCGGGGTCGAGAACGGACTTCAAGACGGAGGGCCAAGGCTTTTGACGTAGAATTTCCTATGATTTTGAATTGCCGCTGATTTTATCGAGACGTTTGGCTGTCTCGGAATTCTTGACTTCTGGATTGCCCATCTATTGTGTCCGCAACCGTTCGGACGTTAGGTATTCGTCCGTTGCCGAAAATTCAGCCGAAATAGTACCCGCGGCGCTTGCACGTAGCACGGATTGTGCTACGTAGCTCGCATGGCCAAAACTGTCACCCTGCGCGACGCCAATCAGCGATTTGCCCGCTGCATCCGCGAGGTCGAGGCGGGGGAAGTATTCGTGATCACCCGCAACGGCACACCTGTTGCCCGTTTGGTACCCGTCGCCGGGCGGCGCGTCTTGACGGAGAAACGACAGGCTGCACTGGAGCTGCTTCGCGAGGCCATGCGAGAAGGCCTGCCAATCGGGGCGGGTAAGCTTGATCGGGACGCGCTCCATGAGCGTTGAGCGGTTGACGCTCGACACCAACATCCTTGTCTACAGCGTGGATGGCGAAGCTGGACTGCGGCACCGTCTCGCGTCGGAGATCATCGAATTGGCTGCAAGCTGCGACTGCTGGCTCACCCTTCAGGCGGTTTCGGAGTTCTGCACTGTCGTTGCACGCAAGCATCTGGTCCCGAGGACGAGGACGGCAATCCTGGCAAATAGTTGGCTCCACCTCTTTCCTGCCGTGGCTGCCTCAATGGCTGCCATCCGTCTGGCCATTGATGGCGCGACGGAGGGCAATGTCTCGTATCGGGACGCGCTCCTGATCGCCACTGCCGCGGAAGCCGGTTGCACAGCCATCGTGACCGAAGATCTGACCAATGGCATCATTCTCAATGGGGTGCGTGTAGTGCATCCCTTCACGGCGGAGGAGTTACCGGATCGGGTCCGAAGTCCGCCCGGTACCGACCGGACACCATAACTCCACCGTACCCCACAGCATCGGAACGCCGTCGCCTTACCCCACTCGCTCCGACTGCCGCACGAACCCGACCAGCAGTTCGCTCACCTTCTCCCACTGCTCCTGCTGCACCCAGTGCCCGGCGCCGTCGAGCAGGTGACAGCCCAGCATTCGCGTGCATGCGCTCTCCTGCATCCGTTCGACGGCGCCTGGTCTCTGATAAACGCCCCAGTCGCTGCTTCCGGCGATGAAGATCGACGGCACATCGATCGTGCGGCCGGAGAACATCTCCAGTTCGGCGGTATCAAGCCCTCCTGTGCCGCGCCGGTACCACTGGAGGCCGCCCTGGAAGCCGGTCCGTTCATACTCCGCGCTGTAGACGGTCAGCTCGCTGTCGGGCAGCCAGCGACAGCGGCGATCTCGGCGGGCGATGGCATCACGTGGGCGACCGTCTCAGCCATGTCTCGTCCCGGTCCATCACATAATAGGTCGGCATCTTCGCCAGTTCCGCGGCGGTCCAGCCTGCCAGCCGGAACGGCCTGTTCTGCTGCCAATCGGCGCTCTTGTGGTGGTAATAGGCGCGCAGGAACGCGTGCACGCCCTGCCGGCAGTGCCACATGTCGGCATTGGCCGGCCGCGTCGAATAGTACCACTGGTAGTGCTTGCGCGGCCGGTCCAGCTCCGCCAGGGCAGCATGGATGTCCGGCCGACGCCGCCTCGGGCCGCTTCCGGTCGGCGGTATCGAACGGCAGGGCGGGGGACCGGCGAACGGCGCGCTCATCAGCGCCACCGAGCGGAACACGTCGGGGCGTACCAGCGCGCACCAGGCGGCGACCGGCGAGCCGAAATCGTGCCCCACCACCGCCGCCACCGAACGATTGCCCAGCGCCGCGACCAGCCCCAGCGCGTCCCGCACCGCGTTCAGCAGGCGGAAAGACCGCAGATCCGCCTCGGAATTATAGTCGGCGTCCCAGCCGGTGGTCCGCCCATAGCCTCGGAGGTCGGGCGCCACCACGTGGTACCCCGCGGCGGCGAGCGGGCACATCACGCGGCGCCAGGACCAGGCGAGCTCGGGAAGCCGTGCAGGAGCAGAACACAGGGCCGGCCCGGCGCCTCGAACCCGGCCTCCAGGATATGGACCGCAGGCCGTTGACGTCGTCCACGAAGCGCGAGCGGATGCCGGCCGGCAGACGGCCTGATCCAATGGCGCCAGATCGCTCATGTTCTTGCTCTCCCCAGGGTCCGAGCATCGACCGTAGCATCGGGGCATCGGCCGCCCAATCCGGGCCGGACTCCCGGTTCGAGCGATATTGACTTGCCCCGGACCGGCCACTAGGTCCGCCCTCTCTGGCCGACCCACCGAGACTTGATCGGGTGGCCGTCGATTGCAGGCCGAAGTCGCGTGCGGCGCCGCCTCCGGATTTCCCGGCGGGCCCAGGCCGTGGGCTCAAGGAACCCGCAGGATGGGATTTCCCAGCCGGCGGGCTTTGCCTGTCAAAGACGGCGAACCGACGGTCGGCGGGCGGAACGGCCGGCGAACGGAACGAAAGAAGCTCGATGCCGACCATCAATCAGCTCATCGCCAAAGGGCGGGAGCCGCAGAAGACACGGAACAAGGTGCCGGCGCTGCAGGGCTGTCCGCAGAAGCGCGGCGTGTGCACGCGCGTCTACACGACCACACCGAAGAAGCCGAACTCGGCGCTGCGCAAGGTGGCGAAGGTTCGCCTGACCAACGGCTACGAGGTGGTGTCCTACATCCCCGGCGAGGGCCACAACCTGCAGGAGCACAGCGTGGTGCTGATCCGCGGCGGGCGCTGAAGGATCTGCCGGGTGTCCGGTACCAGATATTGCGCGGCGTGCTCGACACCCAGGGCATCGCCAAGCGCCGCCAGCGCCGTTCGCTGTACGGCGCCAGCGTCCCAAGTAACGGAGGCCAGCGATGTCCCGCCGCCGCCGCGCGGTTAAACGCGAAATCCTGCCGGACGCCAAGTTCGGCGACGTCGTGATCAGCCGCTTCATGAATGCGCTGATGTACGACGGCAAGAAGTCGGCCGCCGAGGGCACCGTGTATGGTGCGCTCGATGTGATGAAGCGCCGCGGCGGCGCCAGGCCGATCCGGTGCGCATGTTCCACGAGGCGCTGGACAACGTGAAGCCGGCCGTCGAGGTGCGTCGCGCGCGTCGGCGGCGCCACCTACCAGGTGCCGGTCGAGGTCCGCACGGAACGCCGCCAGGCGCTGGCGATCCGCTGGCTCATCGACGCCGCGCGCAAGCGTGGCGAGCACACGATGGAAGACCGGCTTTCGAACGAACTGATGGACGCGGTGAACAATCGCGGTTCGGCAGTGAAGAAGCGTGAAGACACCCATCGGATGGCAGAGGCGAACAAGGCCTTCAGCCACTACCGCTGGTAGGAACCCCAACCGGGAAGCTCGGAGACAAGGACGATGGCCAAAGCGAAATTCGAGCGCACCAAGCCGCACTGCAATGTCGGCACGATCGGCCATGTGGACCATGGCAAGACCACGCTGACCGCTGCCATCACCAAGATGCTGGCCAAGACGGGCGGAGCGACGTTCACCGCCTACGACCAGATCGACAAGGCGCCGGAAGAGAGGGCGCGCGGCATCACCATCGCCACCGCGCATGTGGAGTACGAGACGACGAAGCGGCACTATGCGCATGTCGACTGCCCGGGCCACGCCGACTATGTGAAGAACATGATCACCGGCGCGGCGCAGATGGACGGCGCGATCCTGGTGGTCTCCGCCGCCGACGGCCCGATGCCGCAGACCCGCGAGCACATCCTGCTCGCCCGCCAGGTCGGCGTGCCGGCCCTGGTGGTCTACCTGAACAAGGTCGACATGGTGGACGATCCCGAGCTGATCGAACTGGTCGAGATGGAGGTGCGCGAGCTGCTGTCCGTCGTACCAGTTCCCCGGCGACGACATCCCCATCATCCAGGGCTCGGCGCTGTGCGCGCTGGAGGACCGCGATCCGGACATCGGCGAGAATCCGATCCTGGAGCTGATGGATGCGGTGGACAGCTACATCCCGCAGCCGGTGCGCGCGACCGACCGGCCGTTCCTGATGCCGGTCGAGGACGTGTTCTCGATCTCGGGCCGCGGCACGGTGGTCACCGGCCGCGTCGAGCGCGGCATGATCAAGGTCGGCGAGGAGGTCGAGATCGTCGGCCTGCGCGACGCAGAAGACCGTCGTGACCGGCGTGGAGATGTTCCGCAAGATGCTCGACCAGGGCGAGGCCGGCGACAACATCGGCGCGCTGCTGCGCGGCACCAAGCGCGAAGACGTGGAGCGCGGCCAGGTGCTGGCGAAGCCGGGCTCGATCACGCCGCACACCAAGTTCAAGGCCGAGGCCTACATCCTGACGAAGGAGGAGGGCGGCCGGCACACGCCGTTCTTCACCAACTATCGGCCGCAGTTCTACTTCCGCACCACCGACGTGACCGGCGTCGTGCATCTGCCGGAAGGCACCGAGATGGTGATGCCGGGCGACAACGTGACGATGGACGTGGAGCTGATCGCGCCGATCGCCATGGATGAGGAGCTGCGCTTCGCCATCCGCGAGGGCGGCCGCACGGTCGGCGCCGGCGTCGTCGCCAGCATCACGGCCTAGCGGAGAAAGGCGACCGGCGCCCCTCGGCAACGAGGGGCGCCGGTGGCGTTTGCAGAGGACCCGGGACGATGGCGATGGACAACCAGAATATCCGCATCCGGCTGAAGGCCTACGATCACCGCGTGCTGGACAACAGCACGAAGGA
>CAWCDM010000136.1:0-25079 GCA_963794185.1 uncultured Alphaproteobacteria bacterium | reverse complement strand
CGCAAAGCCAACTTCCGCCTGCGTGTAGGCATGCTCCAGCGGATAGACCAGCTTCGCCGGTGTGCCGCCGTCGGACAGCGATCCGCTTGCCGGCGCGGTCTTCCCCTCCCCCATTTCCGCAACAGCGCCGCAATGCGCCCTTGCTCGCGCTCGTAGCTCGGTGGTTGCAGCCGTCGGCCGCCCCCAGGCCGCAGCAGATTGTAAACCAGCGTCACCCGGCAGCCCGCCGTGATCGGCAACACCTCGTGCACGCAATCGGCGTAGAACGCGGCGAACGAGGCCTCCGATGGGTCCTCGCAGCGCAGCTCCAACTTGACCTCGCGATCCTTGTGCCGAACCACCAGTTCGCCGCCGCTGGAAATCGAAGGCAGCACGATCACCAGGGTGGCGAACATGCCGGGAGATTTCTCCGTGTCACGGTGCCCAATAAAGAAACTGCCGGTATCGTAGACCAGCAGCTTGTAGAATTCGGCCTCGATCGGGTCGCTGACGCCAAGCCCCTCCGCGACCCGGGCCACGATCGTTTCGAGCGTCCGCGGCCAATGCCTGCCGCGAATCTGCACCTTGTCCGGCCCGATCTGCCAGGTGCGACGAACCGAGGTGTCTACCAGGGTCGCTTCGCCACGTCCAAAGGGCGCCCGCTCCGCCACGGCGACAAGTTGCTCAGCCTGGACCGGCAGCAGCGGCAAAGCCACGGGACCGACCCCGTCGACCTGGAGTGACGGCGCCGGCAGTTCAACGGTACCGGCAGTGAAGAAGTCGCCGGGCCGCTGCACCGTGTTCAGCAATGCAGCAAGATCCGTGGTGATCTCTGACATGACGCGCCACCCCCCGTCAGATCGCGTTCAGCGGGGAGCAAGCCTGACGTCCTCAGAGCGGAGTTGGCAAGTGGCCGTGGATGCTATTGCCGCCGATGGAGGCTATGCCGCCTCCGCTTCCTCTTCCTGCTGCTGCACCGGCCCGCTATCCAGCCCCTTCGCGCCCAAATCCCGATCCACGAACTCGATCACCGCCATGGACGCGGCATCGCCGTAGCGCACGCCCGCCTTCAGCACCCGGCAATAGCCGCCCTGGCGCGTCCGATAACGGTCGGCCAGCGCGCCGAACAGCTTGGACACGATCACATCGTCCCGCAGCTGCGCATAGGCCAGACGGCGCGCGTGCATCCCGCCGCGCTTGCCCAGCGTGATCAGCTTCTCGGCGACCGGGCGCAGCTCCTTGGCCTTCGGCAGTGTCGTGGTGATCTGCTCGTGCTTGATCAGCGCCACGGCCATGTTGCGGAACATGGCCTGGCGATGGCTGGACGTGACGCCGAGCTTCCGGCCGGCAACCCCGTGACGCATGACTGACTATCCCTTCAGAACGGCTCTTCCAGACGCTTGGCCAGATCCTCGATGTTCTCCGGCGGCCAGCCGGCCACGCTCATGCCAAGCGAGAGACCCATGGAGGTCAGCACCTCCTTGATCTCGTTCAGCGACTTGCGGCCGAAGTTCGGCGTGCGCAGCATCTCCTGCTCGGACTTCTGCACCAGATCGCCGATATACACGATATTGTCGTTCTTCAGACAGTTGGCCGAACGCACCGACAGCTCCAGCTCGTCGACCTTGCGCAGCAGGTTGCGGTTGAACGGCAGGTTGTCTTCCGGCTCCTCGGCGCGGATCTGCTGCGGCTCGTCGAAGTTGATGAAGAGCTGCAACTGGTCCTGCAGGATGCGTGCCGCCAGCGCCACCGAGTCCTCGGGCGTCACCGCGCCGTTGGTCTCCACGGTCAGCAGCAGCTTGTCGTAGTCGGTGACCTGCCCCACGCGGGTCGGCTCCACGCGGTACGACACGCGACGCACCGGCGAGTAGATCGAATCCACCGGGATCAGCCCGATCGGCGCATCCTCCGGCCGGTTCACCGAGGACGGCTGGTAGCCCTTGCCGAGGTTCACCGTGAACTCCATGCCGAGCTTCACCCCGTCATCGAGCGTGCAGATCACCAGTTCCGGGTTCATGATGTCGATGTCGTGCCCGGCCTGGATCTGCCCCGCGCGCACCTCGCCTGGGCCCGTCGCCGTCAGCGTCATGCGCTTCGGCCCCTCGCCGTGCATGCGCAGCGCAAGCTGCTTGATGTTCAGCACGATGTCGGTGACGTCCTCGCGAACGCCGGGGATGCTGCTGAACTCGTGCAGCACGCCGTCGATCTGCACCGCGGTCACCGCGGCACCCTGCAGCGACGACAGCAGGATGCGCCGGATCGCATTGCCCAAGGTCATGCCGAAGCCGCGTTCCAGCGGCTCGGCCACGATGGTCGCCATCCGCGAGGGGTCGGCGCCCGGCTCGACGTCCAGCTTCTCCGGCTTGATCAGGGACTGCCAGTTTCGCTGGATGACTGCACTTTGCCTCATATGTTCAACCTTTCGGAACGCGGCCGAGCCGAAGTTCCTCAACGAGCCACTGGTATCGATACGTTCCCTCCCGCAACTGCGGGCTCCGCTTCAGACGCGCCGGCGCTTGCGCGGCCGGCAGCCGTTGTGCGGGATCGGCGTCATGTCGCGGATCGCGGAGATTGAGAACCCAACCGCCTGCAACGCTCGCAGCGCGCTTTCGCGACCCGAGCCCGGCCCGCTGACCTCGATCTCCAGGTTCTCCATGCCATGCTCGCGCGCCTTCTTGCCGGCATCCTCGGCGGCGACCTGCGCGGCATAGGGCGTCGACTTGCGGCTGCCCTTGAAGCCCTGGCTGCCGGAGGAGGACCAAGCGATCGCGTTGCCCTGGGCGTCGGTGATGGTGATCACCGTGTTGTTGAACGTCGCGGCGACATGGGCGACGCCGGACGTGATGTTCTTGCGCTCCTTCCTGCGGGGGCGCGCACTCGCGGCGGGTCTCGCCATGATGATGGGTCCTGTTCAGGTTGCGCCGCGCCCGTCGGGCGACGGCAGAGTTCTCGTTCCGGCCGGGCTGGGAAAACCGAAGCAGGCCTACTTGGTGACCTTCTTCTTGCCGGCGATCGCCACCGCCTTGCCCTTGCGCGTCCGCGCATTGGTGTGGGTGCGCTGGCCGCGTACCGGCAATCCGCGCCTGTGCCGCAGTCCGCGATAGCAGCCGAGGTCCATCAGCCGCTTGATGTTCATCGCAACCTCGCGCCGGAGGTCGCCCTCGACACGGTACTCGCGGTCGATCAGTTCGCGGATGCGCAGCACCTCGTCGTCCGAGAGCTGATTGACCCGGCGTTCGTCGGGGATCGTGAGCCTGCCGCAGATCTCGGCGGCCTTGGTGGGTCCTATTCCGTAGATGTAGCGCAGTCCGATGGTCACGCGCTTGTTGGTCGGGATGTTCACGCCGGCAATACGTGCCACGCCGCTTGCTCCTGCCGCCCCGGCAATAGGGGCTGTTCGATCCAAAATGCGGGAATGTCCGCTGGGGCGCAGCCCTTGCGGGGCTGCACCGGAGCCGGCGAATATAGTTCGCGCGGCGGAGGAGTCAACGCGGGGCGATCAAATTCGGGTGATCTGGACAAACCGTTAGCAAGTAAGGTTTTCTCACAGAGGTCACGGAAAAGTTAGGAGGGCCACGGAAAAGGTAAGGGGGCGCTTCGCGCAAAGCGCTATTCATCTTCTCCGTGGCCCTTCTTTGCTTCTCGGTGACCTCCGTGAGAAACCTTAACCTTACTACCGAGCCTGCGTACCATCCCCCAGCATGCGATCAATCTGCCCGGCCACGTCGTCGATGTCCGCCATCCCGTCCACCGTCCGCAGAATCCCCTGGGCGGCATAGTGCGGCAGGATCGGCTCGGTCTGCCGATGGTAGGCCTTCAGCCGCGCCTCCACCGTCTCCCGATTGTCGTCGGCCCGACGGACGAACTCGCCCGATCCACAGACATCGCACTTGCCCGGCACTTGCGTCGGCTTGAACGCATCGTGGTAGCCCGCGCCACACTGCGCACACGTGAAGCGCCCGGCGATGCGCTCGACCAGCGCGGCGTCGTCCATCCGCAGTTCGATCACCGAGTCCAGCTTCATGCCCTTCGCGGCCAGCAGCCGATCCAGCGCCTCGGCCTGCGGCACGGTGCGCGGGAACCCGTCCAGGATGAAACCCTTCGCCGCGTCGGGTTCGTCCACACGGCCGTCCAGCATGCGGATGATGATGTCGTCGGAGACGAGGGCGCCCGACTCCATCACCGCCTTTGCCTCGTGCCCGATCGGCGTGCCGGCCGCCACCTCGGCGCGCAACATGTCGCCGGTGGAAATCTGCGCGATGCCGTAGCGCTCCTCCAGGCGCTTGGCCTGGGTGCCCTTCCCCGCCCCGGGCGGGCCCAGCAGGATCAGCCTCACCGTCGGCCTCGGACGCGCGCCTTGCGTATCAGGCCCTCGTACTGGTGCGCCAGCAGATGCGACTGGATCTGGGTGACCGTGTCCATCGTAACCGACACCACGATCAGGATCGAGGTGCCGCCGAAGTAGAACGGCAGCCCGTAGTCGCTGATCAGGATTTCCGGCAGCAGGCAGACCGCCACAAGATACAGCCCGCCAACCGTGGTCAGCCGCGTCAGCACGTAGTCGAAATAGTCCGCGGTGGCGCTGCCTGGTCGGATGCCCGGGGATGAACCCGCCGTACTTCTTCAGGTTGTCCGCCGTCTCCTCCGGGTTGAACACCACGGCCGTGTAGAAATACGAGAAGAAGATGATCATCGCCGCATAGACCGCCATGTAGAGCGGCGTGCCGTGCGACAGTTCGGTGCCGATCCACTGCACCCAGCCCGACCCCGCTCCTGCCGAGAAGCCCGCGATGGTTGCCGGGATCAGCAGGATCGAGCTGGCGAAGATCGGCGGGATCACGCCCGACGTGTTGATCTTCAGCGGCATATGCGTCGAATCGCCGCCGAACATGCGCGTGCCGACCTGGCGCTTCGGGTATTGCACCACGATGCGTCGCTGTGCCCGTTCGATGAACACGATGAACGCGATCACCAGCACGGCGAGCACCATGAAGCCCACGATGAAGAACGGCGACAACGCGCCGGTGCGACCGAGATCGAGCAGCGAGGCCAGTGCGTTCGGCAGGTTGGCGACGATGCCCGACATGATGATAAGGGACGTCCCGTTGCCGACGCCGCGCGCGGTGATCTGCTCGCCGATCCACATCAGGAACATCGTGCCGCCGACCAGCGTGATCACGCAGGAGAACCGGAAGAACCAGCCGGGATCGATCACCGCCGCGCCGAACGACCCGCGCATGCTCTCGAGCCCCACGGCGATGCCGTAGGACTGGAACATGGCGATGAACACCGTGAGGTAGCGCGTGTACTGGTTGAGCTTCTTGCGCCCCGTCTCGCCTTCCTTCTTGAGCGCTTCGAGCGTGGGGACGGCCGCGGTCATCAGCTGGATGATGATGCTCGCGCTGATGTACGGCATGATGTTGAGCGCGAACACCGTCATGCGCCGCAGCGCGCCGCCGGTGAACATGTCGAACATGCCCGAGGATGCCGCCGCCGTGCTGCTGCAGCATTTCGGTCATCACCGAGGCATCGACGCCAGGCACCGGAATATAGGTGCCGACGCGGTAGACAATCAGCGCGGCAAGGGTGAACCAGATGCGCCTTTTGAGCTCGGTCGCCTTCGAAAGGACGCCGAGGCTGAGGTTGGCTGCAAGCTGCTCGGCCGCGGAGGCCATGGTTCGTCCCTCGTCTATCGCGCCCTATTTTCGGCCCGTGGTGGCAGCAAAGCAAGGTTCACCACAAAGACACGGAGGCACGAAGAACAGCGCCGATCTTCGTGCCTTCGTGTCTTTGTGGTGCGACTTTCTTATGCTTATGCTTCGGCCGGCGCCGCCTTCGCCACCGTTGTCGTGACCGATCCGCCCGCCTTCTGCACCGCCTCGATCGCCGCGGCCGATGCGCCGGAGACGGTGATGGTGATCGCCCGGCTTATCGCCCCGTCGGCCAGCAGCCGCACCCCATTGAGGTTGCCGCGCACCAGACCAGCCGCGCGCAGCGTGTCCTCGTCGATCGGCTGCCCGGCATCCAGCTTGCCGGCCGCAATCGCCGCCTCCAGCGAGCGGAGGTTCAGCGGCGAATATTCCTTGCGGAACGGATTCCAGAACCCCCGCTTCGGCAGACGCCGGTAGATCGGCATCTGGCCGCCCTCAAACCCGTTCAGCGACACGCCGGTGCGCGCCTTCTGGCCCTTGACGCCCTTGCCGGAGGTCTTGCCCTTGCCCGAGCCGATCCCGCGCCCAAGCCGCTTGGACTTCAGGCGTGCGCCGGGATTGTCGCGCAATTCGTTCAGGTTCATCTCAGGACAGCTCCTCCACCTTAAGCAGGTGGGCCACCTTGTGGATCATGCCGCGCACCGAGGGTGTATCCTCCAGCTCGCGCGTCCGCCGTATCTTGTTCAGCCCGAGCCCGATCAGCGTCTCCCGCTGGCCGGGCTTGCGGCCGGCCGGCGAGGCGGTCTGCGTCACCCGCACCTTAGGCATTTGCGGGCTCCCCTTCCGGCGATGGAGGCGGAGGTGGAGCGGTCTCCCGGCGCGCGAACAGCTCGGAAACCTTCTTGCCGCGCCGTGTCGCCACCGAACGCGGCGAGGCGCAACGCTGGAACGCCGCGAACGCCGCCTTGACCATGTTGTGGGGGTTGCGGCTGCCCAGCGACTTCGCCACCACATCGCCCATGCCGAGCGTCTCGAACACGGCGCGCAGCGGGCCGCCGGCGATGATGCCGGTGCCGGCGACCGCGGAACGCATCACCACCTGGCCGGCACCGTAGCGGCCGACGATGTCATGATGCAGCGTGCGGCCTTCCTTCATCGGCACGCGGATCATCCCACGCTTGGCGCGTTCGGTCGCCTTGCGGATCGCCTCCGGCACCTCGCGCGCCTTGCCGGCGCCGTAGCCGACGCGGCCCTTCTGATCGCCCACAACCACCAGGGCGGCGAAGGCGAAGCGACGTCCGCCCTTCACCACCTTCGCCACGCGGTTGATCGTCACCAGCTTGTCGATGATGCCGTCGTCGCTGTCGCGATCCCGGTCGCGATCCCGGCCACCGCGGCCGCCTTCTCTCGCTTCACGTGCCATTCGATAAGTTCCTCAGAACGCCAGCCCGCCCTCGCGGGCCGCATCGGCCAGCGCCTTGACGCGGCCGTGATACAGATAAGCGCCACGGTCGAACACCACTTCCTTCACGCCCGCCGCGATCGCGCGTTCCGCCACCAGCTTGCCAACCGCGGCAGCCGCTGCCTTGTCGGCGCCGGTGCGCAGGCCGTCGCGCAGCGTCTTGTCGAGCGAGGAGGCGGCGGCCAGCGTGTGGCCTTTTCCATCGTCAATCACCTGCGCGTAGATGTGCTTGCCGGAGCGGAACACGGAAAGGCGCGGCCGGCCGACCGACTTGTGCCGCAGCTGGAAGCGCAGGCGGTCGCGCCGTCGCTCCCGCAGATCCTGCAGCGTGCTCATGCGCGTGCGCCCCTTTGCCCTGCCCCGCCACCTGTCATTGCGAGCGAAGCGAAGCAATCTCGGCCCCACTGTGCGCGCGCAACTGGGCCGGGATTGCTTCGCTGCGCTCGCAATGACAGCGGGTGCATATTCTCAAACGCCGTCACTTCTTCTTGCCTTCCTTGCGGCGGATCTGCTCGGTCGTGTAGCGCACGCCCTTGCCCTTATAGGGCTCGGGCGGTCGGAACCCGCGAATTTCCGCCGCCACCTGGCCGACCAGCCGCTTGTCCACACCCTCGACCCTGATCGCCGTCGGCCGATCGCAGGTGATCTTGATGCCCTCCGGCACCGGATAGACCACCGGGTGCGAAAAGCCCAGGCTCAGCTCCAGGTTCTTCCCCTGGACCGCGGCGCGGAACCCGGTGCCGGTGATCTCCATCGACTTCACGTAGCCGGTGGACACGCCCTTCACCATGTTGGCGATCAGCGCGCGGGTGGTGCCCCACATGACGCGCGCCTGCTGCTCCTCGCCGTGCGGCTTCACGACGACCGTGCCGTTCTCGACCGCGGTCTCGACATGCTCGGTCAGCTCGAGCTTCAGCTCGCCGAGCGCACCCTTCGCGGTCAGCAGGCGGCCGGCGATCGCCACCTGCACCCCCTGCGGAATCTCGACCGGATATTTGCCTACCCGCGACATGCGCGCACCTCCGTCAGAACACGCGGCAGAGAACTTCGCCGCCGACATTGGCAGCGCGCGCCTCTGCGTCGCTCATCACGCCGCGCGGCGTGGACAGGATGGAGATGCCCAGGCCGGCATAGACCCGCTGCAGCTCCTTGATCTTCGAATAGACCCGCCGGCCCGGCTTCGAGATGCGGGTGATCTCCTTGATCACCGGCTCGCCCTCCGCGTATTTCAGCTCGATGCGAAGCTGCGCCACGCCGGGCCGCAGCTCCTCGGCCGCGAAGCCGCGGATGAAGCCCTCGCGCTTCAGCACGTCCAGCACATTCGCGCGCAACCGCGAGGCCGGTGCGATGCACATCGAGTGCCGCGCGCGCTGCGCGTTGCGGATGCGCGTCAGCATATCGCCCAGGGGATCGGAATTCGACATCTGTCCGCTCCCCTTCTTACCAGCTCGCCTTGACCATACCGGGGATCTGCCCCTCGTTGGCCAGCGAGCGCAGCATGATCCGGCACAGCTTGAACTTGCGATAATTGCCGCGCGAGCGGCCGGTGATCGCGCAGCGCAGGCGCACGCGCACCGCCGCTCCGTTGCGCGGCAGTTGTGCCAGCTTCAGCGAGGCATTGAAGCGGTCCTCGACCGGCAGCGTGCGGTCCATCATCACCGACTTCAGCGCGCCGCGCTTGGCCTTGTCCCGCTTCGCCAGGTACTCGCGCCTGGCATTCCTGTTGACCTGGGAAGTCTTGGCCATACCGTCTTGTTCCTCCGGAACCTGTCGACCCCGGATCGCGTCCGGGGCTGAAGGTTTTCCAAAAATTCAGTTGGCGAACGGCAGATCGAACGCCTTCAGCAGCGACTTCGCTTCTGCGTCCGTCCGCGCGGTGGTGACGAACTGGATGTCCATGCCGCGCACCGACTCGACCCGGTCGTAGTTGATCTCCGGGAAGATGATCTGTTCCTTCAGCCCCATCGCGAAATTGCCGCGCCCGTCGAAGCCCTTGCCGGTGATGCCGCGGAAGTCGCGCACGCGCGGCAGCGCGATGGTGATCAGCCGGTCCATGAACTCGTACATCCGCGCCTTGCGCAGCGTCACCTTGCAGCCGATCGGCAGGCCCTTGCGGATCTTGAAGCCGGCGATCGCCTTCTTCGCCAGCGTCTTCACCGGACGCTGCCCGGCGATCGCGGTGAGTTCGTCCACCGCGGCGTCCAGCTTCTTCTGATCGGTGGTCGCGTCGCCCACGCCCATGTTGATGACGATCTTCTCCAGCCGCGGCACCTGCATCGGGTTCGTGTAGCCGAACTCCTGCTGCATCTTCGTGCGTACCTCATCGAGGTAGCGCTTCAGCATCCGCGGCATTTCCGCCGGCGACGCGGCAGGCGCCTCGGACCCCGCAGCCGCTTCGGCCGCCTTCGCCCGCTCGGCCTTCGCCTCCGCGCGGTTGCCCTTCAGCGGCGGCCCGGCGCCGCGGCTGCCACCCCTCGGCGCGCCGCCGCCCTTCGGAGCGCCGCCCTTTTTCGCGCCCCCCTTGGCTGCGCCGCCCTTGGCGCCCTTCTTCGTTCCGCTCATTGTCCCGATCGCCCCTTGGATCTTAGCTGCTGATCACTTCACCCGTCGCCTTCGCGACGCGCACCTTCCGCCCATCGTCCAGAATGCGGAACCCGACCTTGGTCGGCTTTTCGCTTGTCGGGTCGACCAGCATCAGGTTCGACACATGGATCGCCGCTTCCACCTCACGGATGCCGCCCGGCTGCGCCATGCCGCGCGGCTTCACGTGGCGCGTGGCCATCGCAACGCCCTGCACCACCGCACGGTCCGCCTTCGGCTGCATGCGCAGCACCTCGCCGCGGCGCCCCTTGTGCGCGCCCGAGATCACCACGACCGTGTCGCCCTTGCGGATGCGCGCGGCCACTCACAGCACCTCCGGCGCGAGCGACATGATCTTGGTGAACTTCCGCCCGCGCAGCTCGCGCACCACGGGGCCGAAGATGCGTGTGCCGATCGGCTCGAGCTGCTTGTTGATCAGCACCGCGGCGTTGCGGTCGAAGCGGATCGCGCTGCCGTCGCCGCGACGCACCGGAAACGCCGTGCGCACGATCACCGCCTGGTGCACGTCGCCCTTCTTCACCTTGCCGCGCGGGATCGCCTCCTTGATCGACACCACGATGACGTCGCCCACCGAGGCGGTCTTGCGCTTCGAGCCGCCCAGCACCTTGATGCACTGCACCCGTCGCGCACCGGAGTTGTCGGCGACCTCCAGATTGGTTTCGACCGAGATCATGCCGCCGCTCCTTCAGACTGTGGCGCAGCCTGGGCCGCGCGCAGCGCCTCGCCGTTCCGCTCGACCACCATCCACGTCTTGCGCTTGCTGATCGGCCGGCACTCCACGATGCGCACGGTGTCGCCGACCTTGCACAGATTGGCTTCGTCATGCGCCGCATACTTCTTCGAGCGGCGGATGAACTTCTTGTAGAGCGGATGCATCACGCGACGATCGACCAGGACCGTGATGGTCTTGTCCATCTTGTCGCTCGTCACCCGCCCGCTCAGGACGCGCTTTGGCATATCGCGCCGCTCTCCCTACGACTTCACGGCGGAGGTGGTCGTCTCCGCCCGCTTCTTCTCACCCAGGATCGTCTTCACCCGTGCGATCTCGCGCCGGACCTGACGCACCCGCGCGACGGCTTCCTGCTGGCCGGTCGCGCGCTGGAACCGCAGGTTGAACTGCTCCTTGCGCAGATCGAGCAGCCGGGTCGCGAGTTCATCCGGCGTCTTCGCGCGCACATCGGTCGCCTGTTTCCCCATCATGCGTCTCCGATCCTTGCCACGAACTTCGTGCGGATCGGCAGCTTGGCCGCGCCCAAGGTCAGCGCCTCGCGCGCCAGGCCCGCCGGGACGCCGTCGATCTCGAACATGATCCGCCCTGGCGCCACGCGGCACACCCAGAACTCCGGCGCGCCCTTGCCGGAACCCATCCGCACCTCTGCCGGCTTGAGGCTCACCGGCACGTCCGGGAAGATGCGGATCCACACCCGCCCGGTGCGCTTCATCGCGCGCGTGATGGCGCGCCGGGCCGCCTCGATCTGCCGCGCGGACACCCGATCCGGCTCCAGCGCCTTCAGCCCGTAGGTGCCGAAATTCAGCGACGTGCCGCCCTTGGCCGCGCCATGGATGCGGCCCTTGTGCGCCTTGCGGTATTTTGTACGTTTCGGTTGCAGCATGGTGGCTACTCGCTTCCCGCGCCGTGGCGGTTCCCCGCGTCATGCCCTGCCATCGCGTCCGTCACCGTTGCGGCGCCTGTTCGGCGGCGCGGCGATCCTGCGACAGCGGGTCGTGCGCCAGGATCTCGCCCTTGAACACCCAGACCTTCACGCCGCAGGTGCCATACGTCGTCTTCGCCGTCGCCTCGCCGAAATCGATGTCGGCGCGCAGCGTGTGCAGCGGCACGCGGCCCTCACGATACCACTCCGTCCGCGCGATCTCCGCCCCGCCCAGCCGGCCGCCGCAGTTGATCCGGATGCCCTGCGCGCCAAGCCGCATCGCCGACTGCACCGCGCGCTTCATCGCCCGGCGGAACGCGACGCGACGCTCGAGCTGCTGGGCGATGTTCTCCGCCACCAGCTGCGCATCGATCTCCGGCTTGCGGATCTCCACAATGTTCAGCGCCACCTCGGCATTTGCCATCTTGCCGAGCTCGCGCTTCAGCATCTCGATGTCCTGGCCCTTCTTGCCGATCACCACGCCGGGCCGCGCCGCGTAGATCGTCACGCGCGGCTTCTTCGCCGGCCGCTCGATCACCACGCGCGACACGCCGGCGCCGTGCAGCTTCTTGCGGAGATGGCCGCGCAGCTTCAGGTCCTCGTGCAGCAGCTTGGAATAGTCGACGCCGGCGAACCAGCGGCTGTCCCAGGTGCGGTTGATGCCGAGCCGCAGCCCGATCGGATTGACCTTGTGACCCATCTATGCGGCCTCCGCTTCCTGGGCGCGTTCGGCGACGACGATCTTCAGATGACTGAACCACTTCTCGATGCGCGCCGAGCGCCCACGCCCGCGCGCATGAAACCGCCGCATCACCACCGACCGCCCGACCTCGGCGCGCGACACCACCAGGCGATCGACGTTGAGCTGATGGTTGTTCTCGGCATTGGCGATCGCGCTCTCCAGCGCCTTCTTCACCTGCTGCGCGATGCGGCGTTTGGAGAACGTCAGCGTCGCCACCGCATCGGCCGCCGGCTGGTTGCGGATCAGCCCCGCCACCAAATTCAGCTTGCGCGGACTGACGCGCAGGTTCGACACGATCGCCTGCGCCTCGGTATCGGCCAGCGCGCGCGAATGACTGGGCTTGCTCATCTCAGGTCCGCCTCGCCTTGCGATCGCCCGAATGCCCGGTGAACGTCCGCGTCGGCGAGAACTCGCCGAACTTGTGGCCCACCATGTTCTCGTTCACCTGCACCGGCAGGAACTTGTGGCCGTTGTAGACGCCGAACGTCAGGCCGACGAACTGCGGCAGTATCGTCGAGCGGCGCGACCAGATCCTGATGATCTCGTTGCGGCCCGACGCGCGTGTGGCCTCTGCCTTGTTGAGCAGATAGCCATCGACGAACGGACCCTTCCAGACGGAACGAGCCATCTCACTTACCCTTGTTGCGGCGGCGGATGATCATGCCGTCGGTGCGCTTGTTGGAGCGGGTCTTGTAGCCCTTGGTCGGCTGACCCCATGGCGAGACCGGATGGCGTCCGCCCGAACTGCGGCCCTCGCCGCCGCCCAGCGGATGATCCACCGGGTTCATCACCACGCCACGGTTGTGCGGCCGCTTGCCAAGCCAGCGCGTGCGGCCGGCCTTGCCGATCTTCTGGTTCATGTTGTCGGGATTCGACACCGCGCCGATCGAGGCCATACATTCGGCGCGCACAATGCGCAGTTCGCCCGACCCGAGCTTGATCTGCGCCCAGCCGGCGTCCTTGCCGACCAGCTGCGCATAGGTCCCGGCGGCGCGCGCGATCTTGCCGCCCGCTCCCACCTTCATCTCGACGTTGTGCACGATCGTGCCGACCGGAATGGCCGCCAGCGGCATCGCATTGCCCGGCTTGATGTCGGCGCGCTGCCCGGCCACCACGCTGTCGCCCGTGCGCAGCCGCTGCGGCGCCAGGATGTAGGACAGCTCGCCGTCCTGGTACTTCACCAGCGCGATGAACGCGCTGCGATTCGGATCGTATTCCAGCCGCTCCACCCGTCGCGGGCACATCGAATTTCCGCCGTTTGAAATCGACGAAGCGATACGACTGCTTGTGCCCGCCGCCGATGAAGCGGCTGGTGATGCGGCCGTGGTTGTTGCGCCCGCCGGTGCCGACTCTTGCCCTCGGTCAGCGCCTTGACCGGCTTGCCCTTCCAAAGCTCGGAGCGGTTGATCAGCACCGTGCCGCGCAGGCTGGCCGTGACCGGGTTGAATTGTCTGAGTGCCATTTTCTCCCCCGCGCCCTATGCGAGGCCGGTGGCGAAGTCGATCGACTGGCCGGCAGCCAGTTTGACGAATGCCTTCTTCACGTCCGAACGCCGGCCGGGCCGGCCCTTGAAGCGCTTGGTCTTGCCCTTCTGCACCAGCGTGTTCACTGCCAGCACCGTCACGCCGAATAATCCCTCAATTGCCGCCTTGATCTCCGGCTTGGTTGCGTCCGGTGCGACGCGGAACACGAACTGCCCGTGCTCCGACAGCGCCGTCGCCTTCTCGGTGATCAGCGGACTGCGGATGACCTGGTACATCGCCTCGCGCGACAGCCTCGGCCGCTTCCGGATCGCCGGTGTCCCGCTCATGCCCCCGCTCCCTCATCCTGAGCCGGGGACTGAACCGCAGCGGACGGCGGAGGTTTCGGCCCAAGCCGCTGCTTCAGTCCCTCGACGCCGGCCGTGGTGATCGCCAGCACGTCGTGATGCAGGATGTCGTAGACGTTTGCGCCGATCGTCGGCAGCACGTCGATGCCGGGAATGTTGCGGCTGGCGCGCATGAAGCCGGCGTCCACGTCGTGATCGATGATCAAGGTCGAGCGCCAGCCCAGCGCCTTCAGCTGCTTCGCCAGTTCGCCGGTCTTGGCCGCGCAGGTCGCCGCGTCGAGCACCACCAGCTTGCCGTCTGCCTGCTTCTGCGACAGCGCCGAGATCAGCCCGAGGCGACGCACCTTCTTGTTCAGGCTGTATTCGTGCGAGTGCGGCACCGGCCCATGCACCACGCCGCCCTTGCGGAACTGCGGCGCGCGCAGGCTGCCCTGCCGCGCATTGCCCGTGCCCTTCTGGCGGTACGGCTTCTTCGTCGTGCCGGACACTTCGCTCAGGCCCTTGGTGCTGTGCGTGCCGGCCCGGCGCTTCGCCAGTTGCCAGTGCACCACGCGCGCCATGATGTCGGCGCGCGGCCTGGCGGCGAAGATGTCGTCCGGCAGCTCGGCGCTGCCGGCGCTCGCGCGGTCGAGAGTGGTGATTTCGATCTGCATCGTTCAGCCCGCCGCCCCCGTTTCGAGCAGCGCCGCGGGATACGGGGCATCGGCCGGCCGTGCGCGCTTGATCGCGTCGCGCACCATGACGTAACCGCCCTTCGATCCCGGGACCGCGCCCCTGATCATCAGAAGCCCTTTCTCGACATCCACCGCCGCCACCTGGAGATTGAGCGTGGTCACGCGTTCGACGCCGAGATGACCGGCCATCTTCTTGTTCTTGAACGTCCTGCCGGGATCCTGCCGATTGCCGGTGGAGCCCAGGCTGCGATGACTGATCGAGACGCCGTGGCTTGCCTCGAGCCCGGAGAAATTCCAGCGCTTCATCCCGCCCGCGAAACCCTTGCCCTGCGTGATGCCGCACACATCGACGATCTGGCCCACCGCGAAATGCGCCGCCGACAGCGCCGCACCCGGTTCCAGCAGCGCATCGTCCGCCACACGGAACTCCACGACCTTCGCCTTCGGTTCCACCTTCGCCTTGGCGAAATGCCCGCGATTCGGCTGCGAGACGTTCTTCACCTTGGCCTTGCCCCAGCCGATCTGCACCGCGGTGTAGCCGTCCTTCTCCTGCGTGCGCTGTGCCACGACCTGCAGGCCGTCGATGTGCAGCACGGTCACCGGCACATGCGTGCCGTCGTCACGGAAGATCCGCGTCATGCCGAGTTTCTTCGCCAGCAGTCCGGTGCGCAGGGTCATCGTTCCGGCCTAGATCTTGATCTCGACGTCGACGCCGGCGGCAAGGTCGAGCTTCATCAGCGCATCCACCGTCTGCGGCGTCGGCTCGACGATATCCAGCAGCCGCCGATGCGTGCGGATCTCGAACTGCTCGCGGCTTTTCTTGTCCACGTGCGGCGAGCGGTTGACGGTGAAGCGCTCGATATGCGTCGGCAGCGGGATCGGTCCGCGAACCCTCGCACCCGTTCGCTTGGCCGTGTTGACGATCTCCTTCGTGCTGTTGTCCAGCACGCGGTGATCGTAGGCCTTCAGCCGGATGCGGATATTCTGGTTGTCCATCGCCATCGGGTGCCGGGTCCTCTGCAAACGCCACCGGCGCCCCATCTTCCGATGGGGCGCCGGTGCCGCCGTTCTCCGCTAGGCTGTGATGCTGGCGACGACGCCGGCGCCGACCGTCCGGCCGCCCTCGCGAATGGCGAAGCGCAGCTGCGCATCCATCGCGATCGGCGCGATCAGCTCCACGTCCATCGTCACGTTGTCGCCCGGCATCACCATCTCGGTGCCTTCCGGCAACTGCACGACGCCGGTCACGTCGGTGGTGCGGAAGTAGAACTGCGGGCGATAGTTGGTGAAGAACGGCGTGTGCCGGCCGCCCTCCTCCTTCGTCAGAATATACGCCTCGGCCTTGAACTTGGTGTGCGGCGTGATCGAGCCGGGCTTCGCCAGCACCTGGCCGCGCTCGATTTCTTCCCGCTTGGTGCCGCGCAGCAGCGCGCCGATGTTGTCGCCGGCCTCGCCCTGGTCGAGCAGCTTGCGGAACATCTCCACCCCGGTCACCACGGTCTTCTGCGTCGGGCGGATGCCGACGATCTCGACCTCCTCGCCGACCTTGATCACGCCGCGCTCGACGCGCCCGGTCGCCACCGTGCCGCGACCCGAGATCGAGAACACGTCCTCCACCGGCATCAGGAACGGACGATCGGTCGCGCGCACCGGCTGCGGGATGTAGCTGTCCACCGCATCCATCAGCTCGAGCACGGATTTCTCACCGATGTCCGGATTGCGGTCCTCGAGCGCAAACAGCGCCGAGCCCTTGATGATCGGGATGTCGTCGCCGGGGAACTGATACGACGAAAGCAGCTCACGCAGCTCCATCTCGACCAGTTCGATCAGCTCGGGATCGTCCACCATGTCGACCTTGTTGAGATAGACGACCAGCGCCGGTACGCCGACCTGGCGGGCGAGCAGGATGTGCTCGCGGGTCTGCGGCATCGGGCCGTCGGCGGCGGAGACCACCAGGATCGCGCCGTCCATCTGCGCCGCGCCGGTGATCATGTTCTTCACATAGTCGGCGTGGCCGGGGCAGTCGACATGCGCATAGTGCCGCTTCGGCGTCTCGTACTCGACGTGCGCGGTGGCGATGGTGATGCCGCGCGCCTTCTCCTCCGGCGCCTTGTCGATCTGGTCGTAGGCGGTGAACGTCGCACCGCCGGTCTTTGCCAGGATCCGCGTGATGGCAGCGGTCAGCGTTGTCTTGCCATGGTCCACATGGCCGATCGTGCCAACATTGCAGTGCGGCTTGGTGCGCGCGAATTTCGCTTTTGCCATCGTCCTTGTCTCCGAGCTTCCCGGTTGGGGTTCCTACCAGCGGTAGTGGCTGAAGGCCTTGTTCGCCTCCGCCATCCGATGGGTGTCTTCACGCTTCTTCACGGCCGAACCGCGATTGTTCACCGCATCCATCAGTTCGTTCGACAGCCGGTCTTCCATGGTGTGCTCGCCACGCTTGCGCGCGGCATCGATCAGCCAGCGGATCGCCAGCGCCTGGCGGCGTTCCGTGCGGACCTCGACCGGCACCTGGTACGTGGCGCCGCCGACGCGGCGCGACCGCACCTCGACCGCCGGCTTCACGTTGTCCAGCGCCTCGTGGAACATGCGCACCGGGTCGGCCTGCTGCGCCGCCGCGGCGCTTCATCACGTCGAGCGCGCCGTACACGGTGCCCTCGGCGACCGACTTCTTGCCGTCGTACATCAGCGCATTCATGAAGCGGCTGATCACGACGTCGCCGAACTTGGCGTCCGGCAGGATTTCGCGTTTCACGGCACGGCGGCGGCGGGACATCGCTGGCCTCCGTTACTTGGGACGCTTCGCGCCGTACAGCGAGCGGCGCTGGCGGCGCTTGGCGATGCCCTGGGTGTCGAGCACGCCGCGCAATATATGGTACCGCACACCCGGCAGGTCCTTCACGCGCCCGCCGCGGATCAGCACCACGCTGTGCTCCTGCAGATTGTGGCCCTCGCCTGGGATGTAGGAGACCACCTCGTAGCCATTGGTCAGCCGCACCTTCGCCACCTTGCGCAGCGCCGAGTTCGGCTTCTTCGGTGTGGTTGTATAGACACGCGTACACACGCCCCGCTTCTGCGGACAGCCCTGCAGCGCCGGCACCGTGTTCCGTGTCTTCTGCGGCTCCCGCCCCTTGGCGATGAGCTGATTGATGGTCGGCATGGCGCTTCTTTCGTTCCGTTCCGCTGGCCGTTCCGCCCGCCCCGCCCGTCGGTTCGCCGTCCTTGACAGGCAAAGCCCGCCGGCTGGGAAATCCCATCCTGCGGGTTCCTTGAGCCCACGGCCTGGGCCCGCCGGGAAATCCGGAGGCGGCGCCGCACGCGACTTCGGCCTGCAATCGACGGCCACCCGATCAAGCCTTGGTGGGTCGGCCAGAGAGGGCGGAACCTAGTGGCCGGTCCGGGGCAAGTCAATATCGCTCGAACCGGGAGTCCGAGCCCGGGATTGGGCGGCCGGCGCCCAGATGCTACGATCGATGCTCGGACCCTGGGGAGAGCAAGAAACATGACCGACCTGGCACCGCTGGATCAGGCCGTGCTGCCGGCCGGCATCCGCTCGCGCTTCGTGGACAACGTAAACGGCCTTCGGATCCATATCCTGGAATCCGGGTTCGAGGCGCCGGGCCGGCCCTGTATTCTCCTCCTGCACGGCTTCCCCGAACTGGCCTGGTCCTGGCGCCGCGTGATGGGCCCGCTCGCCGCCGCGGGGTTCCACGTCGTGGCACCCGACCTCCGAGGCTATGGGCGGACCACCGGCTGGGGCGCCGACTATGATTCCGAGGCGGGTCTGCGGTCATTCCGGCTGCTGAACGCGGTGCGGGACGCGCTGGGCCTGATCGCGGCGCTGGGAAATCGGTCGGTCGCGGCGGTGGCGGGGCACGATTTCGGCTCTCCAGTCGCCGCCTGGTGCGCGCTGGTGCGCCCCGACGTGTTCCGCTCGGTGGCGCTGATGAGCGCGCCGTTCGCCGGCCCGCCCGCCCTGCCGTTCGATACCGCGGACCGGAAGCGGCCCGAGGCGGCGTCCGAGCCGGACATCCACGCTGCCCTGGCGAAGCTCGACCGGCCGCGCAAGCACTACCAGTGGTACTATTCGACGCGACCGGCCAATGCCGATATGTGGCACTGCCGGCAGGGCGTGCACGCGTTCCTGCGCGCCTACTATCACCACAAGAGCGCCGACTGGCCGCAGAACCGGCCGTTCCGGCTGGCCGGCTGGACCGCCGCGGAACTGGCGAAGATGCCGACCTACTACGTGATGGACCGCGACGAGACGATGGCTGAGACGGTCGCCCACGTGATGCCCTCGCCCGCCGAGATCGCCGCCTGTCGCTGGCTGCCCGACAGCGAGCTCGCCGTCTACAGCGCGGAGTATGAACGGACCGGCTTCCAGGGCGGGCTGCAATGGTACCGCCGCGGCACAGGAGGGCTTGATACCGCCGAACTTCAGATGTTCTCCGGCCGCACGATCGATGTGCCGTCGATCTTCATCGCCGGCAGCAGCGACTGGGGCGTCTATCAGAGGCCAGGTGCAGTCGAACGGATGCAGGAGAGCGCGTGCACGCGCATGCTGGGCTGTCACCTGCTCGACGGCGCCGGGCACTGGGTGCAGCAGGAGCAGTGGGAGAAGGTGAGCGAACTGCTGGTCGGGTTCGTGCGGCAGTCGGAGCGAGTGGGGTAAGGCGACGGCGTTCCGATGCTGTGGGGTACGGTGGAGTTATGGTGTCCGGTCGGTACCGAGCAGACTTCGGACCCGATCCGGTAACTCCTCCGCCGTGAAGGGATGCACTACACGCACCCCATTGAGAATGATGCCATTGGTCAGATCTTCGGTCACGATGGCTGTGCAACCGGCTTCCGCGGCAGTGGCAATCAGGAGCGCGTCCCGATACGAGACATTGCCCTCCGTCGCGCCATCAATGGCCAGACGGATGGCAGCCATTGAGGCAGCCACGGCAGGAAAGAGGTGGAGCCAACTATTTGCCAGGATTGCCGTCCTCGTCCTCGGGACCAGATGCTTGCGTGCAACGACAGTGCAGAACTCCGAAACCGCCTGAAGGGTGAGCCAGCAGTCGCAGCTTGCAGCCAATTCGATGATCTCCGACGCGAGACGGTGCCGCAGTCCAGCTTCGCCATCCACGCTGTAGACAAGGATGTTGGTGTCGAGCGTCAACCGCTCAACGCTCATGGAGCGCGTCCCGATCAAGCTTACCCGCCCCGATTGGCAGGCCTTCTCGCATGGCCTCGCGAAGCAGCTCCAGTGCAGCCTGTCGTTTCTCCGTCAAGACGCGCCGCCCGGCGACGGGTACCAAACGGGCAACAGGTGTGCCGTTGCGGGTGATCACGAATACTTCCCCCGCCTCGACCTCGCGGATGCAGCGGGCGAATCGCTGATTGGCGTCGCGCAGGGTGACAGTTTTGGCCATGCGAGCTACGTAGCACAATCCGTGCTACGTGCAAGCGCCGCGGGTTCTATTTCGGCTGAAGTTTCGGCAACGGACGAATACCTAACGTCCGAACGGTTGCGGACACAATAGATGGGCAATCCAGAAGTCAAGAATTCCGAGACAGCCAAACGTCTCGATAGAATCAGCGGCAATTCAGAATCATAGGAAATTCTACGTCAAAAGCCTTTGGCCCTCCGTCTTGAAGTCCGTTCTCGACCCCGAAGCGATCCTTCGGCGACGCGGGAGAGTTGCCGACCGCCATTGACGATGCCTCGCGGCTCGAAGACCGTGCCGGATCTGCATAGCTCGACCACGTCGCCGCAGATATTAACCTTCCCAAAGTAGTTGCCATGACGACGGGGACATGTGCTAATCCGCGTGCTTATGAAAACCGATGCTCGTGCTCTGGACCATTCGACGCTGACCGAGCTGCGCAAACGCGGCGTTGCGGCGGTGCAATCAGGTGAAAGTCCCACCCATGTTGCTGCCGCGCTCGGGGTCAATCTGCGCACCCTATTCCGCTGGCTCGCACAGTATCGGCGCGGCGGATGGGGTCAGCTGGAAGCGCGCAAGCGCGGAGGACGTCCACCGAAGCTCGATGGCCGTGCCCTGCGCTGGATCTATAACACGGTGGCCAACAAGAACCCTCTGCAGTTGAATTTTCCGTTCGCGCTATGGACCGCGGCGATGGTGCAGACACTGATTGCCGAGCGGTTCGACATAGATCTGAGCCACAGTTCAGTGTGCCGGTTGCTGAACCAGCTCGGGCTAACCGCGCAACGCCCGCTGTGGCGGGCGTACCAGCAGAACCCTGAGACGGTGCAGCGCTGGCTGGAGACGGACTATCCGTCGATCCAGCGTCGCGCAAAACGCGCAGGCGCACGGATCTTCTTCGCCGACGAGGCCGGCGTCCGTTCGGACTATCACAGCGGCACAACCTGGGGGAAACGAGGCCAGACGCCGGTGGTCTCCAGCACTGGCGCACGGTTCGGCGCCAACCTGATCTCGGCGATCAGCGCCCAAGGCGAGCTCCGCTTCATGCTGACCAAGGGGCGGGTCACTGCCGCGGTGTTCATCGAGTTCCTCCGGCGATTGCTGGTCAACGCGACGAAGCCGATCTTCGTGATTGTCGACGGGCATCCGACGCACCGAGCCAAGTCGGTCGCGAGGTTCGTGGCAGAACAAGCGGGCATGCTGGGGCTGTTCTTCCTGCCGCCCTATTCGCCGGAGCTGAACCCCGACGAATATGTATGGAATGATCTGAAGGCCCAGTGCACCGGGCGCAAGGTGATCAACTCACTCACGCAACTGCGTCAAATGATCATCTCACATATGCGGCAGCTACAGAAGTTGCCTATGCTGGTACGCAGTTTCTTCCGTGCACCCACGACGCGCTATGCGCATGCTTGAATGGCAACTATTATGCGAAGCTTAATAAATCGACGGGACCAATGCTCGCCTTCCTTATGCTACACTCGATCGGTAGCCAAAGGAGAGACCAACTCTTGGTCCCGACGAAGGCGCAATATTCTGCAACCTTTAAGGCCACGCCAGCGGGAATACACCCACGACGGGGGCACCTACGCTTATTGCTCGGCGCGCTCTTCCGGCCCTACTCGCCGCGGCGCTTATCGGCAGCAAATCTTCCGTGGCGCAGGGTCACCGCCGCGGAAGCCCTCAAGCGCAGCAGGCAGGGATAACGAAGACAGAACTTGCATTCGGGGGACAACCCGACCCTTATGGATCGAATGCCAGTAGTTTGACAGGCCAGCCGTCAAGGGCGTCTTCCGGGTAATTCTCGCAGATGGAGAAGGCTATGCGCCGTCGTGACGTGCTCAAGCTTGCCGTCGGCACCTCAATTCTTGTGGTGCCGCATGTCGCCCGGGCACAACCCGAACGAACGCTTAAGTTAGTTCCCACTCCAGATCTGGTCTCGCTCGATCCGGTCGCGAGTGGGACGCGGGCGACCCATAATCACGGATATCTCGTCTTCGATACGCTCTATGGTCTGGACGAGACATTTACCGCTCAGCCGCAGATGGTTGAAGGCCATGTCATCGAGAACGACGGACTCCGCTGGACATTACGACTGCGCGAGGAGCTGTGGTTTCACGACGGCACCCCGGTGCTGGCCCGCGACGCGATCGCGAGTATTCGACGGTTTGCCGCTCGCGATGCCTTCGGACAGTCCATCATGGCGGCGACCGACGAACTCTCTGCGCCCGACGATCATACTGTCCGATTTCGCCTGAATAAACCGTTCCCGCACCTACCGGCCGCACTAGCCGGATCTTCGACCACCATGCCATGCATCATGCCGGAGCGACTTGCCAACAGCGATCCATTCCGACAGGTGACCGAAATCGTTGGCAGCGGGCCCTACCGGTTCCTGCCAGCGGAGTTCAATGCCGGCGTCCGATCCGCGTATGAGCGGTTTGCCGCCTACGTGCCGCGTCGCGAAGGAAACCAGAGCTACACGGCTGGCCCCAAGGTGACGCATTTCGACCGCGTGGAGTGGATCTCGCTCGGCGATGCCGCCACATCGGTCGCGGCATTGTCCCAGGGCGAGGTTGATTGGCTGAACTCACCGAGCGCCGACCAGGTGCCTTTGCTCGCGCGCAACCCCGGGGTGACGGTCGAGGTCAAGGAGGTGGCCGGGTCGATAGCGATCATGCGTTTCAACCATCTTTATCCCCCCTTCAATAACCCAGCGATACGACGCGCTTTGTTGGGTGCCGTTGACCAGACAGACGTGATGAATGCTGTAGCTGGCACTGACCATGCCTACTGGCGAGACCGGATCGGTTTATTCGGCCCCAGTTCTCCCTTTGCCAATGAAGCTGGGATTGAAGCGCTGAGCGAGCCGCGCGATTATGGCAAGGTGAGACGCGACCTGACGGCCGCGGGTTATAACGGAGAGCCAGTTGTTGTGCTGGCAGTGTCTGGCAACAGCTACATCGTTTCCATATCCCAGGTGGGAGCGGACCAGCTGCGCAAGGCGGGAATAAACGTTGATTTGCAGATCATGGATGGTCCGACGATGATCCGCCGCAGAATGAGCAAAGCTTCGCCTGATAAGGGCGGTTGGAACGTCTTCTTCACGATCATCGACGGCTTGTTCAACGCCAATCCGGCGACGAATTATGCACTACGCGGCGACGGCAAGTCAGGCCTTGAAGGGTGGCCGGAAAGTCAAAAACTGGAGGCGCTGCGCCAGACATGGCTGGACACTGCAGACATTCCTAAGCAGAGACTTATCAGTGAGGAAATGCAGTTACAGTTATGGCAGGATGTGCCGTATATCCCGATGGGGCACTGGGTCCGGTCTACTGCGCATCAGGCGTAATATCATCGATCTGCCGTGGGGTTTTGCGGCATTCTACGGCGTGCGAAGGGTCTAGAGCTGAATCCAATCACTCTGGCTCGTATCCTGCGGCGGTGAAGTAGTTGGCGCATTCCCGGTAAAGCATGTTGTCGATGCCGTTCACCTCCTGATCGATCGGCGTTGCCGGCCGTTTGCGCCAACCAACAGCTCCGCCGAGGCGCCGGGTAGGTTGCGCGAATGCTCACGGCGGGCGGCGCGATCTCCGGATATTCCGAAGTAAATATCCCCGGCAGAGCCGGGGGCTTTATGATTGGCGCCGCTCAAAGCGGCGATCGGGGTCGCTGACGCGGCCCCGGGTTGGGGTCGCCCTCAGTGCCGGCTAGCGCAGAGGTTCATCCTCTCCAAACGCTGGTCCTCCTGCTCCTGGTTCCGAATTTAGTTTCGGATCACCGCTTCGTCACGCCCGACAGGCGATACGGAATACCCGAGCGCCCAGAAACTCGTCAAGAACGGAATTCCGCCGGTTCGCCCCGTAAACCCGTTCCAGGTGGATCGTGCTCTTTCACTTGATGAAGCCAATGACCTGCTAGGGATAGCCGGGGCACGCCCCCGGAAATGTCAAACTTCTACTGCCTCCCCGGCAGAGCCGGGGGAACTCCCAATGTATTAGACAGTTTCTTCAAACGCTCCCTGCTCACGTGGGGGTCGCGCGGAGCGTAGAGGTTGACTGAAGGCGCGGTGGCCAGGCAGCGCGTTGTCCATCGTAGATAGACAATTCTCGCCCTTGCCGTAATCATGCCAGTTCAGGCGATAACATCGATAGCGGAGAAATTCTGCCTGGGTAGAGTCGAGGATAGGCGCGGTGCCGCGTGAGCGGTCCGTCTCCCATCCCCGCTCCATCAAACTGGACATGCAGGATTTCCGGCATCCAGCTTTCCGACTGGTTTGATTGTAAGGCCCACGGCGGTAATCCAGCGCCAGAACTCCAAGACCCCCGAAGATCAAGTCACTCGGAAATCGCCTGGTCCCGCGGCTGGGCACCTTATGCCGCCGACTGAGGAAGTGTCGGACACGTTCGCAGACGTGGTGATCAATTGCCCTGTATGCCCGGTTGCGCGTTCCATAACAGAAATAGGCCGACCAACCGCGCAGCAAACCGTTCAGTTGGTGGCACACATCTGTCCATGGCTGCACGTTGCCTGGCACCAGAACATCGTCGACCTTCGTCTTCATCCGCTTGACACTCTTCTCCGATGGACTTGCGCCCCGGTACTTCTTGCCGTTCCTTTGGTAGCAATGCGGACCGAACGTGTACCCGAGGAAGTCGAAGCGCTCCGTTCGTGCGTCCTTCACCGAGGTTTTCACCTCGTTGAGCGTCAGCCCGAGCTTCGTCATCACCGCCTTTGTCCACGCCAGCGCCTCAGCCGCGCATCTTATACTGAGGATAACGAAATCATCGGCATAGTTGACGATGTCTGGACGGAACGCCTCGCCGCGGCCGCTGCGTCGCCAATGCTTGAGGAAACGGTTCATGTAGATGTTGGCAAGCAGCGGACTCGCGACACCGCCCTGGGGCGTGCCGCGTTTGCTGTTCTTGCCGCCACTCATGCGCCGCTTCCCCCCGCCATCCCGCTCTTCGATCGGCGCTTTCAGCCACAGCTTGATCAGCCACAGCACGCGCCGGTCGGAGATACGGCGGGCCACCGATCTCAGGAGGTCCGCAT
>CAWCDM010000135.1:0-123875 GCA_963794185.1 uncultured Alphaproteobacteria bacterium | reverse complement strand
CAGGACGGTGGTCATGCCGCTCACCCAGCCGCGCTTGTACGATGGGACGAATTCCTGCACGAGCGGGATGTCCACGGCGATCAGGCCGGCGTTGCCGAAGCCGACGAAGAAGCGGAAGAACGCGAGAAAGATCCAGCCGGCGATCCAGCCATCCTGTTGGGGGTGAACGCCATGATGCCGGTTGCAAGCGAGACATTGAGCGCCGTGGCCATGAAGACCTTGCGCCTGCCGATGCGATCGGCCATCCAGCCCCAGAAGAAGGCGCCTGGGGACCGCGCCAACGCCAGACGGACAGCAGGATGATTGCCGATTGGCCGAAGGTCAGGTGCCAGCCGCCGATGATGAACGCCAGCACATAGCCGATCAGGAAAAAGTCGAAGAAATCAAGCATATCGCCGAGATTTGCAGTGGCGATGATCTTCCACTGGTTGCTCGTCAACGACTTCTGCCGTTCGAGGAGATCCCAAGATGCCGTACACTCCTTGAGCGGGCGCAGCGAAGTCGCGACCGTTGCCGTATTGCCGGGTTTTGGCGGGCGACGCCCGCTCCTGAGCCACCTGTGGCGGCTCGTCCCGACGGCTGGCCAGGTGCCCGCCACAAGAGTGCAAGGATAGTATCTACCGAAACCGCCACGCAGAGCAAATGTTGATGCGACCTGCCTGCAGTGGCGGCGCGGCCTAATCGAACAGCGACAGATCGATGATGTCGCCCATGCGGTTGTAGCCGAGTCGCTGGGATGCAGGTGATCGCCGCAATCGTAGATCGGCAGCATGCTGGTGGAATGCTCCGGGTCGCGCACGCCCTTGTCGAAGTCGATCACCGCATCGAACGCGCCGGCGTCCCTGATCCATGCATTCACCGCCTGACGGACAGCCTCGCGCGCCGGCGTCCAGGCGCCGATCAGGAACGTCTCGTTCTCGAACGGCGTCAGTGTGGCGCCAAATATCCTGATCCCACGCGTATGCGCTCGCAGTGCCATCTGCTTCAGGCCGGCGATCATCTGTTCGGCGGTGACCTCTTCCTCCGGCTTTGCCCAACGATTGCGCAGATCGTTGGTGCCCAACATCACGATCACATGTGTGACGCCGGGCTGCGCCAGAACGTCGCGGTCGAAACGGCGCAGGCCGCTGTCGCCGCGGATGTCGTGCAGGATGCGGTTGCCGCCAAGCCCCTGGTTCATCACACCGAGCGCGCGGCCGTCCCTGCGTGCGGCGAGCCGCCGCGCAAGCTGATCCGGCCAGCGGCAGAACGCGTCATGCGTGGAGATATTGGCGTCGGTCAAGGAGTTGCCGAGCGCTACGATACCGCCGGTCCCTGTGGAAGCCAGCAAGTCGATCCCGTTTACAAAATACCAATCGTCGGTCAGCCGCCCGACCGGCATCACGACGGAACTGGAAAAATCGCCCGGCGGCGAGATGTAATTCGTCTGGCGCGCATAGCGGCCGGTGACGCCGAAACTCGCCGTCACGTCGCCCGGCAGGTAGATGCTGATTGCCACGTCCGCCAGCGGCGCCACTTGAAGCTCGACGGGATCGCTCACCAGCAGTGCCCCGGCTGCGATAGTCGCCGAACGCTCGCCGCCGAATGTCAGCCTGCGGTCGGACCCCGGCACAATTCCGGCGCCGCTCGCACGCAAGCCGATATGCGCCGCGCCGATGGCCAGCGGCCGGGTTCCGTACGCATTTGACAGCCGCACACGCAGCGTGTGCCCGCCGATGCTGATGCGCGTATTCATCCGCAGCGTCTGGTTGCTGAATGCGGCACCCTCCGCGGGCGCGGGGGCTGTAGACCAGGTGCCGACCCAATGCATGCCATTCGCCATGGTGTGACCTCGACCGGTTGGATTGGCTCGAACTGACGGGTAGGCTGCACTGTGCCATGCGTGGCAAGGGAGCAACAACAATGGGGCCAATCGTCGCCAGCCGTGGCGTTGCTGCGCTGCTTGCGGCCGCGGTGCTTGCCTGCATCCCGGCAACCGGGCGCGCCGCCGAGCCGATCACCATCGGCTTTGCCGACGCGCTCACCGGCGGCCTTGCGGTGGTCGGCAAGTCGGGCGTCCTGGCGGAGCAGATCTGGGCGGACGAGATCAATGCGAAGGGCGGACTGCTGGGGCGTCCGGTCAAGCTGGTGTTCTACGACAACCAGAGCAACGCCGCGAACGTGCCCGGCATTTATACCAAGCTGCTCGACGTCGACCATGTCGATCTGATCATCTCGGGTTACGCGACGAACATGGTTGCGCCGGCGATGCCGATCGCCATGGCGCACAACAAGCTGTTCGTCAGCCTGTTCTGCTTGGCGGTCAACAGCGAGTTCCACTATCCGCAATATTTCTCGATGCTACCGACCGGACCTGATCCGAAGCACGCGTTCTCGCATGGCTATTTCGATATTGCGGTGGCGCAGGGCCCGAAGCCGCAGACCATCGCCATCGTGGCAGCCGATGCGGAATTCGCGCGCAACGCTTCGGACGGCGCGCGCGACAACGCCCGCGAGGCCGGGCTCCGGATCGTTTACGACGGCACCTATCCGCCGACCACCACCGACTACACGCCGATCGTTCGTGCGGTGCGCGCCACCAATCCTGATGTCATCTATGTCGCGTCATATCCGACCGACACGGCGGGGATCCTGCGTGCCGCCAATGAGGTCGGCCTGAAGGCGCAGCTGTTCGGCGGCAATATGGTCGGCCTGCAGACGACCGCGCTGAAGACACAGCTTGGACCGCTGCTCAACGGCATCGTCATCAACGAGAACTGGCTGCCGGCGCCGTCCATGCAGTTTCCCGGGGTGATCGAGTTCCTTAAGCGGTACCAGGCGAAGGCGCAGGCCGAAGGCGTCGATCCGCTCGGCTATTTCCTGCCGCCCTGGGCGTATGCACGGATGCAGCTGCTGGCGCAGGCGATCGAGGGCACACAGAGCGTCGACGATGGCAAGCTCGCCGATTACTTTCGCGGCCACACGTTCAACACCATCATCGGCGATGTGGCGTTCGGCAAGGATGGCGAATGGGCGGCGCCCCGGATCGTCTGGACGCAGTTCCAGAACATCAAGGGGAATGATCTGGAGCAGTTCAAGGACCCGGCGACGGAGGTGGTCGTGCTGCCGGCCGAGTTCAAATCGGGTACGCTGATCTATCCGTATTCGGCGGCGAGACCGTAGGGCGATGACAGCAGGACGGATGGAGGCAACACCATGATCCGCAGACACGATCACCACGCGCTCCCGGCCCGATGCTCTTGCTGCGACACGGTCACGATCGGCCGCCGCGGCTTCCTCGCGGGAACGGCGGCACTCGCCGCGACCGGCGCCGCCGATGCACAGACGGGCGAAAAACCGCCCCGCATCGACGTGCACCATCACATCGTGCCGCCGACCTGGTTCGACGCACTCAAAAAAGCCAAGCTCGACAATCCGCCGATGTCGGGCTGGACCCCGCAGCGCTCGATCGAGGACATGGACAAGGCGGGCATCGCCACGTCCATCACCTCGCCGACCACGCCGCAGGTCGGCTTCCTGCCACCTGCAGACGCTGCCCGGATCGCGCGCGAGTCAAACGAATATGCCAAGAAGCTGATGGCCGATCACCCCGGCCGCTTCGGCATCTTTGCCATGCTGCCGATGCCTTACATCGACGAGAGCCTGGAGGAGATCGAGTACGTGTTCGACACGCTCAACGCCGACGGCATCGGCATGATGACGAGCTACGGCGACAAATGGCTCGGCTATCCGCAGTTTGCGCCTGTCTTCCAGGAGCTCAATCGCCGCAAGGCGACCGTCTACACGCACCCGACCAGCGCCAATTGCTGCGTCAACCTCGTCCAGGGCGTTTCGGATGCAACAGTGGAGCTGGGCGCCGACACCACGCGCACGATTGTCAGTCTTGTCTTCAGCGGCGCCGCGCAACGTTACGGCGACATCAATTTCATCTTCTCGCACGGCGGCGGCGTGCTGACCGCGGTCGCCGAACGGCTACAGATCCAGATGGTAAGCACGCCGCCCTACAAGGACAAATTCACACGCGAGACCGTCGATGGGCAGCTGCGGCGCTTCTATTACGACACTGCCCAGGTTTCCAACGCGGTGACCATCGGCGCGCTGGCGAAACTGGTTCCGGTATCGCAGATCGTGTTCGGCACCGATTACCCGTATCGCGCGGGTGCCGAGCACGTGAAGGGTCTCGCAGCCAATTTCAACGCGGGCGAATTGAAGGCAATCGACCGTGAGAACGCGCTTCGCATCCTGCCGCGCCTGCGCACGGCCTGATCCGGCGGCGTGACGGCGCATAGAGAATCCAGCATGATGGTCATTGCAGCCGATCGATCCCGGAGGTGCCGATGCGTTTTGGCTTGATTTTGACTGTGCTGTCGCTCGCTGCCTGCAGCGACGACGGCTTGACCCGGAATTTCGGCCTCGCCCGCGATGCCGCGCCGGATACGGTGGCAGCGACGCAGATGCCCCTGTCCACGCCGCCTAGTCTGGCACTGCGGCCCACCCGCCCAGGCGGTCAGGCGCCGCGTCAGACCGCGCCGGCGGAACAGGTGGTCGGCAGCGCCGGGCAGGACGCCTTGCTGCAGGCAGCCGGACCATCTGCCACCGCCGATATCCGCCAGCTGATCAACGAGAATTCCGGGATGATCGACCCGGGTCCCGAGTTCACCGACCGGCTAATGAACTGGACGTCGCCGCCGGGTTCCACGCCGCTGAGCCAGCCCGCGAAGAAGGGATGGCTGAGCGGGATATTCTGAGGCGGGTTCACTGGTCGGACACATCCCGTCGTAAGTACACCTCGCCCGCTTGCGGGAGAGGTCGGAGCGCGAAGCGCGACGGGTGAGGGTGCCACAGTGGTTTGGTGCCGCCGGGATGCACCCTCTCCCGCGTCGCTGGCGCGCAGCGACCTCTCCCGCAGGCGGGCGAGGCGTACAATGGGCACAATTCGCGGACCTGCCTGCTGAGACGTGCGCGTGCAGCCTCACAGCGCGTGCAGGAATTCGATAATCGCGTTGTTCACGTCCGCTGCCCGCTCCTGCTGCGTCCAGTGCCCGCAGCCAGGCAGCATGATCGTCTGGCGAAGCCGCGGTACGAACGTCGACAGGTTCGCGACCAACTCCTTTGACCCGCGAAAGCCCAGCGTGAGGTCGCGCTCGCCGACAACATAAAGCGCCGGCACAGTGACCTTCGCACCGGCGAACGGCGCCAACAGCTCCCAGTTGCGGTCGATGTTGCGGTACCAATTAAGGCCGCCGCGAAATCCGGTGCGTGCGAACTCCGCCGCATAGACATCCACATCGGCCTCGGTGATCCAGGACGGCAGCGATCCGGGCGTCGCCATGTCCGCTCCCATGCGTGCGCGCAGCCCACCCGCGCGCGGCACCATGCCGATATCACCCTCCGAAAGTCCGCCCTCGCGCAGCGGTCCGTCGCCAGAATTCGAGAACAGGATGCCGCGCAGGGAGAGCCGCACGTCCTGCCCCAGTTCCGCTTCCGCCACACCTGGCGTCTGGAAGTAAAGCTGGTAGAACACCGCATCGTCCGTCCGCGGCATCACCGTGGTCGGACGCACCGGGCCACGCGGCCGGTACGGCACGCTCAGCCCGATAACAGCGCGGAACCTGTCAGGCCGCAGCAGGGCGGCGTGCCACGCGACCGGGGCGCCCCAGTCGTGGCCGGCAATCACCGCGTGCTCCTCGCCCAAGGCATCGAGCAGCCCCACCATGTCGCCGACCAGATGCAGCAGCGTGTACTGGTCGATCGCGTCCGGCCGATCGGTCTGGCCGTAGCCGCGCATATCCGGCGCCACGGCATGGCACCCGGCCTCGGCCAGAGCGCGAAGCTGATGGCGCCAGGAGTACCAGGACTCGGGAAACCCGTGGCACAACAGGACAAGTGGCCCCGTGCCCTGCTCGGCCACGTGCATGCGAATGCCGTTTGTTTCGACAAAGCGATGCGTCGGCTCGGTCATGGCTCGATCCTTCCTGGCCGCTGGCAGCACGCAAAGGATTTCACCACAAAGACACGAAGACACAAAGCGGACAGCGGCGGTGCTTTGCGCGAAGTAGGTCCCGGGCCGGCTGCGGCCCGCACATGATCCCGTCTTCGTGTCTTTGTGGTGGACCTAAGCCGGCGCAGCCGGAACCAATAGGTCTGGTGTAGCCTTCCCGGTCGGGAGTGTCATCTGGCTGGGGGACGACATGAGCCAATCTCTGACGGACCGTTACGACGATCGGATCGCCGGAGTGCTGTCGTGCTACGACCGCATGGTAATCACCGGGACGCTGCCCGGCGTGTGTTATGCGGACGGGATGACCCGGTATCTCAATGCCCAGGGTATCCGCATCTTCGACTACCCGCAGTTCGCGATGAAGCTGCGAGATCGTGTGCGCGGCTGCGCGGCAACGCTGGCCGCCGAGGCTGGAGTGACAATCGAGCAGATAGCCAAGAGCCACATTCGCAAGGAGGCGGTGGTCGCGCGGGTTCTCGATCAGCGCGGCGATCACCCGGGCCTGGTGCACATCATCTCGGCCATGGAAGCCTGCGATGCCTATCAGCCCTGGCACGACAAGGAGACGCACAAGACATTCATCCGGCCGGACAGTGGCAAGTGCCTGCATTATTATTTCTACTTCCTGGATGCCACAGCCTGATCGATCTCCGTGCGATTCTCCTTGGCTGCAACCGACGCTATCTGGCTCAGCTCTCCGCCCCCCGCCTTCGCTGGGGCAAGCTCTGGACGACTTCTCCGCCGGAGTTCGCGCACTCAACCGCGTGACCAGGCCGCATGAGGTGGAGGGGAAGACCGTCAAGGGGATCAACTTCTTCGAACCAGGCGATAGCGCCCTGTTGCAGGCCTTGCAGAACCCACGGGTCAACATCGCAGGCGTCCGCCGGGCCGACCTGCTCCCGGACCTCGGGATGTTCTCGCCGACCCGGCTGTCGCGACAGCTGCGCCGATTGCTCGACCCGGCCTTCGCTCGGGGCAGGCTATCGGCGTCATCAAACGCGTCACCGGGACTTACCGCTACTACCTTACCAAGGCCGGTCGCGCCGCTACCGCGGCAGCGGCCCGTCTCACCGAGGCGACTATCATTCCGGCTATGATTTGATGGGATTTAACGCAGAAAGCGGCAAGAGTTGGGTGATAAACGACTACGCTTTTCCCCAGACAGAGCTGTGGAAAAGTGGCCCCGGTGGGGCAGTTCCCCCGCATCGAAGGCAAGGACCACTGGACAACGGGACGCCCGCGTTGGTTTGTTCATGTCCTACGTGGATCGCATTGTTCTGAATGGCTACTTCGGCATGGGGCATAGTCCCGGTGGTTTCCGTGTGTGGTGGCGGGCGCTCACGGGATCGGACGAGACCCTGGATAATGCCCATCTGATGCGGTTGGCCGGCCGGTTCAGCCGGCGCGTGCGCGGCTATGCCAGAGCGCACGACATTCCAGTCATCGACTGCATCGCAGGGGAGCGCAAGCATGACGTGGCCGATGAGCATCTGGCCAAGACAGCGGTCACCGAAGGTTTGTTCCTGGTTCTGGTCGGTCGAGCCCAGGCACCGGTATGGCACGTAGCGGCGAATTATCACCTTGAGAGGAAGAAGCCCTATGTGAACCACTATTCGTTTCATATTCTCGACCGTGACTGGGGGCATGTCACCATCAAGATCAGCAGGCATCCACCGTTCCCCGCACAAGTGATCTTGAACGGCCATGAATACGTCGCCTGTCAGGCGCGCAAGGCGGGCATCGGGTATCTGCTCAACCCGCCTGGAGCACTGATCCGCCGCGCAGAATGGCGAGAATGGCTTGGTGTGCATTGATGCCGCGTCGCGCCGCAGTGCCGACGACGGATCTGATGGTGGCGAACAGGTCGGCACCCCAGCTCGAACGGAAGCCGCCGGTGACCTTGCGGTAGGTGGCGGTGGGCCGCAATTCTCGCTCGCTACCGTTGTTGTCGGGCGGGACGTCAGGATGTTCGAGGAAGGTGAATAAGTGGCTGCGCAGCTTGCCGTAACGTTTGCGTAGTCGCTTGCCGTGGCGGTTGGTGGGTGCCAACACCATGATCGCGTTCAGGTCGCGATCCAACCTGCACTGATAGGTTCGTCGTGTGCTCTCGGCCAGTTGCTTGCGCCGCCGCGCCAGCACCACGGCACGCAGCAACAGCATCTTCATGCGCGGCGCGAAGATCGCGTCTCCCGCCTCGATCGCATACTGGCAATCACGCAATTGATGCGCCAGGCAGACTTGCCAAAGATCGGCATGCCCCTGCTGGGCGCTGTAGAGGTCGGACACCCAGATGCTGGGTCGATGGCCGGCCAATACATCGGCGACAACACTGGCCGCACGGCTATTGCGGATCACGTGGATCACCACCTGATCGTTCTGGAATACCCAGTTCCAGTGGGTGCGTCCGTCGATCCGTACGGTGGTCTCGTCGGAGCAGATGATCCGAGAACGGCGCAGCCGAGCGAGGATAGCCGTCACCTCATTGTCGAAGCATGGCGCGGCGCGGCGGAACATCGCATCCAGCGCTCCCTCGCTGATCTGCAAGGCAAACAGTTGGAGGAACAGCTGTGTCAGACGACGATAGCTGATCGCGTGGCTGAAGCGCAGGTAGATCGCCAACGCCAGGATGTTCACACTGAACGGCGAACCTTCTTCCATGCCCTCGGGCACCGGCGCCAGCGTGACGCCGCGACAGCGCGGGCAGTGCCCGGCATACCGTTCCACGCGGGTCACCACGGGGCGAACCACTGGAAGCTCTATCTTATCGTAGCGACCGTGCAGCACCTGGTCCGCTTCACCCAACGCCGCGTGGCAATGCACACAGGCCGCCGCCTTGGCAATCACTGTCTCATCGGGATCGATGGACAGTGGCCGGCCGCCACCCTTACGACCCAGACTGCCCTGGCGCGGCCCGTTGCGCTTGGTCTTCTCCGCTTGATTGGGCTTCTGTCCCTTCGATGGTGGCAGGCTGGAATTGCCGGGTGTCTTCGGCGGGTGGCCGAGCTTGGCTTTGAGTTCCGCGATGTGCTGTTCGGCCGCCTCAAGCCGCTGCCACAGCGTTTGGATCAACGCGTCCTTCTCGGCGTGGCTCAGTTGGCTGAAGTCGGGAAGCTGGGGCACCCGAAGCTTGAATCGAGTCGCCCGTGACCGCGTCAATCATTTCTTTGTGGATGGTCAGCTCAGCGCCAAACCGCCCCCAAATGCTCCGGCGAACCGGGGATGAGCAGATACGGCATCGGGTTCACCAAGGAAGCAAACTGTTTCACCGCCATCGCTGACATGTCTCGCTTCGCGAAGATCGCAGAGACCTTGTCCGAGCCACGGACTGTAGGGCGATTGAGCGAGGTCTGTGAGCGTTGGATTTACCGCTCCTGTTTGTGCTTCGCGCTCGACTTTGAGGAACAGAAACGCAGCGGATTTCGCTACCACTTCTCCAACTATCAGATGGAGTACAGCCGAAATCCGATCTTCACGGTTGGCGGGCGCATGGAGCAAGTGTTCCAGGCCCTGATTGATCGCAGCCGCGCACCGCTGGACCTGAAGACGATAAAGACGATTCTCGGAGACAAGGGCCGGCCGAAATACCGCCCACGAAACATGAAGGCTGCCGAATGGGAAGTCGCGGTCGAGAGACCTACGTATGATCTGACGGTCTTCAAGCTGCATTGCGGCAAGTTGGCCTTAAGGATCTATTCAAAAGGCGAACGCGTGCTTCGCATCGAGGCTGTTGCTCATAATATCCGAGAATTCCACTGTGGCCGCTTGCTGGACAACTTCCCCGAAATCGTCGGCCGTTTGAAAGGCATGCTTGAAAAGTTTATGGAAGCTCTCAGCTGCATCGATCAGTGCTTCATCGGCGATGAGATGCTCGAGGGTCTTCCGTCGGCGTCGCGGGTCGGGAAATCCATGGTGGGGGGATCGATCTCAACAAGCCTCGCATGCGCCACGTCATCGAGGCAGTCATCGCATTGTCAGCCTCAGCCGATGGTTTCACCGCCGCCGCACTGGCCGCCCAGGCTCGCGCGCCCGGCAACCAAAGCCCATCCGCCTACGGCCCCCGCCAGGCAGCATACGATCTGAAGAAACTTCGCGGTAAACAGATCGTCCGGCGGATTGGCTCGACCCGTCGCTACGAACCCGTTCCTTCCGGCCTACGGGCCATCACTGCCCTGCTCGTGCTGCGCGACAAGGCCATCAAACCGCTGCTGGCCGCTGCCCTGGAACTCACCCCCACCGATGGAGGACAACACCCACGAGCCATCGACCGCCACTGCCAGGACTTGAGGCTCGCCATGCAAGGCGTCTTTCATGAACTCGGGATCGCAGCCTGACTATCGACAATCTTTTTGTCGGGGCTTCGCCCTTAAGCGCCTAATGTAACAGTGGCGCGCCGCGTCCCTACCCGGCGACCATCTTCGCAACCTCCCCCGGCGACTGGCGCACCAGCACGTCGTAGTCCTGCAGCAGCGTCTCGGTGATCCGCGTCGGCGTGAAGCTATGCCCGGCGATCTCGCGCACCGGCGTCACCTCTGCGGCGGTTCCGGCCAGGAACACCTCGCTCGCACGGCCGATCTCCGAGCCGTCGATCGGCCGCTCCACCACCGTCATCTGATGCCGCTTCGCGATGCTCATCACCGATCGGCGCGTGATGCCGTCCAGGAAACAGTCCGGCGTGGGCGTATGGATCGCGCCATCCATGACGAAGAAGATGTTCGCCCCGGTCGCCTCCGCCACCCATCCGCGCCAGTCCAGCATCAGCGCATCGGCAAACCCCTCGGCCTCCGCCTTGTGCTTGGACAGCGTGCCGATCATGTAGAGACCGGTCGCCTTGGCCGCGGTCGGCGCGGTATCGGGCGAGGGGCGCTTCCATTCCGCCATGCCGAGCCGGATGCCGGTCATGCGATCGTCGCCGAAATAGCTCGGCCATGGCCAGACGGCGATAGCGACGTGAATCTTCGTCTGCTGCGCGGAAACCGCCAGCATCTCCGAGCCGCGCCAGGCGATCGGACGTACATAGGCGTCGGTCAGATTGTTCGCCGCCAGCGTCTCCTTGCAGGCGGCGTCGATCTGATCGGCCGTGTAGGGGATCTCGAACCCCAGGATGCGGGCGGAGTTGATCAGGCGGTCGGTGTGGTCGCGCAGGCGGAAGATGTTGCCGGCATACGCCCGTTCGCCTTCGAACACCGCACTGGCATAGTGCAGCCCATGCGTCAGCACGTGCAGCTTCGCGTCGCGCCAGGGGACCAGGGCGCCATCCCACCAGATCCACCCGTCCCGGTCGTCGAAAGGAACTAGCGCCATGACCGTCTTCTCCGCAATATTGTTGCTTCAGGTCCGTTGAACGTATAATCGCGCCTTAGATAAGTCAATATCACTGACATAAGAGCGTCCGTTTTCGAGGAATGCCTGCCATGCCTGAACCGAAGGTCGAGCTCCGCGATCCGCCGGGCCGCAACCTGATCGAGCCGAAACCGGCAGCCCCTGCCGGCGCCAGTCTGCTCTTCCTCCGGGAAGAGGAAATCCGCATGGCGCAGGATTTGATGTTCTTCGCCTACCGAGACTTCACCAATGCCGCAGACGTGATCCTTGACGAACTTGGTCTCGGCCGCGCCCATCATCGCGCCCTGCATTACATCGGCCGCAACCCGGGGATCACGGTTTCGGACCTGCTCGGCATCCTGCGCATCACCAAGCAGTCGCTGGCCCGTGTGCTCAACGTGCTGATGGCGCGAGGCTATGTGGCGCAGGCGCCGGGGCGCGCCGACCGCCGGCAGCGGCTGCTCACGTTGACCCCGGCGGGCGCGGCGCTGGAGCGGCGGCTGTTCGAGCGGCAGAAGGAGCGGCTCGGCGCTGCCTATCGCGAGGCCGGCGGTGCCGCGGTGGATGGCTTCCGTCGGGTGATGCGCGCCATCATGGACGAAGCGGCGCGTGCCTATATCGACACCGAGCCCGCAAACCGGATGCCGCGCGGGCGGCCCACATAGGAGCAGCGAAGAGACGCGATGACGGAGGACGCTCACATCCTGGTCGTGGACGATGACGCCCGACTGCGCGCGCTTCTCTCGCGGTATCTGGCGGGCGAGGGGTTCCGCGTCACCACGGCGGAGACAGCCGCGGATGCGCGCGACAAGCTGCGCTTCGTCAATCCGGACATGATGGTGCTCGATGTCATGATGCCGGGGGAGAACGGCCTTGCGCTCACCGAATCGTTGCGTCGCGCGCAGGGGCACGAGGTTCCGGTCCTGCTGCTCACCGCGCGCGGTTCACCGGAGGACCGGATCGCCGGCTTCGAGGCCGGAGCGGACGACTATCTGGGCAAGCCGTTCGATCCGCGCGAACTCGTGCTGCGGATCCGCGCCATGCTGCGGCGCGCGACGCCTCCTGCCGGCCGCCCCGGCCGGACCCGTGCAGCTCGGCGCGGCGGAATTCGACCCTGAGCGCGGCGAACTGCGCAGTGCCGCCGGCACGATCCGGCTGACCGGCGGCGAAGCGGCGCTACTGGCCACGCTTGCCCGCAAGCCCAACGAGGTTCTCTCGCGTGAGGAGATCGTCGCGACGCTCGGCATGGACGAGGCCGGCGAACGGGCGATCGATGTGCAGGTGACGCGCCTGCGCCGGAAGATCGAAGCCGACCCGCGTGAGCCAAGGTTCCTGCACACCGTCCGTGGCCGCGGCTATGTGCTGAAGCCAGGCGCATGAGAATAGGGCCGCGCGGCGCGACCGGCGGATGGATCAAGCGGGTGCTGCCGCGCTCGCTGCTTGGCCGCAGCCTGCTGATGATCCTGCTGCCGCTCGTGCTGCTGCAGGCGGTGGCACTGCAGTTCTTCTATGGCAGCCATCTCGACGTGGTCTCGCGTCGGCTGACGGGTGGCATCGCGGGCGAACTGGCCTATACGCTGGAACTGCTCGATCGGTTTCCCGATGATCAGGCCTGGATCCTGCGCATGGCGCACGAGCAGTTCGACCTCGTGCTGCGGGTGGAGCCGGGAGCTAGCCTGCCCAGAGCGCCGCGGGTGAACGTGCTTGGACCGATGGACGATGACCTCGCCGTTGCGCTGCAGGAGAAGGTGCGGCTGCCGTTCACCATGGACTGGACGTCCGACCCGCTCTCGGTGCTGATCCGCGCGCAGCTGCCCAATGGCGTGGTGGACATACAGGCGCCGCGCAAGCGGTTGTACACCGGAACGATCTATATCTTCGTGCTGTGGCTGGTCGGCACCGCACTGCTGCTGTTCTGCATAGCGGCGCTGTTCATGCGCAATCAGGTGCGCGCGATCCGACGCCTCGCCGCGGCGGCCGAGGCGTTCGGCATGGGACGCGATATCGGGCCGATCAAGCCGGAGGGTGCGACGGAGGTCCGCCGGGCGGCGACGGCGTTCAACCGGATGCAGGAGCGTGTCCGCCGGTTCCTGGTGCAGCGGACCGAGATGCTGGCCGGCGTGTCGCATGACCTGCGCACGCCGCTGACCAGGTTGCGGCTTGCGCTGGAGATGATGTCGCCGCGCGAGGACCTGGACCAGGACATCACGGAGATGACCGCCGATGTCGAGGAGATGGAGCGGATGATCGGCGGCTATCTTGCGTTCGCGCGCGGCGAGGGCGCCGAACAGGCCGAGCCGGTGAATCTGTCGGCGGTGCTCGAGGAGGTTGCGGCCGGCGCCAGGCGCTCGGGTGCCGCGGTCGAGGTGGACGTGCCGCCGGCGCTTACGCTGTTGCTGCGCGCTGACGCGGTGCGGCGCGCCATCACCAACCTGGTGGACAACGCGCGGCGACATGCGCATCGCGTGGCGCTGGCGGCGATGCCGCAGGGCCGCATGGTGTTCGTCACGGTGGACGACGACGGCCCCGGCATCCCGCTGGAGCGCCGCGAGAGCGTGTTCCGGCCGTTCGAGAGTGATGCAGCCGGAGGCACGGGGCTCGGTCTGACGATCGCCCGCGACATCGTCCGCGCGCACGGCGGCGAGATCATGCTGGAAGATTCTCCCCTGGGCGGCCTCCGGGCACGGATCAGGCTGCCGGTCTAAATTGACAGAGTCGCATCCGCACATACGCTGACCTGACGATGTGACTGCGTCGTTTCGCCCGCCACTCCCGCGATGTCAGTGGAGACCCATTGATTCGACACTCGGCTCGCGTGGCAAGCCAGAAACCGCGGCGCACCAGGCAGCCGCTGTCCGCGTCCCGCGCCAGCCCACGCCAGGGTGTGATTGTGTCAAATCAGGCTGCCAGTGCAGGCAATCGTTGGACCGCCACGCCCGACTGCCCCGCGGCGAGGTCGGCGATGTGGTCGTGGTGTGTGAACAGGATCACTTGGCTGGACCGTCCGAGCTGCGCGAGAAGTGCGATGGCCACTGCGGCGCGCGCATCGTCGAAGTTGACCAGCAGGTCGTCGGCGATGAACGGCAGCGGCTCGGCCTTCGCCGCATGGGCGTCGATCGAGGCGGCGCGCAATGCCAGGTAAAGCTGGTCGCGCGCCCCTTCGCTCAGCGCCTCGACGGGGCACTCCGCGCCGGTGTCGCGGATGGCATGCAGCACCGCGCGGCCGGACGCATCCTGGTCGACCTCCAGCCGCACGTAGCGGCCGTCCGTCAGCAGCGCGAAATGTGCACCGGCGTTCCGCAGCAGAGGCCCCTGCTCATCCCGCCGGAACCGATCGATCCCGACGCGCAGCAGCACGCGGGCGACATGCAGCCTGGCATAGCGCTCGGCATGGGTGCGCGCATCGGCCAGCGCATCCTCGGCCTCCTGCGCCTTGGCCGCGGCATCCCCACCGTCCCGCATCGCCGCCAGTTCGGCCTCTGCCTTGGTGCGGTCGGCGCTGAGCTGCTCGCGGCGCTCCCCCAAGGCAGCTAGTTCGGCCTCGATCTCGGCCAGCCGCGCCACCGCTGAATCCGAGTGGATGCGGGCCGCCTCGTCACGCAACGCGGTTTCCGCATGCCCGTCGCCCTGTGCCAGCAGCGTCTCGCCAAGGCGTGCGATGCTTTCCGTGACGCGGTCGCGGTCACGTGCGCGCTCGATCGTCCGCTCCAGTTCGGCGTCATCCGCCGTCTCCGCGATGGTGCGCAGCGCGTCCATTTCCGCTTCGGTGACGCGAAGGCGCTGTGCCGCGTCGGCAACCGCCGCTTCATGGGCGGCGATCCGCTTTGCAAGATCTGCCGCATCCGATGCCGCCTTGCGGGCGCCGGCGAGCGAGCGCACGAGGCGCGCCGCGATCACCGGCGGCGCCTCGTCGGTGGCGGGCTCGCCGAGCCGCTCCCGCACCGAGCGCACCTCGCCCGTGAAGTCCGCGAGGCTGGCCGTTATCTCGCGGATCCGCCGCTCGGCCGTTCGCCAATCCGGTGCGGTTTCGGCGATGCGGTCCCATGCCGCGAGCGCGGCCTCGGCGACCGCGACCGCGACATCGCTCGGCAGCTCCAGTTTCTCGACCGCCTGCGCCCAGTGTGCGCGCCATGCGCCGAGCGCGGCGGCAGCATCCTTCGCCGCCTGGTCCAGTTCAGGCAGGTTGGCCTCCTCCCGCGCGAGCGCCTCGATCCGACCACGATGCGCCGCGAGCTCGGCCTCGGCGGCCGTGCACATCGCCTCCGCACGCAGCAACATGCCCGCGAGCGTCGCATCCTGCGCCAGTTCTGGTAGCAGGGCGGCGAGTGCCGCCCGGGCGGAGGCGCGGCGCGACGCCAGGTCGTCGCACCGGCTGCGCGCCTCGGCCTCGACGTCGGCGAGCCGTAGCACCTCGGCTCGGGCGTGCCGCCATTGCGTCATCGCAGCGGCCGGCCGCGCCGGTAGGCCGGCGGGCTCCCACAATGCGTGCCACGCCGCCATCTCCTTTGCCGCCTTGTCGTCGGCCCGGGCGAGCTCCGCATTCGCAGCGCCGCGCCGCCCACGCAGCAGGTCCAGGCGGGCGCACGCGGCGAGGTACTCGGCGACGCGCTGCGCATCGTCCGCGCGCCGGTCTGCCAAGCGATCGGCGTCATCGCGGAGCGCCTCGAAGGCCTCGGGCAGCGGGCCGGCCGGCAGCCCCGCCTGCTCCTCGGCGGCGGGAGGCAGTCCGCCTTCATACACGTGGCGGATAAGGCGCCAGGCCCGGTCGCGCAGCGAACGCGCCGCCGCGACGGCATCGGGCGTGGGCACCGCCTCCCCCCGGCCAGGCGCGAGATGGTCTCTTCATGCGCGGCGATCTCGGCGGCGAGACCGTTGGCATGGACGCGTGCCTCCGCGGCGGCCTTCGCCGCCAGGTCGAGCCGCGCAGCGACAGCGTCGGCATCGGCGGGCAGCGGCAGCGGGCATGAGGCGAGCGCGGCGGCGTTGCCGTGCCAGTGCGGCAGCGCGGCGAGCGCGGCGCCCACGCTGCCCGCGCCGTCCGCGACGCTGCGCTCCGCACGTGCCAGCTCCGCATCAAGCGGCCCTTCGCCGCGCACCGCATCGATAGTCCGGCGCAACAGACCGGGCGAGGGCGGCTCCGCTGCGTCGCGCAGGGCGCTTGCCGCCTGATCGCGCCGTCGCCGTGCAGCCGCAAGGGCCTGCGCGGCGGCGGTCGCCGTTGCGGCCAGTTCGGCATGCTTGGTGACCAGGCGCCGCACGGCGCCGCGGATGGCGGTGCTCGGCACTCGGTCGCGCGCCATCTCGGGTGGCTGGGACACACCCAGATCCGCCAGCGCGTCCGCCACCCTGCCGCGATGCGCCGCCGCTTCGGCATTCCGGGCGGGCAGGTCCTCGGCGGCCCGCAGCGCGACGGGGCGCTGCGCCGCCAGCGCGTCGATGGCGTCCTGCACCGCCAGGACCGCCGGGTCCTGCGGCATCGCGGCCCGTTCCGCGGCTAGCCGCGCTGCGCCCTCGGTTTCGCGCTCCATGTCGCGAGCCGCGTCGCGTCGGGCGGCGAGCGCATCGCGCAGCCGTGTCGCGGCGTCCGGCGGGAAGTGTGGCGCGTCGGCGAGCGCGGCGAGCGCCTCGCGGGCGGCGTCCAGTTCGGCGAGGCGCGGCGCTACCCGACGAATGCGCTGCAGGCGACTGCTCTCGGCAGTCAGCGACCGGATCGCTGCCTGCACGCGTTCGAGTTCACCTACGGCCGCGGCGTGCGCGGTCATAGCACCCTGCCAGGCACTCGGCGCAACGGAACGCTCCTCGCTCGCGCGCTGCGCCTGGCGCCAGGTCTCGATCGCCTCCGACAGGCGCCGCCGCCCGCGTCCGTCGCCGACCAGCGATCTCGCCTCCTCCTCGAGGCGGGAGGCGGCGGCGTGCAAGTTGAGCAGGCCGGCACCCGCCAGCAGGCTTTCGCCGGCCTCGCCGCCGCTGCGCAGCAGGTCCTGACCTCCCTGGCGCAGCCGTTGGCCATCCAGGCCGAAGCCGCGCTCGAACAGATCGCGGCTTGCGCTGCCCAGGAAGTGGAGCAGTGCCGCCTCGGGCACGGGCTGGTCGGCGGCGTCACGCAGCGTGTCGCGGCGACCCTTGCGGCGGACGAAGGAACCCATCGTTCCGTCGCGGGCCAGAAGCGCGAAGCCGACACGAAGCTGCGACGCGCCGTGCAGAAAATCGAAGTCGGTGCGGTGGCCGAACCCGAACAGCGCATCGGCGATGGCGGCGAGCGCTGTCGACTTGCCGGCCTCGTTGGCGCCGTGCACGACGTGCAACGCCGCATCCTCGGGGAATTCGAGCGCCACGTCCGACAGATGTCCGTAGCGCAGCAGGTCGAGCCGGATGAGCTTCATCAGGCTTCGGTCGCGGCCAGTGCATCGGCGGCGACCAGCCAAGCCTCTTCGGCAAGTGTGCGCAGACCATCTTCGCTATCGGGAAGCTCCACGCCGGCGCGCGCCGGCGCCGGCAGTCTCTGGCGCAACGACGCGAGGTCCTCCAGCAGCGACCTGACCAGCGCCGGATCGTCGAGCCCGGCCGCGAAGGCTGCCCGCAGCGGCGCCAACACATCGTCCTGGGCCAGCGGTACCGGTCGCGTTCGTACGCGCACCGACTCCACGAACAGCGCGGCGTCCGCTTCGATCGCGGCGTTGCGGCACTCGGCGGCGAGGCGCTCGGTGTCGCCCTGCAGCGTGCCATGCAGATCCGTCGCGCCGAGGAGCGTCACGCGCGCCAGAACCGGCCTGCCGTCGGCGACTGCGAGCGCTGCACCGACCGCTTCGGCAATCCGCCCGGTGAGTGTCGCCACGTCGGCGCCAGTCGCGTCCACCTCGATCGCCGCCCAACGAAGCACGTCCACCGTCCGGTGTTCGACCGCGACGACCTGACGGTCCTCGACGGTGACAAGCGTGCAGCCCTTTGGCCCGGTTTCCTTTGGGTGCCGTCCTTGCAGATTGCCGGGAAACACGATCCAGGGGCGTTCGGCGAGCACGTGCCGGGCGTGGATATGGCCGAGCGCCCAGTAGTCGTAGCCCTTCAAGGTCAGTCCCGCGACGCTGCACGGCGCGTAGGTCTCGTGCTCCCCGGGGTCCTCAGCCGATGTGTGCAGCACGCCGATGTTGAGCATGCCGGCGAGCGGCGCCGGGTAGCCGGCGGACAGGTCTTCCGGGACCGCACGGTTGGGAAACGAATGCCCGTGCAGCGCGACGCCTGGATCGGCGAGAGACACGGTCTCGCAGGTCCGCGACGAGAATTCGCGCACATTGGACGGAAGAGTGAGATTGCGGGTGATCAGCGAGCGCGCGTCGTGGTTGCCGCGCACAAGGAAACAGGGGCGTGCAAGCCGCCGCATCTCGTCGGCGAAGAACAGGCCGGTGGAGAAATCCTTCCAGTCGCCGTCGTACAGGTCGCCAGCGATCACCACAAAGGCCACATCCTCCGCCCGCGCCAGGTCGATCATGGCGGTGAAGGCGCGACGGGTGCAGTGGCGTATTGCGGAGGCCGGCAGGTCCGAGCGGACATGCAGGCCGGCGAGCGGGCTGTCCAGATGAACGTCGGCAGCGTGCAGGAACTTCATCGCCGGGATAATGCCCGGTTCAGGGCGTTCGTCCTACAACGAACGTGTGCCGCCAGGCGTTCAGTGACGACGAACTTGCGCTCGCCGATTGATCATCCAGAAAATGCGGCGGGCACTACGGGCTGGCCATGCAGCTCGAGTGGCGCGGCCAGCGCTTCCATCGATGGGACGGCTCGGTCCGCGCCAAAAGGATGGGATTGTTGGAGGGCCCAGATAGCAACTTGCGTGCGGTTGCTCACCTTGATCTTCCGAAGCAGGCCTTTGACATAGACCTTGACCGTCGCCTCGGTAATATTCAGTTCGCGCGCGATGCTCTTGTTCGGCAACCCGCTCACGAGGCAGTCGATGATCTGAATCTCACGTTTGGAAAGTGCAACCTTCAACTGCGGTTCTGACGCCGCCGCCGTTGGCAACGCTGCCTGAGCCTTATGGATATGGGCCGGAAAGGTCGTGGTCCCGACGAACTGCACACGCTCGGCAGGGGCTGGATCGAGAGAAGGTTTGGCCAGAGCTTTGTCTGTGATCAGTGACATGATCTCGGCCGGGAACAGGCGATGGTCGACCAGCACCAACTCCAGGGACCGCTGCAGCATTTCACTGGAAATGCTTGTAAGAAGGATGGCATTCACGTCCGCACAGACGAAGCTCGAGAGAAGCGACTTTGTGCACGAGTCCGCGAGCACGACGAGCTTGGCGCGGCCAAAGCGCTGGCGGAGACCGTAGACCAGGTCCAGGCCAGCTTCGGGGCTCTGGTCCGACGTTATGTGACAGATCACCAGCTCGGGATCCGCTTGCATTTCGATTGCCGCAAGGAGATCGGCGATGTCGCGGGCTTCGCCGATCACCGATATCCGGCTCTTTTGCAGCATCTCCTTAAGGCCATCCCGAAGGAGGCGCTTCTCACTTACGAGTACAGCTCGGCAATCCACCATAAATTCCCCATCAAGCGAGTGTGATCAAGCTATTAGATGATATCCGATAGAGCCGAACGCGCAATTCGATATACCCCTTTGACACCGAGTTGTGATCGCGTTCAAAATTCCGGCAGGGCTATTTACCACTTCGTGATAGGGAGATACCACTTTGTAGCCGAGTGCAACAATCGGTGAGCATGCCGCATCGCGCGGCCACACTGTATCGGAGCGTGAACGCGTAATGAGGAGCCCCGAAGGCGAGGACTATTTCCAGTCATGCGGCACGGCGGAGGTTCCTCGTTTTCTGACCCAGGCCCAATCACATAGGTCATCCTGTCGATCAGATGGATCTCCAGCCGAACTCAAGGTGCCCACCGGTTCCATCGCCCCCTGCGCCGGTTGCCTGGACAGTTATCGTTTCATTTTCGGCCCCCTGCAGGCTGGTCGTAATGTCCAGAAGACCACCGTCGTTGACCGTGACATCCGCGCGATTGGATTGCCCTGAATACGCCAGTGTGCCAACGGCAAGCGCGCCCCCGCCGAGGATGGTCAGGCTCGTCGTGTGGTTGGCGTTTCCAGCCATGTTCAGCGTGTTCACGCTGAAGGCCTTGGTTGTGCCGTTGCCCACGGTGACCGAGTAATCCTGCGATCCATCCAGCAGCTACGCGACGCCTGTCGGGGGCGGCGGGCACGAGGGGCTCGAATCGGTGGCGACGCTCCAGTCCGGGCTCGTGCCGGCCGTCCATGTGAACGTCTTCAATGCAACGACCATCGTGAATTTCCCCGATCGATAACCCGGTTCGCCGACCGTCCGACTTCATGGGCTTCCGTGGGAGCACATGGTGGCCAACGCAAGGTTGCATCTAATACCTAATGTTTTCGGAAAGCAATGTTTAAATCGTCATCACTTGTCTCACATAGAGACGCGTCTCACTAAAAAGGGTAATATCGCTGGGTGATCATGGAGCGCGACAGGCGACTCCGAGCGCCTTGGTCCGTGGGGCCGCGATGCGCATCACCTTCAGGCCAACGCCTTCTCTCAACCGCGTGTGCCGCCTGAAGCCCTGTGCCAAGCCAGCCAGTCGGCGGCGGCCCGGACAAAACCGAAGCGGGGCGCGAAGCCGGTATCACAGGCGATCTTGCCGATATCCATCGGTCCGCGATCGAAGCCGGTGTGGCTGTCGACATTCCCTGTCTCGCCGGCGCAGGCGATGCGCCAACAAAAATCCATCCGGCGCGCCAGTTCCTCGCACCACAGTTGGGCGGATCCGGCGCGCCCGCTGCCGAGGTTGTAGACTGTGCGCGACAGCGAGTCCGAATTGGCCAGCCGCACGATACCGTTCGCAACATCGCGCGCGTAGATGTAGTCGCCACGCCACGGCGGCCCGAGCACTGCTTCGTCACCGCGTAGAGCGTGCTGCAATACCTGCAGCATTGGCGACAGCGTGTCGCGCACGCCGGTGGCGTACTCCCAGGGACCATAGACGCTGCCAAGTCGTGCCGCGACAAAGCGCATTCCCTGTGTCTCCGCGACCCGTGGCAGGATCGTCTCAGCCGCGCGCTTGGTCAGAGCGTAGAGAGTGACCGGCGTTGGGCGCAGCGCGTCCTCGTCGATCAACGGAACGCCCGCGGCGGCGGAGCCATAGATCGCGCCCGAACTCGGATAGACGAACTTCTTCGCACCAAGGCGTGCCGCCGCCATCAGCGCGCCCACGGCGCCCTGCACGTTGACGGCGACGATGGCTTCCGGATCAGCCCGCTCGCGTGCCGCGCCGGCCGTTATCACAGCGCAATGGATCACGGCGTCCACCGGCGCGATGGTCAGCGCGCGCCGGAGATCCGCTGACGACAGAATCGAGCCGCCGATCAGGGTGAACCGCCCCGGCAGGCGGGCGAAGTCGCTGCGTGCGCGATCGGGAAGTGCGATGCGGTCGAGCCCGACCACCTCCCGTCCGGCAGCCAGGAGATGCTCGACGATGTTCAGCGCCACGAAACCGGCGGCACCCGTCACCAGCGTTGCCATGCCGCGAATTACAGACCTGGGGGGTGACGCTGTGCAACCGACGGAGACAGAAACTGCCGCCCTTCCGCTTGACGTGGCTACCGACCGAGCGCACCGCGTAGACGCCCGCTGGATGGCACGGGATGGATTCATGCCCCGCTGAGGAGGTCAGGAGCCGTGACTTGTCGCCCCGCTGAAAGCCACCTTATCGGGCGCATCGGCTGGCTGCGCGCCGCCGTCCTTGGCGGCAACGATGGCATCATTTCCGCTGCCAGCCTCATCTTCGGCGTTGCCGCGGCTGCCAATTCCTTGAGCAAGGTCGTCACCGCAGGTGTTGCCGGGATGATCGCCGGTTCGACGTCCATGGCCGCAGCGGACTATGCGTCGGTGAGCTCGCAATCCGACACCGAGACCGCCGATCTTGCCCTCGAGAGGCAGGAGCTGATCGACCATCCTGAGCCCCGAAACAAACGGGCTGGCACGAGTTCATATACGCCGAGGGATCGAGCCGACGCTTGCGCGACGTGTTTGCCGAGCAGCTCATGGCGAAGGACGCGTTGGGCGCGCATGCACGGGATGAGTTGGGGATATCGGAGGCGACAACCGCCAGGACTATCCAGGCAGCCCTCTCGTCGGCAATAACATTCGCGATTGGTGCCGCCCTTCCGATCATGGCCCTGCTCGTTACGCCTCAGCGTCGTCTCGTTCCGATGATCTCCTGAACGTCGTTGGTCTACCTGGCGCTGCTCGGTGTTCTTGGGGCGAGGGCCAGCGGGGCGAACATCCTCAGGCCAACGGTTCGCGTAGCGTTCTGGGGAGCGCTTGCGATGGCGGTCACCGCGGGTGCCGGAGTTCTGGTTGGCAAGGCGATTTAGCGCAACTTCAGGGTAACCGAAACATGTGCACCTCGCCCGTTTGCGGGAGTGAGCCTGCCTCGGGCTTGAACCGGGGTCGGAGCGCGCAGTGCGACGGGAGCGGGTGCATCGGCAGTCAAGTGCCGCCGGGATGCGCCCTCTCCCGCGTCGCTAACGCAACTGGACCTTTCCCGCTTCCAGACGAGGGACACTTTGCGGTGCGGCTTTTCCAATCACAATGAACACGCCCCAGCCGCCTTGCTATAGCGAACCCATATAATCCCGCTTGCCGAGCTCCACGCCGTTGTGGCGCAGAATGTTGTAAGCGGTGGTGCAATGGAAGAAGAAGTGCGGCAGGCAGAAATGCAGCAGGTAGGCCTGCCCCTTGAATGACATCTGCCGCTGACCGGCCATCCAGGTGATGTCCTTCTCTTCCGTGCCGTCGATCTGCGCCGGCGTGAATCCCTTGACGAAATCGAGCGACTTCGCGATCCGCGCCTTCGCCTCGGCAAACGACGCATCGGCGTCGGGGAAGCTCGGCAGCTCCACGCCGGCGAGGCGCCCGGGCGCGTTGCGGCCAAAATCGGTGGCCTGCCGGATCTGCCGACCCAGCGTGAACATGTCCGGGAACAGCCGGGCCTGCAGGAACGCCGACTCCTCGAGCTTCTTCTCCGCGATATGCGCGGCGGCCTTGTCGACAACACCCGACAGTCCGTTCAGCAACTGCGTGATGACCGGTACGCCGGCCTGGAACATCGATAGCACCATAAAAGCGATCCTCCTTGGTTGGTTGCAAAATCAGTGTCGGGTCAGCAGCGGCCCCAGCACATCCTCGACGCCGGTGATCAGGATCTGCACGCCGATGCAGAGCAGCAGGAATGCTGACAGCCGTGTGACGGTGCGGCTTCCCGTCGGCCCCATCAGGCGCACGATGCGATCGCTGGAACGGTAGATGATCCAGATCACCAGCGCCAGCGCGGCGGCTGCCGCGCTCGTGCCCACGACGAACCAGGCGAACACGTCCGGCTCGCGCGGGCGGCTGGCGCTCAGCACCACCGCGACCGCTATGGTGCCGGGACCCGTGGTGATCGGAATCGTCATCGGGAATAGCGCGATGTCGTCCGCGCCGGCGGCGGGCGCCGCCTGCTCCTGCTTGCGTTCCTCGCGATGCTCCGGCCGGTTCAGCAGGTCCCACGCGGTCAGTGCGACCACGAGGCCGCCGGCGACGCGCAGTGCCGCCAGCGTGATGCCGAAGAAGGCGAGGACGGACGATCCCGCCCACAGCGCCGCCATCATCACCAGCAGCGAGTAGATCGCCACACGCCTCGCCAGACTGCTGCGCTCGTCGCTCGTCCGGCCTTCGGTGACCCCGCCGAAGATGAAGGCGCCGCTGACCGGGTTGACGATCGAGAACAGCGCCGGAAAGCCCAACAGGAAGGCGTTGATCGCTGCCTGCATCGGTGGCGCCTTCGCTCAGCCGAGCGTCGGCCGCCTGTCCGCCCAGGGTGCGATCTGTTCGAACGCCGCCGAAGCCTGCAGCACGCCGAGATCGTCGAAGCGCCGTCCGACGATCTGCAGCCCGACAGGCAGGCCGTCCGCGGTGAATCCGCATGGCACGCTGGCCGCGGGGTTCCAGGACATGTTGAACGGATAGGAGAACTCGGCCCAGGACAGCCAGTCCCAGTCGTGCTGCGGCCAATGCTTCGGCATCAGCAGTTCGGCCGGGAACGCGGCAACCGAAACCGCAGGCGTCAGCAGGAAATCCCAGTCCTCGAACCAGCGGTGGATCGCGGCGATATACGCCATCTTGCGATCGCGCATCAGCTGGTAGTCCGTCACCGAGTAGTTGCGCGCGGCCTTGATGCAGGCGACAAGGCCCGGGTCCATCTTCGGTTCCCACTTCGCCAGATGCGGCTGCAGGCGCGACATGTGCGCGGCCCAGAAGAAGCGGATCATCTCCGGACCCTCCGCTGCCCACGGCGTCTTCACTTCCTCGACCGTCGCGCCAAGCTCGCTGAAGCGCGCCACGGCGGATTTCACCAGCGCCGCCACGTCGGGATCGACACGCGCAACACCCAGATCCGGGCTGTAGGCGATGCGCCTGCCGCGAATGCCCTCGTGCAGGCGGCCGAGATAATCCGCAGGGCCCGCCTCGCAAGTTGTGTGATCGAGCGGGTGCGGCCCGGCCATCACCTGCAGCATCAGCGCGCTGTCCGCAACGGTACGCGTCATCGGTCCCATGTGCGAGGTGTAGTCGCCGCTGCCGACCGGATAGTAGGGCACGCGGCCGAACGTCGGCTTCAGCCCGAACACGCCGCAGAAGTGCGACGGCATGCGGATCGATCCTGCGCCGTCGCTGCCCTGATGCAGCGGACCAAACCCGGCGGCCGCGGCCGCACCGGCACCGGCCGATGATGCGCCGGCGTTGTAGCCGTGCTTCCACGGGTTGTGCGTGATGCCGGTCAGCGGGCTGTGGCTGACACCGGTCCAGCCAAATTCCGACGTCGTGGTTTTGCCGAGAATGATCGCGCCTTCCGCCTTCAGCCGCGGCACCACCGGCGTGTCTTCGGTCGGCTGGTTGCCGGCGAAGATCTGGCTGCCCATCTGCGTCGGCATGTCCTTGGTGATCGCAAGGTCCTTGATGGTGGCTGGGACGCCGTGCAGCCGGCCGATCCGCTCGTCGCGCATCAGCGCCGTTTCCGCGTGCTTCGCCGCCGTCATCGCGGCGTCGGCTGCGAGATGGGCGAACGCGTTGACCCGCGGGTTCAGCGCCTCGATCCGCTGCAGCAGCGCGGACATCAGCTCGACCGGCGACAGCTTCTTCTGGCGGATCAGTCCAGCGAGTTCGACGGCAGGCGTGAAGGCGAGTGTTTCGCTGTCCATGACGGTTTCCCTGCTCAATAGGTCGCGCGACCGCCCGAGATGTCGAACACCGCCCCGGTGGAAAAACTGCATTCCTCGCTCGCCAGCCAGCAGACCAGCGAGGTGACCTCATCGATGCCGCCGAATCGGCCGATCGGGATTTTCGACAACATCCAGTCGATCTGTTCCTGCGTCATCTGATCGAAGATCGGCGTGCGCACGGCGGCGGGCGTAACGCAATTCACGCGGATCTCCGTGGTCGCCAGTTCCTTGCCGAGCGATTTGGTCAATCCGATCACGCCGGCCTTCGATGCGGAATAGGCGGCGGCATTGGGGTTGCCTTCCTTGCCGGCGATCGAGGCGATGTTGACGATCCGGCCATACCCGCCGCGCTGCATGTGCGGCACGACGGCGCGATTGCAGTAGAACACGCCGTTCAGGTTGACGTCGATCACGCGGACCCACTCGGCCACCGGATAGTCCCACACTGTTGCATTGGGTCCGGTGATGCCGGCCGACGCGATCAGGATGTCGATCCTGCCGAGCGCGGCTTCGGTCCCATCGGCAGCGCGCTGCACGGCCGCGGCGTCGGTGACGTCGAGCGTGACCTTGTGTGGCGCATCGGCGCGGGCGAGCGCGGCCTCGTCGTGGTCCCACAGGCTGACGCGGGCGCCCTCGGCGCGAAGCCGCTCGGCGATGCCGGCGCCGATCCCCGAAACGCCACCTGTCACGATCGCGCTGCGACCGGCGAAACGGTCCGCCATGCGGGCCTCCCCTGTTCAGGAATTGCGTATCAAGGCCCGGGCAGGCCGATCCGGCAAGCCGGGGCCGGTCCGGACCTCCGCGCCATCGTCATTCCCGCGCGAGCGAGAACCCAGGGCCGCAAACACGGTGCTGCTGCCCTGGGTGCCCGCTTTCGCGGGCATGACGACGGTGCGGCGAGCGGCAGCAGTCGTTATTGCAACGCGGTGATCTGGCTTGCCGAGAGCGACTGAATTGCCGACAGGCGCTTGAACAGCACATCGGCCGGAATGTCCGACGCGCCGGCATCGAGGCAGTCGGCGAACTTCTCGTAGATCTGCGCCTCGGTCAGCGGGCGCGATGCGTGGCCGGTCGCGCGCGCCACCGGTTCGCCGGCGATGGTACTGCCGTTGGTAAGCTCCACCGTCACCAGGTCATGCGGCGCAGCGCCGGGCATTTCGTCGTCGTATTCGCTGGTGGTGACGATCTCGACCTTGCGCATCAGCGCCTGGATGTCGGGCCGCTGCACGAACTCGTCGGTCAGTTCGCGCAGGCCGACGCGCTTTGCCACGATGCCGCTCGCTATGACGAATTCCATGCTGAACTTGGCAGCTAGCCCGGTGTCGGGCTGGTGGTTGCGCAGCACGGTCGCGAAATAGTCGCTGATGTTGACGGTGATCTTCTTAACCTCGTCGGGGCTGATCGGCGTGTCGTTCACCAGGTCCAGCATGCAGTCGATCGCGCGATGCGTGCAGTAGCACGTGGGATATTTCTTGATGCCCAGCCCGGTGTGCAGGATCGCCCAGGTCTGGCCGGGCCGCGCTTCGCTGGTGCGATCCTCGGTGCCCGTGGGCGAGATCGCGTGCAGGAAGCCCTGCGGATGCTCCAGCGCGTCGGTGCTGGCGGTGAAGCCGGCTTCGGCGAGACGCGCCGCCATGATGCCGGCATGCGCGGCCTTACCGGCATGGAACGGCTTGGTCATCGTGCCGAAATTCGCCATCAGCCCGGAACTCTGCGATGCGCCGAGCGCGATCGCCTGCGCTGCTTTGTCGGCATCCAACCGGCGCAGGCTGGCGCACGCCGCGGCCGCGCCGACCGCGCCGTAAAGGCCGGTCGGATGCCAGCCCTTCTTGTGCAGCAGGCCCGTGTCGCGGCGGAACAGCTCGGCCCAGGTCTCGTAGCCGGCGACATAGGCCACGATCATTTCTGCCCCGGTCGAACCAAGCACTTCGGCCTCCGCCAGGATCGCCGGCACCAGCACCGTGCTGGGATGGCCGCGCAGCCCCACGTCGTCGTAGTCGAGCGCATGCGCCGCGGTGCCGTTGATCCAGGCGGCCTCCGGCGCCGTGCTCTTTTCCTTGCCGAAGGTGAGCGTCGCGGGGCCCTCGTTCGGCGCCAGCACCTGCTTCAGGATGCGCACGCAGTCCTCGCGGCGGCCGGCGATCATCGTGCCGATGCTGTCGATGAAGCCGAGGCGCGCGATGCGCACCGCCTCATCGGGAATCCGGTTCGGCGACAGATCGGAGGCGAACTGGCCGAGCGTTTTGGTCAGCGACATTGTATTGCTCCTTCAGTGCATCTTCGCGCGCAGGGCCTTCAGGCTGCCGCCCATCTTCACCGAGCCAGGCAGTGGATGGCCGACGATTTCCTCGGCGAGCTGGGCGACTTCTATCAGTGCATCGAGATCGATGCCGGTCTCGATGCCCATCTCGTCCAGCATGAACACAAGGTCCTCGGTGCAGACATTGCCTGCGGCGCCTTTGTGCGCGGCGAACGGGCAGCCGCCGAGGCCGGCGACGGTCGTGTCGAAGATCGAAATGCCCATCTCCAGCCCGGCATAGGCGTTGGCGATCCCCATGCCCCGCGTGTCGTGCAGATGCAGCGCCAGCGTCAGGTCGGGAAATCGCGCGCGCGCCTTGCCGACCAGTTCGCGCACCGACTTTGGTGTCGCCCAGGCCATCGTGTCGGCGAGCGAGAACACCTCGGGCCGCATCTCGTATTCGGCGGCAATATCGAGCAGCTGCTGCATCATGTCGAGCACGCGCTGATGCGGGATCTCGCCCTCGAAGTTGCAGCCGAACGCCGCCATGATGCCGGCGCGCTTCATTGCGATGTTGTGCTGCTTGTAAAGGCGAATGGTTTCGTGCGCCTGCGCGATGTTGTCCTCCATCGAGCGTTGCTGGTTGCGTGCCAGGAACTGCTCCGAGGCGGTCAGCGAAAACGAACCCTCGATGTCCAGCCGATTAGTGGCCAGCGCGCGCTGCAATCCCTTCGGGTTCAGCCAGAGCGCGGTGTAGTGGATGCCAGGCCTGCGGTCGTAGCGCTGCACCACCTCGTCGGCATCCGCCCATCCCGGCACGCGGTTCGGGTTGACGAAGGAGGCGACCTGGATGTGGTTGAGCCCGGTGTCCGACAGGGCGTCGATCAGCTCGATCTTGCGGTCCGTCGAGATCGGGCCTTTCTCGAACTGGAAGCCTTCGCGCGGACCTTCTTCGTTGATCTGCACGAACTTCGGGAAGTCGGACATTGTGGCGCTCCTCTGCCTTTGCCGCAATTCAATACCCGCGCGGCGTGAATGCCAAGGGGCGATGCTGGGTCAGGAATTCCGCACCGTTCGACGGCACCGATCTTTGAACTGCATACCGATTGCGGTGCGCAAGGCCATCGGTTGAGCCCGCCGGCTTATGGCACGAGCTGTGCCAGGCGTTCGGCGATGCGCTCGGGCGGCACCACGGTCACGAAGCGTCCATCCGGATCCATGATGTGGATCGCCGATGTATGGCTCATCGTGTAGTCGCCGTTCTTGCCCGCATAGCGCTGCGCATGGACCCGATAGGCCGCCTCGGCCACGCTGATCTGCATCTGCGTGCCGGTCAGCCCGACGATGTGGGCACCTTCAAACGCGCTGACATAGTCCTTCATGACCGCTGGTGTATCGCGGTCGGGATCGACGGTGATGAAGATCGTCTGAACCCTGCCGCGCTTCGCCGGATCGAGATCATCGAGCGCTGCGGCGATGTCGCCGAGCGCCGTCGGGCAAGCATCCGGACAATGGGTATAGCCGAAATACACAAGCAGCCACTTTCCGCGAAACTGCGCGTCGGTGGCTGTGCGCCCGTCCTGATCGACGAGCGTGAACGGGCCGCCGATCTCGGACGTGGCTTCCTGCGGCGATGCCGGGCCTGCCGCCAGCAACGGCTGCGGGCCGGCGAGCAATGCGACGACGAGCGCCAGGATGGCAATCGCCGGCGCCGGCCGCCGCGCGCAAATCCAACGCAGGGCGACTTCTCTGCGCAACTGGTGTGTCATGGCCGGGGTTCTCGCGTTGGATGGCCGGAGCCATTGTGGTCCATTGCGTGGGGCATCATCGCGCATTGCGTGGGGCATCATCGCGTGATGATCCATGACCTCTTGGTACGCGGCATTGTACTTCATCGTGCATCATCCGTGGGACCCATGGCGCCCAGCCGTTCAATCTTCACGGCCACAATGCGCGGGCCGGCCTTCTCGAAGATGAGAATCGAGCGGAAAACTGTCACCCGCCTTCAGTTTCTGATTCAAATCGATCAGCATCACGTGCAGCGAGCCGCCTGGCTTCAGCTCGACCTCCTGATGCGCCGGCACCGCCAATCCGCCTTCGACCTCGCGCATCTGCATGACCCCGTTCTCCTCGATATGGGTATGCAACTCGGCCTTGCCGGCGACTGGAGACGCGAGGCCGATCAGCCGGTCGTCCATCGGCGATTCGATCCGGAAATAGGCGGCGCCGGTCGTGGCGGCACCAGGCGTTGCGCGCGCCCACGCATGATCGATCCTGGGGCCCCCCTCCTCAGCGCCGGCGGTGCTCACGGTTGCGAGCGGCAGAAGCACAGCGGCGGCGATCACGGTCAGGCAGAGCATCACAGCCATCCCTCGGCCTCACAGGCCGCACTATCAAAGTCAACGCCGGCGTCTCTGATCTGTTTCTATCGCAAAGTAAAGTCACTTCGAGCACGACACACCTGGTCCACGCCCACGCTGGCGTAGCCAAAGCCAAAGCCAAAGCCAAGCGCCAAAGATGCCAGCGCAGACGCCGACGCAACCATCTTCCAGACTTGCGGAGAATTTATACGTACTGTTTCTAGTATAGCTTCAGAATAACATTGACAAATCCTAGGACTTCTGCAAACTGGGAAAGTCTCGTGACCGGATTTAGCGACGCGTCGTCGGCGCGGTTGCTTGGGAATACGACCCTGGCTTCAGAAGGGCGATATCCATGGAACGTCGCGACTTCATCGCCGTAGTCGGCGCGGCCGCTGCCGTCGGTGCAGCTTCCCAGGCTCTTGCGCAAGGCGCCGGAGGTGCAAGCATGCATCCTCCGAAATACAAGGCTCTCCAGGAGTTCCAGTGGCCGCTGCGTGGCAACGGGCAATGATTGCCTCCGGCATTGTCTGGGCATGCTGTCAATGAAAGATGTGAGCATGGCCGGCTGTACAGATTCGGCCTATCAACTCGTGGCCGCCTGTGGCGCTCTGCAAACCTTGGCGGCGGTCAATTCGACCCACCTGCCAGCATTTGCCAAGGCTGTCGGCGAAATCTGCGTTGCCTGCCAGAAAGAGTGCGAGAAGTTTCCGACCTTCGCAGAGTGTGCAGCCTGCGGCGCCGCGTGCAAGACCTGCGCCGAGGAGTGCCGCAAGGCTTCCGCCTGATCGGTCGGATGCCGATTACGGGGGGTCGAAGCTGGCGGCAGCCTCCCGCAGCCCTCCGTGGCGGCCGATCGGTTTCCCGAAGCGGCCGCGTCTATCGCGTTCGCCTGAATCGTCGCCGCCAGGAGAACGCCCCTGGCGTGAGCGCATCGTGCAAGCTTCCTGTTCGTTGAATTGTCCGATCCCTCCTGGCGTCGTGTTCAGTGGCGATGTACCTGCCCTCCGGTTGCGTCGCCTGCGATCGGGTGACGCAGTGATGTCGCGGATCATGGCCGCGAGCGACAGCGGGTTTGTCCAGTCACCCGGATCTCCGGGCCGCCAGGCCGCGCGCAGCCAGGCGTTTTGATCTACCAGAAGTTGCGCACCGGCCAATGCGTCCGACGACATGCCGAGAATGATCGCCAGCGCTGCCCAAGTCTCCGGTTCGCTCGCAATGCAGGCCGAACCGTTGGGTGTGGCGCCACGAGCCCTCGTCACGATTATCGTTGTTATATCGAGACCAGCAACGGTTACCCGTTCTGATGGCACCTCTTCCGAAGCGGCGATAATATGCAGCGCCCGACCGCGCATATCGTCGATATCGATTGTCCTCCCATCGGCACACTCGGCATCGAATTGCGGCATTGGCAGCGGATGCAGCCATTTGCGGGATTTGCGCATGCTCTCGCCGGCATTGTGCGCACGCAGATAGTCGATCAGATCCCAGCGCGCCTCGCTCGACAGGACACCGTCGACGCCGGGCATTGCCATGCCGCCTTCGGGAGCCTCGAAGCCGTGCGAAATGTACCAGTAGAGTTCGCCGTCGCTATGCGCCCAAAAATGCTCCGCGGTCAGATCGGCGGGCCGCAGGGGAAGCGACTGTGCGGCCGGACCGTCGCCACGACCCTCCGCGCCATGACAGACGACGCAATTCGCGGCGAATAGTTCTGCCCCGTGCACGATCGCGGTGGCGGCAAACTCGGTGGGCGAGGTGAAGAAGCTGGTCGGATAGGCGGCGACGAACAGCAGATCCAAATGCGGGATGGCGACTGCGAGGATGATCAGTGACACCGCCAGGGCCGGCCAGCGCGCCGGACGCCAGATCAGTCCGGATACCGCCATCACAATGGCGCCGACGATTGCGGCCAGCGCTAAAATCAGTTCGTGTCGCAGGTCGGCGTCGGCGAATGCGTTCAGGCTCGGCCGCCAGGCAAACGGCCAGACCGGCTGCTCATGCACACCCGGTGTGTTCGAGGCGAGAAATCCTGCCGTGACGATCACGAGAGCACCCAGCACGGCTTCCGCCGCGATTGAGCGACGGATGTGGCGACGCGCAGCAACCGGCGCGGCTCCGGCGATACGCTCGGTCAGGACGAACCGATTGAGCGCCGCAAGCACCAGCAACAACAGAAACAGTCCAACCTTCACGAGCGCGATACGTCCATAGGCGGTGCCGAACAGGCCAGGCACGCCGCCGATAAATTCAGCGATCTGCACGACGGCGGTGCCGGCCAGCACCACGACGGCGGACAGGCCGACGGCCGTAAAGCTGCGACAGGCGGACGCCGCTGCGTCTGCCGGCAGTATGCGGATTGCGATGAACAGCGGCAGCAGGCCGCCCAGCCAGGCACCGGCGGCAATCAGATGCAATGCCTCGGACGCGATCAGCTCGTTGCCCAGACTGCCGCCGATCGCACCGGCATGGCCGACGAGCGGCTGCACGGCAACCGCGGCGCCGGCCAGCACGATGGCGCCTGCGCGCGGCAGGCGTCTTGCGGATGGCAACACCAGCACTGCGATCAACAGAGCGAGCCGCAGCAGGACCCATTGGCCGAATTGGGTCTGCAGTGCGACCACCGGGAGTGCGTGCAACGTCATTGCGATGCCACGCGTGCCGGCAATGACGGCACTTGCGGCGGTCAGCCACGCCGCTCCGGCAAACAGCGCGCATGCCGCACTGTTGCGTGCGAGGCGCACCAGGAGAAGCCGCGTGCGGGCTGTTTCCACAGCGTCCGTCGTGGTCGCGGCCGGCAGCCACGACCACGAGGAACAGCAGTGTGCCGAACAGCGAAAGCAGCGCGGCGAGGTGCACGCCGCGCAGCAGAGCCACGACGATCTCCAGGCTGCCCATGCGCTATTTCACGATGAACTGGTAGCTCCCTTCGGTCTTGTGCGTGTCGACCGAGGTTGCGTGCCAGGTCACCGTATAAGTGCCGCTGCCAAGCGCCGGCAATTCGACGACAAGCCTTCGATTGTTCCCCTGTATCCGTGCGCGCCTTGCCCGTCGCCAGTGTGGCGCCGTGCGCATCACGAACTTCGATCGTGCTGAACAGCGGTTCCACGCCCTCGGTGAAGGTCAAGGTGATTTCATGCGGCGGTGCGGGAACCTCGCTGCCGACCAGCGGGCTGGCGCGCTCCAGCATGGCATGCGCGAAGGCCGGCGACGCTGCGGACAGCATCGCCAGCGCGAACAGGGACATCGCACGCATCATTGGAACCATCCCACGATCGGCTTGCCGAGGCTCTTGGGGAAGAGATCGTCGAAGTAGAGATGGAACTGCGCGATCACACCCATGTGCGAGCCCGTCTGCTTGCTGCCGGGGATCAGCGCCTCAACGCCGACCGCCCACCAGTCCGACGTGTAATTGACGCCGACGCCGAACAGGTACTGCGTGCTGTCCTGGTTCGGCTTGCTGGCCGGCGACGACCAGGAGACCTCGACCACCGGGGTCAGCTTGTTGACGAACTCCGGCAGTCCGAGATCCTTCACCTGCGACTGCAGATAGCGCATGCTGTATTGCAGCGACAGCCCACCAGACCATTGGTTCGAGATGCCGTTGTTGAACACCGGATCACCGGTATCGGGGTCGGTGCCGGTGACCTTCAGCTTCTTGTCGGCGATCGTGTAGCCCAGTGTCCCGGTGAGCGCGAGCGGACGCAGATAGCCGATCGGCAGATCGCCGAAGCCCTTGCCCCAGAAGATGTTCGGCGTGGTGGAGCTGCTGTCATCGTTGCCCAGCACCGCGCCATTGGTGCCGTTGGCCCCGGTGCGGGCAAATGTACGGGATACGCCGAGTGACAGCATGAACTCGTGCTCGTCGCTGACGTAAACCTTGTACTTGAGTGCCCCATCCAAATTTTCCCAACCGTTGGCCGTCTTGGCTCCCGGCGTGCGCAGCCACTGATAGCCGTCGTGGAGCGCAAAGCCGAAATTTTCGGTGATGCGTTTGTCGAATTCGAACTCGAGGGCGTAGAGCCCGGGCGCCGATCCGCCATCCGTCGGCTGCGGCAGGAACGAGAATGTCGGCAGACTGGCCTCGTCGGCCACGTTCGGATCGTCGATCAGCAGCGTGCTGATGAACATATGGGGACCCGCGAAGCCGTGCGCGAACACGGGTTGGGCGGATAGCAGGCTCGCGCCGATAAGCGCGGCCGAAAACTTGAAGCACTGCAAGCGAAGACTCCGCTGATATGGGTTACCGGCGTCGGTGCGCCACGGCAAACTCAGATCTGCGGAGGAGGACCACGGGGTTGGGCCGCGTATACCAGGCGAACCGGCGGCGCGCGCGGACGGTAAGCGTCGAGCAGCACGACCGCGGTGAATTGCCGATCGGGCAACGCCGCGGGCGACGACAACAACGCCACCGGCGACGCATGGCCAACGCACATCACGCACATCACGCAGTCGTGGCCGGAGTGATCCTGCTGGTGCGGAGCCGGCGCGCCATCGTCGTCGGCATCGGTGTGACACATACGGATACAGTCGAGCGCATCGGCGGCTTGTGCCTGCGGTACGCGCGCGAGCGCCAGGACGAGCAGAACCTGGCACCATGCGGCGAACATCAAAGCGGCAAAGCCAACAGGACCTACCCGTCGGTTTGAAGCCAGCCTGTTTCGGTCAAGCCGTCTCCGCACGGCACAACATTCAATCTGTCAAGGCTGCACCATTATCTTATTGTGATGCCGAAAGCAAGCCGTCCATCAGGACCGCGGCCAGATAGACGCAGCCGCTCGATGTCGTGATCCAAAAGCTGGTAGGCCAGTCGGTGATATATGCCAGCACGAGTGCGAACCAGACCTCGGCCAGCGCGAACGCAACCGACAACGCGATGCCGCGCCAGAACCGGGTGGTGAGACGCTGCGCCGCCGCGGCCGGTCCGACCATCAGCGCGAAGACCAGCAGCACCCCGACGATCTGTGCGCACTGCGCCACGGCCAGCGCGACGATCGCCAGGAACAGGACGGACAGCAGGCGCAGCGATACACCCTTCGCCTCGGCGAGTTCGGGTTGCAGGCTGGCGAACAGCAACGGCCGCGAGATGGCGGCGAGCGCAGTGACGGCGGCCATGCCAAGCAGCAGCAGCGTCCAGACCGTTGCCGCATCGACGCCCAGGATGTTGCCGAACAGCAGCGCCGTCGCTTGCGTGGCGTAGGCGGTGAAGAAATGCAGGAACAGCAGGCCAAGTCCGAGCGACATCGCCAGCACGATGCCGATCGCCACGTCCCGCTGTTGCAGCCGCTCGCCGAGCAGCCCCATGCCGATCCCGGCGAGCAGCGTCAGAGCCACAAGCCCCCAGAGCGGCGCCACTCCCAGCAGCACCGCGCCGGTGGCTCCCGCGAAACCGACATGCGACAGCGCATGGCCGGCGAAGGTCTGCGCGCGCAGCACGAGGAAGAACCCGACCAGGCCGCAGACCACCGCGACGATGCCGGCGGCGGCAAACGCGTTCTGCATGAAGTCATACGTGAACATGGTGCTCGCCGTGGTCGTGCTGGTGAGCATCGCGCTCCACGTCGTAGCCGCCCGACATGACGAAGATGCGGCCGTTCACGCGCACCACCTCGATCCTGGAACCGTAGAGACGCGACAGCACCGGCCCGCTGATGACCTCGTCCACGGCGCCCAGCGCGGCATGGCCGGAGCCCAGGTACAGCACGCGATCGAGCGCGCCGAGCAGCGGGTTGATCTCGTGCGCGCTGAACAGCACCGCGATGCCGAGTTCCTTCTGCAGCGACCGGGTCAGCTCCACCACCGAACGCTGATGATGCGGATCGAGGCTGATCAGCGGCTCGTCCAGCAACAACAGGCGCGGGCGGCCGAGCAGCGCCTGCGCCAACAGCAGGCGTTGCCGCTCGCCGCCGGAGGTCTCGGCCAACGGGCGGCGCGCGAGCGCTGTCGCATCGACCATGTCCAGCGCCCATTGCACCTCGCGGCGCGTGGTGGCGCGGAGCAGCGGCATGCCCCAGCGATGTCCGTTGGCGCCGCTGGCGACGAAGTCCCAGCCGCTGAGCCGCAGATTGTTCAAAGCGCCGCGCGTCTGCGGCATGTAGCCGACCGTCGGGTTGCCACGCGCCACCGGCCGTCCCAGCACATGGATCGTCCCGCTGCGGGGCGGCAGAAGCCCAAGGATGGCGCGCATCAACGTGGTCTTGCCCGATCCGTTCGGGCCGAGCACGCCGACGAACTCGCTGTCGCGGATCACAAGGTCGATGCCTGACAGGACGGTCCTGGCACCGAAGGCCAAAGTCGCGCCGGTGAGTTCGACGGCACTCACGATGCAGGCTTGGCCAATGCCTGCGCGACCGCATCGAGCTGGCCCATCATCCAGTCCTGATACGTCTTGCCCTGCGGTTCCGTCTCGGTCACCCCGACGACGGGGATATTCGATTGCTCGGCAATGCGGACGAGACGCTGGGCCGCGGGATTGCTCGCCTGGCTATTGTAGAGCAGCAGCCGCACCTGGTGTTTCCGGAGGTCGTTCGCAAATGCGGCAACGTCGGACACGCGTGGCTCCGTGTCGTTCATCACCGCGAGCTGGAACCGTTCGTTGCGCATCGTGAAGCCGAGCGCGGCGGCCATGTAGCCGAACACCGGCTCGGTGGCGGTGACGGCAGTTCCGGCGAACCTGGCGCGCAGGTCGGCGATCTTTGCCTCCATCGGCTGCAGCGCGGCGAGGAACACGCCAAGGCGCCGCTGGTAGTCTTCCCCGTGCGCCGGGTCGCGTTCGGCGAGCGTTGCGGCAAGTGCCTTCGCGTAGGTCGGCATCGTCGTCGGGTCATACCAGAGATGCGGGTTGTCGCCGGCCTTCCGGTGCACTAGATTCGCCACGATGATAGTCCGGCGGTTCGATGACCGCGCGGCGGCGAGCAGCTTTGCCATCCAGGGATCGTAGTCGGCGCCGTTGTAGACCACGATCGTGGCGGCCGACAAAAGGCGGGCAACGGACGGGCTTGCCTCGAACAGATGCGGGTCCTGGTCGGGATTGGTCAGGATGCTGGTCACTGTGGCATCGCCGCCGGCAAGTTGCTGCGCCACGTCGCCGTAGAAGTTCTCCGCCGCCACGATGTTGATCGCGCCTGGCGCGTTCTGTGCCGCGGCCGGTCCGGCCAGCAGCGCCAGGATCGCCATGAACAAGCCCAACTTCGCCATTGCTGGCACCCTCGCAGGATGTGGACCTTAGATGTGTAATGCTATAACATAATTTCCACAAGCATGGACTGGCAGCGCGTGGTAGCCTGTGTCCTGACGGAGGAGGTCGCATGGTTGCTGAGTTCTCGCGACGGACCGAAGGCCTGCTGGATCGGGCGGCGGCGATCTGCGAGCGGCGTGGTGCGAACCTGACCGAACTCCGGCGCCACGTGCTCGGCCTTGTCCTGGACGCCGCATCGCCGACCGGTGCATACGAGTTGTTGGACCGCCTGCGTCAGACCCGCCGCGGCGCCGCACCTCCGACGGTTTATCGCGCGCTCGATTTCCTGCTGGAGCAGGGCCTCATTCACCGGGTAGAACGACTATCGGCATTTGTCGGCTGCGTTGCGGGCTGCACGGCCGACCCCGACGGCGAGAGCCACACGCACGCGGCGCAGTTCCTGATCTGCCGCAACTGCGGCAGGGTGGTCGAGATGCAGGACCACCACGTGTCCGCGGTCCTTGCACGTGCAGCGAGAGGCGCCGGCTTCAGCATCAGCAATGCGACGATCGAGGCCGAGGGGCTGTGCAGCACGTGTCGTGCCGCGGTTACGGCACAGACAGACGCTACCATATAACATTCTGTGCCGAAACCGGACCCTTCGCACTCGCAGCAAAAAGCGCTTTCCGTCCGCCGGCGCATCGCCGTAACATGGTTGCAATCGGAATCCAGCCAGTGAGGGGGTGAGCGGCGCGCTTATGGATGGGGCGATATCTCGCAAGCGGTACAGCCTGGCACGCGTCTCGGCGGTGGAGCTGTACCTGGTGCACTGGTTCGCCCAGTCCGCGCGCCCGAGGCTCGTGCGCTCCTCCGCGATTGCGCTCAGCTGGCTGGGGAACGGCTGGGTCTACCTGGCATTTGGAATCGGCAGTTTTCTTGCGGCCGGCCTGGATGCCATACCGGTCCTGGTCGCGGGCACGCTGAACGCCGTGGTTCTGCATTCCGTCTACCCGGTCATCAAGCGCCGCGTGGCGCGCCCGCGGCCGTATCAGCGCGATGCGACGCTGGTACCGCTTCTGCCGGCGCTCGATCAGCACTCCTTCCCCAGCGGCCACGCGATGACCTTGCCCGCGGCGCTGGTGCCGATGGCGTTGCAGTTTCCGCAGACCACGAGCCTCGCGCTCGCAACCTGCCTACTCATGGCGTGGGCACGCCTGGCATCGGCGCACCACTATCCGAGCGACGTGGCGGTCGGTACCGCGCTCGGTGTCTCCGTGTCGTATCCGATTTCGGTCTACGCCCTGGCCGCGTCGCGACTGGTCTCCTGATTGCCCCGACCCCCCGGAACCAGGACGACGCGCGCGGCGCGCCCAACAGCGCGTAGCAGTCCCGCGCGGGTGAAGGGCTATCCCTACGCGTTCCACATCGCGCTGGACGGCAACGGCGTCAACGGCCTGGAAGGCATGGCCGGCGTCTGCCTGTTCCTGTTCGATCCCGCCGACAACCGCTACGCCTACAAGATCGTGTATTACGAAGGCATCGCGGGCGGCCACGCGGTATCGGTCAACCCGTCCGGAACCGTCGGGTATCTCGGGAATGCCGGTCAGCATCTGCTGTTCTATGACGCGCAGACGCTCGCGGAAATCAAACGCGTCTCGACCCTGCGGTTTGAAACGGCGCGCACGTCGCTGCAGGGCAGCACGCATGTCATCTGGCTGTCGGATGACGAGATCGTTACGCCGATCGGCGAACATTTTTATGCATTCGAACTTGGCGATCTGGAGCGGCCGCGGCGATTGATCCGGCACGGCGTGAAGCTGCCGCACGGTATGAAGCAGACGGCGTCCGGGCGCTACATCGTGTATGGTTCCATGGACAATCCGGCCGATGGCGAGGCAGGCGAGGCGCGACACGTCGGCATCTGGGATCGTGCGGACAACAAGGTCACTGTGCTGACCTTGCCGGCGACATGCTGGCATGTGGCGGTCCATCCAAAGGAGGATATCTTCTATGCCGTGTCATTCCGCGTCGTGCCGCAGGACCATCGCGACTACCACGAGTGGGGCATGGCCTTTCTCAAGGAGTACGCCTTCGAGATCGATGCGCGGCAGAAGCGCGTGCGGCGCCACTGGGCAGCGGGACGCGAGATTCCCGCCCATATCAACTCGGACGTGACGCTGTCCGATCGCGAGCTGATCTTCTGCAATGGCGGCAGCCAGTCGATCGTCGCCATCGAGCTCGACAACTTTGCCCGCTTTCGCACCATCGACGAGAAGCCCGATCTGGCGGCGCATCTTGCGCGCCCGCGCGAGGTTGCGACACAGGTCTACGACATATTCGCCCGCGGGACGTTCGCAACGAACAGCCGGCATTTTCTCGGCGCGCTGCGCGTGAGCAGGTTCAGCCTGCTGGACTCGGTCTATGCCTGCCAGCTTTCCACCGATCAGTCACTGCTGTTCACGGCAAATCGCGGGCTCAACTGGATCACGATCTATGATTACCCGGCCGGCGAGGTTCGCATCCGCATCCCGATGCCGGAGTTGCAGACCTATCTGCCATGGCTGCCGCCGCTCGCCGATCCTCGGCTTGGGTTTCACCACAGCGTGCTGATCGGTTAGACCGAGCGTTGGGTCACTTCGGCAATTCAAACGCCGCAGCTGCTTCGACGACGCTGCGCAGGTTGCGCGGGATGACCGTGGTGACGATCGATTCGAGGAAACCAGACAGCAGCTTCTCAACGCCGCCAAGCGAGCCGCCGAGCAGCCCCGGTTTCAGATCCAGGCCGCCCTCGAACGTTACTCGCGCACCCTGTCCCGCCATCGCCGATACGAATATTGTGTGGCCCGAACAGGCGATATACTCGGTCAGGAAGTTGGGCTCGATCGTCCAGGAACAGGTGAACGTGCTTGCATCCCATGAGTTACGATCGACCCAGCTCAGCTCGTCAGACTTCAGAATGGAACGGATCGCCGGCGGCACCCTATGGCGAACGCGCCATTGGTTCACGATGTGCACGATCCCGTCGGCATCGACGCCTCGGTCTAGCTGACGGATCTCCTCGATATCCGCAAGGTGCGGCGAGATGGCAATCAAATGGTCGCGCATGATGGTCCATAATACCGAATGCGGTCGTTTGAGAACGACGAGGCTGCGGAACGTCTTCAAGCCGGTTCTCCCCGGGCGGCAGCGGCACGGAATTGGTAGATGTCGGCAGCAAGATGCATGCCGGTCCTGACCTCGCGCGAGACATGCGGCGACGCGGCGAGCCAGGAGATCGTCTCGATCAAGGCGGCGCGCGCCGGAACCGGTGCATAGCCCAGCGCGGCCGCCTTACGGTGCGAGTACCAGTAGTAGCGCCCTGCCATCGCGGCCTGCTCGCGCGTCGACAAAGGTGTCCGACCGCCGATGGTGGCGCGTAGCTCGTCAGCGGCAGCGGCCAGGAACGAGAGCGTCTGATTCAGCTCCAGGCGCGGCTGCGCGACCCCGGCCAGTTCGGCAATGGCGGCATGGATTTGCTGCCAGCTCAGATTTTGCGAACCGAGCAAATAGCTCTGGCCTGGAACGCCATGTTCGGCGATCAGCACATGGCCGGTTGCGACATCGCGCGCGGCGACGAGATTGCAGCCGCCCGGGAACGTGCAGCCGAGCGGATCGGCGAGATAGGCGACGATAAGCCCATTGCTGGGACCGAGACGGCCGGTGGTCGCACCGAGTGTCATCGTCGGGCAGGCAAACCGAACGTCCAGCTTCAGCGCAGCGCCGAGTTCCAGGGCACGCCGATGCTGGGCGATCTTCGCGACGATGTAGGGCGGTTCTCCGTCACCGCGCGCCAGCCCGTCCGTCTCGTCGATGCATGCCGCGGCATCGCGGTGGCCGAACACCACCGAGGATGATGTCACGACGACGCGCGACACGCCCATCCGCGCACAGGCGGCAAGCGTGTTCTCGGTTCCGGCAACCGCGGTGGCGTGCAGCGTGGCCGCATCGACACCGGAATAGGCGAAATGCGCTGCGGTGTGAAAGACGACGTCGCACCCGGCGCAGGCCACGTCGAGATCACGACCGGCATTCAGTACGTCGGCAATGACAACTTCCACCGGCAGGTCAGCAAGCGCATCGCGCCGACTGGTTTCGCGCACCAGAGCACGCACCTGCCAGCCGCGGTCCAACAGGGCGTGCACCAGATTGGCGCCGATCAAACCGGCCGCGCCGGTGACGAGCGCCTTCATCCGAGTTGGCTCAGTTGCGTCAGGTCGCGTTGCGTCGCCTGTTGAAGACCGCCAATGAACCGTGCGATTTCCGCGACCCAACGATCGAGGTCCAACGCGGTCGCTTCCGCAACAGACTGCGATTGCGGCGCCGGCCGGACATGGACGAAACCATCCGCGTCGATTTCGCGATGCTCCTTGGATACCGACGGCGCGGGAACGCTTGTCGGGCGTTGCAGCAGTGGCGTGGCGATTTCGCCGATCCGCCCCAGCAATTGCACGAGCTGCTCGGCGGTGACCGGCGCGGGCTCATCGACCGGCCGCCCGAGACGAATATCGCGGCCTTCCTCCAGCGCCTCGAAATTCGCCAGCGTGCGGTCGAAGAATGTGCGGTATGCGTGCGTGACAAGCACCGACCTGATGTCCGGAACCAGGTTGAGATCGAACACCTGCCAGAACAACGGGAGCGCGAAGAGCTGGCGCCCCACGGTCGTGATGCAAGTTCCTTCGGCGGCACGCTCGAACGTGGCAATCCCGTCGTCGTAGGTGGCCGAGTTGTTCTCACTGGCGATCGTCTTCCAGTACAACCGATGGCGGTCGGCGCCATATTCGACCACCTCGAGCTTGCTCACGTCGATCGGCTTGCCCTGGCAGAGCACGAGGTAGTTCGGCTGGGGCAGGTAGATGTTGCGTTCCGCCTGGCGAACCGCACGACCTGCCTCGTCGTGCGCAATCGGCACGACGACCCCTCCCAGATAGTCGTTCATGAACTGGATCGTGCTTGCCACGTCCACGCGTTGCACGAACGTGTCAAATGCGATCGGCAGCGTCCTGCTGTAGTGGAACACCACGGCGTCCTCGACATAGCGCCAGCGCAGTCCTTCGGACATCAGCGGCGCGCCGGCCGCGATCGGTTCGAGCTGGGTCAGTTCGTCCACAAGCCGGTCAAATGCGGCATCCTCGATCGAGGACAGGTCGATGCCGAGCGGCACTGCCCGATGGTGCAGTGCATCCTTGTCAAACATCGTTCGATATGATTTGACGATCTGCCCGACCAGACCGATCAGCAGGTTCACAGCGACCAACAGCCCTCGGCTGGTCGGACTTTCGCCGGCGTCCGCGAAGAAACCGGCCAATGTCGCGTTCATCCGCGCATCCAGCGGGTTCTTCAGCGCGAACATCTCTGGATCGAGAAACTGCAGCCATGGCTCGACCAGGCGATCGAGCGCCACCGCGCTGGCGCGTGCCTGCGTGGATCGCAGCACGGGAACGGGAACGTTCTGCCATCCGGCATACGGCGCGAGCGATCCCGAGACGGTGTAGCGCGTCGGCAACGGATGGCTGTGCAGGACACGCGCAAATATCGGCGACACGACAGGATCGAGGCCCATCTTCAGCGCCCCGATATAATCTGCGAGCACGATATCGGTCGCCGCGATCAGCGTGTTCGTGGCGATCGGATCGGGCGATCGACGGCCGCCCGCACCATGCGAGCTGACAATCGCGTCGATCAGGACGAGATCCACCGGCGCTACGGCAAGCAGCGCGTTCACCACGTCGCCCGGATGTCGCCGCCGGCGATAGTGCAGGGTTTTGTCGGCGAACGGCAGCACGCCGATCAGCGTATCCAGCCCGAGCGAATATCCAGCCTCCTCGTCGGTCCGGTTCTTGGCAAAGACGATGCGGATATCGGCGTCGACCCAGGCGCGCGAAATGCCCGTGCCAAGCAACGCGCTGCCCAGGGGAAAAACCGCATTGTCCGGCGCATCGGCGAGGTCGAGAATGTCGTAGCTGCGGCCCTGCGGCGTGACGAAGCGGTAGCCCAGGAGGTCGGTCAGCGCATAGAGGTCGCGGTTCTCCGCCCAAAGCGCGCTGCTGTCCGCCGCCCCGGCGACCGCGACATCGGCAAAGCTGCGATCGTGCAAAAGATCGATCAGCGCCTCCACCAGCGATGGATCGGTCGCGAGCGGCGAGGCTGCCGTGTAGCCAGCGAGTTCGGGCTTGATCACAAGACGCAGCGCGCCGGCCGGACGATCCTGCAGCGACTGCTCCAGCAGTTGCCAAAAGCCCGCGCGATCCAGTGCCGCCGCAAGTCTGTCGGCGCGCGGCAGTTGCGGATCATCGACGATCGCGAGCTTCGGAATTTCCGGTCCGGCGTTGCTCAGCCGCGACCCCGCTGTGCCCGCTTGGCTGCCGGCGGCTCATCGGTCCCAGGTTCGGCTTCCGGACGAACGGGCTTCGCACCGGCCGCGGACAAAATCCACGCATAGACATTCGTGTTGGCCCGGATCAGGCTCCACGCGGTATGCACGGCCTCCTTGAAATAGAGATCGCCCGACGTTTTGAACAGCTCTTTCCAGCCAATCTGGTCTTCACCGAAGCGCTGCAGGGCTTCACCGTAGGCGCGGTACGCCAGCCCCTGCTGGACCGCAAGCTCTCGCAGCACCCTGGTCCCTTCGTCGAGCAACGAATTCGTCGATCCCGGCATGGCCCGGCTCATCCCATGGAGCAGGCGGTCAGCCTAGCAAGTCCTGTGCGCCGCATCCAGCGCGACCCGCCAAATTGCCGCGGCACGACCCATGCCCTAGAGTGACGCATCCGGCCGACACCACCATGCGACATGGCAATCAACGATAGGTGCTCCGATGAGGAAAGGCTTATGGCAACTGGCGGCGCTGCTCTTCGGCATGGCGCTGCTGCCGGTCGTGAATGCGGCCACCGCGCACGCCGATACCGTCAAGATCGCACACTCGACCTGGGTCGGGTATGGCCCGCTCTATATTGCGCAAGACAAAGGGTTCTTCAAGAAGAACGGCGTCGACGTCGACCTGATCGTGATGGAGGATCCGAAGGAGCGTTTTCCCACGCTGATGGCCGACAAGATCGAGATGATCGCCAGCACGGTCGACACCGCGCTGCTCTACCTGAAGAAGCCGAACGATTTTCAATACGTCGTGGCGATCGATGATTCCAACGGCGGCGACGGCATTGTCGCGGTCAAGGACATCGCGACGATCGCCGACCTGAAGGGCAGGAAGGTCGCCGTCAACGAAGGCTCGGTGTCGGAATTCTACCTGAATGTGCTGCTGGCCAAGGCCGGCCTGAAGGAATCCGATCTGAACACCGTCAATATGACCGCGGGCGATGCCGGCGGCGCCTTCGTCGCCAAGCGCGTGGATGCCGCGGTGACTTGGGAGCCGTGGCTCACCAAGGGCAAGGCCACCGACTTCGGGCACCTGCTGGTCGACAGCTCCACCACCCCCGGCCTGATCACCGACGTCATCATCGTCAAGACAAGCTGGGCTAACGCGCATAAGAAGGATGTCGAAGGCATCGTCAAATCGTGGAACGAGGCCGTCGCCTACTACCGCAGCAACCCCGAGGACGCGATCCCCATAATGGCAAAGGGCGTCGGCGGCTGGCTGAAGGATCCCAAGGAGTTCAAGGCGACGCTGCCCGGCATCAAGTTCTATGGTGCGGACGACAACAAGGCATTCTTCGGCACCGAGGCCAAGCCAGGCCCGCTCGCCACCACCGTCAAGGACGCGATCGACGTCTGGTCGAGCCACGGCAAGCTGCAGGTGAAGGTGACCCCGGCGGACCTGATCAACTACAGCTTCGTCGGCGGTTGATGGCGTCCTTCCTCGACGCGTATTTCGCGCCGAAGAAGGAGATTCCACGGCGCGCCTACCTGACGGTGAGCGTGCTGATGGCAGGGGGAATCCTCGCGCTGTGGTGCGTGCTGTCGTACGGCGGCGTGGTGCGGGGCGACTTTCTGCCGACTCCCGATGAGGTGGTGGCCGCGGCGATCAACGGGCTCGCGGACCGCTCGCTGCTGGTCAACACCGGTGTCAGCGTCACCGAGATCATGTCGGGCTTTGTCATTGCCTCGATCCTCGCGGTGCCCATCGGCATTCTCATGGGCAGCTTCAAGATCGTCGAGGCGGCACTGGAGCCGGTGACGAATTTTGTCCGCTACCTGCCGGTCTCGGCGCTGATCCCGCTGCTCATTCTATGGGTTGGTATCGGCATCGAGGAGAAGATCACCGTCATTTTCATCGGCACATTCTTCCAGCAGCTCATCCTGATCGCCGATGTTTCCCGCGGCGTCTCGCAGGACCTGCTGGACGTGTCCTATACGCTCGGCGCCGACCGGCGCACCGTGGTCGCGCGCGTGCTGATCCCCGCCACGTTGCCTGGCGTGATGGACACGTTGCGGGTCACGCTCGGCTGGGCCTGGACCTACCTTGTCGTCGCCGAACTGGTCGCGGCCAACAAGGGGCTCGGCTACTTCATCCTCAATTCGATGCGCGGGCTGTTCACCGACCAGATCTTCCTCGGCATCATGGTAATCGGGCTGCTGGGCCTGATCACCGACCAGTTCTTCAAACTGATGCGGAACTGGCTGCTGCCCTGGGCGGCAAATCCGTAAGGAACCACAGCATGCTACGAACCGGTACGCAGTATCTCGATTCCCTGCGCGACGGCCGCCAGGTCTGGATCAACGGCGAACGCGTGGCCGATGTGACGACGCATCCGGCCTTCCGGCCGATCGTTTCGCTGCGCGCCCGGCTCTACGACATGGCGCACGAGGCGCAGCACAGCGCGGCGATGTCCTATATCGACGACGAGAGCGGCGAGCGCTGCAACCTCGCATTGAAGCTGCCGAGGACGCAGCAGGACTGGCACGACAAGCGCGCCTATGTCGATGCGCAGCTCAACGAGGTCGGGCGGGGTCGTCGTGCGGATCGGCGACGAGACGATCGGCGAGCTGTGGTCGCTGTGGGACGGCAAGGCGGTGCTGGACGAGATCGATCCGCGGTTCAGCCAGAACGTCGAGCGCCACATCATGCGTGCGCTGACCGAGGATCCGTTCCATGTGTCGGCGAACACCGATCCGAAGGGCGACCGCTCCAAGCGGCCGCAGGAACAGGACCCGGACATGCTGCTCCACGCGGTGAAGGAGACGGATGCCGGCATCGTGGTGCGCGGCGCCAAATACGAGACGGCGGCGGCCTATGCGAATCAGGCCTTTGTCAAACCGACGATCGCGAACTGGGGCGACGACAAGCTGTCGGATTACGCGGTGGGGTTCATCGCCGACATGGGTTGGCCTGGCATCAAGCACATCTGCCGCACCGGGTTTGCCGGCCGGGCGCCGGCCGAGGATTATCCGTTATCAAATCGATTCGACGAGGTGGATACGCTGATCGTGTTCGACGATGTGCTGGTGCCGTGGGAGAATGTGCTGTTCTATCGGCATACGCGTGCCGCAACGTTCATCCGCGCGACGCTGCATCGCTATTCGGCGTTTCCCTATACGCAGCGCATTCTGTATCTCGCCGATATGCTGATCGGTGCGGCGCTGTTCAATGCGCGCCAGACCGGATTGGACAAGCAGCAGGCGGTGCGCGAGAAGCTCGCGGAGCTGGCCTGCTATCGCGAGGGGATCAACGCGCACCTGACCGCCGCGATCGCCACCGCGCAGCCGAGCCCGGCGGGACTGCTGATGCCGAACCAGTCGCTGCTGTTCACCGGCCGGGTGCACGCCTGCACGAAGCTGCCGGCGATGATGCATCTGGCGCGCGAGCTGTGCGGCGGGCAGATCTGCGTCACGCCGGACTTCGCCGCGTTCGCCGATCCGGAGACGCGGCCCTGGCTGGAGAAGTTCTACACCGTGAACGAGTCGTGGAGCGCGGACGATCGTCGCCGTCTGCTGGCGTTTGCACGCGATCTGCTGAATTCCGACTATGCCGGCCATCGGCTGACGTTCGAGTTGTTCGCGCAGTCGCCGCCGTATGCGCATTTGAATGCGGTGTACATGAATTTCGACTTCGACGGGGCGCTGCGTTTCGTGAAGAAAGCGGCCGGGCTGAGCGACCGGGTGCTGTAGGTGCGCGCCAACGCCGAAGCTACACATCGAAAATGTGGCGCTGCGATTTACCCCCAGAAGTGGTGCGCCGGTCACCGCGCTTGAGAACATCTCGCTCGATGTCGAGGACAAGGAATTTTCGGTGATTGTCGGACCGTCGGGCTGTGGCAAGACCAGCCTGCTGCGTCTCGTCGCCGGCCTGATCGAACCGACCGAAGGCGCGATCTATCTGGACAGTCGGAGCGTTCGCGGTCCGGGGAAGGACCGCGGCATGGTGTTCCAGTCGTACACGCTGTTTCCCTGGCTGACCGTGCAGGACAATGTCGAATTCGGACTCCGGATCGGCGGTGTGCCGGCGGTGCAGCGGCGCGAGATCGCGCGGCGGTTCATCGCGCAGGTCGGACTGGAAGGGTTCGAGCGGCTCTATCCCAAACAGCTGTCCGGCGGCATGATGCAGCGCGTGGCGCTGGCGCGCGCGCTCGCCAACGATCCGGCCATTCTGCTGATGGACGAACCGTTCGGCGCGCTGGACAGTCAGACGCGGTCGCTGATGCAGGAGTTGCTGCTGGACATCTGGCAGCAGTCGCACAAGACGGTGCTGTTCATCACGCATGACATCGACGAATTGATCCTGCTGGGCGACCGGGTTTATGTGATGACCGCGCGGCCTGGCCGGATCAAGGAGCTGGTGGAGATCGATCTGCCGCGGCCGCGCACCGTGGACATGCTGACGAGCGATGCATTCATGGCGATCAAACGCCGCATCATGCATTCGATCCACGAGGAGGCGATGCGCAGCGTCGCCAGCGAAGGCCCGGTCCGAACCAAATTCGTCACCCCCGCGAATGCGGCGGGCCAGACTGGGCCCCCGCTTTCGCGAGGGTGACGAGTGGGGTCAGTGCGGGCGGTCGTCGTTGTTGGTGCGGCGGTCGCCGGCGAGCCAGCGGGCAAGTTCGGAATGCGCATCCTTCCGGCGCATCGCCGCAATCCGATCGGCATCCGGCGCGTCGACGGTGAATTCCAGCCGCAGTCCGTCGGGCGACTTCAGATACATCGACACGCAAAAGCCGTGATCGGTCTTGCGCACCGGGATGCCCGCGGCAGTCGCACGCTGCATCAGCTCATCGAACGTGCCTTGCGTCACCTTGAATGCGATGTGCTGCGCGCCGCCGTCCTGAGCAGGAGCCCCCCGGCTCTGCCACGCCGCCTCATCCGCGTACTGGAAGAATGCCAGCGCGCCGCCATCCTTTATTTCGAAAAAGGTATGGCAGAACTCCACCTCGTGGCCGACATCGGGGAAGAACACGCGTTCGCACCAGGTTGCGACCAGTGGGATTCCCAATATGTCCTCGATGAAGTGGCGGTTGGCCTCCTGGTCCTTCACGGCAAAGGCGTGGTGATGCAGCCGCAACGGCTGCTCTGCCAGCAGCTTAGCGCCAGTCTGGGCTTGTGGTTGATCCAGCATGTCGTCCTCCCTCCGTTCTCCGGGGACAGGATAGCGCGCGGCTTGCGTCCAGTCGATTATCTCGGTTCTGATCGCACTGATCGCAAAGGGACAAGGACCTGGGCAGGCCACGCATCCTGATCGCCGGCGCCGGCATCGGCGGTATCGTCGCCGCGCTGGCGCTGCTGCAACGCGGCTTCGAGGTCGCGCTGTACGAGCAGGCGGCGGAACTGCGCGAACTTGGCGCCGGCGTGCAGATCTCGCCGAACGGCTCGCGTGTGCTGTGCGAGCTTGGTCTGCAGCCGGCGTTGGAGGCAATCGCCTCCGTGCCGACAGCCAAGGAAATGCGGCTGTTCAACACCGGCCAGGCCTGGCGCGTGCAGGATCTCGGCGCCAATGCCGTCGCACGCTACGGCTCGCCGTACTGGCTGGTGCATCGGGGCGATTTCCATCGCGCGCTGGTCGAGGCACTCGCCGAACGTGCGCCCGGATGCGGTGCGTGTCGGCGCGCGCTGCGTCGGCTTCGAACAGGATGCTGCCGGCGTGACGCTGCTGCTGGAGAGCGGCGAGCACGTGCGTGGCGATGCGCTGATCGGCGCCGACGGCGTGCATTCGCAGATCCGCGAGACGCTGTTCGGCGGCGCACGGGCCACGTTCACCGGCTTCATGGCGTGGCGCGCCGTAGTGCCGATGGAACGCCTGCCCGCGCGGCTTCGCCAGCAATACGGCATGACCTGGATCGGCCCGCACGGCCACATCGTCACCTACCCGCTGCGCCGCGGCGAATTGCTGAACTTTGTCACCGCGATCGAGCGCGACGACTGGCTGGTCGAAAGCTGGTCGGAGGCCGGCACGGTGGAAGAGTGCCGCCGCGACTTCGCGCGTTGGCATGAGGACGTGCTGGCGATCGTCGATGCCATCGACATCCCATACAAATGGGCGATGCTCGGGCGGGAGCCGCTGCCGCACTGGTCGGTCGGTCGCGTCAGCCTGCTCGGCGATGCGTGCCATCCCACGCTGCCTTTCCTGGCACAGGGCGCGAACATGGCGATCGAGGACGGCATGGTCCTGGCGCGATGCCTGGAAGCGCACGCCGATGTCGCCGAGGCGCTGCAGCGTTACGAGGCAGCGCGGCTCGACCGCACGTCGCGCATCGTGCGTGGCTCGCTGGAGAACGTGTCGCGCTACCACAATCCGCAACTTGCCGATCCCGCGCAGGCGCAGGCCTTCATGGAACGTGAATTTGCGCCGCGTGCGATGGGCGCGCGATACGACTGGCTCTATGAATACGATGCGCGGACCGTGCCGATCTGACCAGCGAAGGAACCAGATCATGAAGTTCGGCGTATTCTACGAACACCAGCTCCCCCGGCCCTGGACCGATGCCAGCGAATACGATCTGCTGCAGCAGTCGCTCGATCAGTTCCAGTTCGCCGACCAGCTTGGCTACGACTATGCCTGGGTGGTCGAGCACCACTTCCTCGAGGAATATTCGCATTCTTCGGCGCCGGAAGTGTTCCTTGGCGCGGCGAGCCAGCGCACCAAGAACATCCGGCTCGGGCATGGCGTGATCCAGCTCACCACCAACCAGCCGCATCGCGTGGCCGAGAAGGTCGCGACGCTCGATCTGCTGTCGGGCGGGCGCGTCGATCTCGGCATGGGCGAGGCCGCGGGGCCGGCGGAACTGCACCCGTTCGGCATCCGCGTGCGCGACAAGCGCGACCGCTGGGAGGAGGCCGTGCGCGCCATCATCCCGATGTTCACCCGCGACAACTGGGAATATCCACGGCCAGTACTACGATTTTCCCGCGCGCAACGTGATCCCCAAGCCGCTGCAGAAGCCGCATCCGCCGCTCTGGGTCGCCTGCTCCAACATCCGCACGATCGGCGATGCGGGCCAGTGGGGCATGGGCGCGCTCGGGTTCAGCTTCGTCTCGCCGGACGCGGCGCGCGCCTGGGTGCACCGCTACTACAACAATTTTCTGCACCGCCCGAACCGGCTCGCCGACTACGCGACCAATCCGAACATCGCCATCGTCAACGGCTTCATGTGCGCGCCGACCGACGAGGAAGCGATCGAGGCGGCCTCGGGCTGGACGTTCTTCATCTTCGCGCTGAGCTACTACGGGCGGAAGGGCATCGACGCGCCGGGCACCGGCAATCTCTGGCGCGAGTACCAGGACTGGCGGCAGACCGACAAGGCGAAAGCAGGCGCTGCGCAACGGGCTGATCGGCTCGCCCGAGACCATCCGCAAGCGGCTGCGCCAGTTCGAGGACGCGCATGTCGATCAGGTGATCCTGCTCAATCAGGCGGGCCGCACCAGCCATCAGGCGATCTGCGACAGCCTGGAGCTGTTCGCGCGCGAGGTCATGCCGGAGTTCCATGCGCGCCAGCCGGCGCAGGATGCGTGGAAGGCGGACGTGCTCGCGGGCCGGATCGTGCTGGAGGAACTGGAGACCGAGTCCTACGATCTCTACGCGCACCAGAACGAGGACATCGTCCGCCTCACGCCCGAACAGCTCAAGCAGCGCATGGCCGAGAAGGAGAGGGCCGCCCAGGGGGCCTGACGGGGCGCTCGACGCAATCAGGGAAAAACCCGGATCAGGCCATCCCGCGCAGGGCGAGCGCCGTCAGCAGCGCCGCGTTCAGCAGCATCACCGCGGGCGCCGCCGCGGCCGCGCCACGCTGCCAGCGCCGTCCCGCGGCCTGCCCGGCGATGCCGACCGCGACGAGGCTCGGCACGGTGCCCAGGCCGAACGCGGCCATGGCGAGCGCGCCTGCCACGGGTCCGCCGCTGGCGGACGCGGCGGTGAGCGCGGCGTAGAGGAAGCCGCACGGCAGAAACCCCAGCGCCAGGCCGAGCAGCAGCCCGCCGCGGCGCGTCGAGCGGTCCACGTGCCGCGTGAGGCCGGCGATCAGCCGCACGAAGCCAAGCGGCGCGCGGCTCGCGTCGGGCAGCAGCGCATGCAGCGCCGGCACCAGCCGCCGCAGCGCCTGGCCCAGGAACAGCAGCGCGGCCGCCAGCAGGAGCACGCCGGAGAGGCGGCCCAGCCAGGGCAGCCGCGCCAGCGTGGCCCCTATCGTCGCGGCGAGCGCGCCGAGCCCTGCATAGGTGGTGATCCGCCCGAGGTGATAGGGCAGCAGCAGGCCGCCGCTTATCCGCTGCAGCTCGCACAGCCGGACCGCCGGGACGCGCGCCATGCGATCGGCGACCTGGCCCAGCACGAACGGCCCGCACATCGGCACGCAGTGCATCGCGCTGCCGGCGAGGCCCGCCAGCAACAGACCGGGCAGCAGACCGCCAGCCGCCGGGGCGGCGGCGCAAAAGGCTGCGAGGGACTCCAGGGCGTGGTCCATCATCCTCATTGACGGCGCAGAAAGGTCCGCCTCACATTGATCCAGATCAATGATCCGTCAACGCCGTCGCGGCAGGCTGCCGCCAACGCTGACCGGAGTTGTCCATGAACATCGAGCCAAGCGACCTGATCGTCGGGCTGCTGATGGCCGCGCTTGGCCTGATCGGCCTCATCCTCGCGTCCGGCGCCCACGACGACGAGATGTATGTGTTCGGGTTCTCCCTGTTCGGCTTCGCCTGCGTGTTCGTGGCGGGCCTGATTCGTCGCCATTTCGACCGCGAGGAGGCGGCGCGGGCAGCGGGCGACCGGCATGTCTGATCACGCTGTCCCCATGTCCCGTCCCGCCCCCGACTACAACGAGGCGATCGTCAAGAAATTCATCATCGCCACGGTGTTCTGGGCGATCGTGGCCTTCCTGGTCGGCGTCTACATCGCCACCGAACTCGCCTGGCCGCAGTTCAACCTCGGCCTCTCGTTCATCAACTTCGGCCGGCTGCGCCCGGTGCACACATCGGCGGCCATCTTCGCGTTCGGCGGTTCGGCGCTGCTCGGCACGTCGTTCCATGTCGTGCAGCGCACCTGCCGCGCGCGGCTGTTCGGCGGCGAGGCGCTCGCGAACTTCGTATTCTGGGGCTACCAGTTCTTCATCGTCATGGCGGCGCTGTCCTACGTGATGGGCTTCAGCCAGAGCCAGGAATACGCCGAACCCGAGTGGCACATCGACCTCTGGCTCACCATCGTCTGGGTCGCCTACGCGGTCATCTTCATCGGCACGCTGATGAAGCGCGAGGAGCCGCATATCTATGTGGCGAACTGGTTTTACCTCGCCTTCATCCTGACCATCGCCGTCCTGCACATCGGCAACAACCTGGCCGTCCCGATCTCGGCGTATTCCGCCAAGAGCTATTCGGTGGCATCCGGCGTGCAGAACGCGATGATCCAGTGGTGGTACGGCCACAACGCGGTGGGGTTCTTTCTGACAGCAGGCTTCCTCGGGATGATGTACTACTTCATTCCGAAGGCGGCGGACCGGCCCATCTATTCCTACCGGCTGTCGGTCGTGCATTTCTGGTCGCTGATCTTCATGTATATCTGGGCCGGTCCGCATCACCTGCACTGGACCGCCCTGCCCGACTGGACGCAGACGCTGGGCATGGCGTTCTCGATCATGCTGTGGATGCCGTCGTGGGGCGGCATGATCAACGGCCTGATGACGCTGTCGGGCGCGTGGGACAAGCTGCGCACCGATCCGGGCCTGCGCTTCTCGGTCACCGCCGTCGGGTTCTACGGCATGGCGACGTTCGAAGGCCCGGTGATGTCGATCCGCGACGTCAACGCGCTGTCGCACTACACCGACTGGGGGATCGGCCACGTGCACTCCGGCGCGCTGGGCTGGGTCGCATTCATCAGCTTCGGCGCGATCTACTATTTGGTGCCGGTGCTGTGGAAGCGCAGCGGATTGTACTCCACGCGCCTAGCGTCCTGGCATTACTGGATCGCGACGCTGGGCATCGTGTTTTACATCACCTCGATGTGGGTCGCCGGCATCATGCAGGGCCTGATGTGGCGCGCCTACGATCAGTTCGGCTTCCTCCAGTACTCGTTCGCCGAATCCGTGATGGCGGTGCACCCCTACTACGTGATACGGCTGATCGGCGGCCTGATGTTCCTCACCGGTGCGCTGATCATGGTCTACAACCTGATCAAGACCGTCTATAGCCCGGAAACCGAACGCGAGGCGGTGTTGCCGGCAGGCGTCGTCGTGGCGGGAGAATAGCGCAATGTTCATCCGCCAAGAGTTCATCGAACGCAATGCCTTCCTGCTGCTGGTGCTGACGCTGGTCACCATAGCGATCGGCGGCATCGTCGAGGTGGTGCCGCTGTTCACCATCGAGACGACGGTGGAGCATGTGAAGGGCGTGCGTCCCTATTCGCCGCTCGAGCAGCGCGGACGCGACATCTATGTGCGCGAGGGCTGCTACACCTGCCACAGCCAGCAGATCCGCGCGCTGCGCGACGAGGTGGAGCGCTACGGGCACTTCTCGCTCGCCGCCGAGAGCATGTACGATCACCCGTTCCAGTGGGGATCCAAACGCATCGGTCCCGATCTTGCGCGCGTCGGCGGCAAGTATTCCAGCGACTGGCACTACGCGCACCTGATCAACCCGCAGAGCGTGGTGCCGGAATTGCTGATGCCGCATTACGCATTCCTCGCCGATACGCCACTGGTGACGGATGACATCACGGCACGCCTGCGTGCGCTGCGCGTGGTCGGCGTGCCCTACACCGACGAAGAGATCGCCGGCGCCGCGGCCGATCTGGCCACACAGGCCAATCCCGCCGCCGACAGCGCGGATCTGCTGAAGCGCTATCCGAAGGCGGTCACGGTGTTGGGCAACGGGCGGCAGGTCACCGAGCTGGACGCGCTGGTCGCCTATCTGCAGGTGCTCGGCACCATGGTCGATTTCGCCGATCCCGCCAACGAACATCTGCAGCAGTAGAGGCATCGCCATGGACGTTCTGGCGATCCTCATGTGGCTGGAGCACAACTCGATCCTGCTGGTTTTCACCGTCTTTGTGCTGGTCGTGCTCACCACGTACTGGCCGGGCCGCAAAGCCAGCATCGAGCGGAACGGCCGCATCCCGTTCGACGACGACCGTTAGGAGATCCCAGTGCCGACCAAGATCGAAAAGGACGTCGTCACCGGCCAGGAGACCACCGCGCACGAGTGGGACGGTCTCCGCGAACTGAACACGCCGCTGCCGAAGTGGTGGATCTACACGCTCTACGCAACCGTCGCCTGGGCCGTGGTCTGGTGCCTGCTGTATCCGTCGGTGCCGTGGTTCACCGGCTACTTCCCCGGCCTGCTCGGCTACTCGCAGCGCGCCGCGGTGAGCGCCGATGTCCGCGCGGTGGTGGCGCAGCGTGCCGCCACGATGGACCAGATTGCGGCGCTGTCGTTCGCCGAGATCCGCCAGGATCCGCAGCTCATGGCTGCGGCCGACACGGCGGGCCGCATCGCCTTCGCCAACAACTGCCAGCCTTGTCACGGCGCCGGAGGCGGGGGACAGCCAGGCTACCCCGCACTGGCGGCTGGCGCCTGGATCTGGGGCGGCACGCTCGATGCGATCCAGCAGACCATCACGCACGGCATCCGCAGCGACGATCCGGACGCGCGCGTGGCGGTGATGCCGCGCTTCGGCGCCGACGGTGTGCTGAAGCCGGCTGAAATCCAGCAGGTCGCCGACTACGTCATGACGCTGTATGGGCATGCCGATGCGGGCAAGGACGTGGCGGCGGGCCAGAAGCTGTTCGCAGACAATTGCGCAATCTGCCACGGCGACGCCGGACAGGGTGACCGCGAGAAAGGCGCACCGCGACTTGCCTCGCAGGTGCATCTCTATGGCGGCGACCGGGCCACTGTGGTGGCGCAGATCACCGCACCGCGAATGGGCGTCATGCCGGCCTGGAATACTCGCCTGGACCATGCGACGATCAAGGCCCTCGCGCTGTACGTGCATTCGTTGGGCGGTGGAGAGTAGCGTGGTGAACAATGCGTGCCGGGGTGCGAACCACGCGTCCCCCGTCATGGCGGGCCCATGGGTCAGGTCGAAGGCCTGCCCGAGGACAGGCTCCGGCCCGCCATCCACGTCTTTCCTGCGTGTCGCGGCCAAAAGACGTAGATGGCGGGCCTGCGCCCGCCACGACGGATTGGCCAGGTAGGCGCTCATGTCCCGCATCAGCAAGGCCGATCGCCAACTCCAGCTGCAGCAGGAGGAGGCAGGCCAGCATCTCTACGCCAACCGCGTGCGGGTATATCCGAAGTCGGTGCACGGGCCGGTGCGCCGATTCAAATGGGCAGTGCTGATCGTCTGCCTCGGCATCTACTACCTGTTGCCGTGGCTGCGCTGGCATCGCGGTGTCAACCAGCCCGACCAGGCGGTGCTGCTGTCGATCTGGCACGAGCGGTTCTACTTCTTCAATCTCGAGTTCTGGCCGCAGGACATCTACTACCTGACCGGTCTGCTGATCATGGCCGCGGTCGGGCTGTTCCTCGTCACCAGCCTGCTTGGCCGCGTCTGGTGCGGCTACACCTGCCCTCAGACGGTGTGGACCGATCTCTTCATGTGGATCGAGCGCCTGATCGAGGGCGACCGCAACGAGCGGATGAAGCGCGACGCCGGCCCGGTCACGTTCGACTCGGCCTGGCGCAAGGTCGTGAAGCACGCCACTTGGCTCGGCATCGCCTTCTGGACCGGCGGCGCGTGGATCATGTACTACGTGGACGCGCCGACGGTAACCGTGGAATTCTGGACCGGCACGGCGTCGAAGGAGGTGTACTTCTTCACCATCCTGTTCACCGCGACCACGTATCTGCTGGCCGGCTGGGCGCGCGAACAGGTGTGCACGTATATGTGCCCGTGGCCACGCTTCCAGTCGGCGATGCTTGACGAGCAGAGCCTGACCGTGACCTACCAGGGCTGGCGGGGCGAGCCTCGTTTGCGTGGCAGGCGGCAGGACGACACGCAGGCGGGCGATTGCATCGATTGCGGCGCCTGCGTCACCGCCTGCCCCACGGGCATCGACATCCGCGACGGCATCCAACTCGAGTGCATCAGCTGCGGTCTCTGCGTCGATGCGTGCAACCACGTCATGGAACGGACCGGGCGGCCGAAATGGCTGATCACATGGGACACACTGGCCGACCAGGCGGCGAAGGCCGCGGGCCGTCAGGCGACGTTCAAATTCCTACGCCCCCGCACCGTCATCTATGTCTCCGCGTTGCTTATCGCGGTCAGCGTCATGACGGTGGCGCTGGCGACGCGGTCATCGGTGGGGCTCTCCGTGCTGCATGACCGCGCGCCACTGTTCGTGCGGCTGGCCGACGGCAGCCTGCGGAACGGCTACACGGTGAAGATCGCCAACAAGGGCCAGAGCCAGATGCTGTTCGAGCTGAATACCGAAGGCCTGCTGGGTGCGATCCTCGCGGAGGCCGATGAGGGCCTTGGCCCGGCCGACCGGTTGGGCCTGCCGGTGAAGGCCGACAGCGTCGGCACTTATCGGGTCTTGGTGAGCGGCAAACCCGTGGCCTTGGTCGACGGTTCGCAGAAGATCGACTTCATGCTGCGCAATGCGCAGACGGGAGAGCAGACGATCTACCACTCGGTTTTCATGGGGCCGCGATGAGCTACATCCGTTGGATTCCGCCGGCGTCATTCGGCCGCGCACCAGACCCCGCGCGATCCGTGTGGCGGTTGTTCCCGTGGCTGGTTGCCGCCGCCATGGGGGTGGTCGTCGTTGTCAATGCGGGCATGATCTATGCGGCCTTGGCCAGCTTCCCCGGCAAGACAGGCAATGACGGCTTCGACCTGAGCAACCAGTACGATGCGGTGCTCGATCATGCGCAGCGCGCGGCCGAACTGGGCTGGACCATGCTCGCGCGCGCGGACGGAACCGGCACGCCGGAGGTGACGCTGACAGACCGGCAAGGGTCGCCGCTGACCGGCGCATCTGTCGCGGCTGCCGCGGAACGCCCGCTCGGCGCGCCGGAGACCCATCGGCTGATGTTCCACGAGACCGATGCAGGCCACTATGTCGCCGACACGGCGCTGACCCTTCCCGGCCAGTGGGAGCTGACGTTGTCGGCCTCCGCCGGCGGGCATGAGGTGGCAGCGACGCGGCGGATCATCGTGCGTTGACATTTGCCCCCTCCCCCGACCCTCCCCCGCTTCGCGGGAGAGGGGGTTCAGCGCCCCCTCTCCCGCTTCGCGGGAGAGGGTCGGGGAGGGGGTGCCCCAACATTCAGCGTCTGCGTGCATTGCGGCCAGGCCGCGCCGAGCGGGCGTCGCTTTTGCTGTCCCGGCTGCGACGCCGCCTTCGCGACGATCCAGACCCTGGGCCTCGGCCGCTACTACGCGCAGCGCATTCTCGATCCAGCGCTGCGCGCGCCCCGCCCTGAAACCGCCGATCGATGGGACCTCGCACGCTACGTCGCGACGCGCGCCGACGGTTCGCACGAACTGAGCCTCGCAGTGGACGGCCTGCAATGCGGCGCCTGCGTCTGGCTGATCGAGTTGGTGCTCGCGCGCGAGCCGATCGTGCTGCAGGGCCGGGTCAACATGACCACGCGCCGGCTGAGGCTGGTCTGGCGCGGTGCGGCGGAGCAGGCTGACGCCCTCGTCGGCCCGATCGAGCGCCTCGGTTACAGACTGGTGCCGTTCGATCCCGCTTCACTCTCCGCGGCACAGGAGCAGACCGCGCGGGCGCTGCTGCGGGCGCTCGCGGTTGCCGGTTTCGCCGCCGTCAACGTGATGCTGATGTCGATCGGCATCTGGGCCGGCGAGGCTCGGCGGACTTCTGCACGACATGGGTCCGGCGACGCGCGACCTGCTGCACTGGGTGTCCGCGCTGATCGCCATGCCGGCGATCGCCTACGCTGGAAGACCGTTCTTCACATCGGCGGTCTCGGCGCTGCGCCGCGGCCGCACCAACATGGACGTGCCCATCGGCCTCGGCGTGATCCTCGTCACCAGCATGAGCCTTGTGCAGACCATGCAGGGCGGTGCCTACACTTACTTCGACTCCGCCGTCACGCTGCTGTTCTTCCTGCTGATCGGCCGCTATCTCGACCATCGCGCACGCGGCCAGGCCCGCGCGACCGCCGAGCAGTTGCTGACGCTTCGCGCTGCCGATGTGGCGGTGCTGCAGCCCGATGGCAGCACGCTGCGGCGCAGCCAGCAATCGGTTGCGCCGGGTGAGCGCGTCATCGTCGGACTCGGCGAGCGCGTCGGCGTCGACGGTTTCGTGGAGCGCGGCGCGTCCTCGCTCGATGCCAGCCTGGTGACGGGCGAGAGCCTGCCGGTGAAGGTTGCGCCCGGGACACAGGTGTTTGCCGGCACGCTGAACCTCGGCGCAACGCTGACGGTGCGCGCGGTGGCCGCCGGTTCCGCCACATTGCTCGCCGAATGCGTGCGGCTGATCGAGGCGGCGGAGGCACGCCGCTCGCGCTTCGTGGTGCTCGCCGATCGGGTGGCGCGACGCTACGCCCCTGCCGTGCACCTCGCCGCGCTGCTGACGTTCCTCTGGTGGTTCTTCGTCGCCGGCGCATCGGCAGGTGAGGCGCTGCTGATCGCAAGCGCGGTGCTGATCATCACCTGTCCCTGTGCGCTGGCGCTGGCAGTGCCGGTGGTTCAGGTGATCGCCACGAGTGGGCTCTTCCGCTCGGGCGTGCTGCTGAAGTCGGCCACCGCGCTGGAGCGGTTGGCCGATGTAGATACGATCGTGTTCGACAAGACGGGCACGCTGAGCGAACCGAACCTGGCGTTGTTGAAGGGGCCGGATCTGGACGAGGACGCGCTGCGGGTTGCGGCATCGCTCGCCGCGAGCAGCCGACATCCGCTGGCCCGTTCTCTGGTGGCTGCGGTGGGTCCGGTCGCTGCCGCGGAAGGGGTGGTCGAGTACCCCGGGGAAGGGCTGCGTGCCGGGGATGTGCGGCTTGGAAGCCGCGACTTTTGTGCAATCGGCCCCTCCACCCGACCTTGGGCCGCAAGGAGTGGACCGACCAGGTCCCCTGCCCTTGCGGGAGGAGGGGTCCGGAACTGTGGCTCGCCCGACCCAACCGCGCGCCAGTCCGTTTCGTATTCGAGGAAACGTTGCGCGAAGACGCCGCGGCAACCGTGCATCGGCTGCGTGAACGTGGCCTGGAAATCCACCTCCTGTCAGGCGATCGCGCCGTAGCGGTTGCGCGCATTGCGACCGCGCTTGGCATCGATGACTGGCGCGCGGACTGTTCGCCGGTGCAGAAGGTGGCAGCGATCGAGGCGCTTGTGTCCACCGGCCGCAAGGTCCTCATGGTGGGCGATGGGTTCAACGACAGTCCCTCGTTGGCGGCGGCAACCGTATCGGCCTCGCCGGCGACCGCCGCCGATATCAGCCAGACGGTGGCCGACCTGGTATTCCAGGGCAGCCGGCTCTCCCCGTGGCGACGGTGCTCGATACGGCCCGGTGCGCGCAGACGGTTATGCGGCAGAATCTTGCTCTGTCGATCGGCTACAACGCGCTGATGGTGCCGCTGGCGGTCGCGGGATTCGTCACGCCCTGGCTGGCCGCGGCAGCGATGTCGAGTTCCTCGCTGCTGGTGATGGCGAACAGCTTCCGGCTGCACGGACGCCGAAAATGAACGTTATCCTTTACCTGATCGGCGCGAGCCTGATCCTCGGCGGCGGTGGCCTGGCGGTGTTTTTGTGGTCGCTGCGATCCGGCCAATACGAGGACCTGGAAGGTGCGGCCAACCGTATCCTGTTCGACGACGAGGACCGGTAGCAATGTTCCCCTTGCACGTTATTGCCAAACCGTTGAACCGAATCCGCCGTCGTAAGCAGGCAACTCTGGATCAGGCTCCGGCATAATTGTCCTTGATCTCACCGGCGCTCAGTACGCGCGGATAGACCGCGATCTCGTCCAGCCCCCCGGCCAGGAAGCTGCCCCCATCGCGTGTGCCAAGCATGACCGGAGCCGAGCCATGCTGGGGGTGAATGTTGAAGCCCGCGTAGCGCGCACCCGGTGAACTTGCAGGTCCTTCGCGATACTCGCCGTTCTTGTAGATGGTGACACCGGCTTGGGGATTGCCTGCATCGCCGGGATCATAGCATGCAACCACATGGATCCACTTGCCAGGCTCCAGATCATCCTGGAAATAGGCGCCCGCTCCCTCATTCGGGCGATCCCGTTCACCTTTGTTATTCCAGATGTAGGCCGAGACGCGGTTCGGCCGCGACGAGTCCTTGCTGTAGAAGCGGAAGCCCCACTCGAACTCGTTCACTTGGCCCTTACCGAGCCAATGCACGTAGTGCTCCGCGTTCTCGCCCGTGAACGTCAGTACGTCTGGACGGAACCAGACCTCCACCGATAGTCCCTTGTGGCTTGTCGGTTGACTGAACACGACGTTGTCCGGCACTCGAACGCAGGCGTCCGAGCCGTTCAATCCGATCGCCACGTCATGCTCGCTGCGTATCGCGCCAGCCTGTCCGAAGGACACCCTGCCCTGGTACTGCCCACCATGGCCATTGCCGGTGGAATCGCGCGCCGTCGGGCCCGCTTGTTCCTCAAATCGCCAGTAGGCGACCGGACGTTTCGTCAGCACGCGCTCGTGATAAGAGCGGGACGTCGCCGCCGCGGCCTGCTCCGGACGGGAGAGGGTGGTGGCTCCGGCCGATCCGACGCCCGCCAACAGCGTCCGACGTGTGCACATGAGCATTTCGACGTTTCCTCTCGCCTGGCGTTTGTCGACGCTATCACCCGGGATTTGGCCTGAGAACAACGGCGTTCTTCCTATCGCCATGGAGCTTCACCGACGGCCCCCGTGGCAGGCCAGATCGGACGGCTTGCCGCCCGCCACCGCAAGTGGAATACTCGCGGGTAAGACGCCGAACGCAGGAGTAGCGGCGGCCTGAGCACCAACGAGAAAAACCAGGAGATCCCGCCCCGACAAGGCAGGTGTGAATCAGCGCAGTTTCGTGCATTCCAACCGGAAGGAGACGAGCCATGACGCGCGCCTACAACGTCATCGACGCCGATGGACACATCCTGGAGCCATTGACGCTCTGGAATGACTACATGGATCCGAAATACCGCGACCAGGCGCCGAAGTTGATCCGCGATGCCGACGGCAAGCAGCGGCTGCAGGTCGGCGAGACGCTGCTCGGCAGCAAGAAGGGGCTTGGCGCGCTCGGCGGCGTCGGCGCGCGCGACGGCACCGTGGTGGATGACGCCATGGAATACGAGCAGGGACGCAAGGGCGGGTTCGATCCGCACGCACGCATCCCCGACATGGACATGGACGGCATCGACGCAGCGTTTCTCTATCCAAGCATCGGGCTGTTCGCGGGCGCGGTGCAGGATCCGCCGACCGCGGCGGCGATGGCGCGTGCCTACAACCGCTGGCTCGCCGACTACTGCAAGCCGTACCCTGACCGGCTGTTCGGCGTTGCGATGATCCCGATGCAGTCGGTCGACCTTGCAGTAGAGGAGATGCGCTTCGCTCGCGAGAAGCTCGGCTTCCGCGGCGTGTTCCTGCGTCCCAACCCGTACAACAACAAGATGATCCATCATCCCGACTACGAAAAATTCTGGATGATGGCCGAGGAACTCGACATGTCGGTCGGCTTCCACGAAGGCGGCAACAGCGGCATGATGCAGGTCGGTATGGACCGCTTCGAAGAGCGCGGCGCGCGCCACATCATCACCCACACGATGGAAATGATGCTGGCGTGCATGGCCGTGATCTGGGGTGGCGTGTGCGAGCGCCATCCGAAAATCCGCATCGCATTCCTGGAGTCGGGCGGCGGCTGGATCGCCGGCTGGCTCGATCGCATGGACCGGCACTTCGACGACAAGGGGTTCAACGATTCAGGCCTGAAGACGCGCCCGAGCGATTTGTTCAAGCGCAACTGCTGGATCGCGTTCGAACCGGTCGAGCACTGCCTGAAGCCGCTGGTGGACTATGTCGGCCCCAACAAGATCCTGTGGGCCACCGACTATCCGCATCCCGACGGCTTCTTCCCCGGCGCTCCGGCGATGGTGCGCAAGCTGATCGAAGGCGCACCGCAGGAGACGGTGTATCAGGTCATGGCGGGCGGCGCGAAAGGATTCTACGGACTCCACTGACCGCCGGCCTGCAACCATGACGCGGGAGGCGCTTCGCTTCCCGCGTCCATGGCGCCATCGCGCCATTCCCCGGCACTCCTGACCAATTTGACCACAACCGTCGGAAATCCCATCTGGTCAAGCTGACCAAGGAGCGCCCATGACCCGGTTCGTGAGCCTCTACGGCGCCAAGACCCAGCTATCCGGACTGGTCGATCGCACCGCCGCCGGTGAAGAGATCGTGATCGCGAAGAATGGGGTCCCGCTCGCCAGGCTGGTGCCGATTGCCTATCGCGGCGAACGGCGCAAGCCGGCCAATGCCATGCGCATCCGTCGGATCGCTGCCGACTTCGATGCGCCCGACCCAACGATTGCACGCCTGTTCGAGGCCAACGGGATGTGAGCCTGCCGCTTGATACCCACGTCTTCCTCTGGTGGGATCGACAGGACTCGAAGCTTAGCCCTGACGCCCGGGCCGCCATCGCCGACCCCGCGAACAAGGTCTTCGTCAGTGCTGCATCGGTCTGGGAGATTGCGATCAAGCGGCGTCTGGGAAAGCTCGCCTTGCACGGCTCCCCGGTCGCTGCCATTGCCAGCAACGGCTTCCACGAACTGCCCAGTCTGCCGATCGACGCGGAAACTGCCGGCGCTCTTGAGTGGCGCCACAATGATCCGTTCGACAGGATGCTCATCGCTCAGGCAAAACGCCTGACATTCACCCTGGCTACGGCCGACGCCTTGATCCGCGCCTACGACGGCGCGGCCCTGCTCTGGGCCGGATAGCGCCGGTCGGCAACAGGACCCGTGCCGTGTGGGAATTTGGCCCGCTCACCCTGATCAAGGTACCGTGCGGGCATGCGGGCGAGGTATTCGTCCACCGTTGCGGCCTCCGCCGCATTGAACCGCAATCCCAGCTTGCTCCGCCGCCACAGCACGTCCTCGGCGGTGCAGGCCCATTCGGTGCGCACCAACCAGTCCACCTCGCGTTCGGTCAGGTCGGCACCGAAGCACCGGCCGAGATCGGCGGCGACGTGTGCGTCGCCCAGCATGCCGGCCGCCAGCGTGCCGTACGCCCGCACCAGCCGTCGCGATGTGGCCGCAGACAGGAACGGGTAGCGCCGATGCAGCTCGTCCTGCACCGTGCCGATCGCGTCCCACTGGAAATCGCCGCCCGGCAATGCGGCGCGCGCGGTCCAATTGGCTTGCAATCCAGGGAAGAACGGTGCCAACCGGGCCATTGCCGCTTCGGCCAACCGGCGAAACGTCGTGATCTTGCCGCCGAACACCGACAGGACGGGCGGTTCGCCAGCAGGCGCGTCCAACTCCAATACGTAGTCGCGCGTCGCGTCCTGCGCCTTGCCGGTACCATCGTCCAGGAGCGGACGCACTCCCGCGTAGCGCCACACGATGTCCGCCGGATTGACCGCCCGGCGCAGATACGTACCGGTGGCGCCGCACAGATACGTCTCCTCCTCTGCCGTGCTTGCCGCCGCACCCGGGTCGCCGCGAAAATCCTCGTCGGTGGTGCCGATCAGGGTGAAATTGTCCTGATACGGAATGACGAAACACACTCGCCCGTCGGCGTTCTGGAAGAGGTAGCAGCGGTCGTGCGCGTAGAGCCGTGGCACGACGATGTGGCTGCCCTTCACCAGCCGAACGCACCGTGTGACGGTATCGCCCACGACATCGGCCAGAACCCGCGACACATACGGCCCGGCGGCATTCACCAGCGCGCGCGCACCCACCTCCGCGCCTCCTTCCAGCGTCAGACGCCACACGCCATCCGCGTGCCGCGCCCGGATACAGCGCGTGCGCGTGCGGATATCCGCACCCAGCGCTGCGGCGTCACGCGCGTTCAGCACGACCAGGCGGGAATCATCCACCGAGCAATCGGAATACTCGAAGCCGTGCGCGAACTCTGGACGCAGTGGCACGCCGGCCGGGTCGCGACGCAGATCGATCGCCCGCGTCGGCGGCAGAAGTTGGCGTCCGCCCAGATGGTCATACAGATACAGCCCAAGCCGGATCAGCCACCGGGGCCGCAGCCCGGCATGGTGCGGCAGCACAAAGCGCAGCGGGCGTATGATGTGCGGCGCCGCCCGCAGCAGCACCTCCCGCTCGGCCAGCAACTCCCGCACCAAGCGGAACGCGCAGTGCTCCAGGTAGCGCAGCCCGCCGTGGATGAGCTTGGTCGACGCGAACGATGTGCCGCTCGCCAGGTCACCCTGCTCCAACAGCAGGACCGAAAGCCCCCTTCCGGCGGCGTCCCGGGCAATCCCGGCCCCGTTCACGCCGCCGCCGATCACGGCGAGGTCGAACACCTCACGCCTCAATGCGGGGCTCAGTCCTGCACGAACTCACCCGACTTGCCGCCCGCCTTGTGGGTCAGCCGCACCGCCTCGATGCGCATGCCGCGATCCACCGACTTGCACATGTCGTAGACCGTCAGCGCCGCAACCGAGGCCGCGGTCAGCGCCTCCATCTCCACCCCGGTCCGGCCGGTGGTACGCACCGTCGCCGCGATCTCCACCCAGCCCGCCGCTTCATCCGCCGCAAGGTCGACGGTGACCGCGCTGATCGGCAGCGGATGGCAGAGCGGGATAAGGTCGGAAGTCCGTTTGGCCGCCATGATGCCGGCGAGCCGCGCCACGCCGAGGACGTCACCCTTCTTCGCCCCACCAGTGCGGATCATTGCGAGTGTGGCGGGCAGCATGGTGACCAGCGCCCGCGCCGTCGCGGTGCGTTCGGTGACCGGCTTGGCGCCGACATCCACCATCGCCGCATGTCCATGCTGGTCGAAATGGGAAAAATCCTGGCTCACGTCCCGAGTCCCAGCAGCGCCTTGCTCGCAGCCGCGATATCTGCCTGGCGCATCAGGCTCTCGCCCACCAGAAAGCAATGCGGCCCAACCGCAGCGAGGCGGCGCACATCGGCATGGCTGCGGATGCCGCTCTCGGCGATTAGGAACCGGTCCGGCGGCACCAACGGCGCCAGCTCCTCCGTGATCGCCAGATCGGTCTCCAAGGTATTGAGATTGCGGTTGTTGATGCCGATCAGCGAGGTCTGCAGACCGAGCGCACGCTCCAGATCGCGCCGGTCGTGCACCTCAGCGAGCACGTCCATGTCGAGCGCCCGCGCCAGCCCCTCCAGTTCGCAGGCCACTTGGTCGGTGACAGCGGCCAGGATCAGCAGGATGCAGTCGGCGCCCATCGCCCGGCTTTCGAACACCTGCCACGGATCGAGGATGAAGTCCTTGCGCAGCACCGGCAGGTCCACCGCGTCGCGCGCCGCCATCAGATGGTCCGGGCTGCCCTGGAAATGCGCCGAGTCGGTGAGCACCGAGAGGCAAATGGCGCCGCCGTCGCGATAGGCGCGCGCCAGCGCCGGGGGATCGAAATCGGGCCGGATCAGGCCGCCCGACGGCGAAGCCTTCTTGATCTCTGCGATCAGTCCGTAACTGCCCGCGGCGACTGCCTCCTTCAGCGCCGAGCCAAAGCCGCGCGGCGTGTCGTTCCGCATGCCGATCTCGTAGCGCAGCGACTCGACGCTGGTTCTCGCCTTGGCACTCGCCACCGCCGCCCGCGTGTCGGCGCAGATCCGCGCCAGAACATCGGACCGTGGAGGATTTGCGTTGTCGGCCATCTGATCTCCTCACCGGGCGCCCGGGCTCAGCGTGGGGCGGTCTCCCGCCGCAGCGTATCCAATGCGGCGAGGGAGGCTCCAGATGCAATCGATCGGCTGGCCAGCGCGACGCCCTCGCGGAGGTCTCCCGCGCGAGCCGCCACGATCAGCGCCCCAGCCGCGTTCAGCAGCACCGTGTCGCGGTAGGGTCCGGTCGCACCTTGCAGCAACGCCAGCAGCGTCGCCGCGTTCAGCGCTGCATCGCCGCCGCGGATCGCACCCACCGGCGCGCGCGGCAGGCCGGCATCCTCCGGCGTGACGGTGAAGCAGCGGACAGATCCGTCCTGCAGCGCCACCACCTGGTTCTCCCCGGCAACGGTGAGCTCGTCGAGCCCCTGGCCGTGCACGATCCAGGCCGTCTCGCCGCCCAGCCGGCCGAGTGTCTCGGCCATCGGTCGCGCCCATTGCGGATCGAATACCCCAGTGAGCTGGCGGCGCACCTTTGCCGGGTTCGCCAGCGGACCGAGCAGGTTGAAAATGGTCCGAGTGCCGAGCTCGACCCGCGGGCCGGCAGCGTGGCGCATCGAGGGATGGTGGCGGGGCGCGAACAAGAAGGCACAGTTCGCCGCGCGCAGGATATCGGCCAGCCGCTCCAGTGGCACATCGACGTTCACACCCAGGGCGGCAAGGACGTCCGCCCCCCCGGTGCGCGAGGACAGCGCACGATTGCCGTGCTTGGCGACCGGCACGTCGCACCCGGCCACCACGAACGTCACCGCGGTGGAGATGTTCAACGTGCCGGCCGCATCGCCGCCGGTGCCGCAGACATCGATCGCATCGGGGGGTGCGGCGACGGGCGTCATGTGCGAGCGCATCGCGCGCACCGCGCCGGTAAGTTCGGCCACTGTCTCGCCACGTACCCGCATCGCCATGAGCAGCGCGCCGATCTGCGCCGGCGTGGCCTCGCCGGACATGATGATGTCGAACGCGGTCTCGGCCTCGGCGTCGGTCAGCGTCTCACCGGCGGCGAGGCGGGCCAGGACCGGTTTCAGGTTGTTCGACACGGTCAGGCGGCGCGCGCAGGCGTATTGGCGCCACGGGCGATGGCCAGGAAATTTGCCAGCAATTCATGGCCATGCTGGCTGGCGATGCTTTCGGGATGGAACTGTACGCCGAAGATCGGCAGCGAGCGGTGGCGCATGCCCATCAGCAGCCCGTCCTCGGTCCAGGCGGTCGGGATCAGCACCTCGGGCAGCGTGGCGCGGTCGACGATCAGGCTGTGGTAGCGCGTGGCGGAGAACGGCGAGGGCAGCCCTTCCAGGATATCGCTGCCGGCGTGGAAGATGCGGGACACCTTGCCGTGCATCGGCACCGGCGCGCGGACGACATTGCCGCCGAATGCCTGGCCGATCGCCTGATGGCCGAGGCAGACGCCGAGCACCGGGATTTTCCCCGCGGCGGCGGTAATCAGGTCCAGGCAGATGCCGGCCTCGTTCGGCGTGCAGGGGCCGGGCGACAGAACGATGGCCTCGGGCTGGCGGGCGAGCGCGTCTGCGACCGTGATCCTGTCGTTGCGCCACACCTCGCAGCGCGCGCCAACGTCGCCCAGGAAGTGGAACAGGTTGAAGGTGAAGGAGTTGTAGTTGTCGATCAGAAGGAGCATGGCGGCACATCCTGCGCGGGAGAGGCTTTCGCGGTCAACGGTTGCGCGTCGGGCGGTGATATACTTCGTGGCGGGCCAATAGACGTTTCGGACGCTGTAGCGGTTTCAGACATTGCGGTGGTTGACGCTGTGGTGGGTGACGCTGTGGTGGTTATCGTCGCTCCCGCGCAAGCGGGAGCCCAGGCGACGTCGGCAATCGGCCGGCCTTACCGCTCCGGGTGCCCGCTTTCGTGGGCATCACGGCGGTCTTGATCAGCGGGCTCTCGCGCTCAGCAATGGTGGGACGCGACACCCTCCTCCAGCTCCCGCCCGCAGGGGGAGGCTGCACCGGTGCCCAACCGTCACGCCCTCCGTACCATCGCCGGCGCGAGGTGGCTGATGGACGGCGCGCCGATCTGCTGCATGATCGCGCGCGTCTCGATGCGCAGGATTTCGAGCACCCGTTCGACGCCCGGCTGACCGAACGCCTCGCGACCCCACAGATAGGGCCGCCCGATGCACACGGCCTGCGCGCCCAGGGCAAGCGCCTTGACGATATCGGTGCCGCGGCGGAAGCCGCTGTCCACGAGCACCGGCATGCGCCCGCTGACCGCCTCGACGATTTCCGGCAATGCATCGATTGTGGCGCGGCCGCTGTCCTCCACGCGCCCGCCGTGGTTCGACACGATGATGCCGTCAACGCCGCTGTCGACGGCCAGTCTGGCGTCCTCGCGGGCCAGGATGCCCTTGAGCACGATCCTGGTGCGAACCGCATCGCGCAGGCGCCTGACGAAATCCCAGGTCAGGTTCGTGGCGTTGAAGCCGACGCCGGTGAGGTCGATCCCGTCGAAATTGGGCTTGCGGACAACATAGTCCTGCATGGTCCGGCCGTGGCAGGTCACACAGGGCCGGTCGTCAGTGCGGCGCAGCCGGAACAGCGTCTCCCAGTTCTGCGTCGCCAGCACATCGAACGTGACCACGATCGTCGGGCTGCCGGCGCGTTCGGCGCGCCTGGCCAGCGCTTCGGCGACCTCCCATTTCTGCGTCGGGTAGAGCTGGAACCACACCGGCGCGCCACGCGCCGCGATCGTGTCGTCGATCGAGGTCGTCGCGACGGTCGACAGCATCTGCAGATGGTTTCCCGCCTTTGCCGCCCGCGCGACGGCGATCTCGCCCTCCGGATGAAACGCGGTGTTGCTGGGGGTCGGGCAGATGACGATCGGGCAGTCATACGTCGTGCCGAGGATTTCCGTCCGCATGTCGATCCGGTTGACGTCGACCAGGCGGCGCGGGCGGAGTTGCAGCTTTTGGAATGCCTCGCGATTGGCGCGCAGCGTGACCTCGTCGTCGACACCCGTTGCCATGTAGCCGAAATGTGCCGGCGGCACGGTCTTCCGCATCACGGGCTCGAAGTCGAACACGTCGAGCGCCTGTGCGGGATTTTCGATCAGCCTGCCCACGTCGCGCGGCGCCCAAGCAAGCGGATCGGCCGGCCTCGATGGCGTGTCCTGCGCGAGGGCAGGGTTCGCCGCGTGCGCAAACAACGGGCTGGCGGCGATGAATTGCAGCAGGCGGCGACGGCTGGCGATCTGGTGGAGCTGCGACGACATCCGCATTTTCCCCGCCCGGCCGCGCGGCGCACCGGGTCACTATCCGGTCGAATGTACACGAACCTGCGGAATTGCCGGGTCTCCTGCTTTGCCGTAGCATCGAAATCGGCAGAGTCCAGCCACCACCAAACATGGGGAGTGCAACATGTCCGGAACGGTTTCGATTCATCCGTCCGTCGATCAAGGGGTCAAGGCAGGCGGGGGAAATTTTGCCGGCGGCACGCTGGTGTGCAAATGCGCCCAGGCGCCGGTGAAGGTCGCGATCACCGGCGACGTGGCGTACGACCATGCCTGCGGCTGCACCAAGTGCTGGAAGCCGGCCGGCGCAGCCTTTTCCGTCGTCGCCGTCGTGCCGCGCGCCAACCTGAGCGTGACCGAGAATGCCGACAAGCTCGCGATCGTGGACCCCAGTGCGGCGATCCAGCGCTACGCCTGCAAGGGCTGCGGCGTGCACATGTACGGCCGGATCGAGAACACCAAGCACCCGTTCTACGGCTTCGACTTCGTGCACCCCGAACTGTTCCAGGAAGCAGGCTGGGCGCCGCCGGCCTTCGCCGCCTTCGTGTCGTCGGTGATCGAATTGGGCGTGTCGCCCGACAAGATGGCCGGGATCCGCGGCCGGCTGAAGGAACTTGGGCTCGAGCCGTACGACTGCCTGTCGCCGCCCCTGATGGACGCGATCGCCACCCATGTCGCAAAGGCCTCCGGCGCGCTGCCGGCCTGAGTCTCCGGCAGCGCGGGGGCGTGGGCGAGGGTAAGGAATCAGTACGTCACGACGGTGCGGATGCTCTCGCCCCGCCGCATCAGATCGAAGCCCTCGTTGATCTGGTCGAACGGCAGTACATGGGTGATCAGGTCGTCGATGTTGATGCGGCCTTCCATGTACCAATCGACGATCCGCGGCACATCGGTGCGGCCCGCGCGCGCCGCCGAACGCGGTGCCCTTCCAGACGCGGCCGGTCACCAGTTGGAACGGCCGCGTGGCGATCTCCTGACCCGACCCGGCGACGCCGATGATGATCGACTGGCCCCAGCCGCGGTGGGCGCATTCCAGCGCCTGGCGCATGACCTTCACGTTGCCGATGCACTCGAAGCTGTAGTCGGCGCCGCCTTTCGTCACCTCGACCAGGTGCGGCACCAGGTCGCCCTGCACCTCGGACGGATTGACGAAATGCGTCATGCCGAATTTCTCCGCGACCGCGCGGCGGTTCGGGTTGAGGTCCACGCCGACGATCATCTCGGCGCCGACCAGGCGCAGGCCCTGGATCACGTTCAGCCCGATCCCGCCCAGGCCGAACACCACGGCGCGCGCGCCGGCCTCGACCTTCGCGGTGTTGATCACCGCGCCGATGCCGGTGGTGACGCCGCAGCCGATGTAGCAGACCTTGTCGAACGGCGCGTCCTCGCGGATCTTCGCCAGTGCGATCTCGGGCAGCACGGTGAAGTTGGCGAAGGTCGAGGTGCCCATATAGTGCATCACCGGCGTCCCGTTGCTCGAGAACCGGCTGGTGCCGTCGGGCATGACGCCGCGCCCCTGCGTCGCGCGGATTGCCACGCACAGATTGGTCTTGCGGCTGAGGCAATATTCGCACTGCCGGCATTCCGGCGTGTAGAGCGGGATGACGTGATCGCCCACCTTCAGGCTGGTCACGCCGGCGCCCACCTCGGCCACGATACCCGCGCCCTCATGGCCGAGGATTGCGGGGAAGATGCCCTCGGGGTCGGCGCCGGAGAGGGTGAATTCGTCGGTGTGGCAGATGCCGGTGGCCTTGATCTCGACCAGCACCTCGCCCGCGCGTGGGCCTTCGACGTCCACCGTCTCCAGGCTGAGCGGCTTGCCCGCCTCGCGGGCCACGGCGGCACGGACCTTCATGACGTCACCTCCCTTGTGGCGAAGACTACTGCTTCTTTTCCCCGTCCGGCCCGAACTGCTCGATAAACGCGATCACGTCCTTCCGCTTCTGCTCTTCCTTCAGGCCGGGAAAGAGCATCTTGGTGTGCGGCACGACCACCTGAGGATTTGTCAGATACTTGTCGAGTTCCTCCGGCGTCCAGACGATGCCGGAGTCCTTGTTGGCCGGCGAATAGTTGTAGCCCGGGTAGGTGCCTGCCGTGCGCCCGATGATGCCGTTGAGCACGGGCCCGACCGCGATCTTGGCGTTCGGACCGATCTGATGGCAGGCGCGGCACACGACGAAAACCTTCTCGCCCGCCGCCGCGTCCTGCGCGCGCACCTGGCTCAGGCCCGCCATGAGCAGCGTCGTTGCAACGAATGCTGTACGGAGCACCCGGCGACCTCCTTCCCATTTGCGTTTCGGGGCGGAAGTTGCAGATACGGGCAGCCTGCTGTCAACGTGCCGCTTAGCCTTTTTCCTCCTCCTGGTCGGGCCAGGCGCAATACCAGCGCGCCACGCGGAAGTTCGGATGCTCGCCGACCCATTGGGCGAGGTAGGGCTGCGCCTCCATCGTGCAGGCCTGCAGAGAGCCCGCGGTCTGGAACAGGAGATGATACTCGCGACAGGCGCCCGGATTGGCCAGGGTGCATGCCAGGAGAACGAGGTCAACCAGTTGCATTGCTTTCCCCTGGGCTTTCCCCTGGGCTTTCCCTGCGGCCAGGCTGCCGCGGCAGATACAGTATCTCCTGCGCGGATTGCCAGAATTTCATGCCGAATATCCCGATCCGACGGCCTCGGCGCGGCGGCGCTGCTTGAACGGCCATCAAGAGTTCTCCATCCTCGGTCCGAATGAAACGTCCAACGCCGATGCGGCACGACCGGTTCGGCCGGCGCGCCTTGATGGCAGGCGCGGCCGGTGGTGCGGTGCTCGCGCTGGCGGCGCGCGCGGCGCGTGCCGACGCGGCCACCGTGCAGGTTGGCTACCTCCGCTGGACCGAGCCGCAGCCGACGATCTCGCTGCTGGACAAGCAGCCGCCGGATGGCGGCCTGGCCGGCGCGAAGCTCGCGATGAGCGACAACGACACGACCGGCCGCTTCATGAATCAGCGCTTCGAGCTGTCGGATGCGCCGGTGCGCGGCGACGATGATCTGGTGGCAATGCTCACATCGCTGACCGATCGCGGCATCGCGCTGGTGCTGACGGATGTTCCGGCGGACCGTCTGCTGAAGCTCGCCGGCGCCGGCGGCGCCAAGGGCGTCGTGCTGTTCAACATCAAGGCGCCCGACGATGCGCTGCGCCAGCAGGACTGTCGCGACAACGTGATCCATGTCGCGCCGTCGCGCAGCATGCTCGCCGACGCGCTGGCGCAGTATCTCGTATGGAAGAAATGGTCGCGCTGGGTGCTGGCCCATGGTTCGCACCCCGAGGATGTGCTGCTGGCGGACGCCTATCGCCGCGCGGCCAAGCGCTTCGGCGCACGCATCGTGAAGGAGCGCGAATACACCGACACCGGCGGCGCGCGTCAAACCGATTCCGGCGTGGTGCAGACCCAGCAGCAGGTACCGGTGTTCACGCAGGGACTGCCGGACTACGACGTGCTGGTGGTGGCGGATGAAAACAGCGTGTTCGGCGATTACCTGCCGTATCGCACCTGGGACGCGCGCCCGGTCGCCGGATCGGCGGGACTGCGGCCGGTGACCTGGGATCCGGGCAGCGAATCCTGGGGCGGTGCGCAGCTTCAGGACCGCTTCGTCCGCGTCGCGCATCGCCGCATGACCGAACTCGACATGCAGGCCTGGACCGCGTGCCGCATGATCGGCGAGGCCGCCAGTCGCAGCGCATCGGCTGATCCTGCAAAGATCATGCAGGACATGAAGGGGGCGGATTTCGGCGTCGCCGCCTACAAGGGACAGAAGCTCACATTGCGCAACTGGGACTGGCAGCTTCGCCAACCGATCCTGCTGTCCGACGGCCGCACCGTCGTGTCGGTGTCGCCGCAGCCGGGCTTCCTGCACCAGGTGACGGAGCTCGACACGCTCGGCATCGACCGGCCGGAAACCAAATGCAAACTGCAATGACACGGAACAAGCGTGGCGCATGGCCGGCCTGGTGTTTCGCCGGATTGCTGCTGGCGGCGACACCGGACGCCGCGCGCGCCTTCACCGCCTACGTGACCAACGAGCGCGACAACACCATGAGCGTGGTCGATCTCGACCAGATGAAGACCGTGCAGACGGTGCCGGTCGGGCAGCGCCCGCGCGGCATAACGATGACCGCGGACGGAACCTTGATACTTGTCTGCGCGAGCGACGACGACACGATCCAGATGATCGACGCCAAGACGCTGCGCATCGTCGGCAACCTGCCGTCCGGCCCGGATCCCGAGACCTTCGCCCTGCACGTCTCCGGCAATCCGCTGTATGTGTCGAACGAGGACGACAACATGGTGACCGTGATCGACGTGCCCACGCGCAAGATGATCGCGGAGATCCCGACCGGGGTCGAGCCCGAGGGCATGGCGGTGAGCCCGGACGGCCAGACCATCGTGAACACGTCCGAGACCACCAACATGGCGCATTTCCTCGACTACAAGACGCGGAAAATGGTGGCCGGCGTGCTGGTCGATGCGCGGCCGCGCGCCGCCATGTTCAAGCACGATGGCTCGGAGGTCTGGGTATCGTCCGAACTCGGCGGCACGGTCAGCGTGATCGATCCGGTGCAGCATGCGGTGACCCACAAGATCATCGTTCGACGTGCAGGGCCTTCGCGCCGAGGCGATCCAGCCGGTGGGCATCCAGTTCACCAAGGATGATTCGACCGCCTTCGTCGCCATGGGACCGGCCAACCGCGTCGCGGTGATCGACACGAAGACCTACAAGGTGCGAAAATACCTGCTGGTCGGGCAGCGCGTCTGGCAGATGGCGTTCACGCCGGACCAGAAATACCTGCTGACCACCAACGGACTTTCCAACGACATCTCGGTGATCGACGTCGCCTCGCTGGACGTGGTGAAGTCGATCCCGGTCGGCCGCCTGCCGTGGGGCGTGGTCGTGTCGCCGAAATGACCAGCGCCGCCGTCACCGATTTTTCTCCCCGCACTGCGGCCGATGCCATGCCTGGTGTGGCGGCGCTCGCTGTGCGCGGCGTAAGCCACGCCTACGGGTCGCGCCAGGCGCTGCAGGACGTCAGCCTGACCGTGCCGCAGTCGCGCTTCACCGCGCTGCTCGGGCTGAACGGCGCAGGCAAGACCACGCTGTTCTCGCTGATCACGCGGCTCTACGACACGCGCCAGGGCTCGATCGACGTGCTCGGCCATCGCGTGTCGCGCGAGCCCGGCGAGGCGCTGCGCCTGCTCGGCGTGGTGTTTCAGGCGCGCACGCTCGATCTCGATCTGTCGGTGATGGAGAACCTGCAATATCACGCCGCGCTGCACGGCATCGGCGGCCGCGAGGCCCGCGTTCGCGCGCGCGCGGCGCTGCAGGAGATCGAGCTGGCCGACCGCGCCAAGGACGCGGTGCGCAAATTGTCGGGCGGCCAGATGCGGCGGGTCGAGATCGCGCGCGCGCTGCTGCACCGGCCCTGCGTGCTGGTGCTGGACGAGCCGACGGTCGGCCTGGACGTTGCATCCCGCGCCACCATCCTGCGCCATGTCCGCTCGCTGGTGCGCGAGCGCGGCGTGGCGGTGCTGTGGGCCACCCATCTGCTCGACGAGGTCACCGATGACGACGCGGTGGTGGTACTGCATCGCGGGCGTGTGCTCGCCGCCGGCGATGTTTCGGACGTTGTGGCATCGACCGGTGCGGCCGACATGCGCGGCGCGTTTGTCGCATTGACCGGCACAGCGCCTGGCGGGTCGGAATGAGCGCGGGCGACATTGCCGGCCGAAGCCCCGGCTTCACGATCGGCCAGTACCTGATTTGCCTGAACGGCATCGCCTGGCGCGAGGCGCTGCGTTTCGTGCATCAGCGTGAGCGCTTCGTCTCGGCGCTGGTTCGCCCGCTGGTCTGGCTGTTCATCTTCGCCGCCGGCTTCCGCCAGATTCTCGGCGTGTCGATCATTCCGCCTTACGAGACCTACGTGCTTTACGAGGTCTATGTCACGCCCGGCCTGATGGCGATGATCCAGTTGTTCAACGGCATGCAGTCCTCGCTCTCGATGGTCTACGACCGCGAAATGGGCAACATGCGCATGCTGCTGGTGAGCCCGTTCCCGCGCTGGTTCCTGCTGACGGGGAAGCTGCTGGCGAGCACCGTGGTGTCGATCTTTCAGGTCTACGCCTATCTGGTGGTTGCATGGCTCTGGGGGGTCGAGGCGCCGCTCTGGGGCTATGTCACCGTGCTGCCCGCGCTCGCGCTGTCCGGCATGATGCTTGGCGCGCTCGGCATGCTGCTGTCGTCAGCCATCCGCCAGCTCGAGAATTTTGCCGGGGTGATGAATTTCGTCATCTTCCCGATGTTCTTCGCCTCGTCCGCGCTTTACCCGCTGTGGCTGGTGCAGCAGTCAAGCCCGGTCGTCTACGCGATCTGCCGGCTGAACCCGTTCACCTATGCCGTGGAGCTGATCCGCTTCGCACTGTACGCCGAGATCGACTGGATGTCGCTCGCGGTGGTCGTGGTCATGACGATCGTGTTCATGACCGGCGCGATCATCGCATACGATCCCGCGCGCGGCTTCATCGCACGTCGCGGCGGGCGGATGATTCTTTCCCCGCGCCTTCGCATTTCGGGACTGGTATTCGCCGCAATGTTCGCGGTGGCGGCGGCCGATGCCGCACCGCCCGGGCCGCGCGATCCCGACTGGCCGTGCCAGCAGATCAAGGTGCCGCGGCTCTCGCTTGCGGCGATCTGGTCGGGTCCGCCGCTCGATGAGCACCAGAACGATTGGCGGCAGGATCAGCAATTGGCCGATCTCGTGCATGAACTGGCGCAGCGCCGGGTGCCGGTCGAGCAGGCGCAGGACAGGATCCGCGCATTCGCGCAACAGGCCGGGGAACAGCGGCAGGCGAGGCTGCTGGCACTGCTCGCCGGCCTGTTCAGCGTGCTGGACGACGAACGCGGCGCCGTCATGGTCGGGCTGGACCGGTTCGGCGTCCGCCAGAAGGAACTCGCCACCGCGATTCGCGATGACAACGAAAAGCTGCGGACGATGCAGGCGGATCCCTCCGCGGATGCAAGCGAGGTCAACCGGATGGTGCAGCAGGTCACCTGGGACGCGGAGGTCTTCCGGGACCGGCGACAGGCGTTGAGTTACGCCTGCGACGTGCCGGGCAAGATCGAACAGCGGCTGTTCGCGCTGGCACGGATCATCCAGGAGTAGCTGCAATGACCGGGGCGGCGCAAGCTTACTCGGCCGACTGCGGTCGCGGCGCCGGCGTGCGCGCTTCAAGTGGCAGGTGATGCCCGGTCCAGCCGTCGGTGCCGTCCGGATACCAGGCCACATGCGTATAGCCCAGCGCGACCGCACGCTTCGCCGCGTTCCACGACATCCAGCAGTTCGCCAGGCAGTAGAACACGATCGCGCGGTCCTGATTGCCGCCGGTAGCCTGCCGCAGCCCATGCTCGAAGTATTGCTGCATCACCGGCGCCAACGCGCCGTACCCGGTATCCGGCAACCAGATGCTGCCCGGCACATCGTCGCGCGGCTTCGGTCGCCAGATCGTCGCGGGCGGCAGGCCGACCGGGCGCGGCGGCTGCGGCAGCACGTCGATGAACACCGCGTCGTGCCGTTCCCAGGTGGCCTGTGCGTCGTCCGTCGAAAGCACCGTCGCGCCGCGCAACGTGGCCGGCGTGGGCGAACGATAGTCGTCCATGCGGTAGTCCAGCGGTTCGGGCGGCGGCGCGTCCGGCGCTGCGGCGACGCCGACCAGCAGCACGATGCCAAACGCGGCGACAAGGCGATGGCCGGCCCTGTTCACCGCGCGATCGGCTTGCCTTGCTCGTCCAGCAGCGGCACGCCGTACTCCGAGAGAATTCGGTCGATCTCCGGTTGGTTTTCCGCGATGAGCCGATTGAGCCGGCGCTTCCATTCCTGGTCGCTGGGGCGCACGCCCATGGCGATGCGAAAGTCCATCCGTTCCGGCTCTTTCAGAAGCGGCGCGACGGCGAGGCGCGGCGTCGCACGCTGCGCATAATAGCCGGCGATCGGTCCCCACAGCACGCCGGCGTCGATCTGCCCCGCCGCGATGTCGTTGACCATCGTGTGGGTCGGCGCATCAATCCGCGTATCGACGGTGAGCGCATAGGATCTGGCCAGCGCCATCAGCCCCTGTTCCACCAGTACGGTCGCCGGCGGCGTGCCGGCGACAATGCCGATGTGCTCCGGCTTGAGCCGCGGATCAGCCGAGCGATTCAATTCCGTCCAGTCCGCCGCCTGGCTTGAACACCAGCGCATAGGTCGTGCGGTAATAGGGATTGGTGGTCTGCACCAGGTTGTCGCCGACCGCCACGCCCATGATCACGTCGCAGCGCAGAGCGTTCAGCGTGTTGCGCACGAAGCCGATCACCTGCGGATAATAGGTGTAGCTGACAGGCTCACCGAGTTTCTGGCCGAACAACTCGGCAATCCGGTTCTCGAACCCCTTGCCGGCTTCATCGGAGAACGGCAGATTGCGCGGGTCCGCGCAGACCCGGAATACTTTGGGATCCACCAATTCCGCCGATGTGCCGAGACCAGGAGCCTGCGCAAACACCCGCCCGGCGATCAGCAGACCCAGCCCAATGGCGCCAATGGCGAGCCGCGCGCGCCGGATGATCGTCCCCACCTGCAATGCCGTCATGATGCGCGCGCTCCGATCAACCCATGCATTCGTCCTCGGCCTTGGTAAACGCCTCGGGTTTCGCGGCATGCTTGTCCGGACGGCCACGCCCGACCGCGTCGTCGGCGCGCGCCCGCAAATAGACGTAGATCGCATCGACGAAGCACATGACGTTCTTGTTGTCGCCATTGGCCGGCATCACCAGGCTCTGAGAAGCGGAGACGTTCTGTCTTCCCGCCCGCGACGACCGCATAGAACTCGGGATAACTCAGGCGTTTCATCGACTCGTCAAGTGCGGGGGCATAGCTCGAGCCCATTCCGTCGGGGCCATGGCAGCGCAGGCATTCGGACGAATACCGGGTGAACCCGACATAGGTGTACCAATCGACCGCGCCGTCGGATTCGACCTTGAACGTCGGATTGCCTTCCTTGTCGACCCACTTGCCCTCATCCGATTTCACGGCTGCCGGATCGCCCGATCCATCGGTGACGGCGTAAGCGCCCACCGACAGCGTCATGACCGCAGCAATGCCCGCGGCTGCTCGCAAAACACGTTGCACGGAGCGCTTCCTTGCCTGCGATGAAAAATCGGCCGGCCCGTGGCGCTCTGCCACGGAACCGGCCGCGAAATCGACGCCGAAGTCAAACGTGGCGATCAGCTCGGCGGCAGCGCGAACACCGTCAACGCGCCACCGAGCGCCGTGTAGTTGTTCAGCGCGGCATAGCCACCGACCGCACCAAGTCCGGCATGCGGATCGGTAAGGCCGGCCGCAAGCCCGATGCCGGCCCAGCCGCCGATGCCGGACAGCACCGCCACGTACTGCCTGCCGCCATGCTCATACGTCATCACGTTGCCGATGATGCCGGACGGCGTCTTGAACTTGTAAAGCTCCTTGCCGGTCTTGGCATCGACCGCCTTCAGATAGCCCTCCAGCGTGCCGTAGAACACGACGCCGCCCTTGGTCGCCAGCGCGCCCGACCAGACCGAGAACTGCTCCTTGTCGGACCACACGATCTTGCCCGCCTTGGCGTCCCACGCGATGAAGTTGCCCATGTTGGTTTCGCCGGGCGGCGGATACATCGCCAAGGTCGCGCCGACATAAGGCTGTCCGGCGGTGTACGACACGCGGAACGGCTCGTAGTCCATGCAGACATGGTTGGTGGGCACGTAGAACAGCGCGGTGTCAGGCGAATAGGCTGCGGGCTGCTCGTCCTTGGTGCCGAGCGCGGCCGGGCAGATGCCCTTCGAGTTCACGTCCTCGCCGGCCACGCCAGGGGCGAACTTGTCCACCACCGCCGGCCGGCCGTAGTTCGGGCTGCTCTTGTTCATGTCAACGCCCGTGGTCCAGTTCACCGCGGGGTCGAACTTGGCCGCGACCAGCAGTTCACCTGTCGCGCGGTTCAGCGTGTAGCCAAGCCCGTTGCGATCGAAATGAACCAGCGTCGGGACCGTCTGGCCGTTGATCTGCTGGTCGGCCAGGATCATTTCGTTGACGCCGTCGTAGTCCCACTGGTCGTGCGGCGTCATCTGATAGACCCACTTCGCCATGCCGGTGTCGGCATCGCGGGCGAAGATCGTCATCGACCACTTGTTGTCGCCGGGCCGCTGCTTCGGGTTCCAGGTGGAGGGGTTGCCCGATCCGTAATAGATCAGGTTCAGCGCGGGATCGTACGAATACCAGCCCCAGGTGTCGCCGCCGCCGATCTTCCACTGATCGCCTTCCCAGCTCTTCGGGCTGGAGTCGGCGCCGACCGGTTTGCCGAGCACCATCGTCTTCTGCGGATCGAGCAGAACATCGCTGTCCGGGCCTTCCGAATAGGCGCGCCAGATCTGCTTGCCGTCGGCCGTCGCATAGGCGGTGACCCAGCCGCGCACGCCGAATTCGCCGCCGGACACGCCGACATACACCTTGTCCTTGACGACCATCGGCGCGCCGGTGCCGGTCTCGCCCTTGCCGGGGTCACCGGTCTTCACCGACCAGACCACCTTGCCGGTCTTCGCATCGAGCGCCACCAGCGACGTGTCCGCCTGGTGCAGGAATATCTTGCCATCCGAATAGGCGAGGCCGCGGTTGACGGTGTCGCAGCACATCACCGGAATGACGTTCGGATCCTGTTTCGGCTCGTATTTCCACAGGATGGTTCCGTCGTGGTTCAGGTCGAGCGCGAAGACGGTGTTGGGGAACGGCGCGTGAACGTACATCGTATCGCCGATGACCAGCGGTGCGCCTTCATGGCCGCGCAGCACGCCGGTGGAGAACGTCCACGCAACCTGCAGCTTGCCGACATTCTGCGCCGTGATCTGACTGAGCGTGGAATAGCGCTGGTTATCGTAGGTGATGGTCGGCATCACCACGTCCTTCGCATTCGCCTGCATCTTCACAAGGTCGTCAGCGGCCGCGCTGTGCAGCGTCGCTGCGCCGATCAGCAGGCCGGACGCCACAAGTGTGGTTGCCGTGAGCCAAACTCGCGCCGAAGTGCGTCGCATAAATCCCTCCCGTGTTGTTCTCGCTCGCGGTGGACGATACGAGGATCAGTCCACCAGTTGCATCCAGGTTCAGTTGGGAGGCAGGTCTATCCGACAGCATGCCCAGGCGAGCCGGCCCATGTTCGTTGTTCTGTGGCCGACGCTCACGGTCTCGACCAGGCGAATGCCCACCCTCCCAACTGCGGGCATCCATGGAAACCGGAAGTCGATAACTTTATGCAATGCCGGGTACGCGGTCGTCAACATGCCGGCGCCGCGGCCGGTTTCGTCCGTGACTTGACACCGGGGCGCCGCCATGACGGCTGCTGACAATCGGAGAAGCGGGGTGCGCGCCATGCCGGCCATCCGTGTACTGGCCTGTGCGATATTCATGATGTGCACGGGCGCGGCCGAGGCGCAGCCGGCACCGGCCACGCCGCTCGCGGTGGAGGAAGTCGCCGCCGGCGACTACGCGCATTTCGGACAGATCGCGCTGACCACGCCCGACAATGCCGGCGACATCGCCAATCTCGGCATCATCGTTGGACAGGACTCCGTCGCCGTCGTTGACACCGGCGGCAGCGTCGCCGTGGGGGAACGTCTGCTGCTGGCGGTCCGAGCCATCACCGACAGGCCGGTCCGCTACGTGATCAACACGCACGATCACCCGGATCACATATTCGGCAACGCGGCGTTCGGTCCCGGCGCGACGTTCGTCGGCCACCATAACCTGCCGTCCGCGCTGGCGCGGCGCGGGATCTTCTATCTTCGCTCCTACCGTGAACAACTCGGCGAGGAGGCCATCCAGGCCGTGCGGATTGTGCCGCCGACGCTTCTGGTGGACGGCGAGACCACACTCGATCTGGGCGGCAGGCGCCTGCGGCTGACGGCGTGGACACCGGCCGCGCACACGGATTGCGACCTCACTGTTCTGGACGAGACGACCGGCGTGCTGTTCGCCGGCGACCTGTTGTTTCTGCAGCACGTGCCGGTCGTGGACGGCAGTCTCACCGGATGGCTCTCCGTGCTGACGCGCCTGGCGCAGGTGCCGGCCACGATCGTGGTGCCTGGGCATGGCGGCACGGCCGCGCCCTGGCCGCAGGCCCTGGACGACGAGCGGCGCTATCTCACCGTGCTGGCGCAGGATGCGCGGCGCCTGATCGCGGCGGGCACGCCACTCGCACGCGCGGTCACCGAGATCGGCCGTTCGGAACAGTCGCGCTGGCAGTTGTTCGACGACTACAACGCGCGCAACGCGACCACGGCGTTCAGCGAGCTGGAATGGGAGTAGCGCTCGCGCGCGCCGCGCGCCCGCGATACGCGTAGTGCATGTCGCTGCCGGCGAACTCCTGCTCGGCCAGCGCCAGAATGCGCGCATGATGCGGCGAAAACTCGCAGGCCGGATCGGTCGCCGCCGCGTCGCCGGCGATCGCCAGCGCCTGACAGCGACAGCCGCCGAAATCGATCTCGCGCTGATCGCAGGACCGGCACGGTTCGGCCATCCAGTCGGTGCCGCGGAATGCCTGAAATGCCGGCGAATCGCGCCAGATCTCGGCCAGCGTCCGGTCGCGCACCGACCAGAATTCCAGGCCCGGAATCGTTTCCGCGGCGTGGCACGGCAGCACGCGCCCCGACGGCGTCACGTTCAGCGAGCGGCTCGCCCAGCCGCCCATGCACGCCTTCGGCCGCCGCGCGTAATAATCGGGCACCACCATGTCGATCACCAGGCGGCCCGCATAGTGCGCTCGGAGAAGCTCCACCTCCTGCATCGCGCGGTGGACCTGCTCGCGCGTCGGCATCAGGGCCTGGCGGTTGCGCAACGCCCAGCCGTAATACTGCGCGTGGGCGATTTCCACCCGCCCGGCGCCGAGCGACTGCAGCCGTCTCCACCAGCGCGGCGACGCGATCGATGTTGGCGCGGTGGATCACTGCATTGACGGTGAGCGCCAGGCCGAGCCGCACCACGGATTGCGCGAAGGCGAGTTTCCGCGTGTGCGCGCCGGGATAGCCGGCGATCCGGTCGGCGGATTCCGCATCCACGTCCTGCAGCGAAAGCTGCACATGATCCAGCCCGGCCTCCTTCAGCCGTTCGAGACGCGCCGCATCGAGCCCGATCGCCGAGGTGATCAGGTTGGTGTAGAGCCCGGCGTCGCGCGCGGCGGCGACGATCTCGACCAGGTCGCGGCGCGACGCGGGTTCGCCGCCCGACAGGTGGACCTGCAGCACGCCCATCGCGGCAGCCTCGCGAAACACGCGCGCCCAAGTCGCCGTGTCCAGCTCGTCGGCCCGGCTGTCCAAGGTCAGCGGGTTCGAGCAATATGGGCAGGCGAGGGGACAGCGATGCGTAAGTTCCGCCAGCAGCCCGAGCGGCGCCCGACAGTGCCGGTCCGCTCATGCCGCCAGCATCCGCTTCGCTCGCGAGTTCGGCCAGCATCTCGTTCACGTCGCCTTCGATCTCCGCGCGATCGGCGGTGTAAAGTGCGGCGAGCTCATCGACGATCTCGCCGACGGTCCGGCTGCCGTCGCAGCGGCGGAGGATCTCGCTGGCCGGTCCTTCGGCCTCGATCACCCGTTCCGGTCCGAGCAGCACCCACGCCTCGCGCGTCGTGTCGAAATGCAGGCGGACGCCGGGTGCCAGGCGCGGGCGCTCCGGCAGCTTCGGCGCACCGGTCTCAGGCATCGGAGGCAGCCGGCACGAAAGCGCCGGGCGGGATCAGCCCGGGCGAGACATAGGAATAATGCAGCGCATCCAGCATGCACCACAGCACGTCGCACTTGAACGCAAGCGTATCGACCACCGCCTGCTGCTGTTCTGCGCGTGCGCGCATGCTGCTTCACCCAGTCGAGGGCGAAACTTCGCGTCGCGCTCGGCCTGCGGCGGGCGCTTGTCGAAATACAGCATGATCTCCGGCGTGATGAAGTCGTAATGGGCGAGCATCCCCGCCATGCGCTCGGTGATGATCTGCGGCGAGAACAGCTCGGTGAGGCAGGAGGCAACCGCCTCCAGCAGGCTGCGCTCGCGCACCAGATGCACATAGGCCTGCACGGCGAAGCGCGTCGCCGGCAGCAGCAGCCGCGTCGAAGTCACCGCGTCGCGGTCCAGGCCGAGGCCGTCGGTGAGCTTGAGCCAGCGCTCGATGCCGCCCGGACGGTTCTCGTCGCCGTCATGGTCCTCGAGCCGCTTGCGCCATTCGCGCCGCAGCGCCTCGTCCTCGCAGCGGCCGATCAGCGAGGCGTCCTTCAGCGGGATCATCGCCTGGTAGTAGTAGCGGTTGAGCGCCCAGGCCTGCACCTGCGCCTTGGTGCACTTGCCGCCGTGCAGCATGCGATGGAACGGATGCAGGTTGTGGTAGCGTTCCGCGCCGAGCTCGCGCAGGCGGGCTTCCAGGTCGGTCGGGGTGAGCGCGTCGTTCAAATCCGTACCTCCATCCCGTCATAGGCGACCTCGAAACCGGCCGCCTCGACCTGCCGCCGCTCCGGCGAGTCCAGGAGCAGAATCGGGTTGGTGTTGTTGATGTGCAGCAGGACGCGTCGGCCCGGCAGGTCGGCGAGCCCTTCCAGCGTTCCGCCGGGTCCGCTCACCGGCACATGTCCCATCCGGCGTCCGGTCTTTTGGCCCAGCCCTGCCGCGATCATCTCGTCGTCGGTGAACAGCGTGCCGTCGAAGAACAGCAGGTCGGCCTGGCGAAGCTGCCGGCGCACCGCGTCGGTGATCTCGGCGCAGGCCGGCGCGACGATCACGCTGCGGCCGTTCGCCTGGAACAGCGCGGCGTAGTTCGGTCCGGGTTCCGGCTGGGTCGCCCCGCGATCCTCCAGGTACAGCGGAACCTTTCCCGGCATCGGCAGCAGCGTCAGCATAAGCCCGCCGCCGCATGGCACCGGCTCCTGCGGCGTCGAGCGCCACCCGCTGCACCAACGAGGGATCGAGCACATCGAAGATGCGGTTGGCGTCGAGCAGGTCCAGCAACGGACGCGGCGCGTAAACGGTGAATGTCTGCCGTTCGCGCAGCACCAGCAGCCCGGCGATCGCATCGACGTCGCCGCCGATCAGAACCACGCCAGCTATCGGTGAATCGCGTCCAGCGGTCCTCGGCCAAAGCCGTGGTGTCTGTGTGATCTGCTGGCGCAGGTCGGGCGACGCGACCGACGACGATCCATTCAGTCGCCGTTGCCGCTGACGGCGACACTCGCCTGTGTTGCCGGACGTGCCCTTGGGTCGCCTGCACGCGCGAGCGCGCACTGGCGGCACCCGCAGTTCCACTGCGGGAACCCGCCACCAGCCGCCGCACCGAGCACCAGTCCCGTAAGCCCGGCTGCTCGGTCAGTCATTCGTGAAGGCGAAGCCGCGTACGGCTAGATCTTGCCGGCGAAGTAGCCGTTGATCTCCATGCCGATGCAGATTTCCCGGAGCTTCGGGCGTGACCAAGCCATGATGGTAACTCCTCGTTTCTTGTGGTTACTGAACGCGCGCCAGCCAACGCAGATCGCTTCATCCCGTCAGCAATGAGACGCTAGCAGATCGGGCGGATGGCGTCCAGACCGTGGCCGGCGGTGCGAACGCGCCTGCGAGCAAGTGATCATATCCGCCGGACAGGACCCGTGATAGGGCGCCGAAAACGTGCTATAGACCGCCATCGGGAGCGATCATGAGCACGCAACAAACGCATCTGCTGCGGTCGTCGGACGCTGCTGGCGGCGGCGGCCCTCGGCGCGATCGGCCGACGCGCAAGCGCGCAGGCGCCCGCCCCGCAGGACCCCTGGCCGTCACTCGCCGCGCAGATCTTCGACGGTCGAACCGTCCAGGACGGCAGCGCGGTCATAGCGATCGACGCCCCCTATCGCGCGGAGGACGCGGCACTGGTACCGGTCGGCATCCGCAGCCTGCTGGCGTGGCGGCGACGCCCGCAGCATTCGCGGCATTACACTGGTGATCGACGAAAATCCCTCGCCGCTTGCCGCCGTCTTCTCGCTCGGCGCCACCAGCGGCGTCCGGTCGCTGTCCACGCGGGTCCGCGTCGACTCCTACACCAACGTGCATGCCGTCGCCGAGCTGAGCGACGGACAGCTCTACGCGGCGCAGCACTACGTCAAGGCCGCCGGCGGCTGCTCGGCTCCCGCCGCAAAGCAGGAGGCCGATGCGATCCCGCTCGGCACGATGCGGTTCCGTCAGTTCACCCCCACGCCCGGTGCGGACCCCGAGGTCCGCGAGGCACAGCTCATGATCCGCCACCCGAACTTCTCGGGCATGCAGATGGACCAGGTGACCCGCCTCTACGTGCCCGCGCAGTTCGTCAAATCGGTGCGCGTCTGGCAGGGCGACGATCTGCTGCTCGCCATCGAGAGCGGCATTTCGATCTCCGAGAACCCGGAGTTCCGCTTCGATTACCACCCCAACGGCGCGACCAGCTTCCGCGCCGAGATGGAGGACAGCGAGGGCAAGACGTTCACCCAGGCGTGGCCCGCGACGCGCGTCTGACACCCATCGCCGGCAGCTTCAGAAGCAGCGGACTTCGGCCTCGGCCTGCGCCTCCTCGAGTTCGCGTACGAAGTCGTTGGTGGACGCGCTGCGGAACTCCTGGTTGAGGTATCCGCCGACGCTGCGGCGCATGCGCAGCACGGTCTCGGCCTTCTCGTATTTGTCGTACGGCAGCACGGAGGCGATCACGTCGATGGCACAGGAGCAGCGCTGCAGCGACTGCGGCGTGCCGCCGTTCGTGGCCATGCAGGCGAACACATACTCCGCGCGGGTCGCCGTGGCGTAACCGGCGCTGTCCTCAGCTTGGCCGGCCTGCGCGAAGACCGGCCCGCACAGTGCAAGCGCCACGATGATCCGGCAGAGGACAGTTGCCATTCCAACCTCGCATGCGGGACGTTGTGGCCGCAGCTTGCCTCATCGCAGGCTGGCGGCATAGGATCGATGCGCGAGATGCGCTGTCCCGGTCACTCAATCAAGCAGCCATCCGTCTCAAATAATGCGGCGACGGACAGACCATGAACATCGTATCCTGGCCAATCATAGCGGCCCTCATGATTGTCGCCGCGGTGGGTGCGGCGCAGGCAGCGGATGGCGGACGCACCCGGTTCTGGAACCTGACGGGCGAGACCATCACGCATCTGAACCTGGCGCCGGCGGGCACCACGGATTGGGGCGCCGATCAGTGCCGCAACGATCCGGACGGCACGGTGGATTTCGATGAGCGCTTGCCGATCACCGGCATCTCGACCGGACGCTACGATGTCAAATTCACCGACAAGACCGGCCGCAGCTGCATCGTGAAAGGCGTCGAGGTCAAGGCGGGCGCGGTATTCTCCATCGGCAAGGAGGCACTGGGTCACTGCAGCCAAAAATGAGCACGCTGCTGTCTTATGCCGCCGTGGATCATGCAACGGGCCGGGACTGAACCTATCGGCGGCACGAAGAGCGCGGGCCGGCCCCGGATCCTCCCCCTCCCCTTGTGGGCTTGGGCCGCGAAGCGGACCAAGGTTGGGGGGAGGGGACAGCGGCACGCCGTCAAGTTTGGCATTGACGCCACCAGCTTGCCCTGTGCTGGTGCCACCCCTCCGCCCAGCCTTGGTCCGCTTCGCGGCCCAAGCCCGCAAGGGGAGGGGGAGCACTTTTCCTCAGCGCCACCCTTGTCCTCGAGGCCGGTAGCGGCGACCGCTCTCGAACTCCCAACGGTGGAACCGCGCGACGCGCGGCATCAGGTTGGTCGCGCACGAACTCCAGAGTTTTCAGCGATCGGTCTATCGCTTCTGGCCCATGCTGCGGTCCTTCTCGCGGCGATGGTGTTCCTCCCAAGGCGCACGGAACCGCCTGCCATACCACCAGAATCGAGTATCGCGATGGTGTTCGCACCTGCACCGGCCGCACTGCCATCGGCGGCCGATGTGGCATCACCCATCATCGACAACGTTGCGCCAGCGCCCGCTGAACACAACGACGAGACACCGGCGACCGAGCCAACACCGCCGCCTGTCCCACTGGCGCCAGAAATACCCGCTCCAACACCGCCGGCGCCCGCACCCGCGCAGACAGAAAATGCAGAGCCCGCCCCAAAGGAACCGCCGCCTCCGGTGCAAAGGCCTGCGCCAAGGCAGCCCGCTACACATGCCCGCACCGCCCCGACCACGCCGCTCGCTGCTGCACCGCCGCACTCTGCCGCGCCAGCAGAGCAGCAATCAGCTGTGATCGGTCCTGCCGGCCCGTCCGTGACCGCGGCGCTTGTTCCCCCGCGACCGGTCGCCGGCATGGAGACGAACCGAGCGCCGACCTACCCCGAAATTGCGCGGCGGCGCGGCGAAGAAGGACGCGTGGTGCTGCGCGTCAGCGTATCCGCGGACGGAATGCCGCTCGACGTCGAAGTGATGGGGTCAAGCGGCCATCCAAGTCTCGACGCGGCCGCTCTTTCGGCGGTGCGTCAGTGGCGGTTCATTCCAGCAACGCAGGCCGGGAAGTCTCTGCCCGCGGTCGCCGAAGTCCCGATCCGGTTTCATCTCAACAACTGAACACCGCGAACCGGTGCCGGCACAGGCGCACCGTCAAGGCGCGGGTTGCGGATGCCTGCCCAGCCACTCGCTGACGATCTTGAAGGATTGCGCCATCTCGGCGGGCGTCATGTGTTCCAGCGATGCATCGCGGCATTCCAACGCATCCGACTGGCCGTTCGTCTCGGCAATGTCGCACCAGGCGAAAGCGGAGACGTAACTTTGCGGCACGCCCTGTCCGAAGAAGAACAGCGTCCCCAGCAGCAACTGTGCTTCGGCCTGCCCCTGTTCCGCGGCCTTGACAAACCACGTCGCGGCCTCGGCGTCGTCCTGCGTCACGCCAAGTCCCTTGTGAAACAGGAAGCCGATGCCAGCCTCTGCTGCCGCATCGCCCTGTTCCGCCAGGCCGAGCCAGTCATGGAAGGCACGCGCGTAGTCGCCGCCGTTGTAGGCCGACAGACCCGAGCGGAAATCCTGCGCCGCGGCCGTACCGCAAGCGGACACGGCAGCCACGACCAACGACACCCAACCCGCCAACGATCTCGAGCACATCGCGCAACCAAGCACGGTGCGATGCGCCGAAGCAACCCGAGCGGCCGATGGTCACACCGTCATGGCGGGCGAAGGCCCGCCATCCACGTCTTTTCTGCGTGCGAGCGGCAAAGTCGTGGATGCCGACCGGAATCTGTCCTCGGGCGGGCCTCTGGCCCGACCCGTGGGTCGGCATGACGTGCGGAAGCAAGTCAGTGTGTCATCAGCTGATTCGACTGTCCCCTGCCAAGCATCAATCGACAGCGAACACCCAGATCGAGCCGCCTTGCGGCACCTCGGGATACGCACCGGGCCGCACCAGGTTCAGCCGCAGCTGCATGCGCGCCGCATCGACGCCCCATCCGCTCTGCACGGCAACATACTGCTTGCCGTCGACCTGGAACGACATTGGAACGCCGTTGACGCCGGAGGGCAGACCGATCTCGTACAGGACCTTGCCGTTCGTCGCATCCAGTGCGCGGAACTTGCGGTCGTTGGTGCCGCCCTCGAACAGCACATCGCCGGCGGTCGCCAACAGAGGTCCCCAGTTCTGGCTCATGCCGTAGCTGTGCGTCCACTCCTTCTTCCCGGTGTCGAGGTTCCATGCCTGGACCTCGCCGATATGGTCGGCGCCCTTGCGGAGATAGAGCCAACTGGTCACGCCGGTATAAGGCTGACCCGCGACATAGGTAACGGGACGCCCAACGATCGCCCCGCACAGGTTTTCATTGGCCGGGATGTAAAGCAGCTTGGTCTTCGGGCTGTAGGCCACCGGTGGCCAGTCCTTGCCACCCCACAGGCTCGGGCAGAAATCGGCCAGCTTGCCGGTGCCCGGCTTGTGCTCCGGCGCCACGATCGGATGGCCGGTCTTCGGATCGAGGGCGGTGAACGTGTTGTGGTAGACGAAGGGCTGACCGGCGACGAAGTTGATCTTGTCGGCGGTGCGCTCGAGCATCCACAGATAGCCGTCGCGCGCGACATCGACGAGACCCTTCACCGTCTTTCCATCATGCATGTAGTCCACGATGATCGGCGGCGACACCTCGTCCCAGTCCCACGAACTCGTTCTGAACGTACTGGTGATATCCCTTGACCTTGCCGGTCGCCGCATCGAGCGCCATGACCGAGTCAGTGTAGAGATTGTCGCCAGGCCTTTGATCGCCCATCCAGGGGCCGCCATTGCCGGTGCCCCAGAATGTCAAATTGGTCTCCGGATCGAACACGCCGGTGACCCACACGGAACCGCCACCGGTCTTCCACTGATTGCCCTGCGGCCACGTCTCGCTGCCGGGTTCGCCAGGCGCGGGTATGGTATACGTGCGCCACAGTTCCTTGCCGGTGTCCGCATCGAATGCAACGACGAAACTGCGCACGCCGAGCTCGCCGCCAGACGAGCCGACCAGCACCTTGCCGTCGATCACCAGCGGCGCCAGCGACATGTAGTAGCCCTTCGTGTAGTCCTCGACCTTGGAGCTCCACACCTGCTTTCCGGTCCGCGCATCCAGCGCGACAAGTCGGCGTCGGTCGCGGCGAAGAACACCTTGTCGCCCCACAGCCCGACACCGCGGCTGGTCGGGTGCAATTGCAGCATGTCCTCGGGAATCGGCCGCTTGAAACGCCACAGCAGATCGCCGGTCTTGGCGTTGATCGCCAGCACCTGGTTTCCCGGCGTGGCGACGAACATGACGCCGTTGTTGACCATCGGCGGCGCCTGATGGCCTTCGACCTGGCCGGTCGCCATGCTCCACACCGGGTGCAGGTGCGAGGCGTTCGCCGTGGTGATCTGGGCGAGCGGGCTGTAGCCCCAGCCGTTGTAGGTGCGGCGGAACATCAGCCAGTCGCCGTCATCGGGCTGCTTCAGTCGATCGGCGGTGACCGGCTTGTACGAAGAAAGTTCAGGCGCGAGTGGCAGCGGCGTGGCAACCGGGTCGCCGTTGGGCGGCATGGGGTCGGGTGCGGCCGGTGGCGCCGGTGGCGGATTGGGCCCAGGCTGCTGGGCGAGCGCAGAGGAAGTGAGCAAGCCAAGCGTCAGCGCGGCAACTGCTGTCGCACGCCACTTGTTTTGTTTGTCGAGCACCGGTTCCCTCCTTCGTTGTTATCGGACACGCCTGTTGGATTTCAGATCTGTTGGATTCCCAACCGACCGATGAACGGCCGCGCAACCATCAGCCTGCCGTCCACGATGCGCAGCGGCAGCGCCGCCAGCCCTCGCGGCGACGGCCCACTGACCACGCGCGCACCGGCTTTCGGATCGTATTCGGAGTTATGGCACGGGCAGTCGAGAATCTGCTGATCATTGAGCCAGTTCACCACCTCGCAACCGGTGTGCGGACAGATCGCCGAGTAGGCCACCACGCCACCCGCGGAGCGCTCCGCCGTCTGTGCATCGTAGACCGCCGGATCGAGCCGCAGCAGCAGCACCTTGTTGAGACGCGAGCCATCGCGCACGACGCTGCCGGCGGGATCCATCGGCCAAGCCAGGATCTGTCCGGCGCCGAGCGGGATGTCGTCCGGCGTCAGCGCCGTCGGGGCAGTATCGCCCGCCTTGACCAGCAGATCGCCCTCCCTCGGCCGATCATGGGTCGGATCGTCTTGCGCGCCCGCCGCCTTCGCAGCCAGCCCGACACCAAAGCCGACGCCGGCGGCGAGCAGCGCCCGCCGCCCCGTCGTCGCGATTGCGCAGGGACACGGTGTGCCACGCACGGTTCCGTCGGGCGCCGCTGCATCAGTATCCGCATTCTGGTGGGCTGCCTGGTCGATGGTACCGCGTTCGTAGGAATCATTCGTCAACGGCCAACATCTCCTGCCCTGGCACTCGTTTTCAGTACGCTATCAGCCGCGGTCGTCATTGTCACGCAGGCCCCCGATCGTGTTTTGGGGCAAGCCGGAATCAGCTAGAAGTCATCAGGTCAATGCCAGAGGGGGACGACGTGCGACGCAGCCGGATCGGATGGACCTTGGCTTTGACCGCCGTCATCACCTATGGTGCCCTCGCGCATGCAGCAGCGGAAACCAGAACAGTTTCCAACGGGCTCGAGGTGCACGAGACGGCACTGATCCTGCGCGCGGAAACACCGACCCATATGCTGACGAACGAGAGCTGTGCCACTGCGCAAGCGGGGTGGAAGATTGCGCCGGAGTCCGTCAAGACCGAGGTGGTCACCGCGCGGATGATGGACCCCGGCGGTGACCCGGACTGGAAGGTCGAAAAGGCCGAGGCCCGGACCAGGGTGGACACCGGCAATACGCGGATCTGTCTGTGGGGATATTGCCAAGGGCCGCTGCAGTTCCAGTGCGAGATCCAGGTGCGGGCAAGCTGGCAGGAGAGCCGGTGAAGGCTCGCCGCAAATTGCTGTAATACCATGTGACAATAAGATTGCCTCTCCGGCTGGTGCTCCCCGTCATGGTGGGCGAAGGCCCGCCATCCACATCTTTGCTTATCCCGGCAAGGCAAGTCGTGGATGCCGACCTCCGTCGGCATGACGATAAGAGCGGCGATCGAGTGTCAGCATCAAGGGGGTCTGGTACAACTGCGTCGGTTGCGACCAGCCTTCCGTACTTGTCGTCATCCCCGCCCATTCTTCTCGTCATCCCCGCGCAAGCGGGAACCCAGGCGGCAACTGGGTCCCCGCTTTCGCGGGGATGACTATGAGGAGTTACCGATCCTGCGGTCAGGCAATCCCGAGCGTCATCGCGAGGCGAACCAGTTCGTTCGTGCGCGTCACGCCGAGCCTGGCCTTGATCTGGCTGCACGCATTGGCGACCGTCTTGTAGCCGATGCCAAGCGCATCCGCGATCTCTGCCAAACTCATGCCTTCGGCCATGAGCCGCATGATCTCGAGGTCCCGTTCCGTCAGGTCCTGCAGACCATGACCGGGGGACACCGTTTGCACTGCCAGTTCCTGCGCGATCTCGCTCTCGATGTACCGGCCGCCCTCCGTCACGCGCCGCACCGCGGTCAACAGTTCTTCGGCCGATGCATTCTTGCTGAGATAGCCGCGCGCACCCAGCTCCATCGCGCGCGCAGCGTACAGCGGCTCCGCATGCATGCTCAGCACGAGGATGCGCACCGCCTTGTCCTCTAGCAGCATTCTGCGCAGCAACTCCAGGCCGCCGATGCCCGGCAGATTGAGATCGAGCAGCACAAGGTCGGGGCGGTCCTGTCGCAACCGCAGCAGAGCATCGCGCCCGGTTGCGGCCTCGGAAATCTGTGCGTCCGACACCGACATCAGCAGATTGCGCAGGCCGGACCGGACAATCACATGATCGTCGACCAGCAGGATTTTCATTCGGGCGCGTCCACGTGCTGTGATCGCCGCGCATTCAGGCACGGCAAGGAGGCAACCAGCGCGAGCCCTCTTCCGTTGCGGCCCTGCTGGATCGCAAGCGAACCGGCCATTGCCATCACGCGCTCGCGCATGCCGATCAGTCCGACCTGCGTGGGACCACGCACGGTCATGCCATCCGCCGTCATGCCGATACCGTCATCCGTCACCTCGACGCGAATTCCATCATCGCCGTGCGCGATGGCAATCTTCACGTGCGCCGGTTTGCCGTGCCGGATCGCATTGCTCACGCCTTCCTGGACGACTCGGTAGATCGTCTCCTTGAGATCGTCGCCGATCCGATCCTCCTCGACCGAGACATCTACCGCGAATGCGATGTCGGGACGGCGGCTGCGCCAGAATGCCGTCAGCCGACCGATTGCGGCCTCCAGACCCATTGCCCTGATCGGCCGCAGTCGGCCGAGGATCGTCCGCATATGACGCTGCACCCGACCGACCGCATCATGAATTGCACTCACATGCATCGGGATGTCGCTCGCGCGGTCACTGCCCGCGAGACGTTCGATCGTGGCCGCGGTCATCTCGACCGCGAACAGCAGCGGTCCCACCTCGTCATGCAAATCGCGTGCGAGATCGGCGCGCTCCTCCGCCTGCAATGTCAGCAGCCGCTCGTTCAGCCGGCGGTTCTGCGCCGCCGCCGTGGCGAGTCGCCGGGTCATGAGATTGAAGCCGCTCGCCAGCCGCGTCAGCTCGGGCGGGCCATGCTCCGACACCCTGCCGTGATAGTTGCCCTTGCCGATCTGCTCGAAGGCGATCGACAGGCTCTCGAGCGGGCGCAAAGCCCGCCCGATGACGGCATAAATCAGCAAGGCGCTCAGCAGGGCAAAGCCCGCGAGCACCAGCACGGCGTCGCGCGATCCGGCCCACACCTCGCCGATCTCGTTGACCGGATCGGCCTGCAGCACGATGGCGCCACCGCCGTCGCCCAGCTGTGGAACCGGAAGGCGGACAGCGTCGGTCCGGCCGCCGATCAGGCGACGGAACCAGCCGGGAGCCGGCTGCGTCGGAACGAACAGCTCGGAGGCGGCGACCGGCTGATCGCGCGCATCGAGCAGCATGGCGCGCACGTGACGATTGCCGTCGAACGTGCTGACCAGGTGCCGCAGCTCATCGGCGCGATCGCCCGAGCGGACAAGCTCGTAGATTCCGTTGCGGATCGTGTTCGCGCCCACATCGAGCGCGGCACGCAGTTCCGTCCGCACGGAGCTTGCCGCGTGCCAAGCCACCAGCACGCTGCCGCAGGCCAGACTGGCCAGCAGCACCAGGCAGATCAATGCAATGAGCCGCACCCGCAGCGGCATGATCCGTTTCCCCATCCGGAATCTCACGCCCATTCCATGCCAGGCAGTGAGTTCGGGAAACATTCTCGCCAAAATCGGGAAGTTGCGCCATAGCCATCCCGCGCGTCATGCGGCCTTATCCGTCTCGCAACGGGTCAACGGGGGCATCGGCGTGCGAGCGGGGTGGAGCATTGCGGCGATGGCGATCGTGCTGACGGGCGCGGCGGCCGCGCAGACCCCACAGCAACCGGCGGGACAGCCGGTCACCGAACTGCCGCAGGTCGAGGTGATCGGCGCCTCGCCGCTGATCGGCTCCGGCATCGATCGCAATCTGGTGCCGGCGGAAACGCACGTGTTGAACAGCGACGACCTCCGCCGCGAAGGGACGCCCGATCTGCTGGGCTCGCTCAACCAGCAGGTTGGCGGCGTCAGCCTGGACTCCGCGTCGGGCAATCCGTTCCAGCCGACGTTCCTGTATCACGGCTTCGCCGCCTCGGGGCTGCAGGGCACGCCGCAGGGGCTCGCGGTCTACGTCAACGGCGTGCGCTTCAACCAGCCGTTCGGCGACACGGTGGACTGGGACCTGATCCCCAACATCGCCATCGACCGGATCAACCTCGAGGGCTCCAACCCGGTGTTCGGGCTCAACGCGCTCGGCGGCGCGGTGAACGTCCAGCTCAAGAACGGCTTCACCTACCAGGGCTTCGAGAGCAGCGTCTCGGGCGGCTCGTTCGGCCAGGTTCAGGGTGAGTTCCAATACGGCAAGCAGTCCGGCAACGCATCCACCTACGTCGCCGGCAGCGTGCTGCACCAGGGCGGCTGGCGCGACCTGCAGTCCACCGAACTGCAGAACATCTATGGCGATGTCGGCTGGCGCAGCGACCGGGCGGAGCTGCACCTCAACGTCACGGCGGCGCACTCGGTGCTCAACGGCCCCGGCACATCGCCGGTCGAACTGCTGGCGGTCGACCGCGCCGCGCAGTTCACCGCGCCCAACCAGATCACCAACCAGTACGGCGCGGTCAGCCTGACCGGCAACGTGGACGTGACCGACACGACCTCGCTGCAGGGCGTCGCCTACTACCGGTATTTCCTGCAACGCGTCACCAACGGCAACGCGCCGAACGACACGCCATGCAGCGACGGCACCGGGCTGCTGTGTGCCGACGGCGTTCCCAGCACCTCGCTGGGCGGCGCGTTCATCCCGGATTTCCTGAACGGCGGACCCTATTCAGAGCTGGACAACCAGACCACCAACACCAATGCCTACGGCGCGTCGCTGCAGGTCACCAACACCAATGCACTGTTCGGATTCGACAACCACTTCATCGCCGGGTTCAGCTTCGACGGCGCGCAGACCATGTTCAGCGCCACCTCGTTCATCGGCGGGCTGACGCCGCTTCGACCGCGTGTTCGTCGGGCCCGGCGTGGTGATCGACGAGCCGGGCAGCAATTCGCCGGTGCGCGTCGCGATCGCCAACGCCACGTATGGCATCTACTTTGCCGATACCTTGAAACTCACGGACCGGCTCGCGCTGACGGTGTCCGGACGGTTCAACGCGGCGCTGGTCGATCTGACGGACCAGAACGGCGGCGACCTGACCGGCAATCATAGCTACAACCACTTCAACCCGGCGGGCGGCGTCACGTATCAGGTCGCGCCGTGGCTCACCGCCTATGCCGGCTATGCGGTGGCGAACCGCGCGCCCACGCCGGCCGAGCTGTCCTGCGCGGGCCCCACCAACTCGTGCAGCCTGGCCAACTTCTTCGTGGGCGACCCGGACCTCCAGCAGGTGGTCTCCTACACCATGGAGGCCGGCCTGCGCGGCGCCGTCGCACCGTTCGAGGGCGCGCGCCTCAGCTACAATGTCGGGCTGTTCCGCAGCAACCTCAACAACGACATCGCGTTCGTCAACAGCGTCACCACGGGGCGCGCGTTCTTCGCCAATATCGGCCAGACGCGCCGCCAGGGCATCGACGCCTCGCTGCAGTTCAAGAACGAGCGCTGGCTCGCCTATATCTCCTACGCCTATGTCGACGCGACCTTCCAGAGCGGCTTCGTCGAGGCGGCCGGCAGCAATCCGGCGGCCGATGCGAACGGCAACATCACCGTGCAGCCGGGAAATCGCCTGCCCGGCATTCCGGCCAATCAGGCCAAGCTCGGCGCCTACTACAAGGTGACCGACAAATGGACCGTAGGCGGCACGGCGATCGTCGCGAGCGGTTCGTTCCTGTTCGGCGACGAGGCCAATCTTACGCCGAAGCTGCCAGGCTATTTCACGCTGAACCTGAGCACGTCGTATCAGGTGACGGACAATGTCCAGTTGTTCGCCTGGGTGCAGAACGTCACGAATGCGAAATACGAGACATTCGCCACGTTCTCGCCGACTGGCTCGGTGTTTCTCGCGCAGGCGCCGGGTGCCACCAATCCGCGCAGCCTGAGCCCCGCCGCACCGGTCGGCGGGTTCGCGGGCGTGCGCGTGACATTCTGAGCCAAGCCCCCTCGGACCCTCCTCTCCCCCCTCCCTCTCTTCTCCCCTTCCCCCCTTTTTCCCCGCTTCCTCGCCCACGCGTGTCGTCGTTGCTGATCACCACGCTTGCCGTCACTTCTCCGCCGCCTTGATCTTGGCGAGGTCCAACTGCGGCCGACCCCGCCCATCTGCGCTCAGATAGCTGCCGAGCGGCGCGACGCCCTCGCGCGCACGCCGCCTTCGGTGATCGTCGTCACGCTGCTCCAGCAGCCAGTTCGGCGTCGAGTTCGCCCCGCGCTGCGCACGGCGCTGGCGTTCGCGTTCCGCCTCTTGCGGATTGAGGCAGAGGATATAGCGTTTGCGCTGCTCTCCATCGCCGACCCAGACCTCTTTGACCTGCAGGTTGTCGGCCACCTGTTTGTAGCGGCCCTGCCGCGTCAGCACCTCCGTCGCGATGTCCTTCACCTTGCGCATCGGCACCGCCAGGATGTAGCAGCCCAACCGCGCTCAGCGCCGCAAGTTGTCCGCGGAATACATCCAGGCATCGCCCACAACAGGCAGCGCCCGAGTCGCCAACCCTCAGTCATCCTTGATGCGCTCCACCGTGCGACATCCGCCGTATCGCCCGCAGCACCCAGAGCGCACCGGCATACCGTCGCGGTCACCGCCAGTGCGATATCACCTGCGCTGGTTGTCGCGCCCTTCCTCGCTGTGGCCTCGCCGACGTAGCGGCGCTAGGCCGCCGCAACTCCTGCTCGCCCTCGTCGTTCGTCCGTCTCGAAATACCCGTTGTGGTGTCATAGAAATCAATCGACATCGAGGCACAATCGCCGTCTTGACAAACGTCACGCTCCATCTCTTCCGACCAGACGCGATGAAGTCGGTGCGCGGTAGCACTCATCACCCCAAGCCCTGCCGCGTCGGGAGCCAGCGATGTCGGCACCAGCGCTCGGCACACACCAGTTTGGAGACCGATCGTCGAACATTAGCAGCCATCGCAACAGCGCGTCTCGTGCGGCGTCAGCTTAGCGCGCACGCGCACCACTATCGCACCCATACCGAGTTCCTCCCACAGCGCGCGCGCAGCACACACCGAGTTCAAACACCCGCTCCATGTCTATCTCCTCATACCTGGTGCACTCTTTGCCGCACCCGTGCCTGCGTCATCATCGAGACACGTTGATACTGTTCACCAGCCTTCAGCGCCCCATTGACAGCGCACCGCGAGGCGCGGGGATAATCGCGCAAACCTCCGGGAGGGAACCCTCATGCGCATTGCGCGGCGCGCGTTGCTGGGCGCGACGCTCTCGGCCGCCGCCGTGCCGGCCCGCGCCGCGCCGGTGCCGCCGATCCGCATCGGCGTGCTGCGCTTCGGCACGGTGTCGTGGGAGATCGACGTGATCCGCCACCACGCGCTGGACGCCGCCGCGCATATCGCGATCGAGCCGGTGGAGCTGGCCGCGGCGCAGGCCGCGCAGGTCGCGCTGCAAGCCGGCCAGGTCGACATGATCGTGGTCGATTGGCTGTGGGTGGCGCGCCAGCGCGGCGCCGGCGCGGACTGGACCTTCGTGCCGTTCTCCAATGCCGTGGGCGCCCTGATCGCGCCCGCCAATTCGCCTGTGCACGACGTGCCCGATCTGGCGGGACACACGCTCGGCATCGCCGGCAGTCCGCTCGACAAGAGCTGGCTCATTCTGCGCGCCTACGCGACACAGCGCTTTGGCATCGACATCGACGCCGCCGCAAACAAAAGTTTCGGCCCGCCGCCGCTGCTGGCCGAGCAGATGAAGGCCGGACGCCTGGATGCGCTGCTGACCTACTGGCCGTTCGCGGCGAAGGCCGAGGCCGCCGGCGCGCGCCGCATCCTGGCGGTGGAGGATGCGGTCAGCGCGCTGGGGATCGGCGCCGGCGTGCCCTATATCGGCTACACCTTCGCGCAGCATTGGGCGGAGCAGAACCCGGCGCTGATCGATGGTTTCGTCGCCGCCTCGCGTCAGGCACGCACGATCCTGGCGACGTCGGATGCAGAGTGGCAGCGCGTGAAGCCGATGACCGGCGCCGCGGACGATGCCGAGCTGGAACGGCTGCGCGACTGGTACCGGCGTGGCATCCCGCGACGCTGGGGCGAGCCGGAACGCCACGCCGCGGCGCAGCTTTTCGATCTGCTGGCAAAGACCGGCGGCGCGGATCTCGTCGGTCCCATCGATGCCGTGCCGTCGGGAACATTCTGGCCGGTCACTTGGCAAGTCGGACGCCTAGCCGCCCGCATCGACTGGGAACTGCCGACGCGGCTGGCCTCGGCGCTGGTGTTCCTGCTGGCCTGGCAGATCGCGGCCAGCCTCGCGCAGAGCCGGCTGCTGCCGACGGTCACTGCCGTGCTGAGCGCGATGGTGCAGCAGACCATCTCCGGCGCATTGCCGTGGAACCTTGCGATCACGCTGGGCCGGGTCGCCGCCGCGTTCACGCTGTCGCTGCTGCTGGGCAGCGCGCTCGGGATCGCCATGGGGCGCTGGCGACGGCTCGATCTGTTGCTCGACAACGCGGTGACGGTGCTGCTGAACCTGCCCGCGCTCGTGGTGATCGTGCTGATCTATGTCTGGTTCGGCCTGAACGAGATCGGCCGCCATCGCCGCGGTCGCGCTGAACAAGCTGCCGACCACCGTGGTCACGCTGCGCGAGGGCGCCCGCGCGCTCGATCCCGGCCTCGCCGAGATGGCGCAGAGTTTTCATATGTCGCGCTGGCGGACGTTGCGGCACGTGACACTGCCGCAGCTCACGCCCTACGTCTTCGCCGCCGCCCGCTCCGGCCTTGCGCTGATCTGGAAGATCGTCCTGGTGGTCGAGCTGCTCGGCCGCAGCAACGGCGTCGGCTTCCAGATCCAGATCTATTTCCAGTTGTTCGACGTGACGCTGATCCTGGCCTACACGCTCGCCTTCATCGTGGTCGTGCAGGTGATCGAGTGGGCCGCGCCTGCAACCGCTGGAGCGCTGGGCGACGCGATGGCGGAGGTGATCCTGCGGCTTCGCGTCGAGGGCAAATCCTTCCCGCACCGACCGCGGCGACCTGCCGGTGCTGGGCAGCATCGATCTCGCGCTTGGCGCGCGCGAGATCGTCGCCCTGGTCGGGCCGTCCGGCTGCGGCAAGACGACGCTGCTGCGGATCATCGGCGGCCTGGATACCGACTATCGGGGCACGCTCGACTGGCATGGCGCCGGGATGCCGCGCATCGGCACGGTGTTCCAGGAGCCGCGCCTGCTGCCGTGGCGCACCGTGCGGCAGAACATCCTGTTGGCGCAGCGGACTCGAGAACGCCGACCTTGCCGACGACCTGCTGCGTACGCTGGATCTCGCACCGTTCCGCGATGCGTTTCCACCCACGCTGTCGCTCGGCATGGCGCGACGGGCGTCCATCGCGCGCGCGTTTGCGATCGAGCCGGAGCTTGTTCTGCTGGATGAACCGTTCGTCTCGCTCGACCCGGCGATGGCCGCGCGCAGCCGGGAACTGCTGCTGGCCGCCTGGCGCGCGCGTCCCACCGCGGCGCTGCTGGTCACCCACGACCGCGCCGAGGCGGCCGTGCTGGCCGACCGTGTCCTGCTGCTCGCCGAGCGGCCGACGCATGTGCTGGAGGAAGTCATCGTGCCGCAGGCGTTGCGCCGCTCCGCCGCCCCACCCATGCCGTTAGTAGCGGCGGCGGCCCTCACCTATCTTTTATATAGATGACGAAATAATAACGGAATCGGTTGCGCTTGCGCCGTCCGGTCAGGCTATAACCTCAGCGTCCACCCGAAACGCTCGAACCGTCTCCCGGCCGCGTGCACATACTTCGGCACCGGGCAGGGTCCGGCTGTATTCGGTCGAATGTTCGTTACGATTATTAACCTATGTTCGCTTCGGTAATCACAACACCAGACCATGGAAGCTAAGAATGGCCAGTTGGAAAGACAAGTTGGCGCTGACCGCTCAGCGCAACCGGCAGGAAATCGTCAAGGCCAAGCTGAGCCGGCGGGAGATGATGCGCCTGGGCCTGCTGACCGCGAGCGGCAGTCTCATTCTGAAGCAGGGCCTGAGCGCCCGCGCGCTCGCCGATCAGGGCAGTGGCGGCAGCAGTGGTGGCGGCAGCCTCTCCAGCGTCCAGGGCGTCGACGGCCCGCCGAGCCCGCCCGTCAAGCCATGGGTGCAGCCGATGCCGATCCTGCCCGTGAAGCAGCCAGTGGACTACCACGCCATGAGCGGCGGCATCTGCGACGGCACCACAGTGATCGATGGCGCGACCAAGCGGATCAATCATCAGCTTTTCACCTACAATCCCAACGTCGCACCCGGCACGAACCCCTATGGCGGGCAGTTCCCGCCGCAGAAATTCTATGAGCTGACCATGCAGGAGGCGCAGGTCAAGCTGCATCCCGACTACTCGCCCTCGAAGGTCTGGGGCTTCGACGGACAGGTTCCCGGCCCGCTCGTCCAGGCCAGGTACGGCGAGCCGATTGTGGTGCGGTTCCACAACCACCTGCCGTCGGTCAAGGTGCCGCAGAGCTTCGGCATCGCCGAGATGACGACCCATCTGCACAACGCCCATACCCCGTCGGAGAGCGACGGCAACCCGGTCAACTTCTTCAACTCGATCAACGATCCCAACGCCATCAATCCGCTGGGGTTCAAGGACCAGCACTATCCGAACGTGCTGGCCGGCTATACCGCCCTGGGCAACAAGGTCGGCGACCCGCGCGAGGCGTTGAGCTCGCTCTGGTACCACGATCACCACCTCGATTTCACCGCCCAGAACGTCTACAAGGGCATGTTCGGCTGCTATAACCTGTTCGACGACAAGGATACCGGTGACGAGACGACCGGCCTGCGCCTGCCGAGCGGCAAATACGACGTGCCGATCTTCTTCAATGACTTCGTGTTCGACCAGAACTGCCAGACGGTGTTCGACCTGTTCGACCTCGATGGCATCCTCGGCGATCGGTTCTCTGCGAACGGCGCGATCCAGCCGCACTTCGATGTCGACAAGCGCCGCTACCGCTTCCGGTTCTATGCGCCCGGTCCGTCGCGCTGGTATGAGCTCGCGCTGTTCGACGGCACCAACTATATCCCGTTCTGGCAGATCTCCAGCGACGGCAACCTGCTGCCACAGGCGATCCGGGTCGCCAGCGTGCGCCTGGCCGTGGCGGAGCGGGTCGACGTCATCGTCGACTTCAGCAAGATCAAGGCGTCGCGTCTCTATCTGGTCAACCGGCTGGAGCAGGTCAACGGGCGCGGACCGACCGGCACGATCCTCAGCCCCGGCACACCGATCATCCAGTTCAACGTCGGTGCCTCGGCGCCGGACTACAGCGTCGACCCGGCGGTGGCACCGCTCATGATGCGCACGCTGCCGGATACCGATTTCAGCGTGCTGATGGCACGTGCCGCGAGGGCGAATACGCGCACCTGGCGGTTCGAACGCGGCAACGGCGGCTGGACGGTCAACGGCAACTTCTTCGACGAGAACGTGGTGAATGCCGCCATCCCGCAGGAATCGGAAGAGGTCTGGGTCATCCAGAATCCCGGCGGCAGCTGGCGTCACCCCGTGCATATCCACTTCGAGGAGCACCGCGTCCTGTCGCGCAACGGCGTGACGGTCAAGCCGAACGTGCAGAACAACGCCAGCGTCGATTACGCCCGCAAGGACGTGATCGAACTCAACACGAACGAGGAAGTCCGCGTCTTCATGCGCTTCCGCGACATGAAGGGCCGCTACGTGATGCACTGCCACAACGTGGTGCATGAGGACCACGCGATGATGGTGCGCTGGGACATCGTGTAGCGGGAGTTGACGCTGGCGGCAAATCCTCCCCCTCCCCTTGCGGGAGGGGGTTGGGGGGAGGGGTAAGCAGCACATCGTTAGTGTCGAAGCCCATGCGGCCACCTTGCGTTGCGGTCGTGCCACCCCTCCCCCCAACCCCCTCCCGCAAGGGGAGGGGGAGGACGTTCGTCTCACATCAGAATTGTAACCTCATGGCGTCCTCCGTATTGGCGCATGCGTTCACCCCTCGGGCGGCGCCAGCACGTCCAGCGCCACGCCGCGTGACTCCGGGCCGATCAGGTTGACCGTCGCCGCGGCGATCACCAGGACGATCGCAACGCAGATGAACACCGTGTCCGTACCGTAGCCGGTCTGGATCCACAGGATGGTGGGAATGATGAAGGCGGTGCCGAGCCGGCCGGCGCCCTGCGCCATTCCGAACCCCGATGCGCGCGCGTTGGTGGGGAACACCTCGGAGGCGAAGATCTGCATCGAGTTGCCGGCCAACTGGATGAAGAAGATCATGCAGAACCCGACCACCAGCAGCATCGTATCGGTTCCCGCGTTGACGAAGGCCACTGCGAACAGGCCGGCCAGCGCGAACGCGGCCATCGATGTCTTCTTCCGCCCGAACCGCTCCAGCGCGAACATCATGAACAGGCTGGCGCAGGGGAACGCCAGCGTCATGCCGAAGGTGTAGGTCAGCGACTTTGTGATCGTCATGCCGCGGTCGGTGGCCATCATGTTCGGCAGCCACGTGCCCAGGCCGAGTGCCACGCCAAAGAACGCGACGAAGCAGACCATCGCCGCGATCAGCCGGCCGCGATAGTGGCGGAACACCACGCCGATCGGGTCGCTGTGCGAATTGCTTGCGGCATCGGTGGTCAGCGTCTCGCCGGGCTGCGGCCGCCGCATGCCCATACGCTCGAGCAGGTCGAGCGCGCGGGCCCCCTGGCCATGCGTCGCAAGCCAGCGCGGCGATTCCGGCAGCGAGAAGCGGAACAGGAACACGATCAGCGCACACACGCCGATCACGATCCAGCAGCCGCGCCAGCCGATCGAGTCACGGAACGCGAGCGCGAAGAGCGTCGACAGCGGCCACGAGAATGCGCCGCCGATCAGCTGCACGCCGGCGATGAACCGCCCGCGGATGTTCTTCGGCGCGTATTCGCCGGCGTAGGCGAAGCACAGCGGCTGCTCCGCGCCCAGGCCGATCCCGGCGATGAAGCGCATCGCCGCGAGCCAGATGTAGTCGGGGGAAAATGCCGCGACGATCGTCGCGGTACCGTAGAGCAGCAGGTTGAACTGATAGACAGTCTTGCGGCCGAACCGATCGGTGAACTCGCCCTGCGCCACGGTGCCAATGAACAGGCCGAACAGCGTCGCGCTTGCCACGGTGGCGATCTGCGCCGGGGTGGCGAAGCCGCTGCGCACCATATCGGGGATCAGCGCGCCAAGGATCACGTAATCGGCCACGTCGAAGAAATAGCCGGCGGAGATCAGCGCAAAGACGCGATAGTGCAGCGGGCTCAGCCGGGCATCGTCCATCGACGTGCCGACAAACCCCTCGATGGTCTGGGCCATGCGCTGTTTTCCCCTCCCCGGAGGCGCCGTTTTATGCGGCTGCGGAAGCAGCGTTGCAGGGGTGCACGGGTCGCGTCAATCCGAGTGCCATAGCTCCCAACAGTCATGGTCGGCGAAGCATGTCCCGGCGAAGGCCGGGGGCCGGCCATGACGAATGGGAGCTATGGCGCAGCGTCCGTCAAAATCTCCGCCGCCGCGTCGGCGAACACCTGGCAGCCGAGCACAATGTCGGCGTCCTTGGTATTTTCCGCGTAGTGGTGGCTGATGCCGCCGATCGAAGGCACGAACAGCATCGCCGACTGCATCCGCTCCGCCAGGATCTGCGCGTCATGCCCGGCCCCGCTCGGCATGCGCACATGCAGTCCCGGTGCATGACGTTCGGCGGCGCGCTCCAATGCATCCTGGAAGCCGGCGTCCATCGCCTTCGGGACGGACCGGCCACGCTCGGCGATCGTCACCGTGCATGGTCCGCGCGTCGCTTCGGCCACCAGCGTTTCCAATTCGCGTTCGAGCGCCGCCAACAGTGCGGGATCGGTGTCGCGGAACTGGAACAGCATCTCGGCGCGACCGGGCACGATGCTCGGCGCGCCGGGGTCGAGCGTGATCCGTCCCGTCGTCCAGACGGTGCGCGGCCCCGCCACGTCGGGGAAGCGCCGGTAGATTGCGGAGGCGAGCTGCACCAGCGCGACGCCGGCATCCTTGCGGATCGCCATGCGCGTGGTGCCGGCGTGGTTCTGCACGCCCTCGAACACGATGCGGAAGCGATGGCTGCCGACGATCGCGGTGACGATGCCGATGCGCCGGCCGGAATCCTCCAGTTCGGCGCCCTGTTCGATGTGCGCCTCGAGATAGCCGCGATAGCGCGCGGGATCGACCACGGCGCGCGGACGACCGGCGAACCCGGCCTGCTTCAGCGCCTCGCGCAACGTCGTGCCTTCGCGGTTGCGGCAGGTGTCGATCTCCGCCTCGGGGAGCAGGCCGCAGAAGGACCGGCTGCCGATGAATGATCCGAAATGGCCTTCTTCATCGGCCCATGCCGCGACGTCGATACCGTGCCCGAGCGTGCGGGCAACCTCCAGGCCGTAGATCACGCCCAGCGCGCCATCCAGCCAGCCGGCGTGCGGCTGCGTCTCGACGTGGCTGCCGAGCAGCAGGTGCGGCCCCTCGCCGCGCGCGCGTCCGATGACGTTGCCGATGCCGTCGATCTCCGGATCAAGGCCGGCCTCGGTCATGCGCGCCGCAAGCCAGTGCCGCGATTCGACATCCTCCGGCGAGTAGGTGGGCCGGTGCACGCCGGTCTTGTACGCACCGATCTTCGCCAGTTCGCGCAGGTCGCCGAGCAGCCGGTCGCCGTCGATTGAATTCGTCATGGCGCGACCACCATCCCTTGCGGACGGATCATCCCGTCCGGTGTCGGCATGAAGCCGGACACCTTGTCGGACAGCGCCCACAGCCACCTCGCATGATACAGCACGATATGCGGGCGGTCGGCGAGATAGACATCGACCAACTGCCTGTAAAGTGCCTGGCGCTGCGCAACGTCGGTGACGCCGCGCGCGCGCGCCAGCAGATCGTCGAATTTCGGATTGCAGTATTTGCCCCAGTTCAGGAAGCCGTCGCAGGCGAGCCAGATCGCGACGTTGCCGTCCGGATCCGGTCGGCCGCTCCAGATCACCACCATCGCGTTGTAGTCGGCGGTCTTGCCGGCCGCGACCAGGGCATTCGCCTCCATCGCGTGCAATTTGATATCGAAGCCCGCCTCGCCTGCCAGCGACTGGATCACCTGGCCCACCTGCTGCTCCACCGGGCTGTTGCCGATCGTCAGGCTGAAGCACGGATGCTCCACGCCCGCCTGCTTCAAGAGCGCCCTGGCCTTCGCCAGATCGCGCGGCGGCACCGGATGGTCGGGATCCCAGTAGCGGCTGCCGGGCGCCTCGAACTGGTTGGATGGAATGAACTGCCCATCCATCACCACCTGATTGATCACGTTGCGGTCGATCGCCGCCTCCAGCGCCTCGCGCACGCGCGGATCCTTCAACGGCGTGTCGGCCGCCAGGTTGATGCCGAGCGTGTAATAGGCAAGCGCAGTCTGGCTGATCAGCTTCAGCTTCGGGTTCTGCTTCACCGCCGCGACATCGGTCGGCCCCAGCCGCTCCACCATGTCGAGCTGCCCGGCCTGCAGGTTCACCAGCCGCACGGTGGTATCGGGTATCGGCTGATACACGATGCGATCTAGTTTGACCGCATCGGCGTTCCAGTAATCCGGGAAGCGATCGACCACGATGCGATCCTGCGCAACGCGCTCCGTCAGCCTGAACGGTCCGGCGCATGGGAGATCGGCCGTCACATCGCGTCCGAGCGCCTTGGGCGAGATCATCATCCCCGCGCGATCGGCCAGCACGGCAACCAGCGGCGCGTAGGCCTGCGCGAGGTGCAGCCGCACCGTGTGCGGATCGACGACTTCCGACGGAAGCGACCGGCTTCAGCTCGCCCTTGCGCAGGCTCTCGGGCGCGCTGCGGTAGCGTTCCAGGTTGGTCTTCACCGCATCGGCATCCAGCACCTGCCCGTCGTGGAACTTTACACCGTCGCGCAGCGTCACGGTCAGCGCGAGATTGTCCGGCGACCAGTTCCACGCCGTGGCGAGCTGCGGCACGAAGTTGTTCTGCGCGTCGATGTCGATCAGCTTGTCGCACACGGAGGCGAACACGACGCGGCCGACGAAGCTGCCGCCGCGTGCGGGGTCCAGCGCATCCGGGTCCTCGTTGAGGCCGATGCGCAGCGTGGCCGCGTGCGCGGCGCCGGTCAGCAGAAGCAGCCCCAGGCAAGTCGCGCGGAAGGAATGTGAGGCACACTGCATTCTGTTTCCCCTTTTGCAACATGGTGACCGTAGAGTGCTGCACCAATATGCCAACGAGGCCATCGAGCGACAGAGCCGCCACGAATTCGGCATCCATTCGGCCAGAACATTCCAATCCCTAATCAGCACCGGCCGCTGAACGACGGAAGGTCGATACGCTTTAAAATCTCTGTCCGCCCGAAGAGGGGGATACCTATGAATATCCGCGCTTGAAGAGTGCCGTCCGATTCCAATGTTGCCGACAGCCGGTAGGTTTTGCCGTCGTCGGGGTCGAGGACAGCACCGCCGCCCCATTTATTCGGACCCTGCGCTTCCAGTCCCCAGACGATCGTCTTGCCGCATTGAGACCGTTGCCGCGCGATATTTCCGATCCCGACAATCCGACCACAGAAAGGTTATGGCAATCGAAGATGCGAAGAGCGACATCCCTGACGATCCACGTGCCGTCGGCGGGCGATGCATCCGCGTTTCCTGTGCCGATCAACAGCGATGTCAGGACCGTGATCAGACAGGCGGTGGCCCACCGCCGCCTCCGAACGGCCGGCATAGGACGTTCGGCCCTGCTCCGGGAGTTGAAGGTGGTGCAGTTCATCCGGTTGGTGCAGGAGCAGTCAGGGTCATCAACTGTTCGCCCGTCGACACCTCCAGATGATAGTTGCTCCAGTTGGTCCCATAATCGGCGGGAACCGGTATCAGGGCGGACGCCACGTATTGATCGCTGATCTCGGCAGGGGTTGGCCGACCGACGGGAACGCCTACGCCGACCCCGGAACCAAATCCGGTGCAGCATCCTGATATGCCGAAGCCGCCGATCCCGAGACTAATCGATGGCGGCGGGTTGTAGAGCACGTGTGGTCCGCTCACGAGGGCGATGCCCGAGGCGGGATAACGTGTGCCATCATTAGCTACCAACGCCGCCGCAGTGGCGGGTTGAAGGCCGCTGATCATCAACTGGATCGCCCTCTCGCGGCCGTCATAACGCACGTCAGCGCTGTTCGGCTCAGGAAGCTTCGGGCCAGAGCAGGCGGCCAGCACCGCAACGACGGCGAACAACAAGGGGAGCCTCATCCCACACCTCCTGTGGAGTGAAACGCTGCGGGAAGCTACCCGGTCAACGCGCACGATCAGTTCAATACCACCATTGCAGGGCAGGATGTCGGTCAATTCGGCGCCTCCAGCCACTTGGGCAGTCGCGCCAGCGCGTCCTGACGTGCAGGTTCATTGGTCCCGACGTGAGCCACGCCGCCTTCGGCCGAGACCGCGCCGTTGCGCACCTTCACCGGGCGGTCCGGAGCATCGAAGTCGTGATAGGCCCCAGGGTAGCCGACGAAGGTGATCGCCTCCGGGAACCGCGCTGCGAGGGCGTTGCAGGGGGCAGCAGGGGTCCAGTCATCGTCCTCGCCCATCAGGATCAGCATCGGGGCCGCGGGTTTCCAGCCCAGATCCTCATTCCTCGAGGGACATCCGGGATAGAATGCAGCGAACCGCTGGAACAGCCCGGGCGGCAGATCGGCGGTGACGCGCGCCGTCTCGAGCACGGTGCTCCCGCCGTTCGACCAACCGAGCAGCGCAATCCCACCAGGCGTGCCGGCGCGAGCCGCCAGCCACTGGGCCGCATCAATGGCGTCCTCACGGCGCAGGCCGGATGGCGTGACCTCGCGCTCCTTGATGGCGCATTGCGATCCAAGCCCGCGAGAGCCGAAGCTGTCCGGCAGAAGAACGATGTGACCGGCCTTGGCCAGCAGAACCGCCCATTGGCCATCACGTGACGGGAAGGGGCCGCCACAGCCATGCAGCGCCACGACCGGGGGCGCTCTTGCGTCCCCCTCCGGCAGCACCAACGCCGCGTCGAGGCTCACGCCGTGAGGGCCTGGCACGATTACTCGTTCGACGCGAACGCCAGCGGTCTGGAGAAACGCGAGGAGCGCCAGAAATGCCTTCAACTCGATAGTCCTCTGCTCAGTCGGTTACGGATGAATACCCAACTGCCGCGCGACAAAGCGCCCGAGCTCGCTGTGCGTCGCCAGCAAACCGACGGCAGGAATGGCAATCGTGCCCGCGATCCATTGCCAGTTTTTACCACAGAATTGTCCCGCCGTATGAAGCGGAGCTGCACCGACGCGCACTTCGCGTTCGTATGAAGGAAGGTCAACGATCTCCTCCTTGCCCTCGATCTTAAGTCGCATGGAGACAAGAATGCGCAAGATGCGCTGGCCGCTGCGCAGCGGCTGTTCATCGAAATCCCACCGGGCAACTTAGCTGCTGCGGATATATTGATCGATCGTGCCAAGCGCCTTGATCGCAAAATCCTTCTCATCGGCCACGAGGGAAACACGCATGAGCGAAGATATCTCCAACCTGTCAATCTGCGACAGGCCATGCCCCTTAAGGCCGTCGCGAAGTTGATCCTCCGCTACGTCCGCGTCTCCCAGCCTGATTTCCACCCGCTCGCGTTTTCCAACACGCATCTGATCGGGCATGTTCCAAAGGGTAGAGCCTTGTGGTGGTGGAGGCGGCTCCAGCTTCGCTTCGTCCCCTTCGCCTCCTAGATCACCTAAGGCATGATGTATTGCAGCAGGCGGCACACCGTGCAGCCGCTGCCCGCCACCTCTATGATGGCACGGGAAATACAGAAGGAGCCCCAGTATGCCCACGCCCCCACCGATGACCGCCGGCGTCACGCAGCAAGGCAGCAGCGTCGATGGCATTTCATGGAACATTCTGGGGCAGACCTACAAGCCGCTGCATGTCACCGAGAGCAGCTTCTCCTGGCACGCCCTGCTGCCGCCCGGAACTTTCGTGCCGCCGCACATCCACCCGACGCAGGACGAGTTCATCTACGTCTTCGACGGCCGCTTCGACCTCGTGCTGGACGGCCAGTCCGCCAACGCATCGGCGGGCGATCTGATCCGCCTGCCGCGCGGCATTCCGCATGGCCTGTTCAACCACAGCCAGGCGAACATCACGTGTCTGTTCTGGGTGTCGCCGACGCGCCGGCTGTGGGACCTGTTCCTGGCGATCCACAACGTGGCCGATCCGGCCGAGGTGGTCCGTCTCGCCGGCCTGCACGAGGTGAATTTCCTGCCGCCGCCGGTGTGATCCCTGGCCGCAGCGCCATACGTACAACCTTACGTACGCCCAACGGAGCCCTTGCGATGAGCCACGTCACCTACACCGAACTCCGTCAGAACCTTGCTCGCCACCTCGACGAGGCGGTGGAGAGCCGTGCACCGATCGTGGTGGCCCGGCCGGGCGGCAAGGGCAACGTGGTCATGCTGTCAGAGGACGAATTCGCGGGATGGCAGGAAACGGTTCACCTGTTGGCCAACCCGGTGAACGCCGAGCGGCACGTGCGTTCGGTCCGCGCCGCTGATGCCGGTGCCACGCGCGAGCGCCGATTGGCAAAGACGAAAGCCGCGCCCGCGAGGTGAACGTCGATTTCACGGACGTTGCGTGGGAGGATTACCAACATTGGCTGCGGCATGACGATGCGGCGCTGCGCAGGGTCAATGAATTGATCGAGGACGCACCGCGCCATCCCTTCATCGGCCTGGGAAAACCGGAGCCGCTGAAGGGCGATCTCGCCGGCTGGTTGTCGCGTCGTATTACCGGCACTCATCGCCTGGTCTATCGCGTCGCCGGCAGGCGCGGCGCCGATCAACGAATTGAGGTTGCGTCCTGCCGCTACCACTACGAGCGCGGCTGACCGCTCACCGCCGCGCGTTCACCTGCTCGCGGGCAAAGCCGGACAACGACGCGTAGCCGCGCACGATCGCCTCACGCTCGGCATGCGTCGCCACCGCATCGACATCGGTGAAGCCGTCCGGGGCGCGCTCCTCCAGCACATCGATCACCCGCTCCGGGCCGCCCTTGCGATTGTTCAGCACGATCTCGGCGGTCATCGGCCGCCTCTCGGCATCGTAGGCGGCAAGCGCCGCCGCAACGTCGCCACCGTCTGCCAGGTACCGGGCCAGGGCGCGTGCATCCAGCACCGCCTGGCTGGCGCCGTTGGACCCGACCGGATACATCGGATGCGCCGCGTCGCCGAGCAGCGTGGCACGGCCGAACGACCAGCGCGGCAGCGGATCGCGATCGCACATCGGATATTCGTAGAATGTCCCGGTGGCACGGATCAGCGCCAGCGGATCGATGAAATCCAGCCGAAACCGGTCGCGCACGAACGGTTCCACCTCGTCCCACTGGCCCGCGCGGTTCCAGTCCTCGCGCCGCGGCGGCGCGCCCGAGCCGTCGCCGATCCGCGCCATTACCGCCCAGTTGGTCAGCCGCCGCCCGGGCGCGGCCGGATCGGCATGGATCGGATAGAACACGAACTTCTGGCCCATGCCGCCGGCGATCACCATGGTGCGGCCATCGACATGCACCGGCCAGTCCGTTGCGCCGCGCCACAGCATCATGCCGTTCCACACCGGCGGCCCTTCGTCCGGATAGAACGCGGCGCGCACGGTCGAATGGATGCCATCGGCGCCGACCAGCACGTCGCCGATCCGCGTCGAACGTATCGGCCGCATCGCGCCGCTCGAACCGCGCCACAACGCGTTCGCCCCGTTCGACAAACGATATCAAACGGCATCCGGTCTGCACCGCATCATCGCCCAGCCGCGCGCGCACCGCCGCCAGCAGCACACCATGCAGCCTGCCGCGATGGATGGAGAATTGCGGCGCGTCGAAACCGGCGTCGGTGCCGCGCAACTCGCGCCACACCACCTGGCCGAAGCGGTTGGCATAGATCAGCTCGCGCGTGCGGATGCCCGCGCGGTCCAGCTCCGGCAGCAGGCCAAGCGCGGCCAGCTCCTTGATCGCGTGCGGCAGCGTGTTGATGCCGACGCCGAGTTCGCGCAGCTCGCGCACCTGCTCGAACACGGTGCACCGGATGCCGACCGCGTGGAGCGACAGCGCCGTCGCCAGACCGCCAATTCCGCCACCCACGATCAGCACATGCATCGCGCTGTCCCTGACTGCTCCGGCAATGGCCGAGATTGCTTGGTCGCCGGGCCCATGGCTAGACCGTGCGGATCGCTTCGCTGCCGCCACGGCGGATTGTCCGACTGCCGCCAGCCCGGCACGCAGTTGCACTGCCCGATGAGACTCCAGAGACAGTCGCACGGCCGGACCACACGTGGCGCTGAAGCTCTATCACTGCGATACTGGCTCACCGGTTCGCTCGATGAAAGTTACCTGGAATGAACGCAAAAGGAGATCCACGGGATATCCCCGAATGGCATGCCCTGCGGCGAGAGGCAGCGTTGGTTCGTCATCTGGTTGGCTCTGGTGTAACTGCGTTGGGAAGGGCCGACTATGGGGATAGGATGGGAGAGTATTACACGGCCTTCTTTGGTCTGTCGGTCGGGTTGGAGCGGCTGGCCAAGCTCATTTTAGTTACCGATCACGCGCTGTCCAACAACGGTCAAATGCCGCATCAGAAGGTAGTCAGCAGGTTCGGACACAAGCTCTTGGATCTAATGAACGCTGCGGAAGGGGTCGTGCCAAAACGTGAGCTAACACTCGCTTTCCAACGCCCGACAAACACGGTTAGCGTCAAGATCATCGGATGCCTCGATTCCTTTGCTGATGCGAGTTGGGGACGCTATGCCAATTTCGCCGCATTAGGTGACACCGACCTTGGTGCCGTATTTGAACCGATACGAAAATGGTGGACCGAAGTTGGCGAGCCAATCCTGCAAGAACACTACTACGGCAAGCGGGCGCAAGTCGACGTAGAAGCACAGGCGCAACAGATGCATCAATGCTTATCTGATTCTACCTATGTGTTTCATGTCGATGAAAGTGGGCACTCGATACAGGATGTGTTTTCTGCCTCAGTTCGCACGGGACAAACGGAATTGGTCCAACAGTATGGGCGCTACTATACGTTTACGGTCGTGCGTTGGCTGGCCGAAGTATTCTTAAAATTATCGCGTTCGGCCTGCTACGTACACGATGTGGATGCATTCTTCGGCGTGTGGGAGTACCTTGAATCCTTCACGGTCGGCGACAACTTTTTAAAGACGCGAAAGATTTGGCCGCTGCGTTAGTTGAACTACAATAGATCAATTCAATGAAGCAGAAAATTCGGTGAATAACGCGGCAATAAAATGCGCATGTTTCCAGCGTCTTTCCGGTGGTCGGCATAAACAGCGGTGCGGCGTATCGTGGAATGCGACCAGCTCGCTTGCCCGCGTCGCGTCCTGATAAAGCCGATATGCCAACGACAACGCCGCACGCGGCGGAGCCGTGTGTAGCCGATGAGCTGCGGCAGTGCGCAACCCGATCGTCTCGACGCGCATTACTCGGAGACGGCGGCAAGACCCAGGACCACCAGCCCAAATCCCCAGATACGCCTTGCGCACGGCCGCGTCGCTGGCGATCTCCGCGGCCGGACCGGACAATACGATCCGGCCGGTCTGCAATACATAGGCACGGTCGGCGATCGCCAGAGCCTCGACCAAACGCTGCTCGACCAGCAGCACCGTCACCCCAAGGTCGCGAATGCGCGTCACGGCCGCGAGGATGTCGTCCACAAGGCGCGGCATGATGCCCTGGCTCGGTTCGTCGAGCATCAGGAAACGCGGCTGCGTCATCAGCGCTCGGCCGATCGCCAGCATTTGCTGCTCGCCGCCCGACAGCGTTTCGGCGCGCTGCGGCAGGCGCTCCTGCAGGCGCGGAAACAGCGAGAACACCAGTTCCAACGGTTTGAATTGATCGGCTCCGCGTTTGGCATAGGCACCCAGCCGCAAATTGTCCTCGACCGAAAGCCGAGGGAATAGGCGTCGCCCTTCCGGCACCATGGAAACGCCGAGCCGCGTGATGCGATGCGCGGGCAGCCGGCGCAATGACTGGCCTTCGAACTCGATCGTGCCTTCCGTCGCGACCTGGCCGGCGATCGACTTCAGCAGCGTGCTCTTTCCCGCGCCGTTGGCACCGACCACGGCGACGATCTCGCCGCGTGCCACCTGCAGCGAAACGCCCTGCAATGCGCGCAGTCCACGGTACGACGCGGAAACGTCGTCAAGCCGCAGCATAGCGATCGCCGAGATAGGCGCGGATCACATCGGTGTTGCGCACCACATCCTGCGGTGCGCCGATGGTCAGCACGCGGCCGATACAGCGCGCCGATCACCACATCGTCTGCCGCGCGCGCCTATCCCATGCCGATCGCGAGCACGAGTGCCGCGATCGCGTATGCCAGACGTTGCATGACAAGCTCCCTAGGTTTGTCGGCGACTGAAATCGGACGGGCCGAGGCTGTCAAGCAATCAGCCGATATCGGCAGCAATGAAGGCGAAGCGGGCACAGATCAGCCCGGCCACGGTGGCGGCGCAGATCGCGACGAACATGGTTCCCGTCGTCAGCGACCTGCGGATCAGCCTGACGGCAAAGAACGCCACGACCAGCGAGCCGACGCTCACCGACATGCCGAACTCGGACCAGGCAAACACCCACATGAAGATGCCGATGATCAACGCAAGGAACACCGGGCAGATGCAGGCCACCAGCCATGTGCTGTCCGGCATCTGCGCAGCAGCGAAGATCGTGAAGCCGAACAGCGTCAGCGTAACAAAATACAGAGATGGCGCCAGCATGGAGGCTGCGATCCGCTATGTGCCGACCTTCAGCGTCACCACCAGGCCACGCAGGCAGGCGAGCATGGAGAGCGCGGTGATCTGGCCGGTGCGCGGGTTTTCCCGGCTCGGCACGTTCTCGATGGTCATGGTGAAGCGAGCCGAATCCGCTTCCACCCGGATCGTGTGGGTGTTGCGGGTGATGGTCGGATCCGCCCAGATCTCCACGCGCGTGCGGATCGGGCCGATGCCGGCCAGGGCAAGCGCCGCCGCCACGTTCACGTTCGCCGGGAAGCCGGCGGCGGCATCGAAGGCGTTGCCCTCGAACACGCGCTGCGGCGTCGTGATGCGGCTGACGTCGATGCCGTGCTGTACCAGATAGGGCGCGCCCTCCAATCCGCGTGGCGGCTTGCGGCTTTCGATGCTGACGCTGTCGATCCGGCCCTCGGCGGCGGCACGCACGGCGTCGAGGCCCAGCAACGCGCCGGTCGGCACCACGATGCGCGCGCCGGTCTCCTGCGCGCGGCGCACCAGATGCATGCGCGGCAGCAATGCGCCGATCGAGGCGGGCACGAAGATGCGGCCAGCCTCGATGGCGGCGCCGGCGATGGTCTCGAACACCGCGGCCGGCGCCGCCTCCACCACGATATCGGCATCGGCCAGTTCCGCCAGCGAGACCAGGCGAGGTGGCGTGCGAAACCCCTGCAAGCTGGCCTGCGCCTTGGCCTGATCGCGCGCCGCCACTGCGATGAGCCGCAGACCGTCGACGCCGGCATCCAGCGCGCGCGCCAGCTTGAGCCCGATGGCGCCGACGCCGCCGATCGCGACCGTCCTGATCATGTCTTCCGCTCCGCGATGGCACGCGCCGCCGCCAGGTCCTCCGGCGTGTTGACGTTGAGGAACGGGTCCCATTTCGCGGCAGGAAAATCAACCCGGCGCATGGCGATCGCATGGGCGAAGCGGGCGATGTCGCGGCGTCCGGGCGCCGACAGCACCCGGCGCAATTCGCCGCGGCAGGCAACCGGCCACAACGCGACCAGGTGGTGCGCACGGCCGTTGCTCGACGCGCAGGCAGGGGGCGGCGCGAGAGCGGCGGCGAGGCCGGCAGGGACGAACGGCGTATCGCCCGGCACCGTCAGCAACGCATCGGCACCAACTGTCGCTGCCCAGTCGAGCCCGGCAAGGACACCGGCGAGCGGGCCCTCGCCTTGGAATGCTCCATCCGACAGAACCGGCAGTCCGAAGGCAGCGAACCGTGCTGGATCGCCGTTGGCGCTGATTGCAATGGCGTGCACATCCGGTCTGATGGTTGCGACCACCCGCGCCAGGATCGGCATGCCACCGACGTCCAGCAACGGCTTGTCCTGGCCCCCCATTCGCCTCGCACCGCCGCCGGCGAGGACGACGGCGGCAACCATGTCCGGGTTCATGCGCGCCATGTTGCCACAGCAGGCGATCCGAGCCGATCGTTCACGGATTCCGCATCTGCCACGACAGATTTCGCTTTACCGGCACGCGAAATGCGTGTAGGGGGCGCGCATGTTACAGATTTGCTCCTTTCCGTGTCGATCGGATCGCAATGCTGCACCCATGACGGGCGACAGAGGGGAGGAGTCTGTGTAATCGTTGCCGATTGAATATCAATTCCGGCAGCACACGGGCCCCTCGGATCGTCGGACGGGGCCCTTTTTCATACCCAACTCCGTCCATGTCATCTCTCTCCAAAGAGACGTGTCATGCGCGTTGCCGTGCCAGGTCCATTCGCCGAGGATCGTGCAGCAGCACCCCGGCGAGGGAGTCCCGAGCCAAAGCGGAATCAGCCGGACCTGCGGCTGGTCAGGGACGAGCTTCGCCCCGCCGTCAGGCCGGCCGAGCAGCGGCTTGGCGTCATCGTCGCCGCCGATATGGTTGACTACACACGCCACATGGCCGCCGACCAGGCTGGCACCCACGCATGCTGCACAAACTTGCGCCGGACGATCATCGAGCCGGGGCTCGCAGGGCATGGCGCCAGAATTGTCAAGCACACCGGCGACGGTTTCATCGCCGAGTTCTCGAGCGCCACCCGGGCGGTTTGGTTTGCGGTGAACTTCCAGGACGCCGTTCGGGCCTGGAATGCTCGCCGGGTACGCGACAGGCGCCTTGAATTCCGCGTCGGCATCAACTTGGGCGACGTGATCGTGGAGGCGAACGACATCTTCGGGCACAGCGTCAATGTAGCCTCGCGGCTGGAATTGGTCGCCAGGCCCGGTGGCGTGCTCGTCTCACACGCGGTGTTCGTCTCGGTCAGGGATCCGCGGCTCCAATTCGAGGATGCTGGGGACCTGGCACTCAAGAACGTCGACGAACCTGTGCGCGGCTTCCATGTCGGGTTGTCCGCGGCAGCGAGATCACGGCGCGTGCGCAACGCGGCCAGGATGCCGGCGGTCGCGTCGCTGGGGGCGGATGGGGCGAGCAACGGGACTTGAACCCGTGACATCCAGGACCACAACCTGGCGCTCTGCCAACTGAGCTATGCCCGCCATCCGGGGGGCCGCGTTTAGGCCCTTCACCCGGCCGCCGTCAACGCACGCGCGGCGAAGTGCCGCTTCAGGCGCGCCACCGCCTCGTCCAGCACCTCGTCGCGCTTGCAGAAGGCGAAGCGGGCATAGTGCCGAGGCGGGTCCGGCGCGTCGTAGAAGGCGGTGACCGGGATGGCGGTCACGCCCGCCTCTTCGGTGATATGCCGGCAGAACGCCACATCATCGCCGGCGAAGCCGAGTGGGGAGAAATCGGTGGTGATGAAGTAGCTGCCATGGGTGGGCAGCACCGTCAGGCGGAGGCTGGCCAATCCGGATGCAAGCCGGTCGCGCTTGGCCTGCAGGGCGAGCCCGAGATTGGCGAAGTACGCATCGTCCTTGGCCAGGCCCACTGCGACCGCGCGCTGCAGGTTGGGCGCGGTCGTGAAGGTGAGGTTCTGATGCGCCTTGGCGACCATGATCGCCAGCGCGGCTGCCGCGGTGACGTAGCCGACCTTCCAGCCGGTCAGGGAGAACGTCTTGCCGGCACTGCCGATGCGCATCACCCGGTCGCGCAATCCGGGCAACGTCATCAGCGGGATATGGCACCAGCCGTCGAACGTCAGGTGCTCATAGACCTCGTCGCACACGGCGTAGGCATCGTGCCGTACCAGCAGGTCCGCGATGAAGCCGAGTTCCGCGGCGGTAAACACCTTGCCGGTCGGGTTCATCGGCGTGTTCAGCAGAATCGCCTTGGTCCTCGGCCCGAACGCCGCGGCCAGTTCGGTGCGTGGCAGGTCCCAGTTCGGCGGGGACAGCCGCACGAAGCGCGGCACGGCACCGAGCAGGCGGACCACCGGCGCATAAGTGTCGTACAGCGGCTCGATCAGCACGACCTCGTCGCCGGGGTCGATGACCGCCATGAGGCAGGCGGTGATCGCCTCGGTGGCACCCGAGGTGACGACGACCTCGCTGTCCGGGTCGATTTCCAGGCCGTAGAAGCGGGCATTCGCCGCCGCCACCGCCTGGCGCAGTTCCGGGACGCCGGTCATCGGGGGTACTGGTTGCGCCCGTCCATCAGCGCATCCGCTGCCGCCCTCAGCACGTCGGGCGGGCCGTCCGTGTCGGGGAAGCCCTGGCCGAGATTGATCGAGCCGTGCCGCACGGCGAGCGCGGACATCACGGTGAAGATTGTGGTGCCTATCACAGACAGGGTCGAGTTGAGCGGCTGCATGGGTGCCTTGGATCAGTGCGTTCACGGACGCGCGCAGGGCTAAGATGGCCCGGACTACAACCGCGATCAACGTCGCGGAACGGCCGGCGAAAGGGCGTCGGAGCCCGTCGGGGACGGCCTCGCGACGTTGGGCCTCGTCAAGCCGCGGCAACGGCGGAGGGTGCCCGCCGTGATCGTCTCGACATGTTTTGCTCCTGATCCACGGAATCCCTGCCGCGCTCAGGCAGAAAATCCACGTATCGCACCGTCCATAGTCGCGCAGCCACCTCTCTGCTCGATGCGAGCCCACGCGGGGCTGGATGCGAGAAAGGGCTGAGCCCGATTTTGCCGGGCTCTTTGCAATGCAAGGACGCGTGTCGCGCCGTGAATTTGTGCTCAGCCGCCGCCGTTGATCGTCAGGACGGTGCCGGTCGTGTAGCCGGACAGCGGGCTTGCCAGGAACGCCACCGCATTGGCGATCTCCGCCGGCTTTGCCGCGCGGCCGAACGCCATGTTCGCCGTCAGTTCGCGCCAGCGCTCCGGATCGCCAAACTTCGCCTGCGCTTCGGCACGCCGCAGCATAACCAGCCGATCGGTCTCCACCGGCCCGGGATTGATCGCGACCACGCGCAGCCCATCGGCGGGCGCGCCCTTGCCCAGCGCCCGGGTGAACGCCATCAGCGACGCGTTCCCCGCGGCGCCGGCGATGTACCCGGTGGGGAAACTCTCGCCGGCCGCGCCGATCACGTTGATGATCACGCCGGCTCTGTGCGCCTTCATCTGCGCGTAGATCGCGCGGCAGAACGAGATGTAGCCGAACACCTTCAGGTCCCACGCGTGACGCCACGTCGCATCGTCCACCGACAGCAGGTCGCCCGGCGGGATCGCGCCCGCATTGTTCACGAGGATATCCAGCTCACCGGCCTGCTCCGCCACGCGCCGCACCGCCACATCGGACGACAGATCGGCCGAGATCGTCCGCACATTTACTTGCCGGCGCGTGCGGATCGCCGCGGCAGCCGCATCGAGCGCCGCCTGCTCGCGCGCCACCAATGTCACGTCGCAGCCTTCGTCCGCCAGCACCTCGGCCGTCGCCCGGCCGATGCCCTTGGAGCCGCCGGTGATCAGCGCCCGCTTCCCCGCCAGTTGCAGATCCATCCCTATTTCCCCCTCTTGAAACTTATGAGCCGCCGCTACCGGTCATTGCGAGTGCCGGTGTCATTGCGAGTTCCACACCGGCCGCTCGCCGACCCGCCCTGTATGAAAAATTCCCCGACAACGGGCTGTTGGGAGCAAACTCTTCCCCTTTTCTTGTTAGGAGGCGAAGCCGACGAAGCAATGACAGATGGTCACGCCGCCTTTCGCAGTCCCGACCGAAACGCCACACATGCCTCGCCGAACGCGCGGAACAACGCAAGACTCGCGCTGTCGTCGGCGTAGCCCCATTCCGGGTGCCACTGCACCCCCAGCGCAAATCCACACGCGTGCTCGACGCGCACGGCCTCGATCGTGTTGTCCGGCGCCAGCGCCTCCACGACGAGGCCCGGAGCGGGCATATCTATCGCTTGGCCGTGCAGCGAGTTCACCAGGATCTTCGTGCTGCCGACGATCCGGGCGATCTGCCCCGCCAGGAACACCAGATGGCGCGGGGCGTATTTCTCCTCGAGCGTGCCGGGACCAGGGCGATGGTCCATCCGCTCGGGCACCTCGTGCACCTGCTGGAACAGCGTGCCGCCGAGCGCCACGTTGAGCTCCTGGATGCCGCGACAGATCGCCAGCACCGGAATGCCGCGTGCGATCGCCTCGGGGATCAGCCGCAGCGTGGTGGCGTCGCGTTCGAGATCGTGGTGCTCGGGCGTGACGCTTTCGCCGCCATCGTAATGCGAGGGATGCACGTTGCTAGGGCTGCCGGACAGCAACAGACCGTCGAGCCGGTCAAGCACGCCGAGCGAGGCCTCGCCCATCGGCGGGATCATGATCGGCACCGCGCCGGCCCCGCCCAGCACGGCCGCGGCATAGCGCGCCGGCGTGTCGTGACGCAGGAAACCGTTCACCAGCCTGGCACAGGCCGGAATGCCGACGATCGGTTGCATGTAGACTAAATCCCTCTTCCGTTTCACCACTATGTGCGTGGCCGGCGGCGATCCGCAATCACCATGCCGATCGATCCTGCCAGCATCAACGCAGCCATGCCGCGTGGCGTGCCGTCGGTCAGCAGGCCCACCAGCAGCCCGCTGACCGCGCCGAGCAGGTACTGGCCGGTGCCCATCACGGCGGAGGCGCTGCCGGCATGTTGCGCGTGGCGCGCCAGAGCACCGACGATGGTGTTGGGGTTAAGCATGCCCATGCAGCTGATCGCCACGAACACCGGCGCGATGACCAATGGCAGGCGATGCAGGCCGGCAATTGCGATCACTGTCAGCGTCGCCGTCGCGCAGAGATGCACGCGCGCGACCATGCGCAGCACGCGGTTATGCCCGAAACGGCGCAGCACGAATGGATTGAGCTGCGCACAGCAGATCAGGCCAAACGAGTTCGCGCCGAAGATCATAGCGAATTGCAATGGCGTGAGGCCGAAGCCCTGGATGAACACCGGCGACGAGCCGGCGAGATAGCCGAAGAACGCGAGCGTGGCGAACCCGCCCATCGCCGCGTGGCTGAGAAAGCCGCGCTCGGCGAGGATGTTGCGATAGCGCGCAAGCTGTTCGCCGAGATAGAGCGTGATGCGTCGCTCGGGCGGCAGCGTGTCCGGCAGCAGGAACGCCACGAGCATGCAGCAGATCGCCCCATAGGCCGTCAGGATCCAGAAGATGCCGCGCCAGTCGGCGAACGCCAGCACCGCGCTGCCCAGCGCCGGCGCCAGGATTGGCGCGGCGCCCATCACCAACGCCAGCCGCGACATCAGCACCGCCGCCGCGTGCCCCTCGGCGAGGTCGCGCACCACGGCGCGCGGTATCACCATGCCGGCCGAGGCGCCGATCGCGGCCAGCGCGCGGAATGCCGCAAGCCAGCCGATCGTCGGCGCCAGCGCGCAGCCGAGGCATGCAAGTGTATAGACGGCCGTCGCTACGACCAGGGGACGCTTGCGGCCGAACCGATCGGACAGCGTGCCCTGGCTGAACTGCCCGATCGCGAGGCCCGCGAACCAGGCGGCGAGGGTGAGCTGCGCCGAACCGGCAGGCGCGCCGAACGACGCCTCGATCGCAGGAAATGCCGGCAGATACATATCCGTGGTCGCCGGGCCTACGGCGGTGAGGAAGCCGAGCAGGATCGGCAGCCAGGAGGGGAAGGTCATGCGCCAGGCAAGAGCGCGTTGCTCCGCACCCAGGCGGTGAACTCCTGATCCGACAGATCGCCGGCGGCAAGTCGCAGCACCGTCATCGTCGCGTCCACCTCGGGCGGCTCGAATTCCAACCCATTCAGGCAAAGGAACATGAACAGCGCCGCGAAAGCCGTGCGTTTGTTGCCGTCGACAAACGGATGATTGCGCGCGATGCCGATGGCATAGAGCGCTGCCAGCTCTGCAACATCCGGATCACCATAGGCGGCACGATTCAGCGGACGGGCCAGCGCACTTTCAAGCAATCCCCCATCGCGAACGCCGATCGCGCCGCCATGCTCGGCCAGTTGTTCATCGTGAATCGCAAGGATGAGCTGGCGCGAGAGCCAGACCGTCACTTCGCCAGCTCGCGGAGCACATTTCTCCAGCGCTTCATCAGTTTCCGCGCCACCGCCATCTGCGCCTCAAAGTCCGGGTCAGCGGTTGTCAACCGCACACCATCCGGCTGGTCCACAGCGTAGATCGTGTCGCCCTTGCCCACGCCGAGCTTCGCCAGCAACTCCTTCGGCAGGATCACGCCCACCGAATTGCCGATCTGGGTCAGTTTCAGCGCGCTCATGCGATTCTCCTCGGCCATATGGGCGGGTGCGCGAGCCGAACGGCTCGCCCGCATCCGTATAACATATGTAAGAACCCGTGTGCTACAGGATGAACCGGCTCAGATCGCCCTTCTGCGCCAGCGGAGCCACCTTCTCATTTACATAGGCCGCATCCACGACGATCGTCTCGCCCGCCCTGTCGGTCGCGCTGAAGCTGATCTCCTCCAGCAGTCGCTCCAGCACCGTGTGCAGCCGCCGCGCGCCGATGTTCTCGATCCGCTCGTTGATGTCGGCCGCCAGCTCCGCCAACGCATCCACCGCATCGTCGGTGAACGTCAGCGTCACCTGCTCCGTCGCCAGCAGCGCGGCATACTGCTTCACCAGCGAGTGCTCCGGCTCGGTCAGGATCCGCCGCAGATCGGCGCGCGACAGCGCGGCCAGCTCCACCCGGATCGGCAGCCGCCCCTGCAGTTCCGGCAGCAGGTCGGACGGCTTCGCCAGATGGAACGCGCCCGAGGCGATGAACAGCACGTGGTCGGTCTTCACCGGGCCGTACTTCGTGCTGACCGTGGTGCCCTCGATCAGCGGCAGCAGATCGCGCTGCACGCCCTCGCGCGAGACGTCGCCGCCGCGGAAGCCGCCCTCCATGGTGCGCGCCGCCACCTTGTCGATCTCGTCGATGAAGACGATGCCGTTGTTCTCGGCGTGCGACAGCGCGTCCTTGGTCAGGCGGTCGTTGTCGAGCAGCCGGTCGGCCTCCTCCTGCTCCAGCAATCGCCGCGCCGCCTCGACCGTCAGCTTGCGCTTCTGCATCGGCCGCCCGCCGAACATGCCCTTCATCATCTCGCCGAGGTTGATCATTTGCCCAGGCGGCATGCCCGGTATGTCGAGCTGGCCGATCGGCATGCCGGCGGACTGCGCGACCTCGACCTCGATTTCCTTCTGCTCGAATTCGCCGTTGCGCAGCATGCGGCGGAACTTGCTTCGCGTATCCGCAGCGGCGCCGTCGCCCACCAGGGCGGTGATCAGCCGCTCCTCGGCGGCCAGCTCCGCCTGCGCCTGCACCTCCTTGCGGGAGCTCTCGCGCAGCATGGTGATGCTGGCCTCGACAAGGTCGCGGGCGATGCTCTCGACGTCGCGCCCGACATAGCCCACCTCGGTGAACTTCGTCGCCTCCACCTTCAGGAACGGCGCCTGTGCAAGCTTGGCGAGCCGGCGCGCGATCTGGTCTTGCCGACGCCGGTCGGGCCGATCATCAGGATGTTCTTCGGCACCACCTCCTCGCGCATGCCCTCGGGCAGTTGCTGGCGGCGCCAGCGGTTGCGCAGCGCGATCGCGACCGCGCGCTTGGCGTCGCCCTGACCGACAATGAAGCGGTCCAGCTCGGATACGATCTCGCGCGGTGAATAGGTCGGGGCTTCCATCAGATGGTCTCGAGTATGACGTTGTTGTTGGTATAGACGCAGATGTCGGC
>CAWCDM010000134.1:0-11986 GCA_963794185.1 uncultured Alphaproteobacteria bacterium | reverse complement strand
CACGAAATCCCACATATGAGGTTTGTTCATAAGGAAATCGTGCACGTTCGCAACGGCCGTTCGGTCCCGCGGGGATGCAGTCCGGCGCACCGGCTTGCCGCCCGCGGTCCGCGCCACCATCCTGCCGGCATGTTCACTGTCACCGAGGCAGATGCCGCCGCCATCCGTGCCGCGTTCGAGCAGCGCGGCGAGTTCGCGGCCGCGGTCGAGGGTCCGCCGCCTATTCCCAGGCGTGGCCGACATGACGGAGGCTCGGGAGTGTGCGCGCGCCATCGCCGCCTGGGAGCCGCTACCCGCGAAGCCCCGACCGGTTAGAAGGTTTGGGATCGCTTTCCGGGTGAAAGAGGCGCTGGCCAGCGATCGTGTAGCTAGCGATTGCTGCCTGTCCTTCGGGTGAGGTAAGCCAGCGTGCGAACTGTTGCCAGCCAAAGCTCGGCGTAGCCGTCCCCATGCCATCGATGCCCATTCCGGGCGTGTCAGAACTCGGGAGAATCCGCGTCCTCCCGCCCGTAGATCCGTTCGACCGTGTAGCCCAGCTCGATCTCGAAGGCACTGACCATCTCGATCATGCGTTCCCATTCAAAAGGGAAATGCCCGTACATCTTCGGCCCAGATTTCTCCGGCCAGGACGACAAGGAATTCGGCTCGCTGCCGATCGATCCGCTCGTCCGGCGTCGTCACGACGCCGTCGACATAATCGACGTAGAGGCAGGCCTGCCAAATCTTTTCCAGTTCCCCGCTCTCCGCGTCCTGCAAGGCCTGCCGCACCGCCTGAAGGCCGAGAATGCGGTCCAGCCGCTCGTTGATCAGCGCTCCGGCGACGACGGCTATGAACGCTTTCTGCCGGTCATTCTTGCCGACGCCGCTCAGCTCTTTGACGGTGGAACGCGGCAAATCGTAGGCCAGCAGCTCATGCCAGATGAGACCGATCTTTCCATCTTCCTCGAGTAGGAGGAGCGCCGTGAAGGTCGCGAGCGGGTAATGGCCGCGCCGGTAAAAATCCCGACTGTCGTTCCAGAGCTGTTCGAGGTGCGCCATGATCTTCAGATACTGCGCAAGGCACTCCTCGAACGTTGCTCCGCGAAGAATGGACGGGCTGTTTGACGCCATGTCCATGCGAAGCCGATGCGCTTTTTCAAAGCGCCTCCCGGCTTCCTTGGTGGATAGCGCCGCGTTCCACACGCTGCTGTCTTCCTTGCGCTCGCCCTTCGCCACGCGGTCCTGCATTTCCGCCGCCAGTCGTATGGCGATACGGTTGTCGGCCATCAGCATGATGCAGGCTCTTGTCCATTGGACATGCCCAAAATAATCGCCCGGCTCCGCTTTGCAGCTTTGCACGAGCTCCATCATGGGGACCTCCCCATTCGCCACGGCTTCGACGAGGGCCTTCCACTCGGCTTCCGTTGCGATCTTCGCCAGGTCGGTCACGCTCAAACTCACCCCGCTCGAAAGCTGATATTCTTGATCGATGCCGCCACGACTGCAGCGGGCGGCAGGGAGTTGATTCTACAGGGGAGGCCGGGCAATTAGGAGCACATCAGAAGCTGTACGCTCAACTGTTGGTGGACCGCAGTGGCCCTCACGCGCGGTCACCGGTGCTGGAGCGCGCGGGTGTGCTGACCTGGGCGCACTTTCGACACCGAGGATGTCTGCTGCCTGAGCCAGGACCCGGATAGCTCTCTGGAAGCTGCACTGCGACGCCTGAGAGGCAGCATCCAGGAAGATTGCTCTTGAACAGCAGAGGCGGGCAGGTTCTCGCTAACTGATCGGCTCAACGCCCCGCGAACCTGAGATTAACGCCCCGCGAACCTGAGATTCACGTCGGGCCGCCCGTTCATTACGTCATGGCTGCTCTTTTCGCCGCGCGTCCACCACAGCCACACCGTCACCCGCAACGGCCGCCAGCCCGGAATCGCCCCGAGCCACTCCCGGGCTTGTGCATTGTCGGGGATCCCCGGAAACAGCCGGCGCAGCACCGTGGCGGCCGACAGCTCGCCGCGCTGCTCAAGGCGTGGTGGCGTAGCACATACGTGTTCGGCCTTTGGTGCGCGGTGATCGCAGCTTGCTGCCCGCCTCCAATGGGCGTCGAAACCCTTGGCAAGGCTTGGCTCCTTGGCTTGATGGTGATGACCGCGTCGGCGGCTTGCGAGTGGAGCTACCAATTCGCGCTGAGCGGTGAATTTGACGGCGGATCAGGAGGCGAGTCGTGACGCATCCGCGCGATGATGTCGCGGATCCGCATGTCACGCTTGCGGCGTGCGCCCAAGGCCACGGCACCCACCGCCGTCGCGCCGATAGCAACGGCGCCCTCCCGCCGCACGGCTGGTGCTCGGTCCTGCGTCGGAGCCAATGGCCCGGCATTGGGAACTCCACTCTCAATGTCACTCACTTCCAGTCCTCCTGGTTGAGCCGATACGGTAGCTCACGTCATCGAAGCGTGCTCACCCTACCGAGCCATTATCGTTGGCGGCGCCCGCGTTCGAAAATGGCGAAGTCACCGGGTGAGTAGTGGACGACTGCAATGGGCGCGCCACCTTCCAGCCTCTGGAAAGTCGCACTCACCACGACAAACTCGCTGCTGACCTGAACTTGCACCCAGTATGATCGGCCCGTTGCCAACCCGGTTGCTAGTTCGAATGTACTGGACACCGGATGGTTCCAGGTCCAAGACGTGCACATCGATCTCAGTGCTGCCCCCTCCGACTTGCTGGAAAACTCGTACCCGTGCCGAACTCCTTTCGGAGGTCACTCCGGTTCATTACGGAAGACGAAAAGCCGAATCACTGGCAGAGACGCTGTTCACGAGGGGACCGTCCAGACATTGGGGGATCATGCCGCTTGGGCAAAGGCCGGGTCTGCCTTGGCGATCCGGTCGAATCGATGCCCAAACCCGGCACCGAGCGTGCCGTTGTAGACTGCGCAGCGGACTTGGAGCAGCAGATCGGCGCCATCGCGCGACCATCGCATCTGCTGAGACTTGTTCATGCGTCGGTTCACCAGGAAGTTCGCCGTGCCTTCGGTGATCGACGTTCCGACCCGTTCACCGGCACGGTACCGTTTGGCGTAGTTGACCAGCCATGCGGCTTGGCCACGGAGATACTTATCGATCGCATGCAACGCATGCCACAGCTTGCGCGACGGCACCCCCTTCGCACCCTGGCTGTGCTCGCCTTTGAAGACATGCATGACCTTGCGGATCCGCTTGATGCTGCGCTGGGCGTTCTTCGCCTTGCCGTTCCAAATGCGCCAGTGCAGACGTTCGACTTCGGCGACGATCACGGCCTTCGCCGTCACCCGGTCAGGGTCATCGGTCGACAAACTTGCTGCCGCCAGCTTCGTGTGCTGCAAACGCATCGCGATGTGGAACCAGTCTAAAATTGGCGGTTTCGTTACTCCCGCGTTGACCAGAACCGTGCGCAGACCCGGACAACCGTCGGTAAAAGCGGTCACCTTGGTGGTGTCGGTCCGGCCCACGGTTTCAAGGGCTCGCTGGATCAGCGCGGTGATGTCGGTTTCGGCCCTGGTGACGGCGCCAAAGACCTGGCGGCCACCATCAACCGTCTCGACGTTGCCGACGCGGACCTCCAAGTGGCGTTCGCCGTCTTCGCGGCTGCGTATGAAGGTTGAATCCAAACTGATCGTGATGGCCGCGGCGGCGGCCGGCGGCTTCTCTGCCGCCGCATCGCCGAGCCGCTTGCCGACCTGTAGCGTATGGGTACGCAAGGTCTCGGGGCTCCTCCCGGCGTCGATCGGCAGCAGGTGCAGTAGTACGTCAGCCGCAACCCGATATGGCATCAGTGCCGAAAGCCGGGCTTGCAGTTGGTCCAGCTCAGGGGTTGACCGGCAGTGCGATGGCCAGCCGCCACCGGTCTCGCCACAACCGCCGCCCGCACACGCCAGCCGGGGAAGCTTCACCCTGACCTCACCGAACAGCGTCGCAATCCGGTGCGGCCGCCAACCCTTCACGTGGCACCTCCCGCTGCATGACTGACAGTCCGGTCGAAACAGCGTGTGCTGGCGAGCCTGCGCCGCAACGACCTCCTGCTGGACTTGCACCAGCAGCTGCTTCGCTTCGGCCAGCGTCAAACCCAAGGCTGCGATGTCACCAAGACCATCAGGCCGGCTGATCGCCATCACCTCGCAACTTCGAGACTGACCATCAATCTCCGTCCCAACCAAACGCAGCGTCCATTCCATCCGCGAGTCCCCAGCCGGTAGCATATCCGACCGGTCATATCGCTCTGACCATGATCCCCCAATCAATGGACGGTCCCGTCGCCGCTCATCCGTCGCATGGGCCTCATGCGGCCTGACGGGGCAATTCATTAATCAAAACTTCTGCAGCGGAGGGCCCATTGATCCGGCCATGGTTTTTCGATGCGTAAATCTGGTGCGAAATGCACCCACTGGCTGAACTACAGGAACGCTAGCAGCATGAACCGGCGGACCGCCATCAGCCTGCGCAGCTCGGAGACGCGAAGCGTCTGGCTTGACGGGAGCACGGCCGTGGCACCCCTAACAATCGCACCCTGCCCGGTTATTCGGGGGCAACTGCACCCGGGGCACGCATCACGGGGCACCGGCTCCCGGCGCTGTCATGGTACTGTCGATCTTGTCAACTCCGCGGACGGGCAGTTATCGTCCAACCAGAATGTCCGGACGAGCATATGGGAAATGTCGGTCTATGTGCGGTATTCGCTCTTTTCGGCTTGCCCGAGAGACTCCGAGTAAAGTGAGTTCATATCACAAAACAAGGCAGTGTAACATGAACGGCACGCTCATCGCAAAGCGCTCGCTTTGTCTATTTTCCGGATTTTGTTTGTCTGTTTCTCCAGTTTTACCAAGGACTGCCGTCTCGCAAGAAATAGTCGATTGCCCAGGGCTCCCGGGAAAGTATGTCGTGCTTGAAGATCAGAATTACGCTTTGTGCGCGGGAGCTCGGTCGGTCAATTTTGGCGAAATTACATATGCAAAATGTGCAATAAAGCACAATCAAACTAGTATCAGCGAGGTACAAAGCTACCCGTTCCCTTCGGTACCCCCTTCACCAGACAACATTGACACCGTCAACGAGGGCGCTCCAATAAACGGCTATATAGTCAGCACGTTCAGCCCCCCTCCGGAGCTTACAAGTCCAAGTGGCAATCTGGCTCTATATACTTGTAATGCGGGCGGTGCCTACGCGCAATGTGACGGCGGTCTTTGTTTCACAAGCACGAGAGCAAAACAATCTCCTCCCCTGTGGGGGGCTGTCAACAGTTCTCAAATTGTATGCTCCTGCCCGATTGCAACACCGAAAACAAGCTATCAGGTATTTGGCCCAAACCAGTGCCCGACGACACCTAAAGAATATGATGAAATCTGTGCGGCCGGTGTCACCAAGATTAATAATGGCGCTATGATTTATGTTGGTGCTCCTGTTGGCGTCCCGGAAAAATTGGCGGCGTGTTTGATGGGAGAGCCCCAGAAATTCAACAAATGCGACCGCCCATCGGACTAGTGCTCAGCGTCCTTGATTCCGAAGGGGTTCTGTCATTCTCTGGCAACGGTATTCAACGTTACCGGGAATCGGCACATGTCGGAAGTCGCGGTCAAGAAATACATCGTCCGGTTGAGCATGGAGGAGCGAGAGACGCTTGAAGCGCTGATCAGCAAGGGCAAGCATCCCGCCGCTCAGGTGCTGAAGGCTCGGATCCTGCTGAAGGCCGACGTTTCCGAGGCAGGTGAGGGCTGGAGTGACAGCCGCATCGTGAAAGCCCTGGATACCAGCGAGGCAACCGTGTTCCGCACGCGCCAGCGGCTGGTCGAGGAGGGCTTCGAGGGGGTGCTGGCCCGCAAACATTCCCCGAACTCGGCGCGACGGCAAATCTTCGATGGCACGGCCGAGGCAAAACTGATCGCCCTGATGTGTTCGCCGCCGCCGAAGGGGCGGGCGAAGTGGTCCTTGCGGCTGCTGGAAGACAAAGTGGTGGAACTGAACATCGTTGAGCGCGCCAGCGACAACACGATCGGGCGCACGCTAAAAAAAACGATCTGAAACCACATCTGAAAAAGCAGTATGTCATTCCGCCGGAGTCAAGCGCTGCCTTCGTCGCTAATATGGAAGATGTGCTGGACGTGTACCACCGGCCACGCGACCCCGAATGCCCTGTCGTTTGCCTGGACGAGACCTCGAAGCAGCTGGTCGCCGAAACGCGTGTGCCGATGCCGGCGAAGCCGGGTCGTCCGGTACGGCATGATTACGAATATGAGCGCAACGGCACGGCAAATCTGTTCATGCTGTTTGCGCCTCTGGAGGGTTGGCGGCACGTCGAGGTGACCGATCGCCATACAGCCGTGGATTACGCGCACCTGCTCAAGGAAGTTTCCGACACGTGGTTTCCGAACGCACCGAGGATCGCCCTCGTCCAGGATAATCTAAATACCCACAAACCCGCGTCACTTTATGAGGCCTTTCCGGCCGAGGAGGCGCGTCGCCTGGTCGAGCGGTTCGAATGGCATTACACGCCCAAACACGGAAGCTGGCTGAACATGGCCGAAATTGAACTGAGCGTGCTGTCAACGCAGTGCCTCGACCGGCGCATTCCCGACAAGGCGATGCTCACCGAAGAAGTTGCCGCCTGGGAGGCTCAGCGGAACAACAAGCACGCCAAAGCCGACTGGCAATTCACCACGGCCGATGCGCGCGTGAAACTAAAGAGGCTGTATCCGTCAATATGAGCAACTCGGAGCACTAGGTGTTTAGTCCCGGCATTTGGTGGAGCGGATTGAGGATGAATCGATCCGGCTGTGAAGTCCATGCTTTGCAGATAAACTCGTATGGCGTGTGGCCCTTGAGGGTCTTCAGAAGGCGAACCAAAAGGCCATCTCAAACGCGCTGGTTTTGCAAAGCGGCCCGCGAGTTTGCCAGGGGGAAAAGGTATCCCCTGCGGCTGACTTTTTACGGCGCGGCTTCAGCTCGCGTCTGGGGTAAGCCGACTGTCCACCCTGGGGGAGGGGCCGCCCCGGATCCGCCCGCGCTCTGCACGGCAGTCTGCACCAGATCGGCGCTCGCTCTACCCATCAATTCGCTGAGCTGACTCGCGATCGCGCCATGCGCCGCGTCTTCGCCGAAGGCAAGCCCTGCGATGGCGATGACGATGAACAACACGGGACCATGGGAATCGGCCTGAATCTCCAGCACGGGAGTGCAAGTCCCGTTGCGCCAGCAACAGAATTACCAGAAGTCGGGATAGCGGCGCTACGGCGCCGCATCGCTTTCTAGTGCTGGGCGCGTTGCCAATATCCGCACCAGTCCACCGACACCGGAGCAGCCATCACCAGTCCCATGACGGCTTTGAACCTGCGGATTATTTACCTCCCGGCGGTTATCCGCCCGCAGCACTTCCGTCCTCCCACGCCGATTACCGCGCCAATTCCCGCTTGCCACCGCTGGCGCCCGCAGCCGACTATGGTCCGGCAGCGATAGTGGCACCCGACGAACCCGGATCCGCACCGGGGTTCGCTGCCGGGCACCGGCGGAGTGCAGGGGTATGCCAGATCGACGCAGTCCTATCCGTGGGCAGCAAGCGCCGTCCACTCCCGGAAGCCGTCGCACGCCTATCGATGAGGACCGGTTGCGGGTCGGCGATGAGCATAGACGCCGCCGACAAAGACAGTCGGCGGAGGCTGAATTGGTGCGCGCCGGGGTGATGACGCGGACCTGGAAGGATTGGGGATTTCCGAACGGGTACGACGACGCGCTCATCCCGATGCTGTTGGAAGCATTACAGAGGCGCGCCGCTGGCACTGCAGTTGTGATTGGTGAGTGGAAAGGGTTCAGCGGCAAGCGACACCGGCCCTACTCGAAACAGATGGACAAGCTCGTTGCGCAGACTGGCCTGGCGGCAGACCGCCTGGCTGATGATCTGGTTCGTGACATGCGATGGCGCGACGATGCAGCGATCCTACGGCACGCATCTGAGGTGAGAAGGGCTGGAGGCCGCCCAGCGACATGCGCCCCAGTCCAGGAAGCCGTGGTGCCCGTCGCTACAGGGTCGGCAGCCGCGGTGCCCGTGGCGTCGTGCCCACCGGGCGCCTCAGAGGCGCAAATCAATCGGACGATCACCGCAGTTTATGACTACGCTGAATCGGAGCACATGAAGCCACCCAACGTGAAGGAGATCGCCCCTTACGTGCTAACCCGGCTTCAGCGCGAGGGGTGGACTGCGACACAGGCCCACATCGCGCAACTTGCGGGGGGAGAACGCCATCGGTTGCGGAGACTGCCGGCCGGACCGAGGGTGAACCGCTCCTTTCTACCTTTCTTGGACCTAAAAATATAGAAATCTGGCGTAAAAAGCTGAGCACGTTCAGTTTACATAGCCCCACATAACGCTACGGAGTTGAACGCCACCATGAGCCTGCGAGATGGCCTGAACGCGAGTACGAGCGCGTTGTCACCCCACCTCGTCGATGTGGTCAATAACTTGCCGCTCTTCATGAGCTGCGTTCTGCGGCCGATTTAACAGCAGTTCATCCTGGACTGGGTTGCAGTGCTGATGCACTCGCGTGGTTAGCACTCCGCCCGTCCTTCCATGGCCCGCAAATGGCGTTTCATCAGATCGAGCGATGTGTGCAAGATTGCCAGGATCTCCCCGGCCAAGGCCGCCTGCGAGCGGTGATTGGCATCTCTGACCAACGCGGCGACGGTTTGTTCCTGATGCGCAACGCGTATCGCGCCTTCACTGACGTGGCGCCGAGCCATGTCCAATACTGTAATGTCTCGTGACGGCCGCTCACTGGGTTGGTTGGATCCCCGGCGTAGCGTGCACGAAAGGCTAGTGCTCCGAGTCGCTCATATTGACGGATACAGCCGCCTTAGTTTCATACGCGCATCGGCCGTGGTGAATTGCCAGTCGGCCTTGGCGTGGTTGTTGTTCCGCTCGGCCTCCCAGGCGGCGACTTCTTCGGTGAGCATCGTCTTGTCGGGAATGCGCCGATCGAGGCACTGCGTTGACAGCACGCTCAGTTCGATCTCGGCCATGTTGAGCCAGCTTCCGTGTTTGGGCGTGTAATGCCATTCAAACCGCTCGACGAGACGGCGCGCCTCGTCAGCCGGAAAAGCCTCATAAAGTGACGCGAGCTTGTGGGCTATTCGGGACACCTGGCTCGCCCGGTCGAGATTCTCGCCATGTTCTATCCTATCACGAGCAGCCCCTCCCCGCGACAAATTGGCCCAGCACGCGCCACCGGTCGCGCGCCGGCTGGCCAGTCTTGCTGCGATACATGGTACGCCATATACTTGCATGTCATCGATCTGGCAGAGCCATGCAGAAGTGTCGGCAGCAGCTTCGAGACGACTTCGCGCCCCTCGTGGCTCGTGCGGCGCGACAATGGCGGCGCGCCGTCGATCGCCGGCTGCAGCCATTCGGTCTCACCGAGGCCACTTGGCTGCCACTGATCTATCTCGCCCGCGCCTCGGTGCCGATGCGCCAGAAGGATCTTGCTGCCGCGCTGACGCTGGACGGCTCCTCGGTCGTGCGTTTGCTCGATGCGCTTGAGGCGTCCGAGTTGGTCGAGCGCCGCGGCGAAGACGGCGACCGTCGGGCCAGGATCATCGTTCCGACGATGCGCGGATTATCGATCGTCGAGCAGGTGGAAGCCGTCTCGCGCGAGGTACGGAACGCCACCCTCAGCGGACTGTCTGCCAACGAACTCGAGGTCTCAACCAGGGTGTTGGAGCAAGTCTGCCTGAATTTGGCCAAGCAGCAGGATTGAGACGGGTGAGCGCGTCTGAAGCGGCAGCGCACGATACACGGCAGCCGCAGCCCGGAGGCGGCACGATCGCGCCGCCGCCGGTCCCGGCAAACCGCATGCTGGTGACGGTCTGCACCATCCTGGCGACACTGATGCAGTCGCTCGACAGCACCATCGCCAATGTTGCACTGCCCTACATGCAAGGCACGATGTCGGCCAGCCAGGAAGAGATCAACTGGGTCCTGACCAGCTACATCGTGGCGGCGGCGATTATGACCGCGCCCACCGGGTTCCTCGCCGCGCGCTTCGGCCGTACCCGCTTGTTCGTCACTGCAGTGGTCGGCTTCACGGTCGCCTCTGCGCTTTGTGGCCTGGCACAGACGTTGGGCCAAATTGTGATCTTCCGGGTGCTGCAAGGCATTTTCGGCGCCGCCCTCGTGCCGCTGTCGCAGTCGGTGATGTACGAACTCTACCCGCCGGAGCAACGGGCGCGCGCGATGGGCCTTTGGACGATGGGCGTGATGATGGGTCCGATCTGCGGTCCGATCCTCGGCGGGTGGCTCACCGAGAACTACAGTTGGCGCTGGGTTTTCTACATCAATGTCCCGTTTGGCGTGCTGACCGCGATCGGTCTGCTGGCGTTCCTGAAGGAAAGCGCGCATAGCGGCGCGGCCAAGCTCGACTGGATCGGCTTCGGCGCCTTGAGTTTGGCGATCGGGTCGTTCCAGATGATGCTGGACCGTGGCGAAACGCTGGACTGGTTCAGCTCCCGCGAAATCATCCTGCAAGCCTGCATCGCAGGGCTCTGCTTCTATATATTTCTCGTCCAGTTCTTTCTGGCACCGCGGCCATTCCTCTCGCCGAAGCTGTTTGCCGACCGGAACTTTACCGTGGGTGCGCTGCTCTATGCCATTATGGGATTGATCATGTACGCGTCGCTGGCGCTGCTCGCACCCTATCTGCAGACGCTGATGGACTATCCCGTGCTTACCGCCGGCGTGGTGCTGGCGCCGCGTGGTGCCGGACTGATGGTCGCCGCGCTGATCTGCGGCAAGGTAATCGGGAAGGCAAGCGCACGCCTGCTGGTCGGCATAGGCTTCATCATTGGCGCTTATGCGCTGCACGAGATGACGTTGTGGACCCCGGACATCTCTGAATCGAGTGTGGTTATCGTAGGCTTCATCCAGGGCCTCAGCATCGGGTTCCTCGCCATTCCGATCAACATCATCGCCTTCGCGACGCTGCCACCGGCGATGCGGACGGAGGCCACCAGCATTTATAGCCTGATGCGCAATCTTGGCAGCGCCATCGGTATTTCCATCACAGGGGCGCTGCTGCAGATCAACACGCAGGTCAATCACGCCATCCTGGCGGCGAACGTGACCCCGTTCAATCGCGCCCTTGAGACGGGAGCCGCCGCCCGCCTTTGGAATCCCGGGTCGATGCATGGCGCGGCGCTGCTCAACCAGGAGGTAACACGGCAAGCCGCGATCATCGCTTACATCGACGATTTCAAACTAATGCTAGTGCTCGCCATCATTGTTACTCCGCTTCTGTTGTTGACGCGCGGCTCGCCGCCCCGATAGCGTTACAAGGTACAGGAATTGTCATACTGGCCATTATCAAAGGACCGAAGTACGCCCGCTATCCGGATCGTGATGCGCAACGGAAGCTCCACGTCTCTCGACGACCAAGCATAGTGCATAGGCGTCTGACCATGAAGTTACCTCACCTGTGAGTATAGAATAGGCTTGATGATCAGAGACTGACGAAGATACCTAAAAGAAGGGCATCAGGTACGGTCGTTCGTCTGCCGCCAATTCTCGAGCGCTGTGATGGCCGTCGGGCGTCGATAACGTCGGCATACCGCCGCTCCGCGTTCTTCAGATGGTGTTTCGGCTCTGCGATTCACATTCGGAATACCTGAACAACCTGATTGAGTAGGGCAATCGGAGAATCAAGCAGCGCATCGCTGTGATGCTTGCCCTCAAGCAGTTCCGAAATGTGGCGATCACGATCGCCGGCATCGAGCTGATGCACCGCATCCGCAAGGGGTAGTTCGGGCTACGGCGTCTGAGCTTTCAGCGCCGAACTGCGCCCCGCAGTCTGGTAGGCAGGGCACCGGGCCTGAATGTTGTAGCGCCCATCAGGCACGCCCTTATCGATTGCACCAGAACCGGGATCGGGAGACCCAACAGCGTGGTGAAGCTCATAGGGAAGCTCCATCTGGTTCCGCAGTGTGCTAACC
>CAWCDM010000133.1:0-13059 GCA_963794185.1 uncultured Alphaproteobacteria bacterium | reverse complement strand
GGTTCCGCGCTATTTGGGATGGGTAGAAACGTCCTCATAACGCGGGCAACTGCATGTCGAGCTTGCCCGCCAGCAGGTAAATGATGGCCTTGAGGTTGCGGGTTGAGCGGTAGCCTCGTGCCTTGGCCTTGGCCGCCTGCACTAAACTATTGATGCCCTCGATCAGGCCGTTGGCGATCTTGCTGTCGAACCATTGTAGTATACCGTCCCAGTGGCGTTTGACGGTGCGCGCGGCGGCGATAACTGGTTCGATCCGGCTATGGGTGGCCCAGAAGTACCACTTCTTCAGATAACTCGCGCCCGCCTGCGCAGATGGCTCCTGATAAAGGTCCTGAAAGGCGAGGCGGATCTGATACGCACGGGCGGTCTTGAGGTGCCGCGTGGGCAGACCACCGAGCGTCTTGCGCTGACGAGCGGACAGCGTCTGCGGATTGCGTAGCCAGATATAACGCGTGCCACGCAGCAGACTTTGCTCCTCCTGTTCGGCGCGGCGTACCTTATCGACCGCATCGTTGATGATCTTCACAGCGTGGAATTTGTCGAAGGTGATGGCGGCATTCGGCAGGTTCTCAGCGATGCCCTTGGTGAAGGCCGGGCTCATATCGATGCAGACTTGGCTGATCGCGTCGGGATCGCCGCCATGCGCAATGAGGTCATCGGCGAAGGCGGCTATGGTGGCGGCATCGTTGCCCTCTGTAGCGAACATGACGCGGGCTTGGTCGATGTCGACAAACAAAGTGACGTAGTCTTGGCCGCGCCGGGCGGCGGTTTCATCGATCGCGAGCCGGGTCACGCCCGACGCATTGGTCCGCGCCCGCGCCTCGTCGACATAATGATGAATGACACGCCATAGCCGGGTGTCGTGCTCGCCCACTATCCGGGCCACCGCCTTGACCGGCATCGCCGCGACCATGGTCATGACCAATGCCTCGAACAGCAAGGTAAAGCCGCTGCCAGGCCGTGCCCATGGCACGTTTACTGTCTTGATGCCGCACTTGTCGCAGCGGACGCGCGGCACGCGGGCATGCAGATAGGCCTCGTGCTGAAAGAAGTTGAGGTGGCGCCAAGTCATCCGCTCGGTGTCATAGGCCGGGCAGTCCGCCGCACCGCAGGTCGGGCAGGCGAAGCGGCTGCCCGGGGCGAAGTCGATCTCGATGTCGAGCCGGTGTGCCTCGGGGTCAAAGTCGCTGCGGCTCACCGTCCACGGTGGGGCCAGCCCCAACGCCTGTTGCAGCAAAGAGGTGTCACGCATGGTTGGTCTCCCGCACTCGCCTGGCCTGCCCGAGCCTGGCGCCGTGCTCGCCGCCGTCAATGACGCTGCGCGCCGCAAGCGGTGGCCTGCGGCCATCATTGACCGCGGCTGCGCGCGGCGCCTTGCTGACGTCAGGCCGGGACGGAGAAACGGCTCCTGTCAGCCGAACTGAGAAACGCTACCAAGTAGGAAGCGTAAGATAGACAAGCAAGGGCAGGACGTTTCTACCCACCCCGGACAGCGAGGAAGCTAAAAAAGCTGACGCTCACTGGACTAATCGGCGGCCAGCCGGGGACATAGGTTTCCTCGGCTCTGGCAACAACGGCTCTGTAGGTCTCGAACTCTGACAAACGGCTGGCGAGTTCGCCGAAGACCGATAGATAATTCTGGCCGTGAAGATAGGCCGCATGCAGAGGATCATGACCAGTCGCGACCAAACTCTCTATGCTCTTGACCTCGGCCAGTTGTTTGCGCGCCATTTGCCGACCCTGGACGAAGTCGCGCAGCTTAACCACCCCGGGACGAAGCGATCGCCGCATCGTTGTAACGAGTTTCGATGCGATCGTGTCAGCCATATTTCGTGGCTCCTCGGCAGAAACTGTGGGTAGCTCAGGGTGACATTGAGTCCGCGTGCAGCGACAATGTCGGGGTGCGACGACGTGGCGGGTTTGGGCTGGTAACGCCTCACCGGAGGCCACGACCAATTGTGCCTCGGCCACGCGGATCGCCGTCAAGCCCTGCGCCTGCGGCGCACCGCTTCGCGGCTGTGGGGCTTGACCACGACACGCCTGGCCGAGAATTCGGCATTGGTGCCGTCAATGACGCGATCGGTTCGTCGCCGCAGTAGAGCTGCGAGCGTTTTGGCGGCGGCTGATCTCGGGGGCTGTCAAGAAGCGAAAGAGCTTGCGGCAGGTTGCGTCGAAGGAGCGTTGCTCAGCTTCGGACTGGCCATGGGAGAGTAGCGGCCCGCCGTCGTCGCCAATGAGGTCGAGGACGACCTGCTCGACCGGCCACTTGCGGAGACCACTGTCCATCTGCAATCGGCGGATGCCTCACCGCCGAGCGAGGCTTATCCCGCTTACTCAGGCAAGCACAACATGGGGTGGGTGCATCTTCCCATCTCCCTCGGCGATTTCCGAAAGATGGATAGTTTGACTTCACAAGGGTCACGTGCAGCACACTGGCCGTGCCCAACTCTCTTGCCCGCATTCCGGGCAGAAGGCTAAGCTCGGAATTGGTCTAGACAACTCGATGCAGAGGCCGACATGCAATACGTAAGCAGGCTGAAGGCTCGGCCATTGGCCCTGATTTTTACATTGGCGATCATCCCACTAATTGCTTCTTGCGCAACAAAATGGGAGAAGCCGGGCGCTACAGAAGCAGAATTCGCGGCAACAAAGTCAGCCTGCCAAGCTCGGTCATACTCAGAATTTCCGCCGCTACCTCAGCAGATCATGATAAGGCTGGCTATACAACGCCAATACAAACTCAATGCTCCGGTAATGGTTATTCATCGTCATGCTACACTACGGGTGGCCAATATATACCCCCATCCTACATGACTGTAGATAACAACAACTCTCCAAGGAACTCTGCCAACCGGGCATGTTTCTTCGAACATGGATGGACACCCGCGAAGAGCTAGCGGATACCGTCTGACGAATATTCAGCGTGGGAACCGATTCACGAGGAGTTCCACTCACTCCGCCAAAAGATGGCGATAAGCTTTTGAAATCGTATGTAATACAATAAGATAAGCGGCCCTCGTATGCACTTGAGCAGGAACTTTGTTCTGCTGCGGCAGGTGGTGGACGCGAGTTGCACTGCGACCGGCCGACAAAGCTGATGCCCTCGGCGCAATTCACGCACCACCAACCTACCGGTGGGGGAGTTTCGTGCAGTTACACGTGTAAGTGTCAAGGTGCTCATTAGGCGAAACGGCGGAGAAACTCCCTAATCGTGCCGGAGGCTAGGCTCGCAGCCTTCCTGGCGGGATCGGGGGAGAGCCTGCCGCCGCCGCGCGCGAATTCCTGAGCGGTGCCCGGCTTGTCGATTCGGCCCCCGGACTCGGAATCTCAATTCGAGTCGTCGACTCTGGATCTGGCTTAGAACAAATATAGAACACAGCCATGCACCCGCCATTTTACCTCACCGAACGCCCTGCCGACGAATCCCCCGTCCGGGTCCGCGGTCGGGGACCCTATCCGCCCGGGCAGGCTCAGCCGGCCATCGGCCTTGCCGGCGCACCTGGCTGCGCTGCGGGACCGGCTGCGCCCAACGAAGTCGCCCGGCGGTTTCCTGCCGTTCGACGATCCGCGCGTGGATGGCTGCCTGCCCGGTGAAGGCCTGCCGCTGGGCCAGTTGCACGAGATCGGCGCGGCGGGGCTGGACGCGGAAACCGCCGCGCTGCCCACGGCCTTCATCGCCGCCCTGCTGGCACGCATCGCTCCGGAGAAGCCGGTCTTCTGGATCGCCCCCTCCGGCGATCTGCACCCGCCCGGCCTGCTGCCCTACGGCTTCGATCCCAACCGGCTGGTCCTGGTGCGTCCAGCCAAGGATGTCGACACGCTCGCCGCCATGGAGGTCGCGCTGCGGGAGGGCGTTGCCGCCGCCGTGGTGGGGGAGGTGGGACAGTTCGACCGCACCGCCTCGCGCCGGCTGCAGCTTGCCTGCCTGCGTCACGGCACGACCGGCTTCGCGCTGCGCCGCTGGCCACATGGGCACAAGACCGCCGACCGGGAGGCCAGCGTCGCCGTCACCCGCTGGCATCTCACCGCTGTGCCCAGCGTGCGGGATGGCAAGGAACCAGGCCTGCCGCGCTGGCATGTGGCGTTGACGCATGCGCGCGGCGGCAGGCCGGGAGAGTGGATCATGGAGGCTTCGGATGATGCGACGCATCCTCTCCGTGTGGTTGCCGCACTGGCCGATCACGCGTCTGACCCGCAGCGTCTCCGCCTCGCCGGATAGGCCGCTGGTTACGATCGAGACCATCCGGGGCGTCCGGCATCTGGTCGCGGTGGGCGTGGATGGCGAGGCCCAGGGGCTGCGTCCCGGCCAGACGCTGACCGATGCCCGTGCCGTCTGCCCGGCGCTGATCTCGGTCGAGGCCGATCCGGTAGCCGATGAAGCGGCCCTGGCCAGGCTCGCCACCTGGTGCGAGCGCTACACGCCGATGGCCGCGCCGGATCCGCCGGATGGGCTGTGGCTGGACATCACCGGCTGCACCGGGGTTTTTCCCACCGAAGCCGAATTGGCAAAAAACGTACACCTCGCCCGCTTGCGGGAGAGGTCGCGGAGCGTCAGCGCCGCGGGAGAGGGTGCAACAACCGGCAGCACCCTCTCCCGACGCGCTCTGCGCGTCGACCTCTCCCGCAAAGCGGGCGAGGTGTACTTGGCGCAGGACCTCGCCTCCCGCCTGGAACGGAATGGCATTCCCTGCCGGTTGGCGATTGCCGGCACCACCGGTGCCGCCTGGGCACTGGCGCATATGGGGAAAGACCAGACCGTTCTGCCGCCGGGAGAAGAAAAGGCGGCCTTGGCCGATCTGCCCGTCACCAGTCTCCGGCTCGACGCCGGCACCGTGACGGGATTGCGCCGCCTTGGCCTGCGCACGGTGCGGGACCTCCTGCGCATTCCGCGAGCGCAGATCACCGCCCGCTTCGGCGCCTTGCCGGTGCTGCGGCTGGATCAGGCGCTCGGCGCGATGGAGGAAGCCATCGATTGGCCGCGTCCGCCTGATGACTGGCATGAGCGCCTGGCCTTTGCCGAACCGATCGGCACGCCGGAGGATCTGGCGCGCGCCCTGTCCCGGCTGGCCGAACGACTGTGCGTACGCCTGGCGGAACAGGACAAAGGCGGCCGGCGCTTCGTTGCGCGCTTCTTCCGGGTCGACGAGGACGTGCCGCAGATCGCGGTGACCACTGCGCTGGCGGTGCGCGATCCCGGCTATCTGACCAAGCTGCTGCGCGAGAAGCTGGACACTGTCGATCCGGGCTTCGGGATAGAGGTGATTGCGCTGGAAGCCGAGATCGTGGCGCCGCTGCAGGCGCCGCAGGCCCGGCTCACCGATCTGACCACGCCTGACGCCACCGATCGTCTGGCCGGCGTGGTCGACACGCTGACCAACCGTCTGGGATCGAAACGTGTGTCGCGTGTCGCGCCGTACGCCAGCCATGTGCCGGAACGCGCGGTGCAGCGTGTCCCGCCGCTGCCGGTCAGGCAGCCGTCCTGGGCGGCCGATCCTGCCGCTCCACGCCCTATCCGCCTGTTGCGCCGGCCGGAAGAAATCGAGGTGATCGCCCCGGTGCCCGATGATCCGCCTATCCGGTTCCGCTGGCGCGGCGTGTCGCATCGCGTGCGTGCCGCCGCCGGTCCCGAGCGAATTGCCGCCGAATGGTGGCGCGGCAGGCGTTCCGACAAGCGGCCGGAGACCGACCTGATCCGCGACTACTACCGGGTGGAGGATTCCGACGGCGCCCGGTTCTGGATCTTCCGCGCCGGCCTGCACGCCGAGGATCGGATGCCGCGGTGGTACCTGCATGGGCTGTTCGGCTGAGCTGATTTTCCCCCTCCCCTTGCGGGAGGGGGCTAGGGGGAGGGGGCGGCGCCCGCTAACCACGGTCCCCTCCCCCCAACCCCCTCCCGCAAGGGGAGGGGGAGGATAACGGTTATGACCTACGCCGAACTTCAGGTGGCGAGCGCATTTTCCTTCCTGCGCGGCGCCTCGTCGCCGGAGGAACTCGCCGCCACCGCCTCGGTGCTGGGACTTTCCGCCATCGGGATCACCGATCTCAACAGCGTGGCCGGCGTGGTGCGGATGTACGACGCGGCGAAGCAGGTCGGCATTCGCCTGATGGTCGGCGCGCGGCTGTCATTCCGCGACGACACGCCGGACCTGCTCTGCTACCCGCAGGATCGCGCGGCGTGGGGGCGGCTGACGCGTCTGCTCACCGTCGGCAAGGGACGCGTGCCGCATGGCGACAGCAGCGATGCGGCGAAAGCCACCAACCGCTGCTTCCTGCGCTACGCCGATCTGCTGGAGCACGGCGAAGGACAGATCCTGCTTGCCGTCGCGCCGGACCGGCTGGATGCCGGCCTCCATGCAAATGTCCAACGCCTGAGGGCAGATTTTCGCGGCAGGGCGTATCTCGCCGCCGACCGCCGCTATCGTGGCGATGATGCGAGCCGTCTGCGCGCGATGGCCGAGCTGCCGTTGCCGATGGTGGCCACTAACGATGTCCTCTACCATCTTCCCGATCGGCGTTCGTTGCAGGACGTGATGACCTGCATCCGTCTCGGCTGCCGCATCGACCAGGCCGGCCTTGCCCTGCAGCCCAATGCCGAGCGTCATCTGAAATCGCCGAAGGAGATGGCCCGGCTGTTCCGCGACCATCCCGACGCTGTGCTGCGCACGCAGGAAATCGTCGGGCGCTGCGGCTTTTCGCTCGAGGAGCTGGCCTATGAATATCCGGACGAACCGATCCCGCCTGGTCGGACACCGGACGAACACCTGGCCAACCTGACCTGGCAAGGTGCCGCGGTGCGCTATCCCGACGGCGTTCCGTCGCACATCCGCGGAACCATCGAGAAGGAGCTGCGCATCATCGCGCAGCTCAATTATGCACGGTACTTCCTGACGGTGCATGACATCGTGCGCTATGCCGTCGCCAACGACATCCTCTGCCAGGGCCGCGGTTCGGCGGCCAATTCCGCCGTGTGCTACTGCCTGCACATCACGGCCGTCGATCCGGCGCAGATCAGTCTGCTGTTCGAGCGGTTCATTTCCGCCGAACGCCGCGAACCGCCCGATATCGACGTGGATTTCGAGCACGAGCGGCGTGAGGAGGTCATCCAGTACATCTATCGGCGCTACGGCCGTGATCGTGCGGGCATTGCCGCCACGGTGATCCACTACCGGCCGAAGCGGGCCATCCGCGAGGTGGGCAAGGTCATGGGTCTGTCGGAAGACGCCACGGCGGCGCTGTCCGCACAGTCATGGCATGCGGGCGAGGAACTTTGGTCGGATGATTGTCTGAGGGAAATCGGCCTCGATCCGGACAGCTTTGTCGTTCGCCGCACGATCGAGCTGGCGCGCCGGCTGGTCGGGCTGCCGCGTCATCTGTCGCAGCATGTCGGCGGCTTCGTGCTGACGCGCGGCCGGCTGGATGAGACCGTGCCGATCGGCCGGGCCGCGATGGACCAGCGCACCTTCATCGAATGGGACAAGGACGACATCGACCGGCTCGGGATCATGAAGGTCGATGTGCTGGCGCTCGGGATGCTGACCTGCATCAGGAAGGCATTCGCGCTGCTGGGGATGCAGAACCTGGCCGAGGTTCCGACGGAAGATCCGGCCGTCTACGACATGCTGTGCCGCGGTGATTCGATCGGCGTGTTCCAGGTGGAATCCCGCGCGCAGATCAACATGCTGCCGCGGCTGAGACCTCGGGAATTCTATGATCTGGTGATCGAGGTGGCGATCGTTCGTCCAGGGCCGATCCAGGGCGACATGGTGCATCCCTATCTGCGCCGGCGTCAGGGACTGGAAAAGCCGGACCTGCCGTCGCCTGCGCCCGGTTGCGGCCCGGCCGACGAGCTGGAGCAGGTGCTTGGCAGGACGCTGGGCGTGCCGCTGTTTCAGGAGCAGGCGATGCGCATCGCCATCGAGGCGGCGCGGTTCACGCCGGAGGAGGCCAACCAGCTCCGGCGCTCGATGGCGACGTTCCGCAATGCAGGCACCATCCATCGCTTCTTCGCCAAGATGGTCGACGGCATGACGGCGCGCGGCTACACGCAAGACTTCGCCGAGCGCTGCTTCCATCAGATCGAGGGCTTCGGCACCTACGGTTTCCCGGAAAGCCACGCCGCCAGCTTCGCGCTGCTGGTCTATGTCTCGGCCTGGCTGAAATGCCACCACCCGGCGGTGTTTGCCTGCGCGCTGCTGAACTCCCAGCCGATGGGGTTCTATGCGCCGGCGCAGATCGTGCGCGATGCGCGCGAGCATGGGGTGGAGGTGCGCGCCATCGATGTGGCGGCCAGCGAATGGGACTGCACGCTGGAACAGGGCGCGCTGCGGCTCGGCTTCCGTCTGATCACCGGCTTTTCGCAGGAGTGGGCGGAGCGGCTGGTCGAGGCTCGCGCTGGAGACAGGCCGCCCCTCCCCTTGCGGGCTTGGGCCGCAAGGGGAGGCGGGAGAAGCGCGCGCCGGACAGAGCGGCTGGCATCACCGGCTTTGCCGATCTGGTTCGCGCGGGCCTTCCCCGGGCGGCTCTCGTCCTGCTGGCGGAAGCGGACGCACTGCGCAGCCTGAAACTCGATCGGCGGGCCGCGCTGTGGCAGGTGCGTGGCTTGTCCGACATGACGGACCTGCCGCTGTTTGCCCACCAGCCGGTTGCGATCCACCATGTTCCGCTGCCCGTCATGACGACGGGCGAGCACGTCATTACCGACTACCAGACGGCCGGCCTGTCGCTGAAGGCGCACCCGATGCGCTTCCTGCGTCCGCTGTTCGCCGGCGAAGGCGTGCATGAGCTGCGCCCAGGCTGCCGTCCAAGCCGATGGCGCCCGTCTCTCCGTCGCCGGGGTGGTGCTCGTGCGCCAGCGCCCGGGCAACGGCAATGTCGTGTTCTGCACCATCGAGGACGAGACGGGCATCGCCAATATCGTGGTCTGGTCCAGCCTGCTGGACCGGTTCCGCCGCGCCATGCTGGGCAGCAGTCTGCTGCTGGTGACGGGCCGCCTGCAGCGCAGCCCGGAAGACATCGTCCATGTCATCGCCGATCGGCTGGACGACCGCAGCGCCATGATGGGCCGCATCACCGAGGCGCCGGCTGCCGGCCCCGTCGTGCGCGAACCGGCGAGGTGAAGCTGCTGCGGAGCCCTGGCCATCCTCGCCAGGAGCGGGTTTTTCCCCGGTCCCGGGACTTCCACTGACGGAAAAACTGTTCGGGCCTGTGAGCCAGCTCACACACAGGTCGATCAAGGGTCGGCGATCATCGGTTGTTCCGCTTGCCTATCCGGGAGACCAATCAATGGACCATGTGCTGACCGAATACGGGTTGCGCCTGACCTATCTGCGCAATTCGGATGTCATTGATGATCTCGATCAGGATCGCATCCTGGAAGACCTCTCCGACGATATGCCGGACGGCGATCCTCTTCCGTGGCTCACCCGCTACCGTTTGGATGACTACGACCATCTGGTCCTCGTCACCGACCGATCCAGCGGCCGCCATCTGGCGTTCCTTGCCGCCAGCAGCGGCGCCACCGCCCGCGAAGAGTTTCTGCTTCTGGAGACCGCCTTCGTCGCCACTGCGGCCCGTGGCCAGAATCTGATGCGGCGAATGATCGCCTTCGCCATGCTGCGCATCGGCGGGATGGGTCCGGTGCCGTCGGTCGTTGCCGCCTGCACGCGCAATCCGCTGTGCTACCGGATCATGCGGGATACCGCGCGACGCTTCACCGGCGCGATGTTCTTTCCGGATCACGACAGCGCCGCGATCAACTTTCACTCGGCCACGCTCGCGCGGCGCATCGCCCGCGAGATCGGTCCCAACCATCGCTTCCAGGCTGCCACCGGGACCATTCGCGGGATCGGTCAGGGAAATCGCCAGCCCCTCTCGCGCGACCCACGGATTGACAGCCTGTTCGGCCAGCATATGCAGCCGGCCGACCGCATGCTCGCGATCGTCGATCTCCGCGGGGAAGACGAGGCCACGATATTCGAGGATGCTCGCCGGATCTATCGGTCGCGGTGAGCCTGGAGGGGTGCGTAAGGCAGCCGGAACAAACGGCGGGCCCAGCCCAGCCCGAATGATTTCCAGGTCGGCAGGGACGTCATGAATGTGAGGCGCTGCGCCAGCAATTCGGCGCACAGCTCCGCGCCGCCGTCCGGCCTTGCGACGATGGTGCCGATGGCCGCCAATGTCACGGGGCCGATCGTGCCATCCTGGTCAACCGACGCGGCCTGCTGCAGCCAGCGCATGGCACGGCCTGTGCCGCTGTTGATCGCCGCATCGAATACCAGCAGCGCAATCGAGGCCGGCAACCGATCACCGTCGATCCGGTCCCAGTAGTCACGCTGATACAGCGCCTTGGCTTCATCGAGCGTCAGATTGGCTATGTCCAGATCGGGATACGCTCCCGCGCTGATTCCGAATTTGGTGCCATGGCACTCTCCGGCGCCGATCCTGCCGCCTGTCCAGTTGCCCGGGTCGGCGGGATTGTCGGTAAAGCCGCCCTCGCTGCCGACCACGAAGTCGAAGATCCCGTCAAAGTCGCTCATGGTCAGCCTGGGGTGTCGCTGAGAGCAATTGGCGCGGCTGTGGCAACCAGAGGAAAATCCAGCCGCCAGTCGCTTCCGAGATCGTCGGCGATATCCCATCCCGCCGGCGGCGCCACCGACGAATAATTGTCGGTGACCGCGTTGCCTCGGCCGATCGCCGAATTTCCATACGGGTAATACAGGCCGCATGACGCGCTGACGTTCTTCAGCGCCTGGGCAAGCGTGAGTTGCAGATGCGTGGGATCGATGCGCGAGCAGCCAACGGCCGGAACGATGGCGCCCGGATGGTCGATCGACCCGCCATCCATCACGGAGAACCCAGCTCCGCTCGTCGCCTGCAGTGGGACGATCAGATCGCTGCCCGCATCGTGCTGGATCGTCAGGATAAGAACGGTGCTGCTCTGACGATAGCCGTGGATGATTGTCGGGCCCCCCGTCACAGGCAGGCCGGCGGGGATCTGGCTCACCGTGTCCCCGCGGCCAGTCTTCAGGACGGCGCGCGCCACGACCGGCGCGGCCAGCCGGGCAAAACGCTGGTTGTCCACACCGTCGCGGTGAGCAGCATCGCCGCCAGCCGCGATCCCGGTCGTCGGATCCCAGGAGGATCCCCGCGGATTGCTGTCGCTGGTCTGCGGATTGCCGATGACCACGTTTTGCGCCGGATCGGCCGCCATCGCGGCGACCACCTCCCGGTGCATCTGCATGCCGCCGGCGATGCCATACGGAATTGCGTTCCACCAGACCAGCGGCAGCTCGCCTGCCGCGCGGCCAAGCATGCCCCGTTCGAGCGACAGGAACCGCTCGGCCGCTGACAGGAATGTCGGTTTTTCGCTGTAGTTCCGCAAACTGTCGGTCTCGCTCCAGGGCCAGATCAGCGCACAGATGTCCTGCTGATCCTCCGCCGATAGGGCGTGAATCGCCACTTCGGCCGCTAGGCCGTCGCTGCCCAACTGCCAGGCGGAAGGGCTGGAGCCATCGTTTGGATCGTTGAGAAAGCTGCCGGGATAGGTGTCGTTCACCGCGGGATACAGGCCATGTCCGCCCAGCATGGTGTAGCTGGCCGGATTGCCCGTTGTGGCGAGGACGTTGCCGGCGAGCGCACCCAGGTGCCAGGCAACGCCCTGCGCGAGAAGCTGTGCCGCGCCGTCGTTCAAGGCATAGTTGATGGCGTTCGACTGTCCGTTGACGACGAGGAGCACGCCGCGCCGTGGACCACGGCTCCAGCGACCGGCGCATTGCAGGAGGGTGGCGACGTCCGCGTCCGAGAGCGCCCTCTCCCAGGTCGCCGCCTCATGGAACCAGCACTGTGCCGCTCCCAGCAGGGTGGTGTCGTGCAGCAGCGTCATCGGTGCCGGGCTGGCGGAGGTCAGGGGGTTGCCGACGCCATTGGCGACCTGCACGTCATCCAGCCACGCGTCGACGCCGATGCCGGGCCGGTTACGCATGACGATCGAGTGCGTGTGGCGGCGCGTGAGTGTGCTGGTCAACGTGGTCTGACCGCTGCCGCCTGGAAACAGGAGCAGTTGTCCTTGCCCCCCCGGACCGTCGACCTGGAGCACCGGCGTGTTGCCGGACGCAATCAGCGTGACCGGATTGGCATCGCGTCCAGAGTTCTGCCGCCAGTTCGGACGCGACCAGACAAGATAGCGCGTCCAGTTCGCACCGCTCTGGAACGAAGCATTGGCAATTCGGAAGCCAGCGTCGGGATCGAGCGCGGGTGCGAGGGTTCCAGATCCTCCTGCTACGTGGCCAAGACCGCCGAGAAGCCCTGACAGCCGCGGCGTCATCGCCGGCGCCCCTGCGGCAGTCGCGAAGGAATAGGGTGTCAGTGCCGTGCCGCTGCCAGACTTGTCTTGCAGGCTGGCGACGGCGTTGTTCCAGCCACTGACCGACGTGCGGGCGGGGCCGAGTGCATCCGATAGGCTGCCGGCATCCCACCAACCCGACAGACCGGCGATGGCGTTCGGCCAGGGTCCGCTGAAGGAACCATCGCCCGCCGCTGATGGACCCGTGCGCAGCGGACGCCAAAGTGCAACCTGCCCGGGGCCGATCCGCATCGACCTGCCCGGTGCGACAAACGCGACACTCATCGTCAGGCAACCGTGAATGCGGCTGGATAAACCGTTTGGTGGCTGCCGTCGGTGCCCTCGACCCAGGCATACCAGCTGCCTGCGGCCGCGGGGGTGGACACATAGGCGCCCCAAAGGTCGGTATTGACGTAAGCGTAGGTGGACTTGGCGGAGCCGGGCGGCATCAGCACCATCAGACGGTCGATCGTGCCACGACTGATCGCTTCGAGTTGGTCCAGCAGGAACCTGTGGTGCAGAGCCGGGCTTTGGCCGGTCGGCTCGAGAACCCATCTGGCCCAGTCGATCAGGTTCGACTGGACCATGTCCGGCTGGCCCTGTTCGTCCACAAGCTTCTGCGGCATCGGTCAGGCGATCGAGTTCCGATAGAGGCTTGTTGACGCCGATGACGTGGCCACGGCGTGGGAGCGTCGAACAGCGCAAGATTGCTCTGCCCT
>CAWCDM010000132.1:0-41730 GCA_963794185.1 uncultured Alphaproteobacteria bacterium | reverse complement strand
GATGAACGTCGGCGTGAACTACATGCGCGAGCACATGCCGTCCGATGCGCGCGTTCACTACGCGCTGCTCGATGCCGGCGGGATTGCGCCGAACGTGGTGCAGGCGCGCGCCAAGGTGCGCTACCTGATCCGCGCGCGCGAGCTGCCGGAGCTGTGGCGGCTGATCGAGCGGGTGCGCAAGATCGCCGATGGCGCGGCGCTGATGACCGAGACACGGGTGGAATCGCAGGTGGTCAGCGCGGTGTCCAATCTGCTCGCGAACACGCCGCTGGAGAAGGCGATGTACGACAACCTGCAGCGCCTGGGTCCGCCGCCGTTCGACGACGCCGATCGCGCCGCCGCGGCGAAGTTCCAGGCGACGCTGACCGAGGAAGATATCGAGGCTGCCTATCGCCGCGTGGGCCTGCCGATGCAGCCAGGCATGTCATTGTGCGACAGCGTCGTGCCACTGGATGCCAAGAGCGCGCCGATGATGGGCTCTACCGATGTCGGCGACGTGAGCTGGGTGGTGCCGACGGTACAGGCGCGCGGCGCCACCTATGCGATCGGCACGCCGGGCCATTCCTGGCAGCTCACCGGACAGGGCAAGCTGCCCGCAGCGCACAAGGGGCTGGCGCATGTGGCGAAGGTGATGGCCGGCACGGCGATCGACGTGATCCGCGACGAGACGTTGCTGGCGCGGGCGAAAGCCGATCACCAGGCACGCGTGCTGCGCAAGCCATACGTGTGTCCGCTGCCGGACGATCTGGAGCCGCCGATCAAGATGTCGGCTTAAGGAAGCGAGACGAATCACCGCAGATGAACATGGCGCGGCCCTGTGGCCGCAACCAAAGCAGGCACGGCGTTCCATTCGCCTGCTGATAAGCTGGTCTGTGACGAGCAGCACCAGATCAGCGGGAGGGGAACGCGGTGGCACAGTTTGTAGCCAACCACGCCGAGTATGCGCTGGCGCTGACGCAGCAGCTGGAGGACGCCTGCTAGTTGTCGCTGGCCCGGCAGACCGGACGGCCGGTGCAATACCTGACCTCGACCGCCAGCAACAAAGAGGCCATCGCCCACAGGATTGCCGTGGCCGACCACGTCGATCAAGGGCTGATCTGCGTGCTGACCGCAGTCGAACCGTGCTGGTCTGTACGAGATCGTGCGCGACCATGCCAACAAGCAGATCGAAGCGGAGCCGCGGTATCGCAAGTGCCTGCAGCTCTACCACTATCAGATCCACCCGCGGTTCAATGGCTATTACATATACTCCGGGTGCCGGAGTGTTTACGCTTTATCAGCAATTTAACACGGAGGAAGATCGGAGGGCCACGGTGGGCCACGGGAGTTTGTGCTTGTGCTGCTAGCCGGGGAATTGACCGAACAGGTGATCGGGCTGGCTGTAGAGGTGCATCGCCACACGGGACCCGGACTGATTGGGTCGGTGTATGAGCAATGCCTGTGCCATGAGTTGTGCGCGGCAGGCATTCCATTCGAACGCCAGGTTGCCATTCCGGTCATCTACAAAGCCATGCCGATCGGGGACGGGTTCAGGGCCGACATCGTTGTCGCGCGCGAGGTCATCGTTGAGATCAAATCGGTTGCCGCCATCCTGCCGGCCCATGATTCGCAATTGCGCTCCTACCTGCACATGCGCGGAATTCGCATCGGGCTGATCCTGAATTTCAATGCTCGCCGTCTTACCAAGGGTATCCGCCGCTACATTGTTTGGCCGCCGACCGCGGAACCGCTCCGACTCCCCTGGCCCACCGTGGCCCTCCGTTCTTCCTCCGTGTTAAAGTTGCGCATCTGCCACAGGCACGCGCATTGCGGCGGCACTCCGGCAGGTGGCGCGTGCTGCCGATTACCTGATTTCAACCCAGAAGAGTCGCGGTCGATCATCAGTCGGGCATGTCGCCGGGCCATCGTCGCGCGCTGTGAGGCACGCGGAGACTGTGCACGGTATCACCGGTGATGCGGTACGCCGCGATATACGGCGTTCGGGTGATGACCAACTCGCGTGTGCCTACAATGTGACCGGGGCGGCCACTCCTCGGAAGCCGCTGGAGCATCTTGACTAGGTCGCTGATGCCTGATCGACGGCGACCGCCGCGCGCGGGTTATTCGACTCGATGTGGTCGCAGATCGCGTCGCGGTCCGCTTGTGACCATGCGGACCATCGGAGCCTCACGCGTCATGCCCGACGCTTGCGCAGTGCCGCGGCGCGCCGCGGGGCAAAATGCCCCTCCACGTCCTCATGCGGAACCGCCGAACGGGGATCCTCCAGGTCTTGCTGCACCTTCGCCCGGAACCAGGCGTCGTGCGCGGCCGGGTCGGTTGCCAAGGTGAACGGGAGCGCGCCCTCGTTGGCTATCCGCGTCAGCAGGATGCGCACCGCGTCCGAGACGGTCAGCCCAAGATTGTCCAACACCGCTGCCGCGCGTTCCGTCAGAGCGGGGTCGATGCGCGTTTATGCCAGCGTGGTTGCAGCCATTGCGGGCGCTCCTGGCCTACTGTCACGCCGAATATGTAATTCAGTCGCATGGCAAGGGCAGGCCTCGATGCCGTCGGCGACAGATGGTCGGTGGCATCAAGGATTGGTCGGGCGGCGAGAGGTATGACGGACACGGAGGATGCGCACCGTGTTGCCGACAAGGCGGTATCGGATGAGGTAGGGATAATTGGTCACCAGCTCGCGCATATCTGTGCCGGGGACCGGCCGCCCCCGGTGCGCGGGATTTTCAAGGCTGTTCCCGACAGCGAGCAGATGGGCCGCCACTTCCCCGGCCGCGCGCGGATTGAATTGCTGGATGTAATCCCGGATCGCCCGCAACTGGGCGACCGCCATCGGCGATCAGATGACCTCGGGCACTACTCGGGCGGAAGCGGGCAGGGAAGCTCATTCGGCTTCCCCCCTGACTCAAGCCATGCACGCACGCGCGCATGCGGCACGCCCTTGCCAGCCTCGATTTCCGCGTCGGCTTCGGCATCCAGCCGCGCTTCCTCCGCCTCATCGAGGGGGGGATCACAGATCGATTTGGTTTCAGTCTCGGCCATGGGCACCTTCCCGGGTTTCCTACTACCACAATCGGGGGCGGGTTGCAGCTACGGCGTGGGGGTCATCCGCCTCGATGGTGCCGCAGATCGAGCTTCGGCCGCCCGCGGCGGGAATGGACCTCGGCATACAGCTTTGCCGCTTCCAGCTTCTCCCGGGTCAGGGCCGGGTAATGCTTCAGGAGCGCTGCCTCCGGCTCGCCCTGCCTGAGGGCGTCCACGATCGGCCACACCAGCACACGCGTACCCTTGAGGGTCGGCGCGCCGGCCTGCACTTCGGGATCTTCGGCGATCTCGTCGAGCGCGCGCGAAAGCTGCTGCCAGCGGCGATCGACACGGGCCTCGATGACATTCAGATCGATCACCAGGGCGAGGGAATCGCCCAGCCTGACCGCGCAGTTGGGGTGGCCGCCCGCTTGGCGCAGTTGCTTACGTGAAGAAGCCGCCAGGACGCTATAAGAATGTCTACGTCCTGAACGAGCAGTTCGGTGTGAAGCTGATGTCCGGCCGAAATTTGGCTCAGGTGCGTCCCGTAAACCTCAAGTTGATGAGTCCGATGGCGTTTGACAATGTTGCCGACTACGCAGTTGAGGAAGGCATGACACTTCTTACTGCGGACGGCCGCGCTGAGGAGAACCTGGCTGATTGCGTTTACGTCACCAGCGAACGCGTTGGATGGCTCGCCAGCGGTCACGTTCACCGATTAAGGCCGAAGGACGGTATACATCCTGGTTGGCTTTACCCAATGGCATCCTCGGACTAATGCCAGGCACAGCTTAAGAGCCTGGCCACAGGGTCTGTCGTCGACGCGCTATCGGAAGAAGACGTGGCTTCGGTGTAGGTCTCATCGGTGTTCGGCGAGCCGATTAGGACCATCGCCGATGAAGTGGTGCTTGCCTGGGACATGTTTGCCAATGCGGCAGCTCTCGAGGATGATGCTGCTGAGGAATTCAACAGGATGCTGGTACCCAGTTGATACTAGTGCTCCGAGTTGCTCATATTGACGGATACAGCCTCTTTAGTTTCACGCGCGCATCGGCCGTGGTGAATTGCCAGTCGGCTTTGGCGTGCTTGTTGTTCCGCTGAGCCTCCCAGGCGGCAACTTCTTCGGTGAGCATCGCCTTGTCGGGAATGCGCCGGTCGAGGCACTGCGTTGACAGGACGCTCAGTTCGATCTCCGCCATGTTCAGCCAGCTTCCGTGTTTGGGCGTGTAATGCCATTCGAACCGCTCGACCAGGCGACGCGCCTCCTCGGCGGGGAAGGCCTCATAAAGTGACGCCGGCTTGTGGGTATTTAGATTATCCTGGACCAGGGCGATCCTCGGCGCGTTCGGAAACCACGTGTCGGACACTGCCTTGAGCAGGTGCGCGTAATCCACGGCTGTATGGCGATCGGTCACCTCGACGTGCCGCCAACCCTCCAGAGGCGCAAACAGCATGAACAGATTCGCCGTGCCGTTGCGCTCATATTCGTAATCATGCCGTACCGGACGACCCGGCTTCGCCGGCATCGGCACACGCGTTTCGGCGACCAGCTGCTTCGAGGTCTCGTCCAGGCAAACGACAGGGCATTCGGGGTCGCGTGGCCGGTGGTACACGTCCAGCACATCTTCCATATTAGCGACGAAGGCAGCGCTTGACTCCGGCGGAATGACATACTGCTTTTTCAGATGTGGTTTCAGGTCGTTTTTTTAGCGTGCGCCCGATCGTGTTGTCGCTGGCGCGCTCAACGATGTTCAGTTCCACCACTTTGTCTTCCAGCAGCCGCAAGGACCACTTCGCCCGCCCCTTCGGCGGTGGCGAACACATCAGGGCGATCAGTTTTGCCTCGGCCGTGCCATCGAAGATTCGCCGTCGCGCCGAGTTCGGGGAATGTTTGCGGGCCAGCACCCCCTCGAAGCCCTCCTCGACCAGCCGCTGGCGCGTGCGGAACACGGTTGCCTCGCTGGTATCCAGGGCTTTCACGATGCGGCTGTCACTCCAGCCCTCACCTGCCTCGGAAACGTCGGCCTTCAGCAGGATCCGAGCCTTCAGCACCTGAGCGGCGGGATGCTTGCCCTTGCTGATCAGCGCTTCAAGCGTCTCTCGCTCCGCCATGCTCAACCGGACGATGTATTTCTTGACCGCGACTTCCGACATGTGCCGATTCCCGGTAACGTTGAATACCGTTGCCAGAGAGTCACAGAACCCCTTCGGAATCAAGGACGCTGAGCACTAGAAAGTAAGGCCCCTACGTGCGTGACCAGAGGTAGGGCTCGAGTTTCGTTGAGCATAGGGGAGCCAGTGTTCTCGTGTCGAAGTAGCCTTCCCGCCCCCGCTCCCCCCGCCTAAACTCCCGCCCCAACGCACCCCACCGGGAGGAGCCCCCCATGTCCCACTCCGCTCTGGCCGAGCCCCCCACCGTCGCTTGGCCGTCGAACGGCATCAGCGAGGTGCCCTTCCGGCTCTACACCGATGCCGCGCAGTACGCGCGCGAGCAGGAGCGCCTGTTCAAGGGACCGACCTGGAACTACCTCTGCCTCGCGGTGGAACTCGCCAAACCCGGTGACTACATCGCCACCACCATCGGCGAAACCGCGGTCATCGTCGTGCGAGACGCGGCCGGTGCGATCAACGCCTTCGTCAACCGCTGCGCCCATCGCGGCAACCTGCTGTGCATCGAGCGCGCCGGCACCGCCAAGGAGTTCGCCTGCATCTATCACGGCTGGACCTACGACCTCGCCGGCCAGCTCACCGGCGTGGCGTTCGAGCACGGCGTGAAGCGCCAGGGCGGCATGCCGCCGGAATTCCGCAAGGAGGAACACCGCCTCCAGCGCCTGCGCACCGCCGAACTCGGCGGCCTGATCTTCGGCACGTTCAGCGACGCGGCGCCGGACCTGGAGAGCTATCTCGGCCCCGACGTGACGCGCGGCCTGCTGCGCGTGATGAACCGGACCCCGCACCTGCTCGGGCGCAGCACGCAGGTGATGCCGAACAACTGGAAGCTCTACTTCGAGAACGTGAAGGACACCTACCACGCCTCGATCCTGCACCTGTTCCTGACGACGTTCCGGATCAACCGGCTCAGCATGCCGGGCGGCATCTACATCAACCGCGACGGCGGCAATCACTACAGCTACGCCAAGCTGGACTACGCGGCCGAGGATGCCGACTACGCAGCGGAAAAGCTGCGGGCCGACAGCGAGTTCCGCTTGCAGGACCGCTCGGTGGTGGAATCCGTCGACGAGTACGGCGACGGCGTGTCAGTGCAGATTCTGACCGTGTTCCCCGGCATGGTGCTGCAGCAGGTGCGCAACACGATCGCGGTGCGCGTGATCCGCCCGCGCGGCGTGGACCAGTGCGAGCTGGAATGGATCCACCTGGGCTTCGACACCGACGACGAGGCGATGACCGAGCGCCGGCTGCGCCAGGGCAACCTGATCGGCGCGGCGGGCTACATCTCGATGGAGGACGGCTGCGTCGGCGGCTTCGTGCAGCGCGCGCTGCAATACAACGACGAGGGCGCGGGGCTGGTGATGATGGGCGGGCACGAGGCGGAATCGCAGACGTTCCGTGCCAGCGAGGCGGCGATCCGCGGCTTCTGGAAGCACTACCGCATGCTGATGGGCGAGTGAGCATGGACGACCTCGCCATCCGTCTCGGCGTGCACGAGCTGATCGGGGACTACGCCGAACGCATCGACGAGGATCGGCTGGAGGAATGGCCGGAGCTGTTTGCCGATCCGTGCCGGTACCTGGTGATCAGCCGCGCCAACCATGAGGCGGGGCTGCGCCAGGGCGTGATGTATGCCGCCTCGCGTGGTATGCTGCTGGATCGCGTGTTCTCGCTGCGGCGCGCGAACATCTACGAGCCGCACCGCTACCGCCATGTCGTCGGCCCGATCCGCCTGAAGGCGGCGGACGGCGATGTCGCGGTGGTGCACTCGCATTTCTTGGCGGTGCGGATCATGCATGACGGCGCCACCATGCTGTTCGCCAGCGGGCGCTACCTGGACCGGATCGACATTTCGACGATCCCGTACCGGTTCAGCGAGCGGATCGTGGTGCTGGACAGCGACAAGATCGATACCCTGCTGGCAATCCCGTTGTGAGCCACATACTCCCCCTTCCCTTGCGGGAGGGGGTTGGGGGGCGGGGGCCGCACCCACTCCACGACCCCCTCCCCCCAACCCCCTCCCGCAAGGGAAGGGGGAGATGAACGTCGCCGCTCGCACGGTCTCCACGGACGAGGCGGATATCCGGCTGGACCGCTGGTTCCGCCGGCACTTCCCCGGCCTGACCCAGGGCGCGATCCAGAAGCTGTGCCGCACCGGGCAGGTCCGGGTCGATGGCCATCGCGCCGAAGCGGCGACCCGCCTCGCCGCCGGTCAGTCGGTGCGCATCCCGCCGCTGCCCGCCGCTCCCGCGTCGAAGCCCGTGCCCGAAATCGATCCGCACGCTGCGCAGGACGTGCAGCGCCTGGTGATCTATCGCGACGACCACTTGCTTGTAGTGAACAAGCCGCAGGGCATGCCGGTCCAGGGCGGGCCAGGCATCACCCACCACCTGGACGCGCTGCTCGACGCGCTGCGCTTCGGCTCGCCCGACCGACCACGCCTCGTGCATCGCCTCGACCGCGACACGTCTGGTGTGCTGCTGCTCGCCCGCACTCCGGGAACCGCGGCGAAGCTTGCCGCCGCATTCCGCAGCCGCGCCGTCGAGAAGACCTACTGGGCCGTCGTCGCGCGCAGGCCGGTCCCGCAGGAAGGCCGCATCGACCTGCCGCTCCGGCGCATCGGCGGCCCGCGCGGCGAACGCACCGAGGTGGCGGAACGCACCGACAAGGACGCCGCCCGCGCCATCACGGATTTCCGCACGCTCGATCATGCCGGGCAGAAGCTGGCGTGGCTTGAACTGCGGCCACTGACTGGACGCACCCATCAGCTCCGCGTCCACTGCGTGGCGATCGGCGCACCGATCCTCGGCGATGTGAAATACGCGCGACCGGACCAGAACGACGCCTTCAGCGCCACGGTGGAGGGGCTCTCAAGCGAACTTCACTTGCATGCGCGCGCGCTCCGGCTGCCCCATCCCGCCGGTGGAACTCTGCTGGTGGAGGCGGACCTGCCGCCCCATATAGCGCAGACATTCCGGACGCTGGGATTTCACGCGCCGGGAGCACGGCCGCCCGAACGGCGGTGAGGGAGGGGTAGAGCCCGCAATGGCAAGGCGACCTGCATCGCGAGGTATGCCACGACCGGTGCGCATCGGTCTGTGGTCGCTTGCGGCGGTGGTCGGGCTCGCTGTCGTGGGCGCCGGCATCTTCATCACCAGCTTCGATCCGGACAGCCTGAAGCCGCGGATCGAGGCGGCCGTGAAGCAGCAGACCGGCCGCGACCTCACCCTGCAGGGTCGCATCCGCCTGGGGCTGTCGCTCCAGCCGACCCTCACCATCCAGGGCGTCGCCTTCGCCAATCCACCGGGCTTTTCGCGCCCGGACATGGCGACGCTCGACCGGCTGGATCTGCAGTTCTCGCTGATCCCGCTGCTGAGCCGCCGCGTCGAGATCGATCGGTTCGTCCTGGTTAAGCCGGACATCCTGCTGGAGACGGACGCGAAGGGCCGGCGCAACTGGCAGTTCACGCCGGAAGCTGCCCCGCAGCCCGGGCCAGCCGGCGCACAGGAAGCCACGCAGGGGAAGACGCCCACACGCGTCACCGTGGCCGCCGTGCGGATCGAGGACGGCACCGTCACCTGGCGCGATGCAGCGACCGGCCACAGCACCGCGGTCGGCATCATGAGCCTGGAGGCCACGGCAGCATCGCCCGACGCGAATCTCCACGTCTCCGCCGCGGCGACCTACAACGGCGCGCCATTCACCGCGGCCGGCGAGTTCGGCCCGTTGACCCGACTGCAGGACCCGGCTGGCAGCGCACCCTGGCCGGTGCAACTGAGCCTGGCAACCGGCGGGGCGAAGCTCTCGGTGGATGGCGCGTTCGCCCAGCCGCTCGAGGGCCGCGGCTACATGGTCAAGCTGGCGGCGAACGTCCCCGATCTTGCTTCACTCGCGCCCTTTCTGCCGGGGAGGGCGCTGCCGGCGCTGCATGATGTCAGCGTCTCCGCCCAACTCGCCGACACCGGCGCAAAGCTGCCGGAGATTTCCGGACTGACCCTGCATGTCGGCCCATCCGACCTGTCCGGGACGGTGGCAGGACTGAAGCTCGACAAGCTGGACGTCGCGGCGGCCCGGCTCGACCAGCCTGCACAGGTATCCGGCCAGGGCAGCTTCGACAACGCGCCCGCGACGCTTGCCGGCACCGTGGGTGTTCCCGCCGGTCTGCTGTCGGGGGCCGGTTCGGGGGCAGTACCCGATCGATCTCAAGGTGCAAGCTGTCGGATCCAGCCTGACGATGAAGGGAACCGTGGCGTCCGGCGCGGGCGGGCGGCCTTCGCTGCAGGGCGACGTGAAGGCCGATATGATCGATGCCGACAGGGTGCTGGCAGCCCTCGGCAAACCGCCGGCAGCGGTTCCGACCGGCACAGGCGCCGCCCCGGCCGCACCACCGCCAAGACCTGCCAAGAGCGGCCGGATGATCCCCGATACGCCGATTCCGTTCGACGTGCTGCATCCTGCCGATGCCGATCGTGACTCTGAACGTCGCCGAACTGAAGTCGGGCGGCGTCTCGTACCGCGCCATCGCGCTTCACCTTGTGCTGCACGACGGCCAGCTCCGTCTCGACCCGTTCGCGGCCGATCTGCCCGAGGGCCACCTCGACGGGGCGCTCACCGCCGATGCCAGGCAACCCGCGCCTCCGGTTGCGCTGCGGCTGCATGCGCCCGCCATTGCGGTGCAGCCGCTGCTTGCCGCGCTGGGCCAGCCCGGGCTCGCCGCCGGCAAGCTGGAGGTCTATGCGGACCTGCACGGCGCGGGCGCCACCCCGCATGCCATCGCCGGCGGCCTCGATGGATCGCTCGGGCTCGCCATGGTCAACGGCACGATCGACAATCGCCTGCTCGGCAGCACGCTCGGCACCATTCTGCGGGATGCCAGCCTGCTCGATCTGGTCGGCCGGGGCGGCGACAGCCAGATCGAGTGCTTCGCCGTCCGTATCGAGGCCAATCACGGCGTCGGCACACTGCGCACGTTGCTGCTAAGGTCGTCGCTGCTCACCCTGGATGGCGACGGCAGCATGAACCTCGGAGCCGAGACGCTCGATCTGCACGTCCGACCGCAGGGCCGCGTGGCTGGCACGGGCGTGGTCGTGCCGCTGCACGTGACCGGCCCATTCCGCACGCCGTCGGCCGTCCCCGACCCGGCCGCCGCCGTCGCGGCCAATGCGGGAACGATCGCCGGCCTTGCGCTCCGCGGCGCGACGCCGCTGGGCGCGATCGCCGGCGCGATCGGCGGGGAGAAACTGCTCGGCGGTGCGGCGGGCGGCGGCGACTGCGGGGCGGCACTCGCGATCGCCCGCGGCCAGCCGGGTGCGGCGGCAGTTTCACGTCCGGCCGGGCAACCGGCGCCACCCAGCCAGCCGGCGCAGCAGCAGCCGAAGCCGCCGAATGCCGGCTCCGTCCTGCGGCAATTGCTCCGTTGATCCACGCGTCCTGGAGCCCGGCGTGAAGCGTTTCTGGGATACCGCGACGATCGAGCCCGTGGCCGGGGCCTACGCGGTCCTGCTCGACGGCCGAAAGATGCACCTGCCGGAAGGTGTGGTGCTGCGCATTGCCGCCGAACCGTTGGCGCGCGCGATCGCCGCGGAGTGGCAGGCGGCCGGCGGGGCCAAAGGCGGAGAAATGTCGTTCGCTGACACGCCGCTGACCCGCATCGCCGGAACGGCGCAACTGCGGATCGCCCCGGATCCCGCGCCCACGATCGACGCCATCGCGCGCTACGCCGAGAGCGATCTGCTGTGCTACCGCGCCGAGGCGCCTGAGGCACTGGTGCACCGGCAGGCGCGCGAGTGGCAGCCCTGGCTCGACTGGGCCGCGCTGACCTACGACGCGCCGCTGCGAATCACCCGCGGCATCGCCTATGTCAGGCAGCACCGCGACAGCGTTGCCGCGTTGCGCCGGGCGGTGGCCGCGCTGGACAGCCTTGCGCTTGCCGCGCTCGGCGTCGCGGTGCCGGCGCTGGGTAGTCTGGTGCTCGGGCTTGCTCTGGCCGATGGCCGGCTGGATGCGGCGACCTCCCATGCACTGGGTTGCCTCGATGAGCTGTTCCAGGTCGAGGCCTGGGGCGAGGATGCGCAAGCTGCGGTCAGGCGTCGCGCGGTCGCGGATGACATCGCCATCGCGGCACGCGTTCTGGAATTGAACCGGAGCAACGCGGCATGAGTGCCAAACGCCTGATCATCTGCGGCCTCGTGCAGGGCATCGGCTACCGCGAATGGATGGTTGAGAAGGCAACGGCCCTGGGGATTTCGGGCTGGGTACGCAACCGGCTGGACGGTTCGGTGGAGGCACTGGTGTCGGGTGACACGGCCGCCGTGGAGGAACTGCTCCGCCTCTGCCGTCGCGGCCCACGCATGGCCCGGGTCGTCAGCATCGAGGAGGAGCTCGCAGATCCGCCGGCTCAGTTCGGCTTCCGTCGCGCACCGTCGGCCTGATCAGCGGCGTCGGCTTCTCGCCGGGTACAGCCGGAACCTCGAGCGCCAGATTACGCCAGGAACGGCCACGGCGCGTTGCGGGGTGGCCCCCGGCAAAGCCGCGCCGTCACCAGCGTTGCGTCCAGCAGATTGCGTGCGGCAAGAGCGTCAGCCAGCCGCTTCACCGTCACGGCAGCATTTGCACCAGCTTCGTACCAATGGGGCTGCCCCAGCCGGTGACCGCGTCATAACCGGGACCGGCCGTGTAGCCGCCGGCCGGTGAGGAATTGTTGTCGCCCAGGGTCACGTCGTTGCATGCTGCGGAACCCAACGGCTGCCCCCCGGTATTGGGGTTTGCCTGGTAAAGCAGCGGCGTCAGGTAACCGATATTCGCCTTGCCCTCGGCGGCCCGTGCGACGTTGACCCGCGCTATCAGTGCCGCCCATAGCGGTGTCGACGCACTGGTGCCGCCCGAGACCTGTTCCTGGCCGCCGACAACCATGAAGTAACCAGTGCTACCGGCAGCATTGGCAGCGACGTCAGGAACGACGCGGCCATCAATCGCGCCTGGATTCACCGATGGGATGTTCACGTCCTGCCACGCCGGACGCGCGAAAGTAGTACTGACGCCACCGCCAGTGGCGCCGCCGCGATCCTTGCGCAATCCGTCTCCTTCCTTCCACGCCACCTCCGTCAGCACGCCACCCTTGCGAGGCAGCATCGTGCCGCCAACACATAGCGCATACGGGCTCGACGAGGGGAAATCCACGTGGGCACGACCGTCACCGACCTGGTCGTCCGAGCCATCGTCACCAGACGCGATGCAGACCGGCATGCCCAACGCAGCGGCAGCCTTCAAGGTATCATTGATGGCCGTCATCGCCTGGGCGGTCCAAATATCCTCTCCCTCGGCCAGTCCCCAACTGATGGACACCACCGCGGGACGACGCACGGAGTCGTGCACCGCCGCATCAAGCGCGTCGATCCAGCCCTGCTCGGTAAAGTTACTGAAGTAGACTACCTGTTTCGCACCGGGACAGGCGCCGGCGACTACCTCGATGTCGAGCATCACCTCACCGGTTGCGTCTGGGTCCTGATGATCGGCCGGGGACAATGTTTCAACGTCGACTGCCTCGACACTGGGCGGCGCAGCCATCTGCGTCAACTGCGCGAATCGTTGTAAGTCCGAGGCGACGTACTGCCCGCCAAATTCCAGCAACGCCACGGTCTGGCCGGTTCCGTCACCGTCGGGGAAACCATAGATCTTGGCGAGCTCCTGCGGCAGGAACCACGGGCGCGTTTGCGGCGCCGGATGAGGATGCGCGGCAGCCTTGCGAGCAGGACCGCGACGACGCACCATGCGTCTGGTATCCAGGCCGAACACGCCAACGACTTTGCCGTCGAGTTCGGCCGGAATGTGCAAATCGCCGACCCGGGCGCGGTAGTCATGGCCGTTGTGGGTCGCGCGCAGCAGGTGCGTGTCGAAGGCCTGCTCCATCGCGTCCACCGGGCCGGCCAGCTTTACGCTGCCAGCCTCCGGATTTCTCGAAACGACAGTGAGGCCAAAGCCCCCCAACACGCGTTCGACATCGGCGATATCCGTCGCGGATGCGCCGTGTCGCTGGCCGAGTTGTTCCAGCGTCAGCACGGGCGCTCCGGTCTTGGTGTCGGGCTCCGGCAGCGGCGCCATGCGCCGAAGCTTGACGGTGACCTCGCACCACTCGTGTGGATCTGCACGGCCGAGAACCTCGGTTCCAGCGCGATGATAGCGCCGGGATCCCCTGAGCAGCACATGTTTGTTTGGCATCGCGTTCCCCCAATACTGCCGCGCCAGACTTTGCAGACGCCGGCGCGATCAGTGCGCAAGGGTGGCAAGAAAGTCAGGATCGTGCTGTGAACCGATTCACACCGCGACCATCTCATTGCTATAGGTCAGGCGACGGCTTTCGACGCCGTCCCACACCGCTTCAGTTCATCGGACTACTCCAGCCAGTGCGGGCGGCGCGGATGGAAGCCGAGCCCGGCGATCGGGGTGGAGCGTGGGCAGTGTTCCGCGCGTTACCGAACCGCGAATGGTTCGCGGGACTCCTCGCTGGGAGAAGTCCTGGTCTGCGTGCCACTCGACGACGAGGAGGTGCGGCTGACCGCAGATGCCACGACATTGAGCACCGAGCTCCTGTTGGAGCGGGATTTCGTCTCGGCGGTAGGTGGTTGCCGCAATTTAGTGGAAGGACTCGCGCGGGTCGATGCTGGCCGTTATGCGACGGCGATCACCGGTCGCGACCACGTATCGCCGTTGGCACGCAGGCTGCTGTCGGGCTGAGAACGTCGCCGAACACCTCGTCCCACGCCGCACGCAGCACCCGGTCGGCCTCCGCCATCGTCACCGGCACGCCCAGCGCATGCAGGCTGGTGACGCCGCGGTCGCTGATGCCGCACGGCACGATGCCGGCGTAGTGGCCGAGGTCCGGGGCGACGTTCAGGGCCACACCGTGCCAGCTCACCCAGCGCGTCACCCGCACGCCGATTGCCGCGATCTTCGCCTCGGTGCTCCGTGGGGCCGCGACCCAGATGCCGATCCTGCCCTCGCGCCGCTCGCCGTGGACACCAAGGCGGTCGAGCGCGCGGATGAGCCATTCCTCCAGCCCGTGCACGAAGCAGCGCACGTCGCGCGCGGGCACCGTGCCGTGGGCGCGGTCGAGGTCGAGCATGACATAGGCGGTGCGCTGGCCCGGTCCATGATAGGTCCATTGCCCGCCGCGCCCGGCGGCGAAGGTCGGGAAGCGGGCCGGCTCGACAAGCTGCTCCGGCCGAGCAGAGGTGCCCGCGGTGTAGAGCGGCGGGTGCTCCACCAGCCACACCAGCTCGTTCGCCATCCCGGCGCGGATCGCCGCCACCCGTTCCTGCATGGTGGCAAGGGCGTCGGCATATGGGGTGAGGCCCTCGGCGATGCGCCATTCGGGACTACCGACAGCGATTGAAGCCCCCTCATTCATCCGCTATACCCCGCCGCCTGCCCGAGCGGTCGTGGCGGAATGGTAGACGCGCAAGCTTGAGGTGCTTGTGGGGGTAACCCCGTGGAAGTTCGAGTCTTCTCGACCGCACCAGCGAAACCCGATCTCCAGGCAGTGCCGGCCCCGATGGAGCCGCAGCGGAAACGCGTGCGTCGTGCCCTCGGCAGGCCAGTCCACGTCCGCAACGGGCCTCTGTGAGGCAAACCACCTCCCCGGGTTCTTCCACGAATTCATTATGGTCCCGCAACCCTGACCGCGCTCACCGTTGCACGGAGGAGCCTTCGTATTCAAAGTGATGGCTTTCCGGCTCCGTTCCAATAGAATTTGCTACCACGGCTGGCGAAGTCGAGCTAGCGTGCCACATGGCGGGACGAAGAGGCCGTCCAGTTGCCAAACCTTTGCGAGCATCGGCGGTGAGATCGAATGCGATGCTCCCCGGATAACGCTTCAAAAGAAGCCTCGTATGGGAGCGCGAAACGTGTCGATCACGGCTGTAACTTACTGGAAAGGCGGCAAGCCCGAGGACATCGTGGCAGCCGCCAAGAAGGCGAAGGAGACTTACGCCAGGCATGATGCCCATCGGTTTCAACTCAACCGCGTTCACGCGGGACCTGAGACGGGACAGTGGGCAGTCGTAACGACTTTCGACAACTGGGAGTTGTACGGCAGGGTGCAGGAGGCACTGGCCAACGATGCAGAGTTTCAGGCGCTTCTCGGGCAGGTCGCTGCGATGAGCGAACTGACCTCCCGCCGCATCGTTGCAAGCATCGATTTGTAGGCTAACACGCGTCGCTGCCTCCGCCGTTCCTGATCGAGCTGCGGAGGTCTCGGACCGGACGGAAGCGCGTTGGTTATTTTCGTCTTCCCAATAGGGCGAACCGTTCCGGCCTGCAATGTTCTGACCTCAAAATGCTGGGAGAGACGTCATGCGTATGATTCTTGCCACAACCTGCGCCGTTGTCGGCCTGTTCGGGTCGGCTCATGCACAGCAGGTCACCGATCAGGATTACATCAAGCGGGTCATGGCGGCAGCGCCGCCCCAGATTGTCGCGGATGCAACCGTCGTGCGAACGAAGGATGGCGCCATGCAAACGCTGAAGAAGGGAACCAACCAGTGGACCTGCATGGAGGCGAATGGCACGCCGATGTGCATGGACCCGAACGCGATGGAATGGGCCCATGCGTGGCAGAGCCATGGCGCCGCACCGGACAAGACCGGATTCGTCTACATGTTGGCTGGCGACACGGGGGCCAGCAACACCGACCCCTATTCGACCGCGAAGACTGCCGACAACCATTGGGTTGAAACCGGCTCGCATGTGATGATCGTCGGTGCCGCCGCGAAATCGATGATGGGCTATCCGAGGACGGCTGATGCCGATCCGACGAAGCCGTATGTGATGTGGCCGGGCTCGCCTTACGAACACCTGATGATCCCGGTAAAATAGGCAATCGATGTGGCCGGCCGAGTTCCCACGCTGTCGTGAGCTGCGTCCGAAGCGGCCAATGCCGCACTGGTGAAATCTGGGGTGAAATCTGACGGCCGGGCGGTATCGCGGGCGCCCGGCCTCGCCTCCCGCGCTCCGATCTGCTGCCGCAACTCTGATTGAGGTAACGCAACCGTGGGCGCGGTCTGCTTGCGGCTGACAAAGCCGCACTGCATTTTCGGATGTTAGCCGACCTGATTGAGCGCGCGATTTCCCAGGGAGCTGGCCTTGATGCAGCCGTCGATGGACCTCGAGCCATTCTTTCCGTTCGTCATGCCGTCCGCTCACCACGGGCAGGCGACTGTCGAACGCGACAAGCGTGGCGGGTGGCGTAGCGAAAAGCTGCACGAGAACGATCGGCGCTTCCGCGAACTGCTCGATGCGCTTCCGGCGGCGGTCTACACCACGGACGCTGCCGGCCGCATCACGTTCTTCAACGAAGCCGACGCCGAACTATGGGGCCATCGGCCCGAACTCGGCAGGAGCGAATGGTGCGGCTCCTGGCGCCTGCGTTGGCCCGACGGCAGCCCGATGCGCCACGACGAGTGTCCAATGGCGGTGACGCTGCGCGAAGGGCGGGCGGTCACCGGCGAGGCGATCGCCGAGCGGCCGGACGGCACGCGCATCCCGTTCGCGGCGTATCCGAAGCCGTTGCGGGATGGCGTGGGCAGGCTGGTCGGCGCAGTGAACACGCTGGTGGATATCACGCATCGGAAGGCGCACGCGGAGCGTCAGCTTCTGCTCATCAATGAACTCAATCACCGGGTGAAGAACACGCTCGCCACGGTTCAGTCGATCGCCGTGCAGAGTTTCCGCGACGTGGCGGATGACCAGCTGGAGTGGTTTCAGGGGCGGCTGGTCGCACTCGCGAATGTCCACGACGTGCTGACGCGCGAGAACTGGGAAGGCGCGACGCTCCGTGAGCTGCTGGAGATGGTCATTGCGCCGCTCTCCGGGCCTGGCAGCAGCCGTTTTGCAATCTCGGGGCCGGACCTTCGGTTGTCGCCACGTGTGGTGCTGTCGCTTTCCATGGCTTTGCACGAACTGTGCACCAATGCCGCCAAGTACGGGGCATTGTCGAACGAGACGGGGCAGGTGCGCGTGCATTGGTTGCTGAGCGGCGCCAACGGCAGCGCCCGTCTCCGGCTGCGGTGGGAGGAAGCTGGCGGGCCGCCTGTCGCGGCACCGCGGAGCAAGGGCTTCGGAACGCGGCTGATCACGCGTGGGGTCGCGCATGAACTCAGCGCCGAGGTGCGGCTGGAATTCCCGGCAACCGGCGTCCTATGCGAAATCGACGCGCCGCTGGCGTGAGGATTGCTTCAATGCAAGGGCCGGATCTTCTCCGTTGACGCAGGCGGCGGCAGGCAGATGCCGCGTCCTGGTGGTCGAGGACGAGGCGATCATTGCGATCCTGATGGAGGACCTGCTGGAGGACCTGGGCTGCCAGGTGGTCGCCACCGCGGGAACGCTGGAGGATGCCATCGCGGCCGCCCGGACCGGCGAGTTCGACCTCGCGTTCCTCGATGTCAATCTGCGCGGTGTCCCGGTTTATCCTGTCGCCGAAGTGCTGCGGGCACGCGCAATTCCCTTCGCATTCGTGACCGGCTATGGATCGGTCGGCGTCGCTGCAACCCACGTTGAGGCGCCGATCCTGCAAAAGCCGTTTCAGTCTCGGGACCTCGCTGCGATCATTCTTCGCCTGCGGTCGCAAAAGTCTCCGAATGACAGGTGACGCCAACCGCCTGAACCAATGACCTCCGTTCAACGCTCGACTCTCACGTCATGGCCGGGCGTGTCTCCGTAGGCATCGGGGAAGGCGTTGGCACCAGCGGGGTTCTTCCCCTCCCCTTGCGGGAGGGGGTTGGGGGAGGGGTGGCACCAGCGGAATGCAAGGTGGTGGCACGAGGACCAAAACCTGACTACGCGCCGCTTCACCCCTCCCCCGACCCCCTCCCGCAAGGGGAGGGGGGAGGATTATTCACGGCTTCACGGTTATCCTGATGCCGATGGGAACACGTCCGGCCGCGACGGGAAAAGAGCGATGCGGACAGTCAACGGCAACGGCGGCTGCTGTCAGTTCGCTCGCTACGCCACGCCGTAGCGCAGTGCGAGCCACAGCTTCTGCCAGGCGGGCAGGCTTACACGCTCGTCCGATGGTGACCAGCCGCGGCGTTCCAGCCGCGACAGTATCGCGGCGTAGGTCGCGCCCATGAGGCGCGCCGGCTTCATCGCCTTGGCATCGCACCGCTGCATCGCGTCCCGCGCCTTGCGAAAGTGCTCCTGCGCCAGCGCCGCCACGCGCGCGCAGACCTGCGACAGACCAGGTGCGCGCAACGCCGCCGATGGGTCATGCGGGACCGCGGCCTCGTCGAGCCATTCGCGCGGCAGATACAGCCGGCCGCGCTCGGCGTCCTCCTGCACGTCGCGCAGGATATTGGTGAGTTGCAGCGCGCGGCCAAGCGAGTGGGCCACCATGTCCGCGGCAGGCGAGGAGTCGCCGAACGCCCGCACCGAGAGCCGTCCCACCGCGGCGGCGACCCGGTCGCAATAGAGATCGAGCGTGGCGAGGTCGGGCGCGACGATGATGGCCTCCGCGTCCATCTGCATGCCGTCGATCACCGCCAGGAAATCGTCCTGGCGAAGGCCGAAGCGCTGAACCGCGGCGACCAGAATGCGCGTGACCGGTCCATCGGCCTGGCCACGGTACAACCGCACCACCCGTTCGCGCCATGCGGCGAGCCTTGGCAGTTTGTCCGCGAAGGCCCCGTCTTCGTCCACGATATCGTCCACGATGCGGCAGAAGGCGTAGATCGCATACATCGCGTGCCGGCGATCGGGCGGCAGCACGCGCATGCCGTGATAGAACGAGGTGCCGGCGGCGCGCACGATTGCCTCGACCGCATCGAGGTCGGATTGTGCGGCGTTGAGTGGGGTCATATGAGGCAACCCCTCCCCCCGACCTCCTCCCGCAAGGGGAGGGGGAGTCTCTTCGACGACGGCGACGCTACTCCCCCTCCCCTTGCGGGAGGGGGTCGGGGGGAGGGGGCCTGGCCCATCATGGCAGGTACCGCAACGCCGCCAGCCCGCACGCGGCGACATCCCACTTGGTAAGCTTCACACGCCGCGCCAGCGGGTCACCCCGCCGCAGTCTTCGCGCCAACCGATGCGCGAGGCCGACGATGACCGCCGTTTCCAGTCTCAGCCGGCGGCTTCGCGTGCTGCGCGGCAGATCGAGCGCGGTCGCGTTCAGTCCATCCACACGATCGAGCAGCGCATCGAACACCCGGCGCAGTCCTGCCGTTTCCGCAGTCCCGCGCAGGTCGTCAACCGACGCGCCGAAGCGGCCGAGCAGATCGAGCGGCAGGTAGCAGCGATCCAGCGTGGCAAGATCCTTCGCGCAGTCCTGCAAATGGTTCAGCACCTGCAGCGACGTGCACAGCCCATCGGACGGCTCATACGTCGCACGATCCTCTCCATGCAGATCCAGCACATGCCGCCCGACCGGCATTGCCGAATAGCGGCAGTAGTCGCAAAGCTCGTCCCAGTTCTCATAGCGCAGCTTCGTCGCGTCGCGGCGGAACGCGACCAGCAGATCGGTCGAATGGCACGGCGCGAACTCCGGTCTCGGCCAGGCTGGCGCGCAGCCGCACCGCACTCGGCGAGCCGGCGTCGCGCCGGCCGAGCAGCACGTCCTCCATCGCATCCAGCCGTGCAATCTTCTCATCCGGGCGCAAGATAGACGAATCAGCGACATCGTCGGCGTTGCGCGCGAACGCATAGAACGCATGCACATGCGCGCGCAAATCGCGCCGGATCAGCAGCGAGCCGACCGGGAAATTCTCGTCGCCACGGTCTTTGCCCGACCACGCCTCGACTGTGGCAGTGGTGCTCATGCGCCGATGCCCTGGTAGGCGCGGCCCTTCCAGGCGACGCCTCGGCCGCGATAGTGGTTGGCCGCCGAGCCGATCGTCGCGGCGAGATAGAACGCGGCGATCAGCGGCAGGGCCGGCGCCCACAGGAACGAACGGCCGTAGCGGTGCAGCGTCGGGTGATATGAGGCGGCCATCGCGCCCCAGACAATCCAGCCCCACCAGCGTGCCGGACCGTGGCCGAACAGCGCCGCAACCGGCGGAACGAGGAAGGTCAGCGTCATCCCGATGGCGGTCGCCAGCAGCAGCAGCGGCGAATAGCGCAATTGCACATAGGCCGTGCGCGTGATCATCCGCCAGATGTCCGCCATGTCCGGATAGCTGCGCACGGAACGTGCCTGCGCCGATTGCCCAAGCCAGATCCTGCCGCCTCGCTTCACCGCGGCGGCCAGCGCCACATCGTCGATCAGCGCACCGCGCACCGCCGCGATGCCGCCGATCCGGTCGAGCGCCCGCCTGCGGATCAGCATGGTGCCGCCGGCGGCGGCTGCCGTGGCGCGCAGCGGATCGTTCACCCAGGCAAACGGATACAGCAGCTGAAAGAAGAACACGAAAGCCGGCACCAGCGCATGCTCCGCCATGCTGACGCAGTTGAGCGCCACCATTTCGGACACGAGGTCGAGGTCGCCGCGCTCGGCCTGGGCAACCAGACTGGCCAAGTGCCGCCGGTCATGCACGATGTCGGCGTCGGTGAGCAGCACGAACTCGGCCGCATCCGCCTCTGCCGCGCCCTGAGCGACCGCCCACAGCTTGCCGCTCCAACCGGACGGCCGAGGCCGCCCATCCAGCACGGTCAGCCGCGGATCGGCAAGACCGCGCGCGATGCCGCCGGTGCCGTCGCTGCTGCCGTCATCGACCAGAATCACCCGCAGCAATCCGGCGTAATCCTGCGCCAGCAGCGAGCGCAGCGAAGCCACAATCACCGGCGCCTCGTCGCGTGCCGGGACGACCACCGCAACCGGAGTGGCGGCGGCAGGCCGCGCCGGCGCAAGTTCGGGGGTCGACTGCCAGAACCGCCCATGCGCCGCCAGCAGATAGAGCCAGATCAGCAGCGACAGAACCGAGAGCGTGGTCATGGGCGCAGCATGCCATTGGCGCGGAACCAGGCGACCGCGTCCTCGATGGCCTGGCGTGCCGGGCGCGGCGCATAGCCCAGTTCGGCCGTCGCCTTGGCCGACGAGTAGAACATTCTTTTGCGCGCCATCTTCAGGTGGTCGCGGGTCATCATGGGCGGGATGCCCGTCAGGCGCGCCAGCCCCTCCATGATCAGCGCGACCGGCCAGACGGCCGCCTCGGGCAGCTCGATGCGCGGCGGCCGCCGGTGAACGACATCGGCGACCAGGGCCAGCAGGTCCTTCAGCAGCAGGTTCTCGCCGCCCAGGATGTAGCGCTCGCCGATCCGCCCCCGCTCCAATGCCAGCGCATGGCCCTCGGCCACGTCATCGACATGGACGATGTTGAGCCCGGTGTCGATGTAGGCCGGCACGCGCCCGGCCGCGGCATCGCGGATCATCTTGCCGGTCGGGGTCGGCTTGATGTCGCGCGGGCCGACGGGAGCGGCGGGATTGACCACCACCGCCGGCAGTCCCTCATGGCGCACCAAATCCAGTACCGCGCGCTCGGCCAGGAATTTTGATCGCTTATAGGTGCCGATAAAGTTCGCCTCGATGGCTGGGGTGGTTTCGTCCGCCGGCGAGCCGTCCGCGGTCGTGCCGAGCGCCGCGATCGAGCTGCAATGCACGATGCGCTCGACGCGGGCCGCCTGTGCCGCGCGCATCACCGCCAGCGTGCCGTCGACATTGGCGCGCAGCATCGTGGCGGGATCGGGCACCCAGAACCGGTAGTCCGCCGCGACATTGAACACGTAGCGGCAGCCTGACGCCGCCCGTGTCAGCGACGCGGGGTCGGTGAGGTCGCCAAGCGCCAGTTCGGCATCCAGCCCTTCCAGGTTGCGCCGATCGCTGGTCGGGCGGACCAGCAGGCGCAGCCGGTGGCCGCGCGCCGCCAGCACGCGCGCCACAGCCGAGCCGACAAAGCCGGTCGCGCCGGTCAGCAGTGTCGGCCCGTCCGTTGCCATCGGCTCAGAATCCTCCCGCGCAAACGGCGGTGTATAGCCCGGACCGGCGGTTTTGGTGTAGAGCCGGCGGCCCCGCGCCTGCGCCAGCCGTAAAGTCGCCAGCCCCGAAAGTCGCCCGCATTGAAGAAGCTCTCGATCGTGCTCGCCCTGGCGGGCCTGCTGCTCGGAACCGTGCTGATCGGCTGGTTCGGCTTCGGCCGCGTGATCGCCGGCGTCCAGCGCGTGGGGTGGGAGGATTTCGCGCTGATCGTGGGCTGGCAACTGGCGCTGTTCGTCGTGCTGGGGCTGGCCTGGGATGCGATCGTGCCCGCCCGCGAGGCGCGCCGACCCTGGGTATTCGTCTGGGGCCGCATGGTGCGCGACGCGTCCACCAACTGTCTGCCGTTCTCGCAGGTGGGCGGCTTTGTGTTCGGCGCCCGTGCCGCGGCATTGCACGGGGTGTCCTGGTCGCTCGCGACCGCCTCGACCGTGGTCGATGTCACGGCCGAGTTCCTCGCCCAGCTTGCGTTCACCGCCATCGGCCTGGGCATCCTGCTCGCCCGCGCCCCCCATTCGTCGCTGGCGGTGCCGCTGGAGATGGGGCTCGGACTGGCCGTGGTCGCCGGCGTGGCGCTTATCTGGCTGCAACAGGGGGCAGCGCCGCTGTTCGCCAGGCTGGGGCGGCGCATCGCAGGGAGGTGGTTCGAGGACGCGCAGGACCGGGTGCAGGTGCTGCAGGCGGAGCTGTCGCTGATCTATGGCCACACCGGGCGTCTGGCGGTCGGCTTCACGGGGCATCTGCTCGGCTGGATCGGCACGGGGGTCGCCGGCTGGATCGCCTATCGCGCGCTCGGCGTGCCGATCGAATTCGACGATGCGCTGGCGATCGAGGCACTGCTGAGCGCCGCCGCCGCGGTGGCCTTCCTGGTGCCGGTGAATGCAGGCGTGCAGGAGGCGGGCTATGCCGGGTTGGGTGCGATCTTCGGCGTGCCGCCGGAACTGTCGCTCGGGGTGTCGCTGATCCGCCGCGCGCGCGATGTGGCGGTGGGCGTGCCGATCCTGCTGGTCTGGCAGTTCTTCGAGATGCGGCGGCTGCGCGACGTTCAAAGGGTCGCCGCGAGACGGTGAATGGTTTCGCGGATGCCGATGCGACAGGTGGTCATCGCGGGGCAAGGGGGGCAGGAACGCCTCATGGCGGCGCCCGGTTCGACGAAGGCTCTTGACCCAAATCGGACTTCCCAATCGAGCGGTGCTGTCTGCCGCTGTAACTCTCGCGAATGTTCTGACATGGCCGGCTGGATGGACAAATGCTGGCGTCGATTACAATGTTGACGGCACAGCGACCAGGGGACAGGAGCTCCCAATGACTGATCATCTCACCGAGATCACCCCGGAGTTTCAGCGGGGTTGGAATGCTGCTCTAATTGCCGCGCGCTCTTGGCATGAGTCGCAGGCAAGGAAGACCTTGATTCAGGCGAAACGCAACAGGTTTCCAAAGAGTTTGGAGCGGGAAGCAGAGGTCCATCAGAGATCAGCCGAAATGATCGGCGCGCTGAGTCCGGACGACGTCTGATCGCAGGTCCGTCGGCGCGGTCCTTGAGCCTGCCAGGACTTTGGCTCCATCAACTCGATCCGATTTCAGGAGGGATCTTCGACATAAAATCTGCCGTAGCCCTCGAGGGGCTGATCTTTGACAATGCGATAGCCTCCCTTCTCCAGTTTCGCTACAAGCGTTCGAAGATCATCCACGATGAAGGCAGGGTTCGGGTAAACGAGTGTGTCCTGCCAGGCGCAGGCATCGGACTATTGGCGACAGCGTCGCGGAGATATGCAATTTAGCCGAAGCGGTCACTGGACGTGCTGGCTGGCATTGCAATTCCGGGTTCCCGCTTGCGCCGAATCCGACGACGGCGGTGCAGGCCGCCGTCACCGCGGTATCCGGCCCTCGATAGGGTATTGCGGATCATTGTAACCGGGCGTCGATGGGTGACCGGGTGAGACCAGCCGGTCAGCCAGCGCCTCGTCCTCGGCGGTCAGCCGGCAGGTCAGGGCGCCGGCGTAATCCTCCCACTGCGCCTCGGTGCGCGGGCCGGCGATGGCGGCGGTGACCAGCCGGTTGTTGAGTACCCAGGCGAATGCGAAATGTGCCGGCGCGATGCCGTGCTCGCGCGCATGGACCGCGATTTCCTGCGCGATTTGCAGGCTCTCGGGCCGCCATTCCGATTCCAACATGCGTCGATCCTTGCGGCCGGCCCGGCTCTCCGGCGGGGGCAACACGTCCGGCTGATACTTTCCGGTCAGGATCCCACGTGCCAATGGACTGTATGGCACCACGCCGAGCCCGAAATAACCGCAGGCCGGCAGGCGCTCCACCTCCGCCTCGCGGTTCAGCATGTTGTACATCGGCTGGCTCGCCACCGGCCGGTCGATTCCGGCCTCGTCGCACATCCGGCAGATCTCCGCCACGCGCCAGGCCCGGTAGTTCGATACGCCGAAGTAGCGGACCTTGCCGGCCCGGATCAGATCGGCCAGGGCGTGCACCTTCTCGGCGAGCGGCGTCGCTTGGTCCTCCTTGCGCAGGTACAGCACGTCGATCACAACCACGCCCAGGCGGCGCAGACTGGCGTGCACCGCATCGAACACATGCCGGCGCGAGACGCCCCGCGCGTTCGGTCCCGCGCCGGTCGGGTTGGCGCACTTGGTCGCCAGCACCCACCATGACCGGTGCTTCACGATCGCGCGCCCGACGATCTCCTCCGACCGGCCGGCATTGTAGCCATCGGCGGTGTCAATGAAGTTGCCGCCCTGATCGCGCGCCCGTGCCACGATGCGCGCAGCAACCGGCTCGTCCGTCGCCCCGCCGAACATCATGCCGCCCAGACACAACGGCGAGTCCCGCAGCCCGCTCCGCCCCAACGTCCGATATTCCATCGCACACCTGCCCCTCATTGCCTGTATCGAGCCTACACCGGACGCGGTTGAATGGCCGGATGGCGAATCGCAGCATCCCCCGCCCCGCGCGGCCACGGTCGGCCGGACCGGCAAGCCTTGCCGCCCTGTTCATGAGCTTCCTGGCCATCGGCTCGACCAGCTTCGGCGGCGGCCTGACCGGCTGGATCCGCCGGGAATTGGTCGAGAAGCGCGGCTGGCTAGACGATCAGCAGTTCCTCTCCTGCTACGCGCTCAGCCAGATCGTCCCGGGGGCAAGCAACGTGAACCTCGCGGTGCTGATTGGCACCCAGCTTCGCGGCGCCGTGGGCGCACTGGCCGCTCTCGCCGGCATGTTGCTCGTGCCGCTGGCGATCCTGCTCATCCTCGGCAGCTTCTATTTCGCCGCCCACGGCGCGCCGGGCGGAAGGCTGGCTCAACGCAGCCCTGGCGGGGGCCGGCGCCGCGGCGATCGGGTTCAACATCGCAACCGGCATCCGGCTCGCCCGGCACAATATCCGCCGCCTCGGCCCGGCGCTGATCGCCGCCGCGATTATCGTCGGGATCGGCATTTTCCGGATTCCGCTGCTGGAGGTGCTGCTGTTTACGTTGCCGGCCAGCCTGGCGCTCGCCCTGCTGGAGCGCACGCGATGATCGCCACGCTGCTGCAGATCGCCGGGGTGTTCGGGCTGCTCTCGCTGCTGGCGTTCGGCGGCGGGGCAGCCGTGCTGCCGGACATGCAGCGCGCGGCCGTCGAGGTGCATCGCTGGGTCACCGCGCGCGAGTTCCTCGATATGTTCGCGATCTCCCGCACCATCCCGCCCGGCTCGATGATCGTGGTGCTGATCGGCCAGAAGGCGGCCGGCGTGGCGGGGGGGCTGGTGGCGTTTCTCGCGATGTTCGGCCCGTCCTCGATGCTGGCCTTCTCGATGGCGCGGCTCTGGCACCGCGCCAGCCGCGCGGTCTGGCGCGAGACGCTGGAACGGGCGCTGGCGCCGGTCTCCGTGGGCCTCACGATCGCCAGCGGCATCGCGATCGCCCGCAGCACCGAGCAAGGCTGGCCGGCCTATGCGGTCACCGCCGGGACAACGCTGCTGCTGGCGTTCACCCGGCTGCATCCGCTGGCGGTGATGGCGGCCGGCGCGGTGCTGATCATGCTTGCCGGCGGGTGATTTGGCATCTCGTCAGCTTTCGGGATGTCACGAACAGGCGACCCGGACGAGCAAGGTTCCGGAGTGCGGGTGGGCTCCAAAGTGGGCCCCCCCTCCCCGTGCGGGAGGGGTCTGGGGGAGGGGTTGCAGCGGTCAGCATCGGATCAGGAACTCGCCAAGGTCCGCGGCTCCGATACCACGCAAATGTTTATGAGTTTGGCGCGCAAGGGCATGTTGCGCGGGCCTGCCGCTCTCTTGACGCATGGAATCGGCAACTTTGCGGTGCCTTTGATCGAGCGACAATTAGATAATGCGAAGGCCGCGCGAGGCATCAAGAGGAATCTGAACCCGGACCTAAGCAGCTACCCGATTAACCGCCTCGGACCTCCCTAACCCCAGAAGCCGTTCGGACCCCAGAAGCCGGGTTTCGGCGCGGCCTTCGGCGAACGGTCCGGATACAGCATCTCGTATGCGCGGTTCAGCCGCTTCGCCTGCGTCCGGCGCTCCCACCATGACCTGACCATCATTGCGGCGCTAACGCCGAGGAACGTGCCGACTGACTGCGATGTGAAGCATGGCCGTATCTTTCAGTTAAATCATGCGCGCGAGGAATCCTGCCGAATCATGCGCGGCGCCCAGATCATGCCAATCAGACCTAGGACAATAAGCCACCACGTCCCGGCGGGGGGTGTAGCGCCACCGAGCAAGCCAAGACCCAACGCCCCGAGTGTCAGAAACACGCACACGAACAGGTTGCCGGCGGCCCATCCGATCACGAGCACGGTGGCAACGCCGAGGCCGATCAGGATGTGCACGGCCGTATCTTTCAGTGGCCGCTCGGAACGGCGACATACTGCCCACGAACATCTGGTCGAAGGGCGGATCTACTATCGGTTCCATCCGCGCTGCGGCGAGACTGTGCTGATCAGGCGACAGCTCGAGCACCGCGGCGTCGTACTGGTGGTTATCTTGCAGCCCGACAGCTCACTCGCCTGCATTCCGCTGTGGATGACGCACGAGGCCGCGGCTCAATATACGCTCAGTGAGAAGCCCCATTTCTCCGTCGACATCCTGCGATCCCTGCGCGCTGAGATCAATGCGCTTTTAGGCTTTCTCCAGCCCGAATCGAAGGCAGAGGAAGCCGATAATGTCGCGCCAATCCAAAGATCTCCAACTAAGCCTGTTCGCGGGGAACGAGGCGCCCCGAGTTGTGTTGGCGACCGCACAAATGGTCGAGGTCGCGGCATTGGTGGAAACTCTTCTGCACGAGATCGCAACAGCGCTGGCAAACTGGGAGGCCAGCGATGAGCAAGATCACGACTGAGCACGTTGCGCGCAGTGCGTATGTCTACATCCGGCAGTCGACGGCCGATCAGCTGACGCACAACCATGAGAGCCGACGCCGGCAATATGGTCTTGCCGATCGCGCCCGTCAGCTCGGCTGGACCACAGTCGAGGTCATCGACGATGATCTTGGCCGCTCGGGCGGCGGCACCGCTCGGCCCGGCTTCGAGCGCTTGCTGGCTGCGATCTGCGAAGCCCGCGTGGGCGCAGTGCTCGCGGTCGAGGCGTCCCGACTGGCACGTAATGGCCGTGACTGGCACACGTTGATCGAGTTCTGCGGATTGGTCGGAACCCTCATCGTGGACGAGGACGGAATCTATGATCCTCGCCATCCCAATGATCGACTGTTGCTTGGAATGAAAGGGACGATGAGCGAACTTGAGCTGTCGCTGTTTCGCCAACGCTCGCAAGAGGCATTAAAGCAGAAGGCGAGCCGCGGTGCGCTGATCCTCGGCGTTGCTGCCGGCTATGTGAAAGTCGGGCGCGACCGGATTGAGAAGAATCCCGACCAGCGCACTCGGGAGGCACTGCAGCTCGTCTTCTCGAAATTCGCCGAGTTCCAAAGCGTCCGTCAGGTCCATATCTGGTTGCGCGATGAAGGCATTGAGCTGCCAGTGAAGTCGCGCGATGGCGAGGCGCGCGGCATCGTCTGGAGATTGCCGGCCTACAATATAGTGCATAACATTCTGACCAATCCGATCTATGCTGGCGCCTATGCCTTCGGGCGCACGACGAGCAAGGTAAGCGTTGAGCAGGGGCGCAAACGTGTCAGGCGCGGCGTGCATCGGCCGATGACCGAATGGGACGTTCTGATCAAGGATCATCACACAGGCTACATCACCTGGGAGGAGTTCGAGAGGAACCAGGGCGTGATCGCCAACAATGCAACCGGCAAAGGCAGCGCCGCGGTCAAGGGGGCGGTACGACGCGGAGAGCTATTGCTGCCCGGCCTTCTGCGCTGTGGTCATTGCGGCCGCAAGCTGCATGTGTCCTACAGTGGCAGGCTCGGCCGCTACAGTTGCTATGGCGCCCGCACAAACCACGGCACGGCACGCTGCATCTCGATCAGCGGCTTGAGCATCGATAGTGCCGTCGGCGCAGAGGTACTACGGGTCCTGAAGCCGCTTGGCATTGAGGCTGCCGTCAAGGCAATCGAGACCCAGACGGGCAGGACATCGGCCGCACAAAGGCAGCTTGAGCTATCGCTTCAACAGGCGCGGTACGAGGTCGCGCATGCCAGACGGCGATACGATGCCGTCGATCCCGCCAATCGCTTGGTGGCCGCTGAGCTGGAGCGCCGCTGGAACGCGATCGCTTCCATGCGGATTTCCAGGCCAGCTACGCGACCGTTCAGTGAGACCAGATGGCCGGTCACGGTCGCAAAGCCGCGCGCCATATCTTTCGATAGGTGATCCAGCTTGCGATCCAGCTCGCGCAAATGGCGCAAGGTGATGCTCTCGGGTCCATTGTCGCTCACGCCCGCTTCTCCCGCTCTATAATCCTAATCAATTCGTCGAGCTTGCTGATCGCCGTATCAATCGGCTCCGGCTTCCGGTCGTGCAGCCATTCCACGATGATCTTCCGCGCCAACGCCGTTGCCGGCCGGTCCTGAGCCTTCGCGGCACGCTCCAGCGCCGCGCGCTCCTTTGCGGGGAACCGGATGGTGAGGGTCGGTGTGTTTGCCATAAGGCACTGTAAGACGTTATACGCCGTTTTGCACCAACTATCCGCGCCTTCGCGCTTCGCCCGTGGGGCGCGGCGGGAGCGACCGGGTGGGTCGGGTTCGCCCCGCGGTGCCGTCCTGCACCCGACCGCGTCTCGCGCTTTTCACAGCCTGACCGCGCCTACGCCGAGCGCCAGGCTTCGCAGTATGGCGCTTCGTCCTTGAAAATCGCACAGATGGCGATCTTCTCCATCAGGTCCGCAGCAGCGCGCGCAGCCGAGGGACGAACCGAACCGCGCGCGTGTCCTCGATCACCGCCTGGCCGGCAACGTCGGAGAAGACCTGCTCCGGGTATGGCTCAAGCGAATCGCCCCTGCCGCGGCAGCGCTTGAACTCCCAATCTTCCCGCGACTTGGTAAAGTAATGGTTGACCACCATCACGTCGTGGCATTCGGTCGGCTGGATCGCGTACGGCAGCACGTTCTCGCCCCGCGTGTTGCAGGCTGGGCCGCTGCATTCAGCCGCATGGGGCGTGTAGTCGATGCCGCGCAGTTGCTCGGTTCGCACCAGTGTCTTTACATGGCAGCTCGCGGCGTCCGTTTGTGGCAGCCGTCGCGTATAGTTCTCGATCACCAGTCCTTCAGGCCGGCGGTTGTGGCCGGACGGGCCGAACACGAGCCACTGCAGCAGGATCGCCGCATAGGGCTGGTAGACCTTGCGCACCAGGATGTCGCGGATCGAACTGCCGGCGACCGGCATGATGAATTCGTCGATGTCGATGAACGCGGCCCAGGTGAACCGCCTGGCGTGGTTGACGCGGAAATGGTTGTAGGCGGCGAGCTGCCCCGGCCGATCCGGCCAGTCGATCAGGGTAACGTTGCGCGCGAAACGACGACCGGCGGATCAGATCGGCGCCGCCGTCATCGCTGCCGTTGTCGTATAGGAAGAAAAAGTCCACGCCGATCATCTTATGGAACGCCAGCCATTCCAGCAGATATGGGGCTTCGTCCTTGAAGATCGCGCAAATGGCAATCTTGTCCACCGTCCCTACCTCCCGCGCGCCCGCTCATCGCCGTTGCCAAGGGGCGCAGCCGGCGTGCGGCGCCCAATGCATCGAACCGATGGAACCGTTGACCATGCATGCCTTGACATGGGCTGGGTTCTGCGGGAAGCGCTGCGTGGACGCCAGCACCGCGGCACGTCTCAGGCGCATCGGCCGGACGCTATAGGCTGGACAGGAACCGACCGGCATGCCGCCTTCCTATCCCACATCAGCAGCGACCGCCATCGCCGATCTCTGTGACGCGCTGGCGGGCTTCTTCGATCCAGATTGGTATGCTTCGCGCTATCCCGACATTGTCGCCGCCGGCCACGAACCGTTGCAGCATTTCGTGCACCATGGGGCTGCCGAGGGTCGCGATCCGAACCGCTTCTTCGATGGCGCGTGGTACCTCGCGCACTACCCGGACGTGGCGAGCACGGGACAGCTCCCGCTGCTGCATTACCTGCAGACGGGTGCGGCCGAGCTGCGCAATCCGCATCCGCGCTTCGACGCGGCGTACTACGCCGAACAGCACCCGGAGGCGGCGGCCAATCCGCTGCTGTTTCATCTGCGGGTCGGCGTTGTTCGCGGTTGGCTGACCGAGAAGCCGATTGCCATCAAGGACTATCTGCCAGCCAACGCCGAGTTGCCGTCACCGCCGCACAATGTCGCCATCGATGTAATCATTCCGGCGTATCGCGGACTTGCACAGACCCAGCGCTGCATTCGATCCGTGCTCGCCGATCCGGACCGTCCGACAGGGCGAGTGATCGTGGTGGACGATCGCTCGCCGGAGCCGAAACTGTCCGCATGGCTCGATCGACTTGACGCCAAGGGACGCATCGAGCTTGTGCGCAACCGGCGCAACCTGGGTTTCGTTGCATCGGCCAATATCGGCATCGGGACAGCGGGCAACCACGACGTTGTCCTGCTGAACAGCGACACCGAGGTGCCGCCGGGATGGCTCACACGGCTGGCGGGACACGCCTATGCGTCACCGCGCGTGGCATCGGTCTCGCCATTCTCCAACAACGCGACGATCTGCGGTTATCCCCGCATCGAAGCGGGGCCGCCCGCGTTCGGCCTCGGCACGAGCGAACTGGATGCGGCCTGCCGCGCGGCCAACGGCGGACGCAGCGTCGAGGTGCCCACCACCGTCGGATCCTGCATGTATATCCGTCGCGCGGCGCTGGCCGATGTCGGGATTGTTCGACGCCGATGCGTTCGGCCGCGGCTACGGCGAGGAAAACGACTTCTGCCTGCGTGCCGGCGCGCGCGGCTGGCGCCATCTGCTCGCCTGCGACACGTTTGTCTACCACGAAGGGCGCTGTGAGCTTCGGCGCCGGCGCATCGGCTGCCGCGAGGCAGGCCATGGACGTGCTGGCGGAGCGGTATCCGCACTACGCACGCCTGGTGGCGCAGCACGTGAAGCTTGAACGCCGCCGCACCGTTCCGCATCGCCGTGACCATGGAGCTGTTCCGCCGCTCGGGCCTGCCCACCATCCTGATGCTGACGCATGATATGGGCGGAGGCGTGCGCCGGCACATCGGCGAACTTGTGACGCGCACGAGCGGCAAGGCCAATTGCCTGCTGCTGGAGTCCACCGCTCGCGGCGCGGCACTTTCCGTGCCCGCGCTGCCGGGCCATCCCGAGCTGACGCTGCCTGCCGAACGGCTGGGCGATCTTGCCTTGGTGCTGCAGTCGGCCAGGGTCACGCGCGCGCATATCCATCATCTGATGAGCATGGATCTCGACGTTCGGTCCCTGCTGCACCGGCTCGGTGTGCCGTTCGACGTCACGGTGCACGACTATTTTGCGATCTGCCCGCAGGTCAACCTGCTGCCGTGGACGCAGGATGCCTATTGCGGCGAGCCGGGGCCCGCATTCTGCAATGCGTGCATCGCCGATCGCCCCAGTCACGGCTCGCGCGATATCGCGTCCTGGCGGCGCGGCAATGCCTGGCAGTTCCTCGAGGCGGATCGCGTGATCTGCCCGAGCGAGGACGTGCGCAAGCGTCTGGGGCGCTACGGATACGCTGCCCGCGCGATCGTTGTGCCGCACGAACCGGTGGCGGGCGGACCGTGGCCGCTCGTTCCGCCAGCGTTCGGCAGGAGCCGCAGATTGCGTGTGGCGGTGATCGGTGTGCTCGCCAATCAGAAGGGTGCGCTCGCTGTGATGAGCATGGCCGAGGCGGCCGATCCTGCTGAACTGTCGATCCACGTGATCGGCTATGCCGAACCGGAGCTGCAGGCAGGGTTGCCCGAATGCATCGAGGTGACGGGCGAGTACGCGGCGGCAGACCTGCCTGCGCTGCTCGCCAAGTTGAAGCCGCACGTCGTCTGGTTTCCCGCGCAATGGCCGGAGACCTACAGCTACACGCTGAGTGCCGCGATCGATGCCGGGCTGCCGATCGTCGCCTCACGCATCGGCGCCTTTCCGGAGCGGCTCGCGGGGCGTCCCCTGACATGGCTGGTCGGTCCCGCGGCATCGACCGAGGAATGGCGCGCCGTGTTCGAGCAGGCGCGCGTCGAACTGATGGGCCGGCGCAAGCTGCCTGCAGGCAAGCCCCGCAAGTCCGCTGCCGATTTCTATCGCGATCGAGTATGTGCGCGCGCCTGCCGTCGCGTCGCGCCGGTGCGCCTGGTCGACCTTCGCCGCGAAGGCCGGATCAGCGTTGTGGTCATCCCCGAGCGGTTCGAGCAGCGGCGCAGCTGACGCCCTGTGCGTATATACGCCTGCTGCAGCCGCTCGATCATCCTGCGATCGGCGGCGATTTCGACATCGTGCTGGCCGACGCGCGCGAAGGCACTGGCCTATCGCGCCGACATCGTTGTACACGCAACGCTACGCCGTGCCCGACATCGAGGCCGCGCGATGCCCTGATCCGTCATTGCCGCGACCACGACATGACGCTGCTCTACGACCTGGACGACGATCTCCGGCACATTCCGCGCGAGCATCCCGATGCCGCCCTGCTGCGGCCGCGCGCGCGGCTGGTGTCGCGCATGGTGCGCGGCGCTGGTGCGGTGTGGGTTTCGACCCAGGCGCTGGCGGGCACCCTGGCGGCATTGCAGCGACAATGTGCGCGTGGTGGAGAACGGTCTCGACGAGCGGCTTTGGGCTGCGTTGCCGCGTGCCGTGCCGCCACGGCAGGGGCCGCTGCGCATCCTGTTCATGGGCACCGCGACGCACGACGCCGATCTCGCCATCGTCGAGCCCGCGCTGGCGCGGATCAAGGCGGTGTTCGGCGAGCATGTGGCCGTCGACCTGCTCGGCGTGAGCAACCGCGGCGACCTGCCGTCCTGGGTGAACCGCGTGGGCATGCCGGTGAGCGCCACGTCTTCGTATCCCGGCTTCGTCAACTGGATCACGCAGCGGCACTGGGACATCGGCATCGCGCCGCTCGCCGACACGGGTTTCAATCGCTGCAAGTCGTCGCTGAAGGCGCTGGATTATGCCGCGCTGGGTTTGCCGGTGCTGGCCTCGGATCGTGACGTCTATCGCGGCACGCTGGCCGATGGACCCGGCGGCAGGCTGCTGCCGGACGATGCGGGCGCGTGGTTCGTGGCTGTTGCCCGACTTCTGCGCGACGCGGCGTTGCGGCGACGCCTGGCGGAAGGCGCGCACACCGCATTCGCCCGCGGGACGCTGGCGGCACAGGCCAGTGAGCGGCGTGCCGCGTGGCAGGGCCTGGTGCGGCGGCGGCAGGGCAGAACACGAGCGGCGGCGGATCGGGAGGCTGCGCAGGCCGGATAGTGTGCAATAACGGACGTACACCTCTCCCGCATTCAGTGGGCGAGGTGTACGCGTTTCCAGTCACGGTGAGCAGGCTATTGCGTTGCGGCGATCGGTCTGCACGGACTAGGAATGGCGACCCGGAGCCATCGAGGCGAAGGGAGAGACGCCATGCCCACCACGCCAGAATCCAAAGCCCGAACCCGTGCGTTCGCGCGCGTCATTGGACCGTTCCTGACCGTCGTTCCCGGCATCATCGCGGTGCGTGCGCCAGAAATGGGCGCGCTCGTTTCCTCGTTCTTCGAAAATGCGGCGCTGGCGTGGATAGCGGGCGGCCTGCTGCTGTTCGGCGGGTTGCTGATCATCGCGCATCACCAATATTGGTCGAGCGCATCCGCGATCTTGATTTCTCTGTTCGGCTGGTTCCTGGCGCTTCGCGGCTTGGTGCTTTTGGCCGCGCCGCAACTGATGGCGCGCGCCGCCGCCGGCGCGGTGGGCGCGATACTTGCTGTGCGGATCGGCGCTGGAGTCCTCCTTTTGGTCGGTCTCTGGCTCACCTTTGTGGGCTGGATCGCCAAGCCGACGAAAGATTGATGCCGTTAAACCGCCAGCCTGCCACCGGCAACGAATTTGTCCACACGGCCGACTGGAAGCCCGCGTCAGGCTGGCAATTCAAGGCATCAGATCGGGCGCCTGCCGCGCGGACAAACGGTGGCCAGAATACGCGCGAGATTTCTGCCCACCTTGCCGAGCGCATCGTCCCACTCGAACAACCCGAAGTGATCGAATTCCGGAAGGACCGCGCCGTTCGGCAACGTGAAAGTGGATCGGCATGAGAGTGTTTCAGGCGCCGGCATGGTTGCCGGGTTCCAGGCAAACAACGCAAGATCCTTGTCGCGCAGATAGGCATGCACGCCGAGCGGACGCAACGCGGCTTCAGGGGCCGCAAGCCCGGTCTCCTCGAACAGCTCACGCCGCGCGGCAGCGATGAAGGTTTCGCCCGGCTCAGCCAGCCCCTTGGCAATGTCCCAGCGCGGCGAGCGCGTCGCGTGGCCGAGCAGAATACGGTTGTCGCCCCCGGCCACGATCACACCGCATGAGGTGCGCTTCGGCATTCAGCAGGGCTGCGCGGCGAAGCGCATGGTGGGCGCCACGAACTCGTCCTGCGCCGCGACGGTGAGGATTTCGCGCGAGCCCGCTTCGGCGGTGCGCCGCAGCAGCCCATGCACGGCGGAGCCGGCTTCCTCCAAAGCGGTGGCGGCGCTGCCCGTCCTGATGCGATGGAACAGGAACAGCGCGGCGATCGTGTCGCCGGCGCCGTTCACCGACACCGGCAGGCGCGGCGTGCGCAGCAGGTGAAACTGTCCCCCCTCGCCGACCAGCAGATCGAGGTGATCGCCGGGCGTGTCTTCCGTCTCCAGGCTGGTCAGCAGGACGCAGCGCAGCCCGTCGGGACGCATGGTGGCGGCGAGCCGCGTCACCGCCTGCTTCGCACCGGCAAGCGTGCCGCAATCGAGCCCGGTCAGTCGTTCCAGTTCGAACCGATTGGGCGTGGCGATGTCGGCCTGCGGCAGGGCGTGGTCGCGCAGAAACGCCTCGATGCCCTCGCGCACATAGACGCCTTCCTCGACATCGCCGATCACCGGATCGCAGCAATAGATCGCCTGGGGATTATCCTGCCGTACGCGGGCCACCGCATGCAGGATCGCCGCGCCGATCGCGGCATCGCCCATGTAGCCGGACAGCACGGCGTCGCAGTGCCGCAGCACGTCGCGCGCGGCGATGCCGTCGATCAGGTCGCGCACTGCCTCGCCGGTATAGACCTGACCGGTCCAGTGGCCGTAGCCGGTGTGGTTGGAGAACTGAACCGTATTGATCGACCAGACCTGCGCGCCGAGGCGCTGCAGCGGGAAGACCGCGCTGGCGTTGCCGACATGGCCGTAGGCGACCCAGGACTGGATGGAGAGGATGTTCATGCCCGATGATTAGCCGGCCGCCGCGCCGCAGGCGAGGGCTGCGCTTGGGCGTGCCCTTGAGAGCCTACGTTCGCCTGCGAAGTCTATCGCACCGCGCCAACCACCGCCTTGGCATCGGGCGCGATGGATACTGGCCGCATTGCTTCTGATCCCGCGCCGTGATCGGGGGACCACATGACCTGAACCAGATACCGTCGAACCGCTGCACCACCGCTCAACAACTGCTACGGGCTCCAGACCCGCCGTTCTGTTGGACCCCCGCATTCCCGTATCATGTCTTGGGCCGGCCTGCCTGCCCGCCGTTGGCAGTATCTCGTTTCATCCCTGGCAGACGTGGATGAGCGGTCTGAATTATCCGCTCTATCTGGACAATCCAGGCTTTCGCGTCTGCCTCATCGCGGAAGTCCGGAATCAACCGGCACTGTCCGCCGGGCTTCACCATCTCGACACTGATGAGCCGGTCGTCCTGCGCGATCAGTCGGAAGGTCGTTTCGCCCATGGAGCATGTATACGGCTGCACACCTCCACAAGCCACCAACCGCAGCGTGTGTTTCTTCCGCTGCTACGCGGCTCCGCGGCGAGGTCCTCTTGAGCCAGGCTGGAATAGCACTACCACAAGGCGAAATTGCTTGCGGAAGAGAAACTTTTCTGATACTAACCCATATATGAAGACAAGGTCTCGTGGATGGAGCCGATTCTAATATTCCGCTGGCCGGTGTGATGGGCTGTCGCTATGGCTTGATAGCCGTACTGCGAATGCCTGCTTCCGGCTCGGCACACTCCTAGCTCCCCCGACTGCTGACCGTCCGTGCAGCAGCGTCTGGATGAATTCGGTCGGCAAGACCGCGCATGGCGGGCGTCACAGCCCGGCGGCTGGAAGAGGCCTGCAGCCTCCAAGCAGCAGTTGCTTCCCGACCACATATGGCCACTTTGATTGGACGACGTCATGGATCTGCTGACCAGCGATGCCGATTTACGAGCGAATTCGTGCCTGCCGGACGTGAACATCACGCCGGACGATGTTTGCCTGTCTTCTCGCGGGTCGGGGGCGGACTGCCGAGCAGTCCTCGTGAGCGAGAGAGGTCTTTTTCTCGAAGGTCTCAGAGCAATGCTCGGGAAGAGTCCCATCTCGGTGATCGCCGAATCGCACAATATCTGCGGCCTTCTTGCCGCGGTGCGGATGCGGCCGGCGGTCGAACTTATCATATGTCATATCGCCTCCGACAGGAAGCCCGAGGCCGTGCGGGACCTGGTCAGCGGCTTGCGCCAGCATTTTGCCCGGGCAAAGCTCGTCGTCCTCGCGGATGCCTGCACAGCGTCGCTTATGTCGAGCATCGCCAGCGCGGACGTAAACGCCATTCTGCTTACCAGCATTTCCAGTGATATGCTGCTCCGGTCGTTGGAACTGATCCGCTTCGACCTTCGCCTGTTCCCATCGGAGATCATGCCGCTGCTTGCGAGCAGCGCCCGGTCCAAACCGTCCATCGCTTCGGCGCCTGCCGAGCGCTCGATCGTGCTCGCGGCGACCACCCTGTGGGGCCGCACTCAACAGAATTGAGCGGCGTCGCCGAACACACCTGCCTCCGATCCACAGTTGACGGTTCCACTATCCAGACGCGAGTGGCAAATCCTGGACTGTCTCGTCAGAGGTTGGGCGAACAAGCGTATCGCACGTGAACTTCACATCGTCGAAGGCACCGTAAAGGTGCATCTGAAGTGCCTTTCGCGAAAGCTCAAAATGACCAACCGCACGCAGCTTGCAATTTGGGCGCTTCGCCAGCCTCAGCAATCTGTTTCTCAGGACCCTGTCAATTCCTTCGCGGCCTAGGTTTGCCGGCATCCATTGGTGGCTGAGGCGTCGATCAGGCCGTTTCGTAGCATAGGCTCACCAGTGCACTGGCCGCACACAAGGCCGCTGTAGCGGAATGGCGTCACATTCCGCCGCCGGCTCCTGCTGTCGGATCGAGACGATAGCCTCCCGGCTCGCCGAGCAAGAACTTCGGTCGCCTCGGATGCAACTCCAACTTGCCGCGCAGGCGGTGGATATGTGTCTCCACAGTGTGAGTGGTGGTGTCAGCATTGTAACCCCAAACTCTCGCGCAAAAGCGTCTGGCGACCCACGGTGCGACCATCCGACAGTAGGAGGAGCTTCAGGATCGCCGCCTCCTTGCTGGTCGAAGGAATCCGGGAATTCTTGATCGGGTCGAGCAGCAGCTTCGCGGAAGGCCTGAAGATATACGGTCCAATCGAGAAAGTGGCCTCTTGGCGGTCATCGCTGATGCGCCACTGGGTGCGCAGCCTTGCGAGCAATTCATTGAAGCGGAACGGTTTGGCGATGTAGTCGTTGGCACCGGCATCGAGACAACGAACGGCATCGGCCTCGACATCCGGGCCGGTCAGCACGATGACGGCCGTCTTGTGCCCTTGCCACCGGAGATTGGCACAGTAGTCGGAGCCGTCACCGTCCGGCATGGCCACGTCCAATATCAGGGCATCAAAACGAGCATCGACGCGCCGGGGATCGAGGTCAAGCTTGCCGGTGCGGTGGTGCGGGTCTCGTCCGGCATGGATGATGCTGCCCAATTGACCGCGGTGTTGCGCGCGGTTCGGGCCTCGGCATCCCGATCATGATCAATGTCCCCGCTGGCGCTCGCGTCTTATTGGCGACGCGGCCGATTGATTTTCGCAAAGGTGCACACTCCCTCGCCGCCTTGGCGCAGGAGGTGTTGGCCGAGGATCCATTCTCTGGCGCGGTCATTGTCTATCGCGCCAAGCGCAGCGATCGGTTGAAGATATTGGTTTGGGATACCAGCGGGCTCGTGCTGGTCTGGAAGCAATTGCAGCAGGGGTCATTCCGCTGGCCGCCGATCATGGACGGCGTGATGAAGCTGTCGCCCATAGAGTTCGCCGCTTTGTTCGACGGGCTCGATTGGACGCGTGTTCAGACCGCAAAAGGGATTCTCAAACCGTCTGTTGCCGCGTAAAATTCGCGGTGATGGATTCCCCACGCGACGACATGCAGAGCCTGCCCGAAGGTATTGAAGCATTGCGGGCGCTTGTGCTGACGACGATGTCCGAACGCGATGCGGCGGTCACCGAGCGCGACACGCTACTGGCACAGAATGATCGGCTGCGTCATCTGCTGCTGCAGCTCAAACGCATGCACTTCGGCGCCCGCTCCGAACGTCTGCCGGAGGAACAGCTGCAACTGGGCTTCGAGGCGATCGAGCAGGCGATCGCCAAAGCAGACGCCGAGGCGGAGAAGCGCGATCCCGAGCGGCGCAAGGACAATGCCACCAAGCGGCGCGCAAGCCGCGGCGCGCTGCCGGCGCATCTGCCGCGGATCGAGGTGACGTTGGCGCCCGAGGACACCGCATGCCCGTGCTGCCGGGCGACGATGACGGTGATCGGCGAGGACACCTCGGAGCGGTTGGATGTGATCCCGGCGCAGTTTCGGGTGATCGTGACCAAGCGTCCGAAGCTCGCCTGCCGGGCCTGCGCAGGCACCGTGGTGCAGGCACCGGCACCGGCGCGGCTGATCGAAGGCGGCATTCCGACCGAGGCGATGGTCGCCCATGTGCTGGTGGCACGCTATGCCGACCATCTGCCACTGTATCGCCAGTCGCAGATCCTGGCACGACAGGGTGTCATTCTTGATCGGTCCACCCTGTTGTTCTGGATGGGGTACGCCGCGGCCGAAGTTGCCCCAGTGGTCGCGCGGCTGCGTGAGATGATGCTCGCCTCGACACGGATCTTCGCCGACGAGACCGTGGTGCCGGTGCTCGATCCAGGCCGCGGGCGGACGAAGCAAGGCTATTTCTGGGCCATTGCGCGTGATGATCGTCCATGGGGCGGGAGCCAACCTCCCGCGGTGGTTTACAGCTACGCGCCTGGCCGGGGGCATACTCACGCCAACACGCTGCTCGGCGGCTACCGCGGCATCCTGCAATGCGACGGCTACCCGGCCTACAAGAAGTTCGCCGGGTCCAAATCGGCTGCGACTTCCGTAACGCTGGCTTTTTGTTGGAGCCATGTACGGAGGGGCTTTTACGATCTGGCCAAGACAAAGGCGCCGATCGCAATGGAAGCGTTGCAGCGCATTGCGGCGCTCTACGAGATCGAGGCGCGCGTCCGCGGCAAAAGCGCCGCTGACAGGCTAGCGGCGCGCCAGGCCGAGAGCAAACCGCTGGTCACGGAACTGCGCATCTGGTTCGAAGCACAGATCGCAAAACTGCCCGCACGCGGCCCGACCGCCGAGGCGATCCGCTATGCGTTGAACCACTGGGATGGGCTGGAGCGGTTCCTTGATGACGGCCGCATCGAACTCGACAATAACAGTGTCGAGCGCGCCATGCGGCCAGTCTGTTTGTCGAGAAAGAATAGCCTTTTTGCTGGCAGCGACGAAGGTGGAGAGAATTGGGCGTGTCTCGCTTCGCTGATCGAGACCTGTAAGCTGAATCACGTCAATCCGCAGGCGTATTTCACCGAACTCCTGACACGCCTCGTGAACGGCTGGCCGCAGAAACGCATCGACGAATTGATGCCGTGGCTCTGGGAGCCGCCCGCACAGCCACCCTAATCTCACGGAGCGCCGAAGGGTCGCGGAGCATCGCTTACGTTTCACCGATCGATTTGCGAGGCATGGTTTCCACTCCGAAGCGTTACGTCACGATACGTTGGAGCCGGCGAAGACCGCTCAATTGCGGTTCTTGAAGCGCCAACTGTCATTGCCGGTCTCGATGATGTCGCAGTGATGCGTCAGGCGATCCAGCATGGCGGTGGTCATCCGGGCGTCGCCAAACACCTGCGGCCATTCGGCGAAGGCCAGATTGGTCGTGATCAGCAACGACGTGTTTTCGTACAGTTTGCTGATCAGGTGGAACAGCAACTGGCCGCCCGGCTGGCTGAATGGCAGGTAGCCCAGCTCATCGATGGCGATGAGATCATACCCTAACAGTTTCTCGGCGAGGCGGCCGGTGCGGCCGGCGGCTTTCTCTTGCTCAAGCTGATTGACGAGATCGACCAAGTTGAAGAAGCGACCCTTCGCACGGGCGCGAACGACCGCCGCGGCGACGCCGATGCACAGATGAGTTTTGCCGGTGCCGGTTCCGCCGACGAAGATCACATTGCGCCGTGCGTCCAGGAAGGAGCCGGTGGCGAGTTCGCGGACCAGTCCTTCATCGACCGGCGTGTCGGCGAAGACGAACTTGCCGATATCCTTGAGCACCGGGAACCTGGCGCCGCTCATACGATAGCTGATCGAGCGTGCCTGCCGGTGGGTCCGTTCGGCGCGGATCAAGCTGGCGAGGAGGGGAAAGATCTCATCGCGCCGGGCAAGGCCCTTGCCGGCGATCTCGTCGAAGCTGGCGCGCATGCCGTACAGCTTGAGTTCCGTCATCGCCTCGAGGATCTCATGGCGCTCCATCAGGCGACTTTCTGAAAGATGTTGTCTATAAGGAGTTGCAAAAGCTCCCCGTGCTACATGCCAAAAGCCCTGAAAAGGTTGCCGACTTTTTCCCGGCATCGGTGACTTATGACGTTTCAACGAACACGATCACACACATCTATCGCGGTGACGCTATCGACCGACCTTGGCGCGCTCAACATCCCTGATGTTGACCTGACCGATCAGCAGAATTGGCAGGTGCCGGAGCCGGCAGCAGAAGTCGCGCACACTGCAGCGATGCTGGGCCTTGCTTCAATGTCTGATTGTTGACCCCGAGAAATCGAAAGAAGAAGGATACCTTGGTGCGCTGCATTTTTTGCCTCAAAGAGAGGGCCGAGAACGACGAACACGTATTTCTGTC
>CAWCDM010000131.1:0-9756 GCA_963794185.1 uncultured Alphaproteobacteria bacterium | reverse complement strand
GCGCATGATGAAGGCGCGGAACTCGCTGAGCCAAGATGGCGGCCGTGGCAGGAAGCTGGTCGATGGCATGCTGATGTCCCCTGTCGTGTCGGTCCGAGTCATCCGCGTGGCTGGCGCTGATGACAAGACACGCTAAGCTGTTGCCTTGCCTCACACCTCGGGAGGACCGGCATGTCCGGCAGCACTGCGACAGCGATCACCGACCGCATCCAGGTTGTCCCCACCGGCGCAGCACTTGCCGCCGAGATCCGCGGCGTCGATCTGCGCCGGATCGACGACGGCGCCTTCGCAGCGATCCATCGCGCGTGGCTCGATCATCTCGTTTTGCTGTTCCGCGGGCAGGTCCTGGATGACGATGACCTGATCGCGTTCAGCCGCCGGTTCGGCGATCTCGATCTGGCGCCGATCCAGGAGAACGGACGCCGCTTCGTCGACGGCCATCCGGAAATCTACGTGGTCTCGAATGTGATCGAGAACGGCGTGGCGATCGGCAGCCTCGGCGCCGGCGAGGCGGTATGGCACACCGACATGTCGTATCTCGACGACCCGCCCAAGGCGAGCATGCTGTATGCGATCGAGGTGCCGCCCTCGGGGGCAACACCGGCTTCACCAACATGTACCACGCCTGCGAGGAACTGCCGGACGCACTGCGGCGGCGCGTCGCCGGGCTGCGCCTGAAGCACGACGGCACCTACAACAGCGGCGGCTATGTGCGGGAGGGGATCGCGGCGACCGACGATCCGGTCGCCTCGCCCGGGACGTACCATCCGATCATCTGCACGCATCCGGAGACGGGGCGGCGGTGTCTCTATCTGGGGCGGCGGCGCAACGCGTATATCGAAGGACTGCCGCTTGCGGAATCCGAGGCGTTGCTGGACGAGCTTTGGCATCACGCGACGCGCGAGGAGCTTGGCTGGTACAACACCTGGCGTGTCGGCGATCTCGTGTTGTGGGACAACCGCTGCACGATGCACCGGCGCGACCCGTTTGATGCGGCAAGCCGGCGGATCATGCATCGCACGCAGATGAAGGGTTCAGCCCGACCGAGCGCCTGACGGCTGAAACGGCAACTCGGGGAACGCCAATGCAGAGTCTGCGCGTCAATAATTACGACATGAACTACCTGGAGGTTGGCAGCGGTCCGACTTTGGTGTGCGTGCATGGCTCGCTATGCGATTTTCGCATCTGGTCGGCGGTGCTCGGCCCGTTGTCGCGCGAGCATCGCGTCATAGCGATCAGCATGCGGCACTACTTTCCGGAACATTGGGACGGCGTAGGCCCAGGGTTCACCATGGCGCAGCACGTCGCGGACGCGATCGCGTTCATCGAGGCGCTGGGAGCCGGACCCGTGCATCTGATGGGGCATTCGCGTGGCGGGCATATCGCGTTCCGCGTGGCACAGCTTCGGCCGGACCTGGTGCGTCGGTTGGTGTTGGCGGAACCGGGCGGCGATCTGGATGCCTCGCTGGCGCCAGCATCGGCGGGATCACCGCTGCCGCCGATGCGAGCGAATGCCGTCGCGGCAGCCGAGAAGATCGCCGCGGGGGATATCGAGGGCGGACTGACATCGTTCATCGATGCGCTCGAGGGAACGGGCGTCTGGCGCCAATTGCCCGAGACGGAAAAGCAGCCGTTGCGCGACAATGCGCGGACGCTGCTTGGGCAGATCAACGAGCAGCGCCAACCTTACGCACGTGCGGATGCGGAGGCGATACGCTCGCCGACGCTGTTCATCGGCGGCGCAAACACGCCTGGAACCCTGCCGGTGGTGCTGCGTGCCCTGGCGGCGCATGTTCCTGATGCGCGCGTGGTGATCATGCCGGACACAACGCATTTCATGTTCGGACAGGACCCCGGAGGCTTCTGTGCCGCCGTGCTGGATTTCCTGGCTGCGTCCTGACTACGGACCAGCCGACGCCGCGATGACGTCACGGACCAGATCGGGAATTGGTCGTTTGCCGTCGATCCGAATGACGGGGCAGGTGAGCGTGTCGAGCCACTTCAGGTGGCGCGGCAGGTTGCGGCCCTCGCGGATGCCGTCATCGTAGTGCGAAGCCCACTCGATGAATTCCTCGGTCTCTTGATGCCGCCAGCCTCCTGGCGATTTGGCGGCGCGGCCGAAACGTCGCGCCTCGCGAGCCCGCAGCCGTTGCAGGCGAACCTCGGTTGCGGCGTGCACGAAAACAACCAGATCGAACATCGGAACGACGGCGCCGCCCCAAGCATCGAGTGAGCCGCTCAGCACCCAATCCGGTCGATCCAGGAAGATCTCGCGCATGAGGCGAAGGCGATCGGCAACGTCGCGCTTGTCGCGATATGGTGGCGCGGTGGGATGCCAGTAGTAGTCGTCCGTGTCGTGGTGCGGCGCTGCCAGTACGTCGGCAAGTGCTCGGCCAAGCGTCGTGACGCCGGCGCCGGACGCTCCCACGATATGTATTCTTCGCGTCGGCATGTTGTAACCATCCAGTCAGAGGCGTGGCGTATACACCTCGCCCGCTGCGCGGGAGAGGTCGGAGCGCGTAGCGCGACGGGAGAGGGTGTCGCCTGGTGCACCCTTTCCCGCGCAGCGGGCGAGGTGTACGTTGGGCGAGGGCATTTCCGGTTAATCCAGTCTCGCTCTACCGTTCCTCAGGCCTGATGTCGCGCACCGCTGCAACAAATGCCGGAAGTTCGGCGCGGTCCCATTTGAGATGCACCCGTTGCGTCGAGGCCGGCTGTTTGCCGAGGCACGCACCGGGGCGGCGCTCGGTGACCGGCCGGATCGGTCGCGGCACGAACCCGCCGCCGCAATTCGGGCAGACGCTGCAGAGGACCGACTCGGCGCAGTGCACGCAGAACGTGCACTCGTAGCTGCAAATGCGGGCGTCTGTCGTGTGCGGCGGAAGGTCCTTGTCGCAGTACTCGCAGTTGGGCCTCAGCTGCAGCATGTGCCGATCCAACCCCCTTACAGCTGTTCGCGTGCGACCCGTGCCACTTCGTCGGTCGTCGTCCGCCAGATCATGCCACGGCCGAGCACCCGGGACAGCGCCTCGCGCAGCCAGCGGATGCGATGCGCCTGGCCGGCGATCCATGGATGCAGCGTCAGGTTGAACGACGCGCCGCCCTCCTCGTGCAGGAACGCGAACGCCTCGGCGATGTTGTCGGCCCAGACCGGCGGCGACACGCGGCGCAGCCACATGCATTCGAGGTCGTTCCACTCCGGCTGCGGCGGCAGCGCGACCAGACTGCGCCCGTGGTATGGCCCGAGCAGATACGGCCGATCGTCGCTCGCCCAATCGGTGGTGTAGGTGAAGCCGACTTCCGCCAGCAGCGCCGGGGTTCGATCGGATTCGTTGAAGTCCTGGCCGCACCAGCCGAGCGGGGCGTCGCCCGCCGCTGCCCGCACCGCGTCGCGGCTTTCGACGATGAAGGCGCGTTCCTCGGCTTCGCTCATCCGGCTGGTGATGCGCCGCGTCGCGTAGCTGCCGTGCGCGAGGAAGCAGGCGTTGCGGCGGACCAGTTCGTCGACCAGTTCCGGATAGCGTTTCGCCGCCGCCGCCCCGAGCGCCACGCTCGGCGTGACCGCGAACCGGTCCAGCACGTCGAGCAGGCGGAAAATCCCGACGCGCGCGCCGTATTCGCGCTGGCTCCAGGTCAGCCAGTCGGGGAAGAAATTGCCCAGCGGCGAGACGATGCGCGGATCGCGGCTGGCGCCCTCCGGCGGGTTCAGCTCCCAGTAGTCGAGCACCAGCGTCACCGTGAACGCGATGCGCGCGCCGTCCGGCCAGGTGAAGCGCGGCGCTTCGGTCAGCGTGCGGAATGCGTGATGCGGATGGTCCATGCCGGGGCGGCGCAGCTCGCCCACGGGCGGCACTTTCGTGGGGATATGGTCAGCCATTCGCCGCCTCCCGCGCCGCGAGATGTGCCTCGATCAGCGGCAGATGATGCGTGTTGAACCAGTCGGTGATCTCGCCCGCCGTCGTCTGCCAGACGCCCGGATGCGACAGGATGTACTCCATCGCGGCCCGGACCGCGCGGAGGCGATGCGGCTGGCCGACCCAGTAGGGATGCAGTGCGATGCACATCACCCGTCCCTGTTCCGCGCCTTCCTCGTACACCGTGTCGAAGTGATCGCGGATCTGGCGGGCGAATTCGTCCGCCTCCTCGCCGCGCCGGTGCAGGATCACGTCGTTGAGGTCAACCGAATACGGCATCGAGATCAGCTTGCCGGTTTTGACATTCAGTGGGAACGGCTGATCGTCGTGATACAGGTCGGCCGTGTAGTCGTAGCCGCACTCGGCTGCCAGCTCGAACGTGTCCAGCGTGTTGGTGATCGCCGGGCTGAACCAGCCGCGCAGCCGCCGTCCGGTCAGACGCTGGTGGATGTCCTTGCTCTCCTCCATCGCCGCGCGTTCTTCGTCGCGGGAGAAATTCCAGTGATAGCGGGTGTTGTAGATGCCGTGCGACATGTACTCCCAGCCGCGCGCCTCCATGGCGCCGAGGATTTCCGGGAAGTGCTCGAGCACCGCCATGTTCAGGCTGACGGTGCAGCGGATGCCGAGCGCGTCGGTGACGTCGAACAGCCGCCAGAGCCCGACGCGGTTGCCGTAGTCGCGCTGCGTGTAGCCGAGCAGGTCGGGATGCGGCGAGCGCGGCCACGGATCGCGCGTGCGGACGAACTTCGGCAGGTATTCGTAATGCTCGATGTTGGGCACCACCCAGAGCGCGATCGCGCGCCCCGTTCGGCCAGCGCAGCGGCGGGCGGTGCAGGATGGGCGAATAGGAGACAAGGTCCGGTTCCATGGCGCGGCCTCCGGCGATGTGGCGGCGAGCGTAGGCGCGGCACGGCTGCCCGGTCCAGGGTGGCGGCCTCACTCTCTCCGGTGCGACCACGCGATCATCGAACCGGGTTGGATGGGCGAGGCGGACGGCGTAGCCTTCGCCGGCAGGAGGACCGATCCATGGCGAACACGCAGGCGATAACCGATCTGCTGAAGCGGGCGACAGACGCCGGCGATGTGCCTGGTGTCGTCGTCGCGGCGGCAACCGCCGAGGGGCCGATCTTTGCAGGCGGCTCCGGCGTGCGCGACGCGACGTCGGGCAGCGCCGATGACGCCGGACACCGTCGTCTGGATCGCCTCGATGACCAAGGCCGTCACCGGCGCCTGCGCCATGCAGCTTGTGGAGCAGGGCAGGCTTTCGCTCGATGGGCCGATCGCGACGGTGCTGCCGGAACTCGGCAAGGTGCAGGTGCTCGATGGCTTCGCGGACGACGGTTCGCCACGGCTGCGGCCGGCCCAGACGGCCGATCACGCTGCGCCATCTGCTCACCCACACGTCCGGCTTCGTCTACGACATCTGGAACCCGGCGATGGCCCGCTATCTGGAAACCACCGGCACGCCGGGCATCATCTCCTGCGCCAATGCCGCGCTGTCGATCCCGCTGGTGTTCGATCCCGGCGAGCGCTGGGACTACGGGATCGGCATCGATTGGGCCGGCAAGGCGGTCGAGGCTGTCAGCGGGCAGCGTCTCGGCGCGTATATGCAGCAGAACCTGCTGCAGCCGCTCGGCATGACGGACACCGGGTTCAAGATCGGCGCGCGCAGCGGCAGCGGCTGGCCAAGGTGCATAACCGCACGCCGGAGGGTTTCGTCGCCACCGACATCGAACTGCCGCAGGAGCCCGAGTTCGAAATGGGCGGCGGCGGCCTCTATTCGACTGTCGGCGACTATCTGCGCTTCACGCGCATGATCATGAATGGCGGAACGCTCGACGGCACCCGCGTGCTGGCGCGCGAAACGGTCGCCACGATGTCGGCGAACGCGATGGGCGATCTGGTCTGCCGTCCGCTGAAGACGGCTGCGCCGCCGTTCTCCAACGATGTCGATTTCATCGACGGCATGCAGTGGGGGCTGAGCTTCCTGATCAATCCGCAGCCGATGCCGACGGGCCGTTCGGCCGGATCGCTCGCCTGGGCCGGGCTGGCGAATTCGTATTACTGGATCGACCCGGTGAGGCAGGTGACCGGCGTCTACGCGACGCAGCTGTTGCCGTTCTTCGACGAGAAGGCCGTGCGCCTGTTCCAGGAATTCGAGACCGCGGTGTATCGGCTGTCGTAGCGTCGCTGGCGCAACGGGGCTCGTGGCGCGGTCTTTGCTTGGCGCCGGTGCGGACGCAGCCGGAGGAGGCGGGCATGAACGACGCGAAGACGGAACTCGGGCACAGGATTCTGGCGATCAAGCAGCAACGCGGGCTCACCTGGCCGGCGATTGCGGCCGAGCTCGGCTATTCGCCCACCTGGACCTGCGCCGCCTGCCTCGGGCAGATGTCGATGACGCCGGAGACCGCCGAGAAGGCGGCCAAGCTGTTCGGCCTGGACGCGGCGGAGACGGCGGTGCTGCAGGCGATCCCCTATCGCGGCTCGCTGCCCGGCGCGGTGCCGACCGATCCGCTGATCTACCGCTTCTACGAACTGGTCATGGTCTACGGCACCACCTGGAAGGAGCTGATCCAGGAGGAGTTCGGCGACGGCATCATGAGCGCCATCGACTTCGACATGACGCTGGAGCGCCAGCCTGACCAGAAGGGGATCGAGTGAAGATCGCGATGTCGGGGAAATTCTTGCCCTACAAGCGGTATTGAGCCTGCGGGTGCGTCGATGCGACCCAGCCCGCTCACCAGGTCCGTGCATCGGCACGGTCACCTGGCCAGGCTTCGGCCGATGTCGGATGTCGTAGTTGCGGTGCGGCCAGTACACCTCGCCCGCTTGCGGCAGAGGTCGCGGGGCGTCGGCGACGCGGGAGAGGGCGCAGCCCGCGGCACCCTCTCCCGTCGCGCTGGCGCGCTCCGACCTCTCCCGCAATGCGGGCGAGGTGTACGCTCTCCAGCGGCGTCGGCGTGACCGCGCCATCGGCCGTCACTGGCCGCTGAAGCTCTGCACCAGGCTGCCGGACACCAGACGCCAGCCGTCGACCATCACGAAGAAGATCAGCTTGAACGGCAACGAAACCACGCTGGGCGGCAGCATCATCATGCCGAGGCTCATCAGCACGCTCGCCACCACCATGTCGATCACCATGAACGGCAGGAACAGCAGGAACCCCATCTCGAAAGCGCGGCGCAGCTCGCCCACCAGGAACGCCGGCACCAGCGCGCGCCAGGGCGTGTCGTCGGCGGTCGCCGGCGCCGGCAGATGGCCGATGTCGAGGAAAAGCTGCAGGTCGGCAGGGCGCAGATTGGCCGTCATGAAATGACGGAACGGCTCGATGGCCAGGCGCAGGCCTTCGAGCTCGCCGACGCGGCCCTCGGTCAGCGGCAGCAGGCCCGTGGTCCAGGACGCTTCCAGCACCGGCTGCATGACGAAGAACGTCAGGAACAGCGCGAGCCCGATCAGCACGATGTTGGGCGGCGTGCCCTGCGTGGCGAGCGCGCTGCGCAACAGCGACAGCACGATGACGATGCGGGTGAAGGCGGTGACCATCACCAGCAGGCTGGGCGCCAGCGACAGCACCGTGACCAGCGCCGTGATCTGCACCAGCCGGCCGGTGGCACCCGCCTGGCCGGCGCCGCCAAGGTCGATGGCCAGCGATTGCGCGTGCGCGATTGCCGGCAGCAGGACAAGCAGCAGCGCGACGAGCCAGCGCGCGTACCTCATTGGGCGCGTTCCGCGTCCGGTGGATGTTCGCCAAGCCAGCCGACGACGACATCCTGGCCGCCGCCGGTGAGCAGCAGCACCCGTTTGTCCTGACATTCGATCAGATACAGGCGTCGGCGTGAATCGAGCGCGATCACATCCTGCACCGACAGCAGTCGGCCGCTGGCGGGACGTCGTGCAAGGCCGCCGAAGCGTGCCGCGCGGCCGGCGAGCCAGATCAACGCCAGCACGGCGACGAGCGTGACGGCAGCTGTCAGTATGGAAGTCGGCGTGATGACCATGGCGCGGCCTTTTGCCGGGCGAAATGCCGTGGTCAGCCGGACGGCGGACCGTGCGCGCGGAAAGCGCGCGACAATCCCTCCACCGAACCGAACAGTGCGATCAGCCGGGGACGTATCCGGCGTCCTTCGTCTGGTGGCAGGTCGAGACTCTTGGCGCACAGCAGGCCGATCTCGCAGTCGAGGCCGGTGAGATCGACCTCGCGGTTTGCATCGACCAGAGCACGGGCGATGTCGACCAGCTTTGTCAGCTGCTCGGCGAAAGCGCGTACCGCGTCGGTCGGAGTATCCATGGTTTGTCGCACAATGAGCGGAGCAGCTTCGGACATCACGGCCGAATGTAGTGCGAGGGGATTACCGAAGCCTTATGATCGGTAGATCTCTCATAGGCGTGTCATACGAGGCGCCCTTGATGATGACACTCAAGCGGCGCTCTCATCGTCATGCCGACGAAGAGCCTGCCCCGAGCGAAGGCCGGGGTCGGCATCCACGACTTTCGTTGCTATGCTCAGCAAGGACGTGGATGGCGGGCCTGCGCCCGCCATGACGGGGAGCTCCAGCCGGAGCGTCGATCTCATCGGCGCTTGGTGTTGTATATGCGGTTCTCCAGGCCAGCGAGCGGGCGGATTAACCCGCCATTCAATCCTGGGGCGCATTCTGGCGGCATGGATCAGACGCAAATCGGCTTGTTCGATCTGGCGGAGCGACGTCTGGCCTGGGCCGACAGGCGGCAGGCGCTGCTTGCGCAGAACATCGCCAATGCCAACACGCCCGGCTATCGGCCGCATGACCTGCGATCGTTCGCCACGACGCTGACCAGCGCGGGTGGCGTGGCGCCGGTGCGCACCCAGCCGAACCATATGTCCGGCCTTGCGGGCGCCGGCCAGCAGACCGAGGCCGAACTGCGACCAGCGGCGCGCGCACCGGATGGCAATGCGGTCGCGCTGGATGACCAGCTCATCAAGGTGGCGGCCACCGAAACGACGCATGCACTCGTGACGACGATCTACAAGAAATACCTTGGGCTGTTCAGCATGGCCCTCGGTCGCGCTTCAGGCTAGCCAACGCGGGAGACCGGCATGGACCTCGACAAGGCGCTCAGCATCTCCGCACGCGGCATGGATGTGCAGACGACGCGATTGCGCGTCATCGCCGAGAATCTCGCCAACCAGGACACCACCGGATCGACGCCCGGCGCTGATGCCTATCGCCGCAAGACGGTGTCGTTTCAGAACGCGTTCGATCGGCAACTTGGCATGCAGGCAGTCCGGGTCAAGCAGATCGGCCGGGACGCAAGCGATCTCCAATTGCGCTACGACCCGTCCAACCCCGCGGCCAACACCGACGGCTACGTGAAGCTGCCGAACGTGAACAGCCTGGTCGAGGTCATGGACATGCGCGAGGCCGAACGTTCGTACAGCGCCAACCTCTCCGTCATGCAGGCCACGCGCAGCATGCTGACGCGCACGATTGATCTGCTGAAATGACCGCCGCAGGCCGACAGGTCCTTGAACGCCGGTCACCCGAAGGCCACCAGGACCAATGAGCACGATACCCACGATTGTCGTCACCCCCTCGGCCGCGGCAGATGCCTATGCGCGGGTCGATCGCGGCGATGCCGGCGTCGGCGGCGGGGGCGAAGCGGGCAATTTTGGCGCAACGCTGGAGCGGGCCATGCAGGGCGCGATCGACAGCGGCCATGCGGCCGAAGGAAAGGCCACCGAGGCGATCACCGGCGGCGGCAATCTCACCGAGGTCGTCACCGCCCTGGCACGTGCCGAGCTCACGCTGCAATCAGCGACGGTTATCCGCGATCGCGTCGTGCAGGCCTATCAGGACATCAT
>CAWCDM010000130.1:0-33358 GCA_963794185.1 uncultured Alphaproteobacteria bacterium | reverse complement strand
TTTTCGATGGAGAGCCTGACCGGCAAGGTCGAACCTGACAGCCAGCCTGTTCTGTATCCCACCCGCCACTACCTGCCGCCCGCGCCGCCCCCAGCCGATGGCTCCCGCGTCGCTGCCTCTGCCGAGGCGCTGCTTGGCGCCGTCAGGCCGGTTATCATCGCCGGCAACGGTGTACGCATAGCCCAGGCGTACAGCACGCTCGCCACGCTGGCCGAGGCCGCCGGAGCGCCGGTGGTGACCACGGCCGCCGGCAAAGGCGTCTTCCCCGAAATCCATCCGCTCGCGCTCGGCGTGTTCGGCACCTTTGGCACAGCCGCCGCCAATGCCGCGGTCTCCGGCGCCGACCTGATCCTGGCGATCGGCACCAAGCTCGGCCCATCCGATACGGCGTGGGAGAACCGCGACCTGCTCGACCCGACGCGGCAGACCTTCATCCAGATCGACATCGAGCCGAAGAACGCCTCGTGGAACTTCCCGGCCGAACACGTGCTGGTGGGCGATGCCGCCATCGTGCTGAGGCAAATGCTCGCAGCCGTCGGCGGCAAGTCGTCCGACCGCCGCGCCGCGGGTGAGGCGCGTGTTGCCGAGCTGCGCCGGACGCACGGCTATTTCGATGCACCCGCTTATACGGCCGACGATGCGCCGCTGCTGCCGCAACGGGTCATCGGCGAGCTGATGCGCACGCTGCCGCCCGAGGCGATCGTGACCTGCGATGCCGGCGAGAACCGCATCCTGATGACGCATTTCTACCAAACAAAGCAAGCCGGAGGCTTTCTGCAGGCCGCGGGCTCGGGCCCGATGGGCTTTGCCATCCCCGCCGCAATGGGGGCCAGGCTGGTCCACCCCGATCGGCCGGTAGTTGCGGTATGCGGCGACGGCGGCTTCGCCATGACGATGAACGGGTTGATGACCGCGCTCGAGCATGACATCCCGATCATCGTCGTCGTGTTCAACAACAATGCGCTGGGCTGGGTGTATCACGGTTCCGGTCCGTTCGCCGCGGCGTTCAAGGATTTTGATCATGGCGCCATTGCCCGCTCGATGGGTTGCGAAGGGGTGCGCGTGACCGAACCGCACGCGTTGGGGCCGGCGCTGGCAGCGGCGTTGAAGACGCGCGTCCCGACGGTGATCGATGTGCGAACGTCAATGGACGTGTCGTTCGCGGATATCACGTCGCCGCTTGCAGGCGCTGCAAATCCACGGCGAAAGTAGCGGAGACCCTGCTGACGGCCCTGGTGCAAGCAGGTAGGACGAGCACGCGCGTCCCTGACGGGTCGTGCAGACTTCAAACCCCAAGGACTGCGTTTCAGACTGCGGGCACAGTTCGGCCTTGAACGCCCAGACGCCGCAGTCCGAAGCTGTTCGACGAGGCGGTGCCGGCGAGCGGCACGGCGGCGCAGGTTCGTCCGCCATCGCCGAACCTTGACACCCCGCCCCACCTCCGGCGCACTACTCGCCAGTAGGACAGGGAAAGACCCATGAAGTTCGGCATCTTCTACGAGCTGCAGCTCCCGCGCCCATGGGGGCCGGACGATGAGCGGCAACTCTACCAGAACGCGCTCACCCAGGTGGAGCTGGCCGACCGGCTCGGCTACGACTACGCCTGGGAGGTCGAGCACCACTTCCTCGAAGAATACTCGCACTCGCCGGCGCCCGAGGTGTTCCTTGGCGCGGCCAGTCAGCGGACCAAGAACATCCGGCTTGGCCACGGCATCGTCCAGCTCACCACCAACCCGCCGCAGCGTGTCGCCGAACGCATCGCGTGCCTGGATCTTGTGTCGAACGGTCGTGTCGAGATGGGCACGGGCGAGTCCGCGTCCGTCACCGAACTCGGCGGCTTCGACCGCGACATGGAGACGAAACGGGAAATCTGGGAGGACGCGATCCGCTGCATCATCCCGATGTTCCAGGACAAGGGCGTCGAGCTGGACACCAAATGGCACAAGATGCCGATGCGCAACGTGCTGCCCAAGCCGGTGCAGAAGCCGCACCCGCCGCTCTGGGTCGCGTGTTCGCAGCTCGAGACGATCGAGATGGCGGGCCGGCGCGGCCTGGGCGCGCTGGGCTTCCAGTTCCTGTCGGCGGACGCCGCGCACGCTTGGGTGCACGCGTATTACAACGCGTTCGTCAAACAGCAGGAGAAGCTGGCCGACTACCGGACCAACCCGAACATCGCGCTGGTCAGCTACTTCATGTGCGCCGAAACGGACGAGGAGGCGCGCCGGCGCGCGGACGGCGCCACGTTCTTCCAGTTCGCGCTGCGCTATTACGGATCGAGTTCAGGACGCAAGCGGCCGGATCCATACACGGTCAACATGTGGGACGAATACAACAAGTGGAAGCGCGAGAACCCCGAGGCGGCGGCGCGTGCCATCTCGGGCGGGCTGATCGGCTCGCCGGAGACGCTGCGGCGCAAGCTGCGGCGGTTCCTGACCTCCAACATCGACCAGGTCATCCTGCTGAACCAGGCAGGCAAGAATGCGCATGCGCATATCTGTGAAAGCCTCGAGCTGTTCGCCAGGGAGGTGATGCCGGAGTTCCATGCCGACGAGCCGGCACACCAGGAGTGGAAGCGCAAGGTGCTGTCGCGCGAGATCGAGCTCGAGGAGATCGACACCACGCCGTACCGCGAACGGTTTGGGCCGAATACGGTGCCGATTCCGGCGAGGCCGGCAGCGGCCGAATAGCCGGCGCCGCACCTTTGGCTTCCGTTCATGCTTTGCCGCCACATTGACCGCAAAATCTTGCAGCGCGACGGGACGGAAGGCTGTCGGCAGTGCACTTGGTTGCTGGTGGCATGGTCGCTCAAACCAAAGCTCTTGCAGTACGCCCGCCTGTGTGCAACCCGACAACGGCGACCGCGCCAGGAATGTATCCGATGGCTACCAGGGCCCTTATGGTTTTCCTTACAGGGCTAAGCTCGACTTTCCGCATTTTCGGTGATGGGGCACCGCTATTGGATAGCCCAGAAGATGTCCTCTGAGGCGATGAACTTGAGGGCTTGGTCGAGCGGCAGTACGGTGCGCCCGAATGGGCCAGCCCTGGTCCATCGTTCCTTCCACAGCGACCAATAGAGCACTTCGACCCGATCGTCCTGGCCGGTCGGCCTGAGGCGCGCGACGAGCGCGCCGGAACTGGCACGATAAAGCGTGTAGCCACGGTTGCGGCGTTCGGCGAACAGTTGCCCGCGACGGCAGCGGAAGCTCTCGATGCGCTGGATGATCGGATCGTCGGCCATGGCGTTGACGATAGAACACTGGGCCGGCGGACGTCGCCGACAGACGCTTGCGGCGTCGGCACGACTCAATTCTACGACTGGGATGGCACCGAATTGTCTGCGCGCCGCTGCGGCGTCCGATCCGCATCTGATCCCACCGGCGCTGGCCGCCTGGCTGTCGGTGTTCCGTTGCTGCTTCACCGCGCCGGTGTGGAACCGTGTTCTGGTCCTGGTGGCCGGCGCAGTGCTGGCTCCCGGCAAGCGCACCGTCACCCAGGCGCTGCGGGTCATGGGGCTGGGCGAGGAGCCGCAGTTCCGCCGCTACCATGAGGTGCTGGGCCGAGCCCGCTGGGACGCACGTGCCGTGGCGCGACGGCTGCTGCTGCACCTGCTGGATCGCCTGCTGCCCAGCGGTCCGGTCGTCGTCGGCATCGACGACACGATCGAGCGGCGTTGGGGCGCGCGCATCAAGGCGCGCGGTATTTATCGTGACCCGGTGCGGTCCTCAAAGGGGCACTTCGTCAAAACCAGTGGGCTGCGCTGGCTTTCACTGATGGTGGTGGTGCCGATAAGTTGGTCCGGCCGGCACTGGGCGCTGCCGTTCCTGACCGTTCTCGCCCCATCGGCGCGGTGGAGCGAGAAGCACCGCAAGCGGCACAAGACGCTGACCGACTGGGCGCGGCAGGCGATCCTGCAAACCAAACGCTGGCTGCCCAACCGTCTGCTCATCTTTGTCGCCGACAGCGGCTTCGCAGCGCTCGAACTGTTGGCCTCGGTGCGCTGCCACGTCTGTGTGATCACCCGGCTCAGGCTGGATGCCGCCTTGTTCAAGCCGGCGCCGCGGCGCCGGAAGGGTCAGCGCGGACGTCCCCCGCTGAAGGGGCGTCGCCTGCCGACACTGCGTGCCGTGCTGGCCAGCAGGAAGACCGTTTGGACGACCGTGGTCGTCTCGCAATGGTACAACGCCCAGCAGCGTAAACTGCTCACCGCCACCGGCACCGCGGTCTGGTACCATGCCGGCGCCCCGCCGGTGCCGATCCGCTGGGTGCTGGTGCGCGATCCAACCGGCGAGCACGCGCCGGCAGCATTCCTCAGCACAGACCTGGATGCGACGCCCGCAATGATCCTCGGCTGGTTCGTCTCGCGCTGGCGGGTGGAAACCACCTTCCAGGAGGTACGCACCCATCTCGGGGTCGAGACCCAGCGTCAGTGGTCCGATCTCGCCATCCTCCGCACCACCCCGGCACTACTGGGGCTGTTCTCACTGATCACCGTGTGGGCCGATGGCCTGGCGCGCGACACAACGACAGCACTGCGTCCTAATGCCGCCGCCTGGTACCGCAAGCAGGAACCGACATTCAGTGACGCCATCGCCGCCGTGCGCCGCGTGCTTTGGTGCCCGCCGAATTTCTCCACGTCCCGGCCAATCGGGGAGATCATCGAAATTCCCACCAGCTTGCTAAACCGAGTCTTCCAGACTCTATGCCTCGCAGCCTGAAATGCGGAAAGTCGAGCTAAGATTTCCGCCATCTGGAACCGTCACTTCATAGGATGAGCGCCCATGGCAACGGTATAACCATCCATTCTGGCGTCGTAGGCCACGTTCTTGTGCATCGCCCACATGTAGGTCACCCAAGACAGCGGGATGAAGGCGGTATCATTCATCGCCATCTCAGTGGCGCGAAATCATCAGCGCCTCCCGAACTGTGTATCCAACGTGGCAAGTGCCTCATCGGTCAGATTATCCAATGCGGGATTCGCATACCGTGCCCAATTCTGTGCCCCACGTCCGCTCGATGCGTCGTAGGTTCCCAGCAGCACAAAGAGGGCATTGCCAGCCTCGGCTGTCGGACTGTTCCAGCCGCGCAGACCGACGGCGAAATCACCGCGCGCCGACCGACTGGAATAGACGCTGAACGGCATCACTTCGACCGCCGACTGTACACCATTCGGGTCCACTCTTGGCCAAAACTTGGGCAATTGCAGCATCGCTCTGGTACTGATCGTTCGGGGCGTGAACGGTCACCCGGAAACCCTGGGGTAAACCTGCATCGCTCAATAGTTGCTTGGCCTGCCCGGGATCGTAAGGCGGCGCTTGGATTGCCGGAGCGTGCGTGAAGATACGGGGCGGCAACCATTGCCCGGCCGGCGCTCCGGTGCCATGCATCAAGCGGTCAGTCAATGCGCTCCGATCAATGCCGACCGACAGTGCGCGCCGCACGCGCGGATCGCGCAACCGATTGAAAGCCAGTTTGCTGCCTGTATTATCGGCGATGAAGGGCGCCTCCGCGCGATGCGAAGAGACTTACTCATTACAAACAGAGACGGGCCGTGGACCACTGAGATGCGGTCGTTGGCCTTGAGTTGTGCCTGATCAGCGGGAGGGACTGCTTCAATGAGATCGACGTCTCCGGACAATATGGCCGCGATGCGGGCGTGCGCACTTCGTAAGACGCGAATGCTCGACATGCTCCCAGTCGGATGTCGGTCCACCACAACTTGTAACGCAGCAAGTCGATTTGATCCGGCGTATAACGAACGAGCCTGTATGATCCGGTCCCGATAACCGCCTTGCCGGAATTGTAGTCAGCCGTCGTCGCGCCATCCCCAGGCGTGGCGCGAGACAATTGAAAGAAATGCGAGGTTTGTCGGCAAGTTTGGCGACGGCTTGGCCATGATCACACGCAACGTCGGGGGATCGACTACTTCCACGCGCTGGATGCCGTCAGAAAGGTGCCGAAGCCGGCCGGGCTGTTGGGGATATTAGGGGCACGGGCGAAGGTAAAGGCCACATCGTTGGCAGTGAAGTGGTGCCCGTCGTGCCACTTCACGCCCGGTCGTAATTTGAATTCCCAACCATATCTCAGGTCAAATGCCAACTCGCCGCTAGTGCGGGGACCAACTGAAATCTGAGATTGTCCTACGATCAGACGATGAGATATGGCTGGAAATGATCTGGTTTGGTGTAGCTACAAAGAAGTGTGGGTCGATGGAGGTGACAGCAGAAGCAACGCCGATCCGTAGGTCATGTGCTGAGGCCGTCGCGCTGATCATTGCGATCGCGCCGACCCTGAGAACGGCCCTGCCTATGCGCTCCAGATTTCGATGCATTTCTGTCCCCTCCCGTATTCGGGTGTTCTCCTTGTTGGTCTGTTTGGACCAGTTACGCATGCCAGTGACGCTGGGAGAAAAGGTGCTATTCCGCTTTTCAGGTCGTCTTTCTCGGCCGGTCAATTCCCAAGGCGCCTGCAACCTCAAGACCATAATTCATCTGCCGGCCGGGAAGCTCGACCTGCAGTTGCCAGCGTGACGACATTTTACCCATCCCAAACAGCGAGGAGCCGCCTTTATAACACCCGACAGCTGCTCGAGGTAGCCGGACGATAGGCCCATTTGCGGGGGCTCTCCAGTGGGCATGGGAGGTGTGCCTGTGCGAGGCGTCTCCTTGGGGGACACCGCGCAAATCAGGCCGGCACGAGGGAGTTCGACTGGCCCAGGTGACAAAGGTTGCGGCGCCGTTGCAGGGCGGTATGCTCAGCGACGCAACAGAATCCTCGTCAGGACGGAATGGCATGAGCCGGATCGCCTACGTCAATGGCCGCTACCTGCCGCAACGTGAGGCCTCGGTGAATATCGAGGATCGCGGCTATCAGTTTGCCGACGGCATCTACGAGGTGGTGCACCTTTACGACGGACGGTTCATCGACGAGGACCTGCATCTCGACCGGCTGCAGCGCTCGCTGCAGGCGATCAGCCTGGCCGAACCGATGAGCCGCGCGGCGCTGCGGCACGTGCTTCATGAGGTGGCGCGGCGCAACCGGGTGCGCGAGGGTCTGCTGTATATGCAGGTCACCCGCGGCGTGGCGCGGCGCGACCATCCGTTTCCGTCAAAGCCGGTGCCGCCGTCGGTGGTGGTGACGATCCGCCGCATCCCGCCGTATCCGACCGATGTCGAGACCTGGACCGCGAGCGCGATCACCTATCCGGACCAGCGCTGGGCGCGCTGCGACATCAAGACCATCGCACTGCTGCCGAACGTGCTGGCGCGCCAGGCCGCGAAGGAGAAGGGCGCGCTGGAGGCGATTCTGGTCGATGCCAACGGCATGGTGACGGAAGGTGCGGCCACCAGCTTCTGGATTGTCGACAAGGATGGTGTGCTTCGCACCCGGCATCTGGATCACGCGATCCTGCCAGGTTGCACGCGCGGCGCGCTGCTGGCGCTGATCGGCGATGAGAACGTGGCGTTCTCGGAGACGCAGTTCAGCGAACAGGACATGCGCGAGGCGCGCGAGGCGTTCATCACCAGCGCGACCAGTTTCGTGAAGCCGATCGTGCGGATCGACGACAAGCCGGTCGGCAATGGCGATGTCGGCCCGGTGACGCGGCGTCTGTTCGACGCGTTCGCGCGCCACGTGAAGGGCGGGTTGCGGAACGTTGTGTAAGGGCAGGCAAACCGCGCGCCACCGATTGTCGATCTGCTGCGCTTTCGCGGCGTCGAGTGACGACCATGTGTGGCACGATCTGCCGCGTCGGCCGACTGTGACCGGCCTTTCACGCAAGGAGCGAGTGCTTGCTGCTCGGTCCAGTCGCTGCGTCGCGCCGCCTTGCGCCCTCTGCCATCGCCGCCAGCTTCGCCCACACAACATCGTCCGCCACGCGCCCGCGCCCAGCCGAGGTGTCGAAACCGCAGTCGGTGCCGGCCAGCACGCGCCGCGGATCGCCGACCGCGCGCGCCACCTGCTCGATGCGGTCCGCCACCACCTCGGGATGCTCGACGAAATTGGTCAGCGGATCGATCACGCCGGCGACGATGACCTGATCATCGTCCAGCGGCAGTTCCTTCAGGCAGCGATACTCGTGCGCATGGCGCGGATTGGCGAACGGCAGCACGAAGCCGCCGACCTTCGCCTGCCTGATCGCCGGCAGGATCTCCGGCAGCGCCACATCGCAGTCGTGCGGACCCTCGTAGTTGCCCCAGCACGCATGCAGGCGCACCCGATCGCGCGGGATATTCGCAAGCGCCCGGTTGATCGTGGCGACCACGCGCTCGACGAAATCGACGAACTCGGCCAACGGGCGGTCCTGGTAGGAGAGATGCCTTTCCATCGCCAGGTCCGGCGCGTCGATCTGCAGCAGGAAGCCGTGCGCCACGATCGTCTCGTACTCCACCTGCAACGCGCGGCCGAGCGCATCCAGATAGGCGTCCTCGGTATTGTACCAGGCATTGCGCATCGCAGCGGCGATGATTCCCGGCGAGGGCGCCGTCATGAACGGTTCGGCGAAGCCGCCCTGCGCCGCGTCCAGCGCGGTCGCGGAAATCCTTGCACTCGGCTTCCACCATCGCGCGGTCCAGATAGCGCACTTCGCCCACGGCCTCCGGCACGCCCCCGGTGTTGCTGACCAACTCGTTGACCGAGTCGTGCGCGGCCTTCCAGGCGCTGAACGCCGGGTAATGCGCGACATCGGCGAACACCCGGCGCGCCCAGCCGCCGCCGAACCCGCTCATGCGATGGCGGACATAAAGGAAGAACGCCTCGCGCTGCTGCTCGCCGTTGTTGCCGACATCCACGCCGGCGGCGATCTGCTTTGCCACGACATCGTGCACCGCCGACGTGCCGACGGCGTCCAGCACCGCGGGATCGACCGCCTCGCCCCGCGAGCGCTGCACGTAGAGCGCGGTCAGCGCGGGGGGCCGTGGCAGGCTGCCGGTATGGGTGGTCAGGATGCGATCCTGGCTGGTGAGCATCGCTTTTCTTCCCCCTCCTTGTGCAGTGGCGCGTAAGCAAGGTTCCACACAGAGATCACAAAGAACTCCACCGAGGGCCACCGAGAAAAATCTATCGGCGCTTCGCGCGAAGCGCATCTATCGCAACCTCGGTGGCCCTCGGTGCGCCTTGCTCGGTGCCCTCGGTGTGGAACCTTCCTTGCTTCCCCGTTGCAGCCAAGCCCTAGCCCGCCATCGCCTGCTCGAACACGCCGGTATAGCCGAACAGGCCGACCGCGCCGCCGGTGTGCAGGAACACCACCGTCTCACCCTTGCGGATCTCGCCCTTGCGGATCAGATCGATCAGCCCGGCCATCGCCTTGCCCGAATACACCGGATCGAGCAGCACGCCCTCCAGCCGCGCCAGCATCAATACGGCCTCGGTCATGCCCGCCGTCGGCTGGCCATAGCCCGGCCCGACATAGTCGCAGTTCGCGACCACCGCCGAGCGCGCAATCCCGCCCCGCACACCGACAAAATCGGCGGTCGCCTCCGCCAGGCGGTGCACGTTCGCCTCCTGCGGCTCCTTCGGCAGCCGAACGCCGATCCCGAGCACCGGAACGCCGGCGTTTTCGCCCTCGAGCCCGACGACCAGTCCGGCCTGCGTCCCAGCGCTGCCGGTGGCGGTCACCACGCGGTCGATCGTCAGGCCCATCTCGTCGACCTGATGCATCAGTTCCTGCGCGCAGGAAACATAGCCCAGTGCGCCGATACGATTGGAGCCGCCGCCCGGAATCACATACGGCTTCTCGCCGGCTTCCCGCAGCGCCGCGCCCTTGGCATCGGCTGCGGCATTCATGTCCGTCCCGCCGGGCCGGTATTCGATCGCCGTGTCGAACAGCCGATCGAGCAGCACATTCCCACTGTTCAGGTAGTCGCGGTCGTTGGTGTCGATCCGGTGCTCCAGCAACGCCGTGCACTTCATGCCGAACCGCTTCGCCACGGCAGCAGTCTGGCGCACGTGGTTGGACTGCACCGCGCCTTGCGTCACCAGATGGTCGGCGCCCTGCGCCTTCGCCTCGCCCACCAGGAACTCCAGTTTTCGGACCTTGTTGCCGCCGGTCGCCACCATCGTGCAGTCGTCGCGCTTGATCCAGATGTCCGGTCCGCCGAGGTGACGGCTCAGGTTCTCCAGCTTTTCCAGCGGGGTGGGGGTGGGGAACAGGCGGACACGGGGGAAACGGGCGAGGTGCATGAAATCTCCTGCCAACTGCGCGGGCTGGCTGTAATGTCCTGCATCCTGCCGCGTCGGACAATGCACGAGGGTCACGTCCCTAGGGGGTCAAGTCACGGGTGACAAATGGCACGGATACCCCCAGATCGGTATCATCTCGGTTGGTGGAGAGACACATGCAAATCCTGCGGCGCCGTGGCTGGGAACTGCCGGAGCGGCTGGTGACACCGGAGGCGCTGGTGATGGGGCGCCGCGCCGCACTGGCGGGTGCCGGCTCGCTGGCCCTGGCGGCGCCTGCCTTTGCGCAAAAGGATGGCGCACCGGAGCGCAACCCCAAGTACGCGCCGGGCCGCGACATCACGCCGGACAAATACGCGACCACCTACAACAACTACTATGAATACAGCGATGGCAAGAACCTGTGGGAGGACGCTCAGTCGCTGAAGCAGCGCCCCTGGACGATCAGCCTGGAGGGTCAGCTCAAGCAGCCGCGCACCATCGGCATCGATGACCTGCTGAAGCAGGTGCAGCTCGAGGAGCGCGTCTACCGCCATCGCTGCGTCGAGGCCTGGGCGATGACGGTGCCGTGGACCGGATTCCCGCTGAGCCATCTGCTGTCGATCGCCGAACCGCTGGGCTCGGCGAAGTACGTCGTGTTCGAGACGGCGCAGGACAAGACGATGCCCGGCCTGCGCTCGCCGTTCTATCCGTGGCCCTACATCGAGGGGCTGGCGATCGACGAGGCGGCCAACGACCTGGCGTTCATCTCGACGGGGCTGTACGGCAAGCCGCTCCCGCCGCAGAACGGCGGTCCGATCCGGCTGACAACGCCCTGGAAATACGGCTTCAAGTCGGCAAAGGCGCTGGCCAAGATCAGCTTCACCGACAAGCGGCCGGTGAATTTCTGGCAGGCGATCCAGTCGTCCGAATACGGCTTCTGGGCCAACGTCAACCCGGCGGTGGCGCATCCGCGCTGGAGCCAGGCACGCGAGCGCCTGCTCGGCAGCAACGAAATGGTGCCAACGCAGATTTACAACGGCTATGGTGAGTTCGTAGCCTCACTGTATACCGACCGGACGAACGAGAAGCTGTTCATGTGATTGCCCAACGCATCCTGGCTGTGCTGGCTGCCATGCTGCTGGTCGGAGCGGTCGCCCTGGCGATGCTCGGCCCGCCGTCGGTGCCGCTCGGCCAGGCGCTCTTCATGCTCGACCACGACCTGATGAACGTCCTGCACAGCAGCACCGAGCGGTTTCTGTCGGCGTGGCTGTGGGAACACGTGGCCATGCCGCTGATGCTGCGTCCGGCCTGGATGGTGCCGGCCGCCCTGGGGCTGATCTGCGCCGGCATGTCGCTGTCGCTGTCCACGCGCAAGTCGGCCCACCGGTCGCACCGGCGGAGCTAGGGCCGGCCCAAACGCACCATCACACCACCAGCCGCCGAGCGATCGCGATCACGCGGTGCGCCTCGCTCCACAGGCCGTAATCGTCCAGCGCATCCAGCGGCGCCCAGACCGCCTCGGTCACGTCGGTGTCGGCGACCGGATCGCCCGACACCCACCTCGCGGCGAAGTCGATGATCGTGTAATGGAAGCGCACGCGCCCGGTTTCGTCGTGGCGGATGTTGTCCACCGTCGCGGCGAAATGCAGTGTGCCGACTTCGATGCCGGTTTCCTCGAGCAGTTCGCGACGCGCGGCGTCCTCGGTGGTCTCGCCGACCTCCTGCGCACCGCCCGGCAGCGTCCAGGCGCCGATGTTCGGTGGCTTGCCGCGGCGAACCAGCAGGACGGTGTTGCCCTTGATGACCACGATCCCGATCCCGACGATAGGCCGAACGGGATACTCGCGGTCGCTCACTTCGGGTTCCGGAGCTGCTCCTGGGCTTGCCCCGGAGTTCGGCGGGCGGTGCGGCGGGCGCAGTCGCTCTTCAGCTCATCGAGGGACGGCACCAGCGCCTTCTGCTTCCAGCGCACCGAGCTGATAGGTCCAGCCGGCCAGCCGCGCGTTCAGCTTGTCCGCCTCGGCCTTGGCCTTATCTCCCGGGTCATGTCCCGGGGCGGGCGCTGCCGAGAAGCGCGCCCAGATGTCCTTCTCGCCCTTGAACACCGTCACCGTCACCGCAAGCCCGTCGCTGGTGGTATAGACCGACTGGCCCACCTTGTCGCCGACGGGATCCTTGTCGGCCTGCACGTCCTGAAACGTCAGCAATTCGAGCCCGCGGTCGATATCGTCCACCTTGTAGTCGTCGAGCGGCGGATGTTCGACTGGCGCCTTCAGCACCAGCTTCTGGCCGTCGCGCGCGAAATCCAGTGCCTCGTCAACATGCGTCACGGTCACTGTCGCGATGCGCGCGTGGTCGATGTTGATGATGTCGCGGTCGAGCCATTGCTGCGGATCGGCGTCCACCTGCAGGCTGCCCTCGGCCAGCCAGGTCTGATTGTCGTCCGGCCGCCGGACGTAGACCTGCTCGGGCACGTTGCCCTGCGTGCGTACGCGGCGATGGCCGACGATCAGCGCGACGATCGGCTTTCCGGATGCGTCGAGCACGCGGAGTAGGTCCGATGTCCCGACCTTGCCGTTCGGGTCTTCCAGGCCGAGTCGGCCGAACTGCGTGGGGTCGGTGGTGCGCGGCTCCACCAGGCGCAGTTCCGTCAGCGCGGTCAGCATGCCACGCAGCTTGGTCGCCTGCACCACATAGCCGCCGCGATCGGCCAGGCCCCATGCATCGCCATGCCTGGCGAGCGTCGTGGTCTTGTCCTGGTGGGTGATCTCGATGCGCGCGGCATCCTGAAGCCGAGAAGCAAGATCGGGAAACATCAGCTTGCCGGCGCTGTATGCCTGTTGCCCGCTGGGCTTTTCCGCTGTCCCGAAATACCAGCCGCCGGCGACCGCAAGGATGCCGACGACGACGAGCGCAAGCAGCGTGCGCGGTCTCATGCGCGTGCCCTCGCGCGACGGCGGCGGCGCACGACACCGAGCGTGATCGCCATGATTGCCAGCAACGTCGGCACCAGCACGATATTGAACACGCGCAGCCAGGTCTCCAGGCGGGAAATATCGTGATTCAAATCGTACTGCACGGCGCGAAGCTGCTGCCGCGTATCCACGATGTCCGAGCGTGCCGCGTCGATCGCGGCACGCTGTTCCGGCGTGATGACCGCCTGCGCGTTGGACTGCTCGCTGCCTTCACCACCAGATCCCTGGCGCAGCGTGCGGAGCTGTTTCTCGGTGTCGTCCAGATGCTTCTGCAGCGACTGCTCGGTCTGGCGGAACTTCGCTTCCGCCTCGCTCTGCATCTGGTTCACCAGGACGAACGGATGGTTGGTGTCGCCGCGCGAGCGCAGTCCGATCAGCGCATCGCCGCCGGCGAGCGTGCCGATCAGGTTGGCGACGAACGGGCCGTTGTCGCTGAACGGCGTGGCGGTCTGCTGGCCGAAGAAATCCGAGACGCGCACCCAGAACCGGTCGGCCAGAATGTCGCTGTCCGACACCACTACGAGATTGGCCGCGCCATCGGTCTGCGCCTTGTAGTCCGGGAAATTCTCCGGCCGCTTCTGATCCTTTGCCAGTTCCGGCGGCCCGGTGAACGCCGATTTCAGCGTGCCGCGAAACCGCGCCGCGAGCACGCGCGGACCGCCCTCCGGCTTGAAATCCGCCAGGACCTTGCCCGGGTTCGGCATCTTCACCTGATCGACCGGGATCTCGCCCGAGCGTGGGCTGCTGCTCAGCAGCGGCGTGAACTCGATCGATGCATCCGGCGCCTTGCCGAGCGCGCCGGCGGACGCCACCGTGACCTGCTGCAGATCAGCGGTCGCCGGATCGTCGTGGTTGATGCCGTCGCGGATATTGAACCAGGCGACGTAGTTCACCGCCTGCACCCGTTCGTCCGGGCTGGCCCGCACCCGCCATGCGCCGGTGAGATCGCCGACCACCTTGTTCGGATCGAACACGATGCCCCAGGCATCGAACAGCTTCTTCAAGTTGGAGCCGGTATCGGTCGGCGGCATGCCGGTGGGCGAGGGGGTGGATGCCATCGCCTCGCTCCACGGATCGACCATCGCCATCAGCCGCCCGCCGCGCATGACGAACTGATCGATCGCGTACAGCGTCGCATCCGACAGATTCTGCGCCTCGGCCACGAGCAGCACCTGGATGTCCGGGTCGATCACCTGCGCATCGGTGGCGACGGTTTTCACCTGATTGGTCTGCCGCAGCAGCATCGCCGACGCATAGGGCTGGCCGCCGGCGGCCGGCTGGCCGCGCATCGCCATCATCATCGCGCGCGGATCGCCGTCGAGCGGCAGCGACGACATCACGCCGATCACCGGGCGCTTTGGATTTGACAGGTCGTAGATCAGCTTGGTCAGGTCGTATTCCAGGAAGCGCTCGCGCTCCGGCTGGAAGAAGGCGATGGTGCGTTCGTCGTCTTCCAGGTTGCTGGCGGCCAGGCCGAAATACACCTGGACGCCGCCCTGATCGAGCGGGACGCCCTGCAGTCCGTAGGCGAGCGCGCGGTCCTCGGTGTCGCTGAATGGCTCCGGATCGTAGAACTCGAGCCTGATCTTGCCGCCGGACACCGCGGCGTATTCGCCGAGCATTTCGCGAACGTGGTCGGCGTAGGTGCCGTAGACCGGCACGGTGCTGCCGAGGCGGCGCGAGTAGAACAGGCGCAGCGTCACCGGCTCCTTCAGGCCCGACAGGATCTGCCGCGTGCCCGGCGACAGCGTGTAGATGTGGCTGCGCGTCAGATCGACGCGCAGGTTGGCCAGCCGCGCGTCGGCGAACATGTTGATGCCGATGACGATGGCGGCGACCGCGAGGACGCCGATGATGGAGAACCAGATTCGCCGGCGCATCGCTTCAGTCCGCCTTCCGCTGTTCGACGATGACGGTGTTGAGGAACAGCCAGAACACGATGAAGGTGGCGAAGAAGATCAGATCGCGCAGACTGACCACGCCGCGGGTGAAGTCCTGGAACCGGTCGATCACCGCGATGCGCCGCGCGATCTCGGCGAGCGCCGGCGTGTTGCGCGAGAGGAAGTCCGTCACCACCGGATAGGAGGCAACGCGCGAACACGAAGCACACCGCGACGGCGAGGACGAAGGCAATCACCTGGTTCTTGGTCAGCGCCGACAGCGCCGATCCAACCGAGAGGAAAGCGCCGGCCACCAGCAGAGAGCCGACGTAGCCCGAGGCGATCACGCCGTTGTCCGGTTGGCCGAGGATGTTGACGGTAATGACGAACGGGAACGTCAGCAGCAGCGCAATGGCGCAGAACGCCCAGGCGGCGAGGAATTTTCCCAATACCGCCTGGGTCTGCGTGATCGGCAGCGTCAGCAGCAGTTCGATCGTGCCGAGCCGGCGTTCCTCGGCCCAGAGCCGCATGGTGATCGCCGGGACCAGCAGCAGGAACACCCAGGGAATGAAGGTGAAGAACGGATTGAGGTCGGCCTGGCCGCGGTCGAAGAAGCCGCCGAGGTTGAACGTCAGCGCGCCCTGCAGGACCAGGAAGATAACGATGAACACGGAAGCGACGGGCGTGGCGAAATAGGCGGCGAGTTCGCGCCCGGCGATGATGAACACGTTGCGCATCAGAGTACACCTCGCCCGCTTGCGGGAGAGGTCGGCGCAAAGCGCCGGGAGAGGGTGCCGCGGACCACAGTGTGGCGGGAAGCACCCTCACCCGCGTCACTTCGCTCCGCGACCTCTCCCGCGCAGCGGGAGAGGTGTACTCCGAACATCACGCCGCCTCCATCGTCAGCTGCCGGAACACGTCGTCCAGCTTGCCTGACGGATGCCGGCGCTGCAGTTCCGCCGGCGTTGCGTCCGCCACCACGCGGCCGGCCGCGATGATGATCGCGCGCGAGCACACCGCATCGACCTCCTCCAGGATATGCGTCGAGATCACGATCGCCTTCTGGGGCGCCATCTGTGCGATCAGCGCGCGCACCTCGTGCTTCTGGTTGGGATCGAGCCCGTCGGTCGGCTCGTCCAGCACCAGCACCGGCGGGTCGTGCAGCAGCGCCTGCGCCAGGCCCACGCGGCGCTTGAACCCCTTGGACAGCGTCTCCACCGGCTGCAGCAGCACGCCCTGCAGCCGCGTCAGCTCCACCGCATGCTCGACGCGCCGCGCCAGGTCGCTGCCGGCGTAGCCGCGCACCTTGGCGCAGAAGGTCAGGAAGCCCGTGACGGTCATTTCCGGATAGGTCGGCGCGCCTTCCGGCAGGAAGCCGAGCACGCGCCGCGCCTCGACCCCATCGGTCTGCACGTCGTGGCCGCAGATGCGGGCGGTGCCGGCGGTCGGGATCATGAAGCCGGCCAGCATGCGCATCGTGGTGGACTTGCCGGCGCCGTTCGGTCCGAGGAAGCCCAGCACCTCGCCGCGCGCCACGCTGAACGAAACGCTGTCCACCGCGGTGAAGCTGCCGAAGCGCTTGGTCAGCCCGGCGATCTCGATCAGCACAGGTTGGCCATCGGCGGTCACGCTGCGTCTCCCCACGGTTTCCCGTCGGGCGGCGGGAATAGCGGAATTTCAGGGCAATGCAAGCCGCCGCTGTCCCGGATGGAGAAGGCTTAACCTGGCCGGTTGGCAACCTGTAGCATGGTCGGCGAACCGGACCGGAGACTGTGACACATGCCGCTGGAATCACTGGAAACGAAGGACCTGGCGCTGGCGGATGCCCAGTGGCGGGCGCGGGTGGACCTTGCCGCGGCACACCGCCTCGCGGTGATGCACGGCTTCCACGAGGGCATCTTCAACCACCTGACGCTGCGCGTGCCCGGCTGCGATGACCGCTACTATCAGATCCCGTTCGGCCTCCATTGGTCGGAGGTCACCGCGAGCTGCTTCATGGAGGTGGGCTACGACGGCGCGCTGCTGGCCGGCGAGGGGGAGATCGAGCAGTCCTGCTACTGCATCCATGCGCCGATGCACCGCCTGCTGCCGGGTGCGGCGGCGGTGCTGCACACGCACATGCCGTTCGCCAGCGCACTGACGCGGCTGGAGGATCAGCGCATCCTGCCGATCGGCCAGACCGAGCTCGGCGTGATGATGGATACCGCCTATGACGACTCGCTATGCTGGCCCGGCGTTCGATCCGGCCGAGGGCGAGCGGCTTGCGGGCGTCATCGGCGACAAGACCGTGCTGATGATGGCGAACCACGGCGTTGCGGTGGTCGGCGAGACCGTGGCCGAGGCGTATGACCGGCTGTACTACGTGGAGCGTGTGGCGCAGGTGCAGCTCTATGCCATGTCGAGCGGCCGGCAGTTGAAGTTCCTGCCGCAGGAGGTGATCGACGCGACGGTCCAGGCGTATCGCGAGACGTCGCCGCAATACGGCAACAAGCCGGCCTGCGAGTGGCACTTCGATGCGCTGAAGCGGATGCTCGACAAGCGCGAGCCTGACTACAAGGACTAAGTTTCCGGCAAACCTCTCCTGCTGCGCGGGCTTTGTGCGGAAAGCCATCGTTGCACGAAAAACTCGATTTCTGGCATGAGAATTGCTTCGCGTTTGGGCGGACAAATCCGGTATCGGCTAGCCAAGGCATCCGAGGAACGGATTAAGACTTCACCGAACAACTGGCCGATTTAGAGCGCCGACTTGAATACAAAACTGCCGATGAACTTGGTTCTGGGGCAGAGGTCAACTTCTATCAAGCACTGTCCCAGGAGGGCTTTGGAGCCTTCGACCGCTCCAAGCGAGTGTCAACTGGCGTGACAAGCATATCAATGGCAGGATGGTAGGTGCAGGACGGGAAGGCGAGAGGCTCAATGTCTCCAGACGATCTCGTTTGTTATTGGTCCGCTCTCAGCGGCCAGACAGTCCATCACAGACCACCGAGTCAATATTGTCCAGCGGACAATTTGGCCACCGATCTCCAACCGCTTCCCTGGAATGGGCCTCTACGCACTGCCCGCGTTCTCACATCCTGCTTATCAATCCGAGTTTGTCGCCGAGGACCACGATTACGAACACGGCCAGCCTTTCGTAAGCGTGGCTCTGATGCCCTTGTTTAATGGCCTCCCCGGAAGTGGTTGATTTGGCTGAGGCAGCGGGCTTCGAGCTATCCTTATGTTTGACGTTAGCGATGACGCGAAGGGTGGATTCCGGCGAGTTGAGGTCCTGACGGGACCTGGCCGCCGGCGGCGCTGGTCGGCGGATGAGAAGGCACGGATCGTCGCGGAGACCCTGCTCCCTGGAGCGCGCGTGTCCGAGGTTGCGCGGCGGTGGCAGGTCTGTTCGCAGCAGGTATTCGGCTGGCGACGCGCCATGCGCCAGGACTTGCCGAGCGTGCCCAAGACAACGACACCGCCGGCACCGCTCAGCTTCGTACCGATTGTGAGCGAAGCCATTCCGGCTACGACGGTTCAACGCGCGGCGTCTGCCGCGCCGGGGATCGAGGTCAAGCTTGCCGGTGCGGTGGTGCGGGTCTCGTCCGGCATGGATGATGCTGCCCAATTGACCGCGGTGTTGCGCGCGGTTCGGGCCTCGGCATCCCGATCATGATCAATGTCCCCGCTGGCGCTCGCGTTTTGCTGGCAACGCGGCCGATTGATTTTCGCAAAGGTGCACACTCCCTCGCCGCCTTGGCGCAGGAGGTGTTGGCCGAGGATCCATTCTCTGGCGCGGTCATTGTCTATCGCGCCAAGCGCAGCGATCGGTTGAAGATATTGGTCTGGGATACCAGCGGGCTCGTGCTGGTCTGGAAGCAATTGCAGCAGGGGTCATTCCGCTGGCCGCCGATCATGGACGGCGTGATGAAGCTGTCGCCCATAGAGTTCGCCGCTTTGTTCGACGGGCTCGATTGGACGCGTGTTCAGACCGCAAAAGGGATTCTCAAACCGTCTGTTGCCGCGTAAAATTCGCGGTGATGGATTCCCCACGCGACGACATGCAGAGCCTGCCCGAAGGTATTGAAGCATTGCGGGCGCTTGTGCTGACGACGATGTCCGAACGCGATGCGGCGGTCACCGAGCGCGACACGCTACTGGCACAGAATGATCGGCTGCGTCATCTGCTGCTGCAGCTCAAACGCATGCACTTCGGCGCCCGCTCCGAACGTCTGCCGGAGGAACAGCTGCAACTGGGCTTCGAGGCGATCGAGCAGGCGATCGCCAAAGCAGACGCCGAGGCGGAGAAGCGCGATCCCGAGCGGCGCTTGGACAATGCCACCAAGCGGCGCGCAAGCCGCGGCGCGCTGCCGGCGCATCTGCCGCGGATCGAGGTGACGCTGGCGCCCGAGGACACCGCGTGCCCGTGCTGCCGGGCAACGATGACGGTGATCGGCGAGGACACCTCGGAGCGGTTGGATGTGATCCCGGCGCAGTTTCGGGTGATCGTGACCAAGCGTCCGAAGCTCGCCTGCCGGGCCTGCGCAGGCACCGTGGTGCAGGCACCGGCACCGGCGCGGCTGATCGAAGGCGGCATTCCGACCGAGGCGATGGTCGCCCATGTGCTGGTGGCACGCTATGCCGACCATCTGCCACTGTATCGCCAGTCGCAGATCCTGGCACGACAGGGTGTCATTCTTGATCGGTCCACCCTGTCGTTCTGGATGGGTACGCCGCGGCCGAAGTTGCCCCAGTGGTCGCGCGGCTGCGTGAGATGATGCTCGCCTCGACACGGATCTTCGCCGACGAGACCGTGGTGCCGGTGCTCGATCCAGGCCGCGGGCGGACGAAGCAAGGCTATTTCTGGGCCATTGCGCGTGATGATCGTCCATGGGGCGGGAGCCAACCTCCCGCGGTGGTTTACAGCTACGCGCCTGGCCGGGGGCATACTCACGCCAACACGCTGCTCGGCGGCTACCGCGGCATCCTGCAATGCGACGGCTACCCGGCCTACAAGAAGTTCGCCGGGTCCAAATCGGCTGCGACTTCCGTAACGCTGGCTTTTTGTTGGAGCCATGTACGGAGGGGCTTTTACGATCTGGCCAAGACAAAGGCGCCGATCGCAATGGAAGCGCTGCAGCGCATTGCGGCGCTCTATGAGATCGAGGCGCGCGTCCGCGGCAAAAGCGCCGCTGACAGGCTGGCGGTGCGCCAGGCCGAGAGCAAACCGCTGGTCACCGAACTGCGCATCTGGTTCGAAGCGCAGATCGCGAAATTGCCCGCTCGCGGTCCGACCGCAGAGGCGATCCGCTATGCGCTGAACCACTGGGATGGGTTGGAGCGGTTCCTTGATGACGGCCGCATCGAACTCGACAATAACAGTGTCGAGCGTTCCATGAGACCCGTTGCTCTATCGAGAAAAAATAGCCTTTTTGCTGGCAGCGACGAGGGTGGAGAGAATTGGGCATGCCTCGCATCGCTGATCGAGACCTGTAAGCTGAATCATGTCAATCCGAAGGCGTATTTCACCGATCTCCTGACACGCCTCGTGAACGGCTGGCCGCAGAAACGCATCGACGAATTGATGCCCTGGTTCTGGGCGCCGCCCCAACAGCCACCCTAATCTCACGGAGCGCCGAAGGGTCGCGGAGCATCGCTTACGGCCTTTCGGGAGGCTCTACAGCTAAATCTCACAGGAAATAGCACAGGCATCTCTATCTATACAACAGAGATTCGCGGATCATCCTGGTAACATCTGGGCCAGCTCGACTATTCGGTTGGGATGTAGGCGAAGCACGGGCCAATAGGATTTGTATTATCCAACTCGTAGCATATCACTGTGCAGCCGGAGATCGCGCCAAGCGTATAGCGCGGCGTCTCCCTTCCTCACAGAAAGCTGTTGAGTTTGTGCATTATTGGCTCCTGCCGCGTGCGAAGGCTAATGACGTAGGGCTTGTCGTCGCTCGTGCGGCAGAACAATGGGGCTTTTAGCCGACGAGACGAGAGTGAGTTTATCATCGTCTATCAGGGGTCGGAGTGCCGGGGCGCGCTTCAGACGCCGAACACACGCGGTGGGAGGCTGCTTCGTCGGCTCATTTCAAACTGACGCACCATCGCAGAGCGTGTCCGTTCTGGACGCCCTGGTAAATCGGGGGATTATGTAGTTTGTAACACCGTAGTGTTATCGTTGGATGGATGTCCTACCCTGGCGCATCTTCAATCCGGCGAAACCGCCGCGCGTATAGAATTTCCGCGCGTCCTGTAATCGGAACCTTGCCTTGTCCAAAAGTCAGAGCAAAGACCTTTACGTTGCCAACATCTTTCAGGTACGCCTCGTAGGTGTCGTGTTCCAACATCGCCTTATAGAAGATATGCCGCTGGTCAGTTGCGTTATTGGCTCTTGCGGCAAGATACGCGAGATCGAGCCTCCTGAAGCGACCAGCTAGAATTGTTCGATCCGGCATTCTGCCCACCTACGTCTTCGACTTTCTGCCACGCTATCACCCGCAGCGCCTATTGTCGCGCCTCCCACCATTGTGATCTCGTTAGAAGGTATCCAGTATATCGGATCGCCAACCGCGTCTGGACAATCGGCTCGGCCGCGTTACCGCTCCTGGCAATCCGACCTATTCAGATATAGGATCGGCAGATGTTCCGAAATCCCTGCGTATTTGGCTATTCTGGCGCAAAGCCTGCTGCGCGGGATAGGTGCATTAGCCTGCGAGCAGCGTCCGCATCGCCGCCGTCCGTTCGAACAGCCGCAGCAGCACACGCACCGCACGCCCCCGCTCGGATCTCCAGCTTCGGATCCTTCCCCAACAGCACGGCCGCATCACGATGCGCCATGTGCAGCAGGCCTCTCGTGCTCGATCGGATCGGCCAAGCCGAAATCCCGGCAGTCCGGACTGTTTCGTCCCCAGGATGTCGCCGCCGCCACGCAGGCGGAAATCCTCGTCGGCGATCAGGAACCCGTCTTCCGTGTCGCGCAACAACGTCAGACGGCGCTTGGCCACATCGTTCACCCAATCCTCATGCAGCAACAGACAGAAGCTGGCCGCCGCGCCGCGTCCCACGCGGCCGCGCAACTGATGCAACTGCGCCAGGCCGAATCGCTCGGCGTGCTCGATCACCATCACGCTGGCAGCCGGCACATCGACACCAACCTCGACCACCGTCGTCGCCACCAGCAATCGGCACTGCCCACCGCGCAAACTCCGCCAGTGTGCGGTCGCGCACCGCCGCATCCTGCTGGCCATGCGCCAGCCCCACCCTCTCGCCGAACCGCTCGCGCAGCACGGCGAACCGCGCCTCGGCAGCGGCGATGTCGAGCGCCTCGCTCTCCGCGACCATCGGACAGATCCAGTAGACCTGCGCGCCCTCATCCAGCTTGCGCGTCACCGCATCCATAAGATCCGGCAATGTCCCCAGCGAATGCAGCGAGGTCCGCACCGGCAGCCGGCCGGGCGGCTTCTCGGTCAAACGGCTGACATCCATCTCACCCCATTGCGTCACCAGCAGCGTCCGAGGGATCGGCGTCGCGGTCATCACCAGCACGTCGGTCTGCTCGCCCTTGCCGCCAAGCAGCAGCCGCTGGTCCACGCCGAATCGGTGCTGTTCGTCGATCACCGCCAGAGCGAGGTCGTGATAATCGACGCTCTCCTGGAACAGCGCATGCGTGCCGACGACAAGCGGGACCGAGCCATCCTTCAGGCCGCGCAGCAGTTGCGCGCGGGCGCGGCCCTTCACCCCGCCGGTCAGCAACGCCACCGGCGCCGGCGAAAGTCGGGAAAGCGTGCGGTGGTGCTGCTTCGCCAGCACCTCGGTCGGCGCCATCATCGCCGCCTGAGCACCGGCTTCCACGGCACGCAGCATGGCCAGCAGCGCCACGACGGTCTTGCCCGAGCCGACGTCGCCCTGCAGCAGCCGCAGCATGCGATGGTCCGACGCGAGGTCCGCGTCGATCTCCGCCATCGCCTGATGTTGCGACACGGTCAGCGTGTAGCCGAATCGGGCCAGCGCCTTGGCACGCAGGGCTGCCGTCGCCGGTCAGGCTGCGGCCGGGCCTCGCGCGCACCCGGCCGCGCACCACGGCCAGCGCGACCTGGCCCGCCAGCAGTTCGTCATAGGCGAGGCGGACCGGTTGCCCTCGCCGGGCAGTTCGGCCGGAGATTGCACGGCGCGCAACGCCTCGACGAAGCCCGGCCATTTCTCCCGCCGTAGCAGCGCCGCGTCGTGCCACTCCGGCAGTGCAGGCACCCGTGTCAGTGCCTGCGCCATGGCATTCGCCACCTGGCGAGGCCACAGCCCGGCGGTCAGTGGCCACACCGGTTCGATTGTCGGCAGAAGTTCAGGTTTGTCGGCCGGCACCACGTGGTCCGGATGCGATATCGTCCGTCGGCCGTTGAACACTTCGATCTTGCCGGACACGAGCAGCTTCGCACCCACCGGCATCTGGTGCTCCCGGTTGAATTTGAAGAACACCAGTTCGGCGAAACCGGTGCCGTCGGTCACCACGACGCGCCACGGCTGGCGGGGGTTGGCGGGCTCCTCGAGCCGTACCACCTCGATGGCCAGCGTCGCGATCTGGCCCGGCAATGCCTTCGCGATGGTCGGGCGTTGGCGGCGGTCCAGGTACGACTCGGGCAAGCGGAACAGCAGATCGATCACCCGCTCGCCATCGGCCACCTTGGCGATCAGCGTGCCCACCGTAGGACCGACGCCTTTCAGCGTGATCAGCGGCAAGAACAGCGGTGCAAGCGGGTCGTGGTCCACGGGCTGACATAGGGTGATGACGCGGCTATATGACACCGGGCCGATGACTGAACCAGAACATGCCTCCCTCGATGTGAGGCGCCGTCGACTGCTGTTCCGAGCCACACATCGTGGGACGTACGAGAACGACATCCTGCTTGGTGGCTTCGTGCAACGACATATAGCCGCATTCGACGAGTCGGAGATCGCCGCGCTGGAAGAACTGTTGGAGCTGCCTGACAACGATCTGGCGGACTGGCTTACCGGCCGCAGCCCGATTCCCCCCGAGGCCGACACGCCCCTGCTGCGGCGCATCAGGGACGCGGCAGGGTCATGATGGCGTTCCACGTCAAGCCCCAAAGGCATCCGGATAAGTTGGGTCGAGAACAAGACACTCCCCCTCCCCTTGCGGGAGGGGGTTGGGGGAAGGGGGCCGCGGCGCAGGCAATATCCGCGATGCGGCTCGTGCAAAGCCCTCCCCCCAGCCCCCTCCCGCAAGGGGAGGGGGAGGGCGGTGCTTCACAGGGTGCTTCACGTCCGCGCTCTTGTCCTGTTGCTCATGGCGGGAAGCCCGACCATGACGATTGCAGGCGGGATGCGATGGCTGAGGGTCGGGCTCGCCCCCGAAACACCCCATGACCGCCACACCGGTATTCGGCGCGCCCGAGGGTTGGGACGCCTACTTGCTCGCCCGCAGGCGCGGCGAGTTCGCGGGACCCGTCCTGCACGTGACCCGCGACGATGCGCGGATGGCGCGGCTGGCGGAGGCGCTGGCGTTCGTCGTGCCGGAAGCGGAGGTGCTGCGATTCCCGGCCTGGGACTGCCTCCCCTACGACCGCGTATCGCCAAATCCGGCGCTGGTTTCCGAGCGCATCGCCACTCTGGCGCGCCTCTTGGAGAAGCCGACGCGGCCTCGCATCGTGCTCACCACGGTGAATGCGCTGGTCCAGCTCGTCCCGCCGCGCGCCGCGTTCGCCGGCGCGAGCATGGAGCTGCGTACCAACGGCACGGTCCAGCCCGAGAAGCTGGCGCGCTTCCTGGAAGCAACCGGCTATGGCCGCGCCGGCACGGTGATGGAACCCGGCGAATACGCCATGCGCGGCGGCATCATCGACATCTTCCCGGCCGGCGAGACCGACCCGGTCCGCCTTGACCTGTTCGGCGACACGATCGAGTTGATCCGCATCTTCGACCCCGCAACCCAGCGCAGCGCGGACCGCCGGCAGCGTCTGACCTTGCGTCCGGTGTCGGAAGTGCCGCTCGATCCCGAAGCGATCTCGCGTTTCCGCTCGGGATGGCGCGAAACCTTTGGTCAGCCGGCGGCCGAGGACCCGATCTACCTGTCGATCTCGGAAGGGCGGCGGCATCCCGGCATGGAGCACTGGGTTCCACTGTTCCACGAGCGCATGGAAACGCTGCTCGACTACCTGCCCGGAGCCTCCGTCAGCCTCGACCACCAGTCCGACGAAGTCCTGGCGGCGCGGCTGGAAATGATCGCCGACCACTACGCCGCGCGGCGAATGGTGCCGCGCGACGGCGAGGTGCCGTACCGGCCGTTGCCGCCGGAGCGTCTGTATCTCGATCAGGCCGGCTGGGAAGCCATGCTGGCCGGCGGTCCGCTTTTCGCCTTCTCGCCGTTCGCGCGACCGGATGGCGCCGTCGGCGTCGATGGCGGCGGCCGGCCCGGTCCGGTGTTCTTCCAGAGCGGCGGCGGGCCGGGCACCAACGTGTTCGACCAGCTTCGCGCCCAGACGGAACGCTGGAACGGCGAGGGCAGGCGGATCGTCGTCGCCGCCTGGACACGCGGCTCGCGCGAGCGGCTCGGCAACCTGCTGCGCGAGCACGGCTTCCGGGAAGCTGCGCTGGTAGACGACTGGGCCGCGGTCCGCCGCAGGCCGATCGGCTCGGTGTCGCTTGTGACGCTGGGCGTGGAGCGCGGCTTCGTCGCCGATCAGCTTGTCGTGGTGGGTGAGCAGGACCTGCTGGGCGAACGCATCAGCCGGCCGCCGCGCCGGCGCAACCGCGCCGACCAGTTCATCGCAGAGGCGACCGAGATCGCCGAGGGCGATCTGGTTGTGCACCAGGAATACGGCATAGGGCGGTATGACGGCCTGGAAACCCTGACCGTCACCAGCGCGCCGCACGATTGCCTTCGGCTGATCTACGATGGCGGCGAAAAACTGTTCCTGCCGGTCGAGAACATCGAGGTGCTTTCCCGGTTTGGCAGCGAGACGCAGGGCGTGGCGCTGGACAAGCTGGGCGGCGTCGCCTGGCAGTCGCGCAAGGCGCGGATGAAGCAGCGCATTCGCGACATGGCGGATCAGCTCATCCGAATCGCCGCAGCCCGCCAGATCCGCGACGCCGCGATCATGGCGCCGGGCGAAGGCACGTGGGACGAATTCTGCGCCCGCTTCCCGTTCGCCGAAACCGAAGACCAGGCGCGCGCCATCGCCGATGTGCTGGAGGACCTGGCGTCGGGTCGGCCGATGGACCGGCTGATCTGCGGCGATGTCGGTTTCGGCAAGACCGAGGTCGCGTTGCGTGCGGCGTTCATCGCGGCGATGTCGGGCGCGCAGGTCGCCGTGGTGGTTCCGACGACGCTGCTGGCGCGGCAGCATTTTCGAACATTTTCCGAGCGCTTTGCCGGGCTGCCGGTGACGGTTGCGCAGCTCTCGCGGATGGTGCCGGCGAAGGAGGCGGCGGAGGTGCGCCGCGGCATAACTGACGGCTCGGTCAACATTGTCATCGGCACCCATGCGCTGCTGGCGAAGTCGGTGGAGTTCGCCGATCTCGGTCTGCTGGTGGTGGACGAGGAGCAGCATTTCGGCGTCGCGCACAAGGAACGGCTGAAGCAGCTGAAGGCGGACGTGCACGTGCTGACGCTGACCGCGACGCCCATTCCGCGCACGCTTCAGCTCGCGCTGTCCGGCGTGCGCGAGATGAGCGTGATCGCCACCCCGCCGGTGGATCGCCTGGCGGTGCGCACCTTCATCATGCCGTTCGACGCCGTGGTGATCCGCGAGGCGCTGCAGCGGGAGCGGTTCCGCGGCGGCCAGGTGTTCTGCGTGGTGCCGCGCATCGAGGACCTGCCGCGCATGGCGGAGCGGCTCACCGAGATCGTGCCCGAGGCGCGCATCGCGCACGCGCATGGCCGGCTGGCGCCGACCGAGCTTGAACGCGTGATGACCGAATTCGGCGACGGCCGTTACGATATCTTGCTGTCCACCAACATCGTCGAGAGCGGTCTCGACATGCCGGCGGTGAACACGCTGGTGATCCATCGCGCCGACATGTTCGGATTGGGCCAACTTTACCAACTGCGTGGGCGCGTCGGGCGCGGCAAGCAGCGCGGTTACGCGTATCTCACCTGGCCGCCGAATCTGCGGCTTTCGGTTGCGGCCGAGAAACGGCTGACGGTGATGCAGACGCTGGACGCCCTGGGCGCGGGGTTCACGCTGGCCAGCCACGACCTCGACATCCGCGGCGCCGGCAATCTGCTGGGCGACGAGCAGTCCGGCCACATCCGCGAAGTCGGCATCGAGCTGTACCAGCAGATGCTGGAAGACGCGGTTTCGGAGCTTCGCGCCGGTGAAGGCCGCCGCGGCGGACAGGAGCGCGACTGGACGCCGAATATCTCGCTTGGCCTGCCGGTGCTGATACCCGAGGCTTACGTCCGCGACCTGCCCGTGCGCCTCGGCCTGTATCGCCGGATCGGCGGGCTGGCCTCGGACGCGGAGACCGAGGCGATGGCGGCCGAACTGGTGGACCGTTTCGGCCCGCTGCCGCAGGAGGTCGAGAACCTGCTGCAGGTCGTGGCGTTGAAGCGCGCGTGTCGCGAGGCCGGGGTGGAGAAGCTGGAGGCAGGGCCGAAGGGCATGGTGCTGAGTTTCCGCGGCAACGCGTTTTCAAATCCGGCCGGTCTGGTGGCATGGCTCGCCAGCAAGGGCGGAATGGTGCGTCTGCGCCCCGACCACAAGCTGGCGATCGCCCGCGAGATGGATGTGGCCACGCGGCTGTGCTTCGCGCGCGACACGCTGGAGGCATTGGCCGGCATCGTCGAACAGGCCAAGGCGGCGTAGGATTTGCCAAGCGACTGCCGACTTAGAATTCGCCGGGACATAAGTGCGCCACGTGGCGCAACGGTCGCTTCCACACCGTCATGCCGACGCAGGTCGGCATCCACGTCTTCTCTTTTCTTTGTGCTGGCAGCAAAGACGTGGATGGCTGGCCTTCGCCGGCCATGACCCGAGCGTTGAGGATCGACACTGTCACCAGCCAAGCGGCGCCTACGCGGCCGCTGCGGCCGCCGGAGCGGGGACAACCTCGACATCCTACGCGAGTATGTCGCAGACGAGAGTGGGAGTGATGCATCTACGGCTTATTCGGGTCCGCCAGCACATTTTCAGATTTTGCACTGTCCGCGTGGCCTTCTGAAGATCCTCATCTTTCCAGTTCTTATTAAGCTTCGCATAAATAGTTGCCATTCAAGCATGCGCATAGCGCGTCGTGGGTGCACGGAAGAAACTGCGTACCAGCATAGGCAACTTCTGTAGCTGCCGCATATGTGAGATGATCATTTGACGCAGTTGCGTGAGTGAGTTGATCACCTTGCGCCCGGTGCACTGGGCCTTCAGATCATTCCATACATATTCGTCGGGGTTCAGCTCCGGCGAATAGGGCGGCAGGAAGAACAGCCCCAGCATGCCCGCTTGTTCTGCCACGAACCTCGCGACCGACTTGGCTCGGTGCGTCGGATGCCCGTCGACAATCACGAAGATCGGCTTCGTCGCGTTGACCAGCAATCGCCGGAGGAACTCGATGAACACCGCGGCTGTGACCCGCCCCTTGGTCAGCATGAAGCGGAGCTCGCCTTGGGCGCTGATCGCCGAGATCAGGTTGGCGCCGAACCGTGCGCCAGTGCTGGAGACCACCGGCGTCTGGCCTCGTTTCCCCCAGGTTGTGCCGCTGTGATAGTCCGAACGGACGCCGGCCTCGTCGGCGAAGAAGATCCGTGCGCCTGCGCGTTTTGCGCGACGCTGGATCGACGGATAGTCCGTCTCCAGCCAGCGCTGCACCGTCTCAGGGTTCTGCTGGTACGCCCGCCACAGCGGGCGTTGCGCGGTTAGCCCGAGCTGGTTCAGCAACCGGCACACTGAACTGTGGCTCAGATCTATGTCGAACCGCTCGGCAATCAGTGTCTGCACCATCGCCGCGGTCCATAGCGCGAACGGAAAATTCAACTGCAGAGGGTTCTTGTTGGCCACCGTGTTATAGATCCAGCGCAGGGCACGGCCATCGAGCTTCGGTGGACGTCCTCCGCGCTTGCGCGCTTCCAGCTGACCCCATCCGCCGCGCCGATACTGTGCGAGCCAGCGGAATAGGGTGCGCAGATTGACCCCGAGCGCGGCAGCAACATGGGTGGGACTTTCACCTGATTGCACCGCCGCAACGCCGCGTTTGCGCAGCTCGGTCAGCGTCGAATGGTCCAGAGCACGAGCATCGGTTTTCATAAGCACGCGGATTAGCACATGTCCCCGTCGTCATGGCAACTACTTTGCGAAGGTTAATAAGAACAGACTTCAATAGATCTTCGATTGACCCTGGAGGAGTGCTCGGATTGACAGCTACCCCCACCCCCAAGAACGACACGGCCTGAGAGAGTATCCCGACCTCGATGGCTAGCGTTGAGAGTTGCTCGGATGTGCGAACGCTTCCCTCAATTGTCTGAGTGAGCAAGTCGGTACAAGCCCGACAATTGGTCTGACATCAATTCCTCCGCTCGGCCTGTTCGGAAATCATGGGGAAATCCCCTCGGCTCTCCGTGCCGCCTTGGCCTGTAGACACAATGTCCGCAGGTTCGCAGCGTCGATGGCCGGCATAAGGAGGCCACGTTCCGTGACCGTGGCGAGTTGCGCCTGATACGCGCATTCCGCCACATCGGCGTCTGAAACCATCGGCCGGGAGCTCGTGACGATGGCCCCCGGATCGATCGTGTAGGGGATATGGGCCTCATAGGTGAGGGTCCGAAGCGTCCCCAGCACGTAGTAGTGGTCGAGATAACCAGTCCTGGCGTCGTCGGTGAAGCACACGTTGCGCGCCTCCCCGAGAGCGAACCAAGCCGGTCGGAGGGTGCAGAACGCTGGTTTGCCGTCAACCGATGCGGCAACGAGCCGCGACCCCTCGGGGGACGGAAACGTTATTGAACCCAAGCTGGGCGTTGAATGGCGCCACTGTCGTCGCGGCCGTCTTTTGAGGATGGAGTTGAACGGAGGCGCAGCCAGTCAGGACCAGCGCAATGGAGACGGCAGGGAGCAGAACAAACCGCATTGTGCGCTGGCTTTACAACGAAGGCACATCACGGTCATTGACCTAGATCAACCGAGGCATCCGGCTACGCTTCCCCCTTCGCTGCAAGCTTTCGTTCGAGGAACCACATCGCTTCCTGCACCACGCCATAGAGGAGCCAGGAGGGGCCGTCGCGGAGCCTGACGAATATACCCGGATAGCGATATTTCCCATCGGATTCATGTAAGGCCCCGTGGGGGCCTGAACCATGGCCCAGGCCCCAGAACTCAAGCACATCATTCTGGACTGCATCGATATTGGGCGGCCCGATTATGATGTTATTTCTTGTCAGAGCCCCGTGTTTCATCGCATCCGACACGTTCCGCGCCACAGCGAGGAACTTACAGCCCTGCACTAGATCCCTGATTTTGTCCCGAGGCTGCACCTGGGCAATGTAATCGGCGAGATGGCTCACCACGATTGCCGCCAGGAACGCGCGCCGCACGTCTAGCTGGTTTGCGACGCATTCTGCGACAGTTGGCTTGACCATCGTCTCAAGATACCAGAGCGAGCGTTCTGCCGCGGTGGTCATCGGCTCGTCACTCAATCCTCGCTCAGCAGCTCGTCCAGCGTCGGAATCTCGGTCTGGATCGGCAGCGGCGGCAAGCCATCCTGCGAAGCGGGGACGGCAGCGAGCGCGTCGGCGTAGAGCCGGGCAACATCGATCCTCGCCGCATGGAGGGCACGAACCTGCGGTGGGCCTGCCGACGGAAATCGACCGCATCGGCGCGCCAGTTCGGAGCGTCGCGGGAGAGCGGCCAAGCCTCGGCCTTCAGCATATGCCGCAGCGCCTGCACCAACAGCGATTCGACGCTGTGCAGCTCGCTCCGCCCCACGTCCTCGATCTCCTCGGCGATGTTGGGCCAGTCGGGCGCTTCGTTCACTGGCTCGCCCGCAGCGATGCGACGCAACAGCTCGGCCTGGCGCTCGGACCAGATCACAATGTCGTCGCCGTAGAGGTCGCTCATGCTGCCTTCCGGGGTTGCCTGCCTTCATCGATCGCCTCAATGGTGCGCGGCTACGGCACCGCAATCAATGCCGTTGATCGTCCGCGCCTGGTCTTTGCTGCCAGCACAACGGAAAGACGTGGATGGCCGGCCCCTGCCTTCGCCGGGGCATGCTTCGCCGGCCATGACGATGGTCGCGCGATCGTCGTACAACTTGCAGCGGATCGCGCAACGCGCGCAGCAGCGTCGCTCAGATCTCCGCCGCCTCCACCGCCGCGACGTCGAGCAGGCGTTCGATCACCTCCGGCTCCTGCGCGCCGGCGATGGCGTGGCGGCCGGAAATGACGAAACACGGAACGCCGTTGATGCCCAGCCGATGCGCCCGCAGGTTGTCGGCGTGCACCGCATCCGCCTCGTCCTCGCCGGCAAGGAACCGACGCGCGCCAGGACCATCGAGGCCGCAGGCGCCGGCAATCGCCACCAGCAGCGCACGATCGCCGATATCGAGACCGTCGGTGAAGTGCGCCGAGAACAGCGCCTCCACCACGGTGTCGGCGCGGCCGAAGCGGGCCGCGTAGCGCACCAGCCGGTGGGCGTCGACGCTGGATGGCGTGCGACGTATCCGGTCGAACCGGAACAGCACCCCCTCGGCACGCCCGATCTCGGAGATCGAGGCATACAGACGTCGCGCCCGATCCTCGCCGCCGAACTTGCGGATCACATAGTCCGGTCGCGACATCCCCAGGCGCGGCATGTCGGGATTGAGCAGGAATGGCCGCCAGGTCAGGTCGAACAGCAGGTCCGGCCGGCGCCGCAGCGTGCGCATCAGGCGCCGCACGCCCAGGAAGCACCAGGGGCAGACGAGATCGTGGACGACCTCGATGCCGAGGCGGGCCTTTGGGGGTGCCAGTATGTTCACGCCACGACTTTGGCGCGTAAACCGTGCTCTGTCACGCGATTATCATCGCCCTCGCGGGCGAGTGGTTCAACGTCGTAGAGGCTGGTCGTGTAGCGGTGTCCGCCACGGTTCCACGGCCTGGTCGCGACGTTCTCAGGGAACAGCGGCGACAGAAGCCAGGGGCGGTAATGCGCCACAATCTCTTGCAGGTGCCTGTGGTCTCATCGAACAGATCCTGTTCGTTGACGCCGGCTGACGCATCCAACGCTGCGGTCACTCGCGCGCCGCAGTATGTCAGGACCGATGCCGGGCTGCCACGGACAGCTGAAGGGGGACAGCTTCATGGCTATCGTGATGTACGACCTGGCCGGGGCCGACCCAGCGCTGCGTTTCAGCCCGTATTGCTGGCGCATCCGGATGGCGCTGGCGCACAAGGGGTTGGCGATGGAGACGGTTCCCTGGCGCTTCACCGAGAAGGAGGCGCTGGCGTTCTCCGGCCAGGGCAGGGTGCCGGTGATCCGCGACGGCGCCAACGTGGTGTCCGACAGCTGGTCGATCGCCGAATATCTCGATGATGCCTATCCCGACCGTCCCAGCCTGTTCGGCGGGCCGACCGGTCGCGCGCATGCACGCTTCATCAACGGCTGGGCGGACAGTGTCATGCTGGGCGGCATTGCCCGGCTGATCGTGCGCGACCTGTTCGATGTCGTGGCGCCGAAGGACCAAGACTACTTCCGCGCAGCCGCGAGGCCCGCTTCGGCATGACGCTGGAACAGGTCCAGGATGGGCGCGAAACGCGGGTCGCCGAGTTCTGTGCGTCGCTGGTGCCGGTGCGGCTGGTGCTGGCACGGCAGTCGTTTCTGGGTGGCGACGCGCCGAGCTATGCCGATTACATCGTGTTCGGCAGCCTGCAATGGCCACGCTGCACCAGCCGGTTCGAGCTGTTGGCGCCCGACGATCCGATCGCGGGCTGGCGCGAGCGGATGCGGGACCTGTTCGATGGGTCGGCACGCAGAGCGCCCACCAGTTGGCAAGCGCGCAACTGACATGGCCAATCCGGCTGAACTGGATGCCCAGAGCTTGCTGGATGCCATGGACGGAATTGCCTATCTCGTCGATGCCGACGGCGTCATCCTCGCAGTCGGCGCCGCTTCCTGGTCCAGTTTCGCAGCCGAGAATTCGGCACCCTTTCTGACCGTCGAAGCAGTGGTCGGCAGCTCGTTGTTCTCGCAGGTGCAGGGCCGCGATGTTCAGGATGCCTGCCGGAAGATCCATGACGCCGTGTGCCAAGAGCGGTTTCCCGTCGTCACCTACGAATATCGGTGCGATGCGCCCGAAGCCGAGCGGCGCATGCGAATGTCGGTCACTCCGCCAGAGGACGTTCAGGCTCGATGATGGCACTTTATCAGTCCCAGATCGTGACCGTGGCCC
>CAWCDM010000129.1:0-67702 GCA_963794185.1 uncultured Alphaproteobacteria bacterium | reverse complement strand
AAGCTCCCGCCAAATCCGTGCAGCGTTTCCCGGCGCCCGGCACGACGAGGCCAGATCGGGAGCACTCGACCTGACCATGGCGGTGCGGTCGCCTGGCTCGGCGCTAAAGCCATTCATTTACGCCATGGCGTTCGCCGACGGCATCGCAGCGCCCGATACGGTCGTGCCCGATCTGCCGCGCCGCTTCGGCGGTTATGCACCGGAGAACTTCGACCGGGGCTTTGCCGGCAGCATCACGGCAGCCGACGCGCTGCGGCGCTCGCTCAACCTGCCGGCCGTCGCGCTGCTCGACCGCGTGGGCCCGCTGCGCTTCGCCGCCACGCTCCGCGCGGCCGGTGCCGCGCTTCGCCTCCCAAGCGGCGCCGATCCGTCGCTGCCCCTGGCGCTCGGCGGTGTCGGCATCACGCTGCGCCAGGCCGCCGGACTTTATGCCGCTCTGGCGACCGACGGGACCGGCGGGCCGTTGCACCTGATCGCCGACGAGGGGAAAAACCGCCCCGATTTCATACCTGCGCCCGCCGCACATCTGGTGGCCGATGTGCTGACCCGTCCGCTCCCGGCGTTCGGACCGCAGGGCATTGCCTGGAAGACCGGCACGAGCTGGGGCGGTCGCGACGCGTGGGCGTTCGGTTTCAACTCCCGCCACGTCGTCGCGGTATGGATAGGGCGGCCGGATGGCACGCCGCTGCCTGGCGCCACCGGCACCTCGCTTGCCTTGCCCCAACTCGCCCGGGTGTTCGACCTGTTGCCGAAAGCTCCCCGCACCGTCCAGCCGCTGCCCGGCGCAGCACACAAGCCCGGCAACGGTGGCGGCCGAAGCGCTGCGGCTGCTGTTCCCGCCGACTGGCGCGGTGTTGTCGGCAGACGGTCCGGTGACCATCCGGGTCATGGGCGGACGCCGGCCGATGACCTTCCTGGTCGATGGCGCACCGCTGCCGACCGACCGCATCCGCCGCGACGTCGCCTGGCAGCCGGCGGGACCGGGCTTCTATCGTCTCACCGTGCTGGACGCCGACGGGTCGGCCGTGCGCGCCGCTGTCCAGGTCCGCATCAGCCCGTGATGCGCCGTATCCTGTTCGTCCTGACGGCGTTCGCCCTGGCGGGCTGCGCCACGGCCGACTCCGCCGCGGAAGATGCAAAGCTGGGGTGTTCGCTGGTGCGGCTGGCGACGATGCCGCTGGAGACGCATGGCGACCTCCTGTTCGTGCGCGGGAGGATCCTGGGCGAGCCGGTGCTCCTGCTGGTCGATACCGGCGCCGAACGTACGCTGCTGACCGAGACCGCGGTCGAGCGGCTGCACCTGCCGCGCGACTACCAGCACGCCACGCGGACTTACGGCATCGGCAGCTCCACCGCGAGCTGGGATGCACAGCTGCCGGGTGGGCTGTCCCTCGGGGGCACGCGCTTCCCGGAGGACAACGTCACCGTCGGCCGCTTCGACATGATCCGCTTCGCCGGCGAGTTGGCCGACGGGCTGCTGGGCGCCGACATCCTGTTGGCGTTCGACATCGATCTCGACGTGCCGAACCACCGGCTGACAGTGTATCGCGCCCGCCGCTGTCTGCCCCGAGGCCGGGCCGCCGTGGAACGAGCCCTATTTCCGCCTCGCCGGGATCGCCACGCAGGGCGACCGGATGCTGGTGCCGTTCGAGCTGGACGGCGTGGCCGGGATGGGCGTGCTGGACACCGGCGCGCAGCTCAGCACGATCAGCTTGCGCATGGCCGAGCGGTTGGGCCTGGAGGAAGAGGAACTGGCGGCGGACGGCACGGTCATGGCGCATGGCGCGGCGCCGGACCAGATCGCGGTGCGGCTTCATCGCTTTCGCGAATTGCGCGTCGGACCCACGGTGATAGCACTCGCCGACGCTGCCGGTGGTGCCGATGTCCGACGGCATGGGTGACGCGCTGGTGGGCGCCGACTTCCTGCAAGGACGCCGCGTCTGGCTGTCGTTTGCCACGAACCGGGTGTTCGTCACGCGGATCGAGCGGACGCCGGCGATCGCCGATGCGCGACAGGGCAAGGACCGATAGTCAGCGCAGTTCCAGGTCCCAGTCCTCGCCGACCAAGGGCGGACCGAAGTCGCGGTGCGGCGCGCTCGCGACCAGGCGGAAGCCCGCCTGCTGATAGATGGCTCGCGCGGCGGTCAGCACGTCGTTGGTCCACAGCGTGACGCGGCGGTAGCCGGCGGTGCGGGCGAAGCCGATGCATTCCGCGACGAGACGTTTGCCGATGCCGAGGCCGCGCGCGGCGGGCTCGACGATCAGCAGGCGCAGCCTGGCGGCCTCGTCGGACTCGCGCACCAGAAAGACCGAGCCGATGTTCACGCCGCTGCGCTCGGCGATCCAGCAGCGCTCGCGTGCCGGATCATGGCCTGCGAGGAATTCGCCCGCGACCTTCGCAACCAGCGCCTCGAAGCGCTGATCGAAGCCGTACTCCTCGGCGTAGAGCGCGCCATGCCGGGAAACCACCCAGCCGATATCGCCGGCATGATGCTCGCGCAGCAGCCAGGGTACCGCGGCCACCGAAGCCGGCGCGCCAAGCAGGCCTTCGATGCGGCCCATGGCGGCCACCAGCGAAGCCTGGGCAGGCTCGGGGAGAGCACCGAGCAGCGCGCCGATCTCGTCGCGCGAACTTGCATCAAGTGGCGCGAATGCTTCACGGCCGGCGTCGGTCAACGACAAGGCGCTTTGGCGGCGATCGGCTTCGGACAGCACACGGGTGATCAGCCCGTCGCGTTCGAAGCGTTGCAGGATCCGGCTGAGGTAGCCGGGATCGAGCCCGAGTTCGCGACCCAGTCCAGTGGCTGTGGTCCCGGGGCATTGCGCCAGTTCGTAGAGCACGCGGGCCTCGACGAGCGAGAAGCTGCTCCGCAGCAGGCCTTCCTGCAGGACGCCGATGCTCCGCGTGTAGAAGCGGTTGAATTGCCGGACGGCGGCGACACGGCGAGCGAGACTGGGTTCGGGAGCTGGTTCGGTCATATGCGTGTTATAGTCAATTATCTAGTTGACGGAGTCAACTGCCCCTTGGTGGCCAAGCCCAGCGAAGACGGCAAGGGAGTAGTTCGCATAGTCTTGAGTGAAGAACCCGCAGAACATTCAATGCCATGTGACCAATGGCACATGTCATCAGCCGTATTGGCGCCGTATTTCGTGCCGATCTGTTGAACAGCCGAAATCAAACCTGGAGGTCGGCGCAAACGTTATTACATGACGTCGTTCCGATCGAAGGAGACCGACACAATGCAAGCTCGAACCATGAGTTTCGCGATCCCGGTATTCGCATGTCTGGCCGGGTCTGCCGACGCCTTCGCTCAGCCGGTGCAGATGGTCACGCCGGCACCGGTGCAGTCCGCCCAATCGACGGTGGTCATCGCGCCGAACCCGCCGCCCGCACCCCGCGTCGAGACGGTCCCGCCGCCGCCGTCCGCCGGAACCCAGGTGATGTACTGGCAACAGGGTCACTGGTTGTGGAATGGCGCCAACTGGGAATGGGCGCCAGGCCAGTATGTTCAGCGGCCGGCGCCCCAGGCAGTCTGGGAACCCGGTCACTGGGTACAGCAGCCGTCCGGCGGCTATATCTGGGTGGACGGACACTGGCAGGGTTGACAGGGAGGTGACAATGCCGCGCATTCATAACGTTTGGCTCCTGGCGCCGGTGCTGATTGCACTGGTCGGCTGCGGACGCCAGGAGCCGCAGCGCACGACCCAGATCATCGTGCAGCCGCCGGCGGAGCAGGTGCAGTCTGCCTCCTGGGTTGCCCCAGCACCGCCGCCGCCTCCGCAGTCCGAGCTGGTGCCGCCCCCGTCTCCGGGGATGGGGCCAGTGGTCTGGCAGCCGGGCCACTGGCGCTTCAACGGCAACTCCTGGGCGTGGCAATCCGGCCAGTATGTGCCGCCCCCGCCAGGGCAGACGACCTGGGTGCCGGGCCGATGGGCGCAACAGTCGACTGGCGGCTGGGTCTGGGTGGACGGCCACTGGGCCTGATCCGGGCGCATTGGCGAATTGGCGGCGGCCGGTCGCCGCGGGCGCGTCGCCTGCATGCATCCACGGGTTGACGGACCGGCGCATTCCCGCTGCATACTGGCTGGTAGCCATTCTGCCGCGGGATGTCATGCCATGAAGCTTCTCTGGTTCCACCTGATGCCGTACACCGAGCTGCCGGACGACTTCCGGCAGAAACATCCATCGGTGTGGGTCGATATCCACTCCTCGCTGTTCGATCCGAAGCGCGCGCATCTGATGTACAACGACTTCATGGACGAGATGGAGTTCGCCGCCGACTGCGGCTTCGATGCGGTCTGCTGCAACGAGCATCACTCCAACGGCTACGGGCTGATGCCGTCGCCGAACCTGATCGCGTCGGCCATCTCGCGCCGCACGCGCGACACCGCGATCTGCGTGATGGGCAATTCGCTGGCGCTGTACAATCCGCCGACACGCGTCGCGGAAGAGTTCGCGATGATCGACTGCATTTCGGGTGGGCGGCTGATCGCCGGGTTCCCGGTCGGCACGCCGATGGACACCTGCTATTGCTACGGACAGAACCCGAGCCTGCTGCGCGAGCGCTATCTCGAGGCGCATGACCTTGTGATGAAGGCCTGGCAGGAACCGGACACATTCGCGTTCAACGGGCGGTTCAACCAGCAGCGCTACGTGAACATCTGGCCGCGCCCGGTGCAGCAGCCGCATCCGCCGGTGTGGATCCCCGGCGGCGGCTCGATCGAGACCTGGCAGTGGTGCGCGAAGATGGACTACGTCTACGCCTACCTGTCCTATTTCGGCTACAAGGACGGCAAGGCGACCATGGACGGGTTCTGGGCCGAGATGTCGCGCCTCGGCAAGGACCGCAATCCCTATCGCGCGGGCTTTCTGCAATTCGTCGGCGTCGCGGAAACACGCGAGAAGGCGATGGAGCTGTACCGCGGCTCCGGAGAGTATTTCTACGGCCGCTGCCTGCACACCGATCCGCGCTGGGCGACGCCGCCCGGCTACGTCACCGAGGGCACGATGCGCGCGGGCATGCAGAGCCAGGTGGGCCGCGCCGCCTCGCTCGCGGCGCGCGAACAGGCGCGCGACGCGACGCGGATGGAGGACATCGTCGAGCGCGGCTACGTCATCATCGGCTCGCCGGATGAAGTGGTGGAACAGCTCACCGAAGTGGCCACCGCGCTCAACGTCGGGCACCTGATGCTGCTACTGCAGTTCGGCAACATGAGCAAGGAGCTGACCAAGTACAACACCAGGCTGTTTGCCGAGAAGGTGATGCCGCGGCTGCATCCGCTGTTCGCCGAATGGGAGGACCGCTGGTGGCCGCAGCCGATGGACAGCGCACAGCGTGCCGAAGTACCCGCGTTCGTTCCAGGTCTTGCCGCGGAGTGATCCGCGCCTGCAGCCGTCGCGGCTGAGCTAACGACTCGTCGTGAATCAACTGCGTCAGTTGCGAACTGCCTTTTGTTCTTGTCGTCATCCCCGCGAAAGCGGGGACCCAGTTGCTGCACGGGTCCCCGCTTTCGCGGGGATGACGACAGGAGGCACCGTTCCGCAGCACCTGAACTCGATAAATTCTAGGCGAATCCTAAATCCCTTGTGGCGCCGAGCCGGCGGCGGCCAGGCGGCGCCTCGCCTCTGCGTACAGATCCTCCGGCAGCGGCCCTTGCCGCAGGACTTCGACATTGGCCCGCAGATGCGCCGGGTTCACCGTGCCGACGATGGTGGTGTCCAGGTCGGGGTTGCTGAAGGTGAAACGGAGGATGAACTCCACCGGGGTCATGTCCCCAAGCAGGTCATCAAGCTTCGCCTTCTGCCATCGCTCCCATTGCAGCCCGGTCTGCTTTCCCTCCGACGGCGCTCCCTTCGCGGCGCCGCCACGGATGACGATTCCCGCCCCCGCCGCGGAGGCAGTGGCAATGATCGCCTCGTGTTCGCGTTCCATCGCCGAATAGGGGATTTGAAAAACGTCGAACACCCCCATCGCAATATGGTCCTTCAGGTGCGGCAGCGTGCCGGACATGCCGATGAACCGCACCTTGCCTGCCGCCTTCAACTCCTGCACCGCCTCGAGCGCACGGTTCTCCTCCAGGGTCTGCTTTGACGGCGAGATGTGGAACTGCACCACGTCGAGATAGTCGGTCTTCATTCGGACGAGGCTTTGTTCGACGCCGGCGAGGATGTTGTCGCGGGTGAACAGGTGTGGGCTGCGCTGGCCGCGCACGGCCGGAGCCCCGACCAGACAGCCGCACTTGCTCGCCAGGTAATACTCGGAGCGTCGGTGTGCGATGTAGCGGCCGATCCGTTCCTCGCTGACGCCGTAATCGATCGAGGTGTCGATGTAATTGATGCCCGCGTCGAGCACGGCGTTGAGGATGGTCTCCGCCTGCGCCTCGGTGGTGTCGCGGGCGCGCGGGGCCCCGCGCAATTCCATCGCCCCATAGCCCAGTGCCGTGACCTGCAATCCGGTCCGTCCGAGTTCCCGCTTTGGTAGATCGGCCATCGCATTCCTCCGCGCTGCTGCTCGATTTCGTCCGCCGCAGGACACTGCCACGCGGTCGGCGGCCGCTATTCCGCCGCCACCTTGGGCGCGGCTTCCACAGCGGACGACGCGTTCAATGTGCTGTCGATTTCCGCAATGGTGCGGCCTCTGGTCTCGAAGCCGATGAACCAGATCGCCGCGGCGCCGACGAGATACCAAAAGGCAAAGTAGTTCATCGCCGGGATCAGCGCGTCGAGCGTCGCCTTCGGCGTGACCAGGTTGTCGGAACCGGCGATCACCGCCAGCCCGGCCGGGCCGATGAACTTGCCCAGATTGCCGAAGCCATAGCCGAAACCCATCCCGCTCGCGCGCAGCTTGGACGGCCAGACCTCGGCCATGTAGGGACCGACGATCGAGTAGTTGCCGCTGCCGAAGAAGCTCTGCACCAGGATCATCACGTAGAAGATCGACACGGTGCCGATGAAGACCTGGTTCAGGTAGCCGGCGAGCGACATCGTCGCCGCCGCGATCAGGCAGCTCAGTACAACCGCGGGGCGACGCCCCATCGCGTCCGAAATCCATGCGCAGAACAACCGCCCGAAGATCGAGACCGCGCCGACCCAGATGACCAGGAACGACGCCTCGCCGGGTGTGATCCTGAGCACGAGCACAAACAACGTCGTCATCCAAAGGCTGAGGCCGACGGTGCCGGTCTGGCTGATGCCGGTCAGGCACGCGGCCGCCATGCTGCGCGGGTATTTGAACAGTTCGCGCCATGGGGCCTTCTCGACCTGGGCAACGGTCGTCGGCAACTGGATCGTCGCGGGATCGACCTGCAGCGCCCAGGCCAGCGACTTGCGCGCTTCGTCGTGCCGCCCTTTGCCGATCAGCCAATGCGGCGACTCCGGCACCCAGGCGCGGATCAGCAGCGTCAATCCGGCGGGCAGCAGTCCCACCGCGAACAGGCCGCGCCAGCCGATCGAGGGCTCCAGGTAGGTTCCCGCCAACGCCCCCAACAGCGTGCCCGCCGGCAGCAGGGTCGTGGTCAGCCCGGTGATCCATCCGCGCTTGTAGGCCGGCACGAATTCCTGAACGATCGCGATGTCGACGGTGTAAAGGCCGGTCACGCCCATCCCGACAAAGAACCGGCAGATCGCCAGGAACAGCCATCCCTGGTCGGGCGTGAGCGCCATCAGACCGGTGGCAATGGAGAAGTTCAGCACGGTGAGGATCATCACCGTGCGCCGGCCGATCCTGTCGGCCATCCAGCCCCAGAACAGCGAGCCGAGCGGTGCGCCGATGCCGGAGGACAGCAGGATCGCTCCCGACTGCCCATAAGTCAGATGCCAGCCGCCGACGATGAATGCGAGGACGAACCCGATCAGGTAGAAGTCGAAGAAATCGAGCATGTCGCCGACCGTCGCCGCAGCGAAGATCTTCCACTGATTGGTGGTCAGCGATTTTTGCCTCTCCAGGTGTTCCAGCATCGATTGCTCCCGGTCGTCGATTGATTTGTTATGGTTTAGACATCTGCACGATTACGGCATTCAGCGTGTCAGGCAAGGGTGAGCGCCCATGATGGTGAAAAGTTCGACTGATCGCAGATGAGCGTCAAGTGTCGGAGCCGAAATGAAATGCACGGGCGCGCAAGTTGGTGGTGAGCAATCCGCGGGGCGGCGGGTCGTGTTCATTCGACGCGTTCGTGGCCGGGCTGCTCACCCATATCCCTCGCCAGTCGGGTTTGGCACGCAAATCCCGCTACGGACCTGCCGCGTATTACCTGCGCCCGTTGCAGCCAAGTCTGCCGATCCATTCGTCATCGCCGCGAAAGCGGGGACCCAGGCGGCAACTGGGTCCCCGCTTTCGCGGCGATGACGGCAAGAGGTGTGGGGATGACGACAGGCGGCACCATCTGTGCGCCCCGCTCGGTTCATTCGTGGCAAGCGCTAACTGACCTCATCTGCTCGCCAGGCTTGGACAATCTCACATCCGCGGCCCAACCCGGTGAGCCGGTTGCGGAAATCGTGCTGCCAAGCCCATAGGCAGCCGGAAATGAGGCTTCCGAGCGGTAGGCGGCTCGGCTCGAACAACAACCTGTGGTAGTGTAATGCCCCCGTGTGGCATGATCACACGGCCAATTCAGCCCGATGCAGAGGCAATCATGGGTTCAGCAAAGACGCTCGGTGTATTGACCAGCGGCGGCGATTGCGCCGGCCTCAACGCCGTGATCCGCGCGGTCGTCGTGCGTGCCGTGCAGGGGCATGGATGGCGCGTTCTCGGCATCCTCCACGGCACCCAGGGCCTGATGCGCCGGCCGGTGGACGCCACTGCACTCGATCTGGACAGTGCCGGCCCGAACATGGTGCGCATGGCCGGCACGGTTCTGGGAACCTCCTCCCGCGGTGACCCGTTCGCCTACCCGATGCCGGACGGCAGCCTCAAGGACCGCTCGGAGGAGGTGATCGAGGGCGTCCGCCTGCTCGGCCTCGACGCGCTGATCGGCATCGGCGGCGACGGGAGCTTCGCCATCCTCCGTCGCCTCGCCCAGCAGGGCGGTATCCCGTTCGTTGGCATACCCAAGACGATCGACAACGATGTCGGCGCCACCGAAAGCTCGGTCGGCTATCACACCGCGGTCATGGTGGCCACCGAGGCGATCGACCGGTTGCAGCCCACCGCGGCAAGCCACGACCGGGTGATGATCCTCGAGGTAATGGGACGCGACAGCGGCCAGATCGCCCTGGCTGCCGGCATCGCCGGGGGCGCCGACGTGATCCTGGTGCCGGAGATCCCCTACAACATCGATGTGGTCGCCGCGCATATCAGCAAGCTGCGGCGCGGATCGCACAACTTCGCCATCGTCGTGGTCGCCGAGGCGGTGCGCGACAAGACCGGCGAGCATGTGCAGCGCCAGCATGCGCTGGGCAATGTCACCTATGGCGGCATCGGCCATGTGCTCGGCGAGGCGCTCGCCCGGATGACCGGGGCGGAGACGCGCGTGACCGTGCTCGGCCATGTGCAACGAGGCGGCCAGCCAACCTGGAACGACCGGCTGGTCGCGTCCGCGTTCGGGGTGCATGCCGTGGACCTGGTCGCGGAGGGAAAGTCCGACCGCATGGTCGCCTGGCAGAACCGCCGCGTCGTGGACGTGCCGCTGACAGCCGCGTTCGAACCGGCACAACTGGTGGCATCCGACGACACGCTCGTCCGCACGGCCCGCGGCCTGGGCATCTGCCTGGGCGACGAATAAGCTGAGGCGATCGCCGGGGCGGACCCGGGCGGGTACGCCCACGGCGCCGCCTAAAGGCGCGACCGCCAGATCTGACGTGCCTTGGCTTCCAACTCTTCGGCGAGTTGTTCGAGCCTCCTCTCCGCGGGATCACCAGTGAACATCCAGGCGTGCCGGCGGAGGCGGGCGGCCCCAGACAGTAATTCGGTAGAGGATTCCGCGGGGTCGGGCGGCAAGCTGGACCCGTCGAATGGCATGCAAGGCTCTCCAAATGGCATCGTCGCGTCGCGCGGCGGGGCCGGGCAAAAGGCTTCAGCATCTTCCCCGGCGGTACGGAGCGAGTGGGAGCGCTGAACAGGAGCACCAGATAGCGTTGGATGCTCGTGAGAGGGAGTTCCCACAAGTTGTTGAAGCGCACATTGACGTGCATCAAAAGGGGAGAGGTGCTGACGTAAAAAATACCCAACGGCTGCGACAGTCCGCCGCGCAGGCTCGAGAGTGTGCCGAAGCGTAGCCGCCCTCACTCCACCCATAGCAGCCAGGGCAGTCCCACGCCGAGGAACACGACCAGGCTGACGGCGCCGAAGACCGCCCCCAGCCGCCAGAAGTCCTTCGCCGGCAAATATCCGCTGCCGGCGTAGATCGGCCCCGGTCCTGTGGCATATGGGGTTAGGATTCCCATCAGTCCCAGCGTCATGCTCAACGCCAGGGCGGCCGCCGTCACATTCATCCCCGGGATCGCCACGGCGACCGCCAGCATGGTCGGCAGCAACGCCGTCGTGTGCGCCGTCAGGCTGGCGAACAGGTAGTGCAGCAGGAAGAATGCCGCCACGAGCGCGACCAGCGCCGGCACGACCGGCAAGTGCGCAAGCTGGCCGCTGAGCAGTCCCGCCAGCCACTTCACCATGCCCACCTGCGCCAGTCCGCTGGCCAGCGTCACCAGCGTGCCGAACCAGATCAGCGTGTTCCAGGCCGGCTTGTTGGCCAGCAGGTCGTCCCAGCTCACGGTGCGGGTCAGCACGAGGCCGGAGACCACGACCAGTGCCGCCGTGGTGGCGTCCACCGCACTGCCGCCGAACACCCACAAGGCCAGAGCGCACAGCACAAGTCCGGCCAACACGATTTCGCGGCGCGACAGTTTCCCCAACCTGTGCAGCTCCTGGCGCGCCCAGACCGGCACCTCGGGGCTCAGTTTCAGCTCGGGCGGATACACCTTGTAGGCGAGCAAGGGCGTCCCCAGCAGCAGGATGACGCCGACCGGCAGGAAGCCCCAGAACCAACCGCCCCAGGTGATCTGGACATGCACCGCCTTGCGGATCAGTTCGATCGCCAACAGGTTCGGCGCCACGCCGGTGAGAAACATCGAGCTCGTGACACAGGTTGTCGCCAGTGCGGTCCACATCAGGTAGCCGCCGATCCGCCGCGACGACGGGTCATTCGGCAGCGAATCATAGAGCCCCGGCAGATGCTTGATCACCGGAAAGACCGTGCCGCCGCTGCGCGCGGTGTTGGAAGGGGTGAACGGCGCCAGGATTGCATCGGCGAACGCCACGGCATAGCCGAGCGACAAAGTGCGTCCGCCGAGCCATGCCATCAGCAGCAGCGAAATACGTTTGCCCAGCCCGGTCTTCTCATAGGCGAGCGAGAAGATGAAGGCGGCGAAGATCAACCAGACGGTGGAGTTGGCGAAGCCGGACAGCGCCCAGTTCACCGCCGCGCTCGTCGCGTTGAAGTCCGCGCGCGCGAGCTGGGCCGGATCGAACAGGACGAAGCGGGCAAGTGCCGCGGCGGTGGTCACCCCGACAAGCCCGACGGCCGCGGCGGGGATCGGCTCGACCACGAGGCCGGTTATCACCGCGGCAAAGATCGCAAAGTAGTACCAGGCATACTGCGGCAGTCCCTCCGGCACGGGCGACAGCGCGATCGCTGCGCCGACCAGCAGCGGCAGCAGCATCGTGAGGCCGCGCAGGGCGGATTTCCGGCGGACTGGGACTGAACCGAGCCCCGGCGGGGCGGCTTGCGTGATGCTCAATGCGATCTCCATGCCGGCACCTGGCGCGCCGACAATCGGGAAGTTACCCGAGCGGGGACATGCCTGCCTTGATCCGGATCAATCGCGCCCTCGTATCCTTCGGCATTCGGACCTGCTGATCTCGTTGGGTAGCGATGGCGCGGCAATACGTCGACCACCAACGGCCTGCCCACGCCTGAAGGGTTGGCACAAGGGTCGCGAGCCTGTTGGATGCCAGGCCTCTGGGGAGGAACACCGGCATGCAGGCGGATTACGTCATCGTTGGCGCTGGTTCGGCGGGCTGTGTGCTCGCCAACCGCCTGACGGAGGACCCTGGCACACGGGTGGTGCTGATCGAGGCGGGCGGGCGCGACCGGAACCCGCTGATCCACATACCGGCAGGCTACATGAAGCTGCTGGACCATCCGACCCTGACCTGGGGCTTCAAGGCCGAGGCCGACCCCGGCACCGCGGGACGCGCGATCGCCTATCCGCGCGGGCGGGTGCTCGGCGGGTCGAGTTCGATCAACGGGATGATCTATGTCCGCGGCCAGCCCGAGGATTTCGACCATTGGGCACAGTTCGGCAATCGCGGCTGGTCCTGGGACGATGTGCTGCCGTTCTTCCGCAAGGCGGAGAACTGGGAGGGCAAGGCGGACGCGGTGCACGGCAAGGGGGGACCGCTGTTCACCGCGCATGGTCGCGACCGGCCGCTGCTGTGCCGGGCGGCGGTGGAAGCCGGTCGGCAACTCGGTTGCGAATACCGCGAGGACGTCAACGACCTGCCGCACGAGGCGGGCGACGGGATCGGCTGGGTGCAGCAGACGCGCGGCGGCCGCAGGCGGGCGAGTGCCGCGCGCAGCTACCTGCGGCCCGCGCTGCGGCGGGGCAATCTGCAGGTCGTCACCGGCGCGCTGGTGCACCGCGTCCTGTTCGACGGCAGCCGCGCGACCGGCGTCGAATTTTCGCGCAGCGGCACCACCGAGCGGGTCGATGCCGCGGGCGAGGTGATCCTGGCGGCCGGCGCCATCGGTTCGCCGCACATCCTGCAGCTCTCCGGCGTCGGCGATCCCGAGCATCTGGCACGAGTCGGCCTCGACGTGCATCACGCACTGCGCGGCGTCGGGCCGCAACCTCCAGGACCACTACCTGGCGCGCGTATCGTGCTCGGTGCAGGGTGCGCCGAGCCTCAATCAGCAGTCGCGTGGACTGGGGCTGGCCGGCCAGGTGCTGCGCTATCTCGCCACCGGCAACGGCATCCTGACCTATGCAGCCTCGCTCGTGGCGGCATCGGTGAAGGTGCTGCCGGAATCGGCAACGCCCGACGTGCAGGCCCTGTTCGCGCACGGCAGCTACGCGCCGGGCGTGTCGCGGCAACTGGACACGATACCGGGCATGACCTGCGGCATGTGGCAAATGCGACCGCTGAGCCGCGGCTACGTCCAGGCGCGCACGCCGCGGCCACAGGATCAGCCGAACATCAATCCACGCTACTTCAGCGACGAGACCGACTGCCGCGCCGCGGTCGGCGGCCTGCGGTGGATCCGCAGGCTGTTCACGGCACCGGCGCTGGCGAAATACGTCGTCGCCGAGACGGTTCCCGGTACGGACGTGCAAAGCGACGACGAACTGCTGGATTACGTGAAGCAGACCGGCGGCACCGTGTTCCACGCGACCTGCACCTGCAAGATGGGGCACGATCCGCTGGCGGTGGTGGACGATCGGCTGCGCGTGCACGGGCTGGAGCGGCTGCGGGTGATCGATGCGTCGGTGATGCCGGCGGTCACCTCGACCAACACCAATGCCCCGACGATCATGATCGCCGAGAAGGGCGCCGCGATGGTGCGCGAGGATGCGCGGGCCTGAACATCGGGCGACGATCAAAAATGCCGACAGGGGGCTTCATGGCACGTGACAGGATCAGAATCGGCTGTGGCGCCGGCTTTGCCGACGACCGCATCCCTCCAGGCGTGGAGATCGTCGAGCACGGCGAACTCGACTACCTCGCCATGGAATGCCTGGCCGAACGCACCATTGCCCGCGAAACCCTCGATCGCGCCAAGGACCCGGCCAAAGGCTATACGCCGGTGCTGCTGGAGCGCATGGAAGCGATCATGCCACCGGCCTTGCAGCGCGGCATCAGGATCGTCACCAACATGGGGGCAGCCAACCCGATGGGCGCGGCTCGGGTCGTGCGCAAGCACGCGCCCGACTGGGGCTGTCCCGACTATGCATGCGCCGTGGTGCAGGGCGATGACGTCACCGACATCATGCGTGCGCATCCCGAACTGCCGTTGATGGAGGATGGCGCGCCGCTGGAATCGCTGTTGCCCCGCATGGCTTCCGCCAACGCCTATCTCGGCGCCGATGTCGTTGCGCAGGGTTTCGCCACCGGCGCCGATCTGGTCCTCACCGGCCGCGTCGCCGATCCCGCCCTGTTCCTCGGCCCGATGCTGCACGCGTTCGGCTGGTCGTACGACGACTGGCCGAAACTCGCCAACGGCACGCTCGCCGGCCATCTGCTGGAATGCTCCGGCCAGCTTACCGGCGGCTGCTTCGCCGATCCGGGCGTGAAGGAGGTCGAGGACCTCGCGGGCCTGGGCTATCCGTTGGCCGATGTGTGGTCGGACGGGCGCGTCGAGGTTGCCAAGACGCCCGGTTCCGGTGGGCGGCTCGACATCGCCACATGCACCGAACAACTGCTGTATGAAATGCACGACCCCACCGCGTACATCACGCCCGACTGCGTGCTTGACGTTTCCGCCGTGACATTCCGTCAGGTCGAGAAGGACCGTGTCGCCTTGAGCGGCGCACGGGCAAGGCCACGCACGTCCACCTACAAGGTCGTCGTGGGATATTTCGACGGCTATATGGGGTCCGGCGAGATGGGCTTTGCCGGCATCAATGCCGTAGCCCGCGCCAGGCTGGCGATCGAGGTCGTGCAGGAACGCCTGCGCCGCCGCGGCCTCGCCTACGAGGAAATGCGCATCGACCTGATCGGCATGAATTCCCTGCACGGCAACGATGCCAATGCGTGCCCGGAACCGTATGAAGTGCGCCTGCGCATCGCCGCGCGCACGCCGGACAGGAAGGCGGCCGAAGCGGTGGGCGCGGAAGTGCGTAGCCTGCATATGCAAGGCCCGACCGGCGCCGGCGGCGGCGTCAATTTCGGGGCGAGGCAAATCCTGGCGGTGAAATCCGTGCTGATCCCGCGCGAGTGGGTGCGGCCGGAAATCGTCATGGAGCGCGCCGCATGAGCATCCGCGTCTATGACCTCGCCCATGCCCGCGCCGGCGACAAGGGCAATACCTCAAACATCTCGGTCACCGCTTATAATGACGCGGGCTGGCAGGTGCTGCGGCGCGAACTGACGCCGGAACGGGTGCTGGCGCATTTCCGCCATCTCACCCCTGGTCCGGTGCGCCGGTATGAACTGCCGCAACTGCGTGCGCTGAACTTTGTCATCGAAAACGCGCTGGGGGGTGGCGTCACCCGTTCGCTGGCCATCGACCCGCATGGCAAGAGTCTCAGCGCGCTGATGCTCACCATTACTCTTCCAGGCCACAACGAGGGCGCGCCCGCTTCGTAGTCCCTGCCTATCGTTCCACCTGGCTTTATCGGCCAGGCTCGTCGACGTGGCGTTCAGGTTTTGAAGGAAGCAAGCAGATGAGCACGCTGGTGGTGGTCTACGAGCTGGAGGCGAACGGCAGGCAGATCGTGCGCGATGCGCTGGGCGGTGCAGCGGAGGCGATCTATCTGCCCGATCTCGACGATGCGGGGCGCGCGGACGCGCTGCGCAAGGCCGACGCCGTGCTCGCGCGCACGACAAGGGAATTGCGCCAGGGCGAGATCGCGCTGCTGCAAGACGTGCGCCTCGTGCAGTTCATCAATGCCGGCATCGACTTCGTGCCCCTCGCGGAGATGCCGGACGGCGTCCTGGTAGCCACCAATGGCGGAGCCTACGCCGAACCGATGGCGGAGCATGCGATCGCTATGGGTCTGGCTGCGGCGAAGCGGTTGCTGGTGGAGCACGCGGCGCTGGCGCGCGGCGAGTTCAATCAGTTCCACCGGAACCGCATGCTGGCCGGCGGCGTGTGCGGCATTTTGGGCTTCGGCGGCATCGGCGTCGCGACGGCACGCCTGGCGCGCGGGCTCGGCATGCGGGTCCATGCGATCAACCGGCGCGGCCGCAGTGACGAACCGACCGATTGGATCGGCGCGCCGGACCAGCTCGATGCATTGCTCGAAGTGTCGGATGTGCTGGTGATCTGCACGCCGTTGACGCCGGCCACGCTGGGAATGATCGGTGCACCGCAGCTCGCGCGGATGAAGCAGGACGCGATCCTGGTGAATGTGGCGCGCGGCGAGATCGTCGACGAACGCGCGCTGTACGAGCGGCTGACGGCGCATCCGAAGTTCACCGCGTGCATCGACGCATGGTGGATCGAGCCGATCCGCCATGGCACGTTCCGCATGGATCAGCCGTTCATGGCGCTGCCGAATGTGATCGGGTCGCCGCACAACTCGGCAGCGGCGATTTCCGGGACCGGTGCTGTCGGACTGCAGCGCGCGATCGCCAATATCAGGCGCGCTCTGGCGGGCGAGACACCGCGGTACTTGGTGCCGCCGGAAGACCGGATGATGTAGCGACGTTCAGACCAACAGGTCTCCTGCGTCATGGCCGGGCTTGTCCCGATACGCATCAGGATAGGCGTTGGCCAAGGCGCGATTCTCCCCCTCCCCTTGCGGGAGGGGGTTGTGGGGAGGGGTGGCACCAACGCGACGCAAGGTGGTGGTATCGATACCAAGCTTGCCTGTGTGCGGTTTCCCCCTCCCCCAACCCCCTCCCGCAAGGGGAGGGGGCGCACGCCTTTACAGCGTCACATCTATCCTGACGCGTTTGCGGACTGTCCCGGCCATGACGCTGAGCGCGCGGTGGAGAGAGTGAACAACCACAGCAGCTGAAATAACGTCTCAACGAAGCTGTATTGGATCACCCGCCGATCTCCAGCACCGCATCCGCCGCGAACGCACCCTGCCCCTCCGGCATGGCGAACACCGGATTGAGATCGACCGACAACAACCGCGGCCCCGCAGCATGCGCGAAGGCGGACAGCCGCGCCAGCATGTGCGCCAGCGCCTTGATATCGACCGGCGGTCTGCCACGCGCACCCAACAGCAGCGGTGCCCCTTTGATCGAACGGATCATCGCCTCCGCCACATCGTCGCCGAAGGGACAGCGGCGGAACACCACGTCCTTCATCACCTCGACGAAGATGCCGCCGAGGCCGAACATCGCGACGGGACCGAACACCGGGTCACGGTGGATGCCAAGAATGCACTCGACGCCGCCCTGCAACTGCTTCGCCACCAGCACGCCTTCGATGTGCGCGGTGGGAGCGGCCCGTTTGGCGCGCGCGAGCAGCAGGTCGTATCCGTCGCGCACCGCGGCGACATCGCCCACGTTCAGCAGCACGCCGCCGATCTCCGACTTGTGCATGATATCCGGCGACAGGATCTTCATCACCACGGGGAATCCGAACACCTCAGCCGCAGCCACGGCTTCCGCGGCGCTGTCGCACGGCTGCTCCGGCGCGGACAGGATGCCGGAAGCGGCCAGTAGCCGCTTGGCCTCCGCCTCGCTCGGCGTCGCGGCGGGCAGCACCACCGGCCCCACCGTCGGCGGCGGTGCCGGCTCCGCGGCAGCGAACGCTTCGCCGTAGCGGCCCATCGCGGCGATCGCGGTGACCGCGCGCGTCGGATCCTCGTGCACCACCCAGCCGTCGGCTTCCAGCTCATCGCGCCGTCCATGCGGCGTGATCACTGATAAAGCGTAGAGCCGGTCTGGATACTTTGCCTTCACAAGATTGAGCTGTTCACGGATCGACGGCCAGCGGCGCGAGGATGCCGTCATGCTGAAGAAGCCGAGCACCGACGCGTAACCCCCCTCGCCGATCATCGCGTCGGTGAACTTGTTGATCAGCGTCACGTCGTTGCTGACCTGCGCCGTCGCATCCACCGGATTGCGCGGCGCGCAGAACGGCACCAGGTCGCGCAGCATCTTCTGCGTCGCCGCCGGCATCTCGGGCATCGGCAGGCCGACGCTGTCCGCCACGTCGCTCATCAGCACGCCGGCGCCGCCCGAGACGGTGATCACGCCGAGCGTGTTGCGCGCCGGATAGATCTTCCGGGTTGCGGTGTGCGCGATGTCCAGCATCTCCTCGGAGTTGCGCGCGCGCACCACGCCGAACTCGGCCATCACCGCCTCGGTCACCGCATCGTCGCCGGCAATCGAGGCGGTATGCGACTTCGCCGCCTTGGTGCCGAGTTCGCTGCGGCCGACCTTCTGCATGACGATCGGCTTCTTCGCCGCACGCGCCGCCTGGAATGCCGCGATCAATCCCGCCGACTCGCGAATGCCCTCGGCGTAGACGGCGATCACGTCCACTTCTGGATTCTCGGCAAGCCAGCCGATGCATTCGCCCACCGTCACATCGGCCTCGTTGCCGGTCATGATGCAGAGCGAGGCGCCGATGCCGCGGTTGCGCGCCAGCGTGTAGAGATGCGTGCCGTAGGCGCCCGACTGCGACGCGATGCCGATGCGGCCCGGCACCGGCCAGCCGGAATTGAACGAAGAAGAGAACGTCGCGTAGTAGGCGGTGCGGCTGTCGAATGCGCCGAGGCAGTTGGGGCCGAGGATGCGCATTCCGTGCGCGCGCGCTGCGGCGACCATACTGTTCTGCGCGACCTCGCCGGCCTCATCCATCTCGGCGAATCCGGCGGTGAACACGAGCGCGCCCTTCACGCCGCGCTTCGCCAGGTCCGCGACGCCCTGCACGGCATGTTCGGCGGCGACGGCGACGATTGCGACGTCGGGCGTTTCGGGCAGGTCGGCGACCGAGGGATACGCCTTCAGGCCCTGCACTTCCTTGCGGTTCGGGTTCACCGGGTAGATGGCGCCCTGAAAGCCCTGCGATTTCATGTAGGCGATCGGGCGGCCGCTGATCCGCGTCGGATCATTGGAGGCGCCCAGGATCGCGATGGAGCGCGGCGCGAGCAGTGGCGTGAGACTGGCGAAACGGGCTTCAGGCATGATCTCGGACATTCCCCGGTGATGGCAGCGTGCGGGGTCCACATGCCCCGTTGCGCTCAGTTTGACGCCGGGGATTGGCTGCGGCAAGGCAGCGCGGCCGGCTCGCCGCCATCAAGGTAGGAAACTGCAGATGCGTCCAATGGTGCCCGTGTGGCTCGCTTTACTGGCAGTGACCTGTTTCCTGGCACCTTCCTCGGCGATCGCCCAGGCAGGTCCACCGGCGACCACGCTGAAGCTCAGCCACTTTCTCGGGCCGACCAGCTTCTTCGAGGTCGATTTCGCACAGCACTGGGCTAGCGAGCTTGAGGCGAAGACCGGCGGCAAGGTGAAGTTCGAGATCTACAACGCGGGATCGCCGTTCGGCGACGTGACGAAGCAGGCGAGCCAGGTCCGGGACGGTGTGATCGATATCGCGCTCGGGCTGCGCGGCGCCGAGGGGGAAAAATTTCCGCGCAGCTCCATCATCGAGCTGCCGTTCATCGTGCGCGACGCACAGAGCGGTTCACGGGCGCTATGGAAGCTCTACAAGGACGGCGTTCTCGGCGGCGAATACCAGGACTACAAGGTCCTCGCGCTGTTCGTGCACAACCCCGGTCTGATCCACACGGCGGCCAAACGGATCACCGGCCCGGCGGATTTGAAGGGCGTACGGCTGCGCGCGCCGAACAGGACGGTCGCAGTAGCGCTGGAATCGATCGGCGCGCTTCCCGCCATCCTGCAGGTGAACGACGTCATGCCCGCCGTAAGGGACGGCAAGATCGATGGCATCGTCACGAATTGGGGCAATCCGCTGCCGGGTTTCAACGACGCCATGAAGTTCCATACCGATATCGCTTTCTACACCTCGGCATTCTTCGTGGTGATGAACAAGGAGAAGTTCGCAAACCTTCCCGCCGACATCCGCGCCGCAATCGATGAACTTTCCAACGAGGCCCTGGTGGACCGGTTTAGTCAGCTCTGGAACAAGTGGGACAAACCGGTGCGCGACGGCGCCTCGGGGCCCGGGCAGGAGATCATCGTTCCGGACGCGGCAGGCATCGCGCAATGGCGCGCGGCGCTGCAACCGGCGACCGAGCGGTACCTGGATTCGCTCGTTTCCGGCGGATTCACCGGGGCACGCTCTGCCTACAACGGATTGGTCGCCCCGACGCAGCGCTAGGGCATTTTTTGGATGACCGCAAAAATGTTCACCTCGCCCGCCTGCGGGAGAGGTCGCCGCGCGCAGCGCGACGGGAGAGGGTGCAGCGGCAGTCGGGTGCCGACTGGACGCACCCTCACCCGCGTCGCTGACGCGACTGGACCTCTCCCGCAAGCGGGCGAGGTGCAAGTGCGCGGCCCGGCGTTTGCCTGTCACTACGGAAATGCAGCTACGACTGCGCTTCCGGCGACAGGACCATGCAGCCGTTGCGGCCATGCGCGAGCCGCTCGCACGCCTGCACCGCGGCGTCGCGCGACAGGCCGGTGAGCCGCGCGCGATACAACACGCCGTGCGACTGATGCACCCCGGCGACCGTGGCATGCGCGACCGCCAATTCCGCGCGCGCCCGCTCGCGCGCGGTGCCCACCGCAGCATGCGCCAGCCCCTCCGACGAGTAGGCGCCAACCTGTATCGCCCACTGCCCGGTGAGCGCCCCGCCACGGTGAGCCGGCACGGGTTCGGCCACCGCCTGCGGGATCAGCCGGAAACCGCCGCGCGACGAGGGCGGGGGCGGCGGAGGCGCTACCAGGGCATACTGCTGCGACGACGGCTGCGCGATCGGACGCGGCGGCTCCGGCAGTTGCGCCACCTGGATCGGGCCGCGCATCGGCACCCGCCCGCCACTGCCCCGATTGCTCGCCAACTGGACCGCGCGGCCATAGCGCGTTCCGGGCGGGATATCGATCGGCAGCGCGTTCATCGCATAGTCCTCGGCCGGCGAACGGGTGGCTGGATACACGCCCACGATGTTGGGCCCGATCATCGCCACATACCGGCGCGTCTCGTCGGGCAGCGCGCGGTTGTTGCTCAGATAGTCGTCGAGTCGCCGAGGCCCGGCATTGTACGCCGCAAGGAATCCAGGCGAGCCGTAGATGTCGTACATCTCGCGCAGATATGCAGTGCCCGCCAGGATGTTCTCGTGCGGATCGAACGGATCGTCACCCAGATTGTAGCGGGCACGCAGCTCGTCGTAGGTCTCCGGCATCACCTGCATCAGCCCCATGGCGCCGGCACTGGATGTGATCAGCCGGCCGTTCTGATACTCGTTGCCGCCCGAACTCGACGCGCATCACCGAGCGGACCCAAAGCTCCGGCACGTCGAACCGCTTGCTGGACTCACGGATATAGGGCCCCCACGGATCCTCCGGCGGACCGGGCGGCGTGTAGTTGCCGCGCGCGCGCGCGGCATACCGCGCCGCCTCCTGGGTCGCGCTATGCTGCGACGGATGGCCGGCACAGGCCGCGAGCAGAGCGACCAAGGCCATGCAACCGAGACCGCGGAGCAGCGAGGCATGCGACGTGAGCGGGTATGCGGATAGGTTGGGACGCGACATGCGAGGCGGGCCTCCGTCGTCGTGGCGCGGCCGGAATGGCCGGAGGGCACGGCGGCCGGATGGCCGTCGCTCAGGTAACTAATCAGGATTCGCCCCTAAGCCCTTATCGCAGATCGCTGTTCTCTGCAAGATCATATCATCCGGGTGAATGGTTGGGTGGGCCGGTGGCAGCGGCTACACTCGTGCCGCGGCGAATGACGGAGGGAGGCACGGAAGATGACACTCGCCGGATGTGTTGGTCTGCTTGCTCTGCTGGGCATCGCCGGATGTGCACAGACCGCGACGAACACTGCCACTCCCGCGGCGACCGCGCGTCCCTTGCCTTCAAGTGAAGGCACCATCCTTTCGATGCGCGCCACAGCAGCGCGCAGCGATCGCGATCCATGGCGTGTCGCGCTGCTTGCCGATGCGAGCGGCGCAGCTACCGGTATCGCCGATGGCAGCAACCCGATGACGGAGTTTATCGTGCGGATCGATGGCGGTTCCACGATTTCCGTTGTGCAGACCAACGAACTTGGTTTTCGCACCGGCGATCGGGTCACCGTCCTGCACGACGGTCATACACACATTGCGCGTCCGGGTTGACAGAAATCCGCGGGAAACGGACAGGATCGGTTTGAGCACCCGCTGAACTTCAAAGGAGATCGGACTCCGCAATGGCAATCCTGCCGCTCGAAGGCATTGTTGTGCTGGAATTCAGCCACACCGTGATGGGGCCGTCCTGCGGCGTCGTGCTCGCCGATCTGGGCGCCGACGTGATCCGCGTGGAGCCGGCGCCGGACGGCGACCGCACCCGGCGGCTGCACGGCTTCGCCACCGGGTTCTTCGCGTATTTCAACCGCAACAAGCGCTGCATCTGCATCGACGCGAAGTCGCCTGACGGGCTGGCGGTCGCACAGGACCTCGTGCGCAAGGCCGATGTGTTGATCGAGAATTTCGGCCCGGGCACGATGGAACGGCTCGGCCTCGGCTGGGATGCGGTGCACGCGCTCAATCCGCGGATGATCTACTGCGCGCTGAAGGGTTTCTTGCCTGGCCCCTACGAGCATCGCCCATCGCTCGACGAGATCGCGCAATACATGACCGGTCTTGCCTATATGACCGGGCCACCCGGTCAGCCGCTGCGTGCCGGTTCTTCGGTGATCGACATCATGGGCGGTGTGATGGGCGCGCTTGCCACGCTTGCGGCGCTGCGCCAGCGCGACAAGGACGGCGAGGGACGCAAGATCACCAGCGCGCTTTACGAATCCTCCGCGTTCCTGGTGGGTCAGCACATGGCCGGCGAGGCCGCCACCGGCACGCCTTCGCCACCGATGCCGGCGCGCAGCGGCGCCTGGGGAATTTATGAGACTTTCCCCACGCTGAATGGAGAAAAGCTGTTCATCGGTATCACTTCCGACAATCACTGGCGTGCGTTCTGCGACAGGTTCGATCGCCCTGATCTGCTGGCCGACGAGCGCTTCCGCAGCAATGCCGACCGCGTGAAGAACCGCCCGGCGTTGCGCGAAATCGTCGCGGCGATCGTGGGCGAACGCGCGATCGGCGAGCTGGAGCGCGTCATGGACGAGGCGAACATCCCGTTCTCGCCGGTGCGCACGCCATCGGATCTGTTCGATGATCCGCAACTCAATGCCTTCGGTCGGGCGCTTGCAATTGCCATGCCCAGGGGCAACGTGGCCAATCTTCCGGGCCTGCCGTTCTGCATCGACGACGAGGCACCTGCCTTGCGGATGCAGCCGCCGCGCGCCGGCGAGCATACCGACGCGATTCTGATCGCGCTTGGTTATTCGGCGGAGCGAATCGCCGAACTACGCGAAGCGAACGCTATAAAGTAAGCCAGCTTCACCGCAGAGGCGCAGAGGCGCAGAGGCGCAGAGAATGCCGAAACGACCTGCATGCGCGTCGCACGAAGCGGCAATGCATTTCCTCCGCGTCTCTGCGCCTCTGCGGTGAAACCTTGCTTACTTCATGCCCCCACCACAACCTTTCCACGCATGTGCGGATGAAGCCCGCACATGTACTCGTAGGTTCCCGCCTGCTCGAACTTGTAGGCAAAGCTGTCGTCGCTATCCAACGGATGCGACTTCACGTTCAGCGCAGGACAGACGATGCTGTGCGGAATGTCGTCGTGGTTCACCCAGGTCACTTCGCTGCCGACGCTAACGGTCAGCGGCGTCGGCGAGAAGGTGAAATTGTCGATCACCACCTCCCCTTCCTGTGCGGCGGCCTTGCGCGCCCCTGCACCGATCAGCGCCACGACGCCTGCACCCAGAACGCGGCGCAGCAGAGAGCGCCGGGCGCAGCGGCCCGGCTCAAGTTTGCCAGTCATTGTCGGTCCTTCAGCTCGCCAGCGGCATGTCGACAATCGCCAGCGGCGCGTTCGACGACACGAGGCTCACGCGCGCAATGCCAAGATGCTGTTTCAGCTCCGTCGCCGGAACCAGCATAGGCCCCGGACCCTTTGCCGTGCCGGGCGCCGGCTGCGGGAAGGCGGTCGAGCACGCGGTGTGGAACGCGACATGGCCTTCCACCTTCTGCATGGTCTGGTGGATGTGTCCGTTCAGCACGGTGACCGAGCCGAACTTCTTCAAATAGCTGAGCGCCTGCGCGCCGTCGGACGTGCCCCAGCCCCAGTCGGCATACACGGTCCACAGCGGCACATGCGCGAACACGACGATCGGTGTGCTTGCGCTGAGCTGCTTCACGTCAGCCTCCAGCCATTCGAGCTGCTCGTGACCCAGCGCGCCGAGGCCGTTGCCCTGCAGGTTCACCACGTTCACCAGCCCGATGAAATGCACGCCGCCGGCGTCGAAGCTGTACCAGCCATCGCCTTTGGTGCCCTTGCCGAAGCGGTTGAGGTAGCTCTTGCCCTCCTCCTCGAGGATGTCGTGCTCGCCTGGCACCGTGTGCACAGCGAGCTTGGTCGTACCCAGAAGCTGCTGCACCGTGTCGAACGCCGCCGGCTTGGACAGGTGCGTGAGGTCACCGGTGTGGATCATGAATGACGGGGGCACCGGCATCGTTGCGATCTTGCTCAGCCCGTCCTGCAACGTCGCGGTCACGTTGGGATTGGCCGGCTTGTCGAAGCCGATGTGGCTGTCGCTGAACTGCACGAAGGTGTAACCCTCGTTTGTCGCGGCCTCGGCGCTGCCGATCAGACGCGAGCGCGGCACGCCGCCCGCCACCGTCCAGACCATGGCAGTGCCTGCCCAGGTCATGCATTTCAGAAAACCGCGGCGTTGCATATCGCCAGGCTCGGTGATGGAATCGCTGCTCATGGTTGAACTCCTGCTGTTCGGGTCCGCCCACCGGCCCCGATTGCAGGCTCTACCGGTTTCGCCGCAAAGTTATTCCCGCCGCTTCCAGGAATAAGATGAGGCCTCGCCGGGTATGGAACCCGGGAGCGCGCAGTCAGGACCAAGGCCTTGGCACACGACGATCGACGCAGACGCTTCGAGTTGCTCGCGCTGCCGCATCTCGATGCCGCCTACAACCTTGCCCGCTGGCTGGCGGGCAACACGTCGGATGCCGAGGACGTGGTGCAGGAGGCCTATCTGCGGGCGTATCGCTATTTCGACGGCTTTCAGGGAGGGAATTTCCGCGTGTGGCTGCTGACCATCGTCCGCAACGCCTTCGTCACCTGGGTAAAAGAGAACCGCTCGGGCCGCATGGTGTTCCTGCCGGACACGCCTGCGGCGGACTCGGCCGACACGGAAGAGACGATGTGGGGCAACCGCCCGCGTGATCCCGAGGCGATGCTGCTGGAGAGCATCGACAGCCAGACTCTGAGCCGGCTGCTGGAACAACTGCCGGCGGAGTATCGCGAAGTGCTGCTGCTGCGGGAGGTCGAGGACCTTGCCTACAAGGAGATCGCCACGGTGACGGGCGTGCCGATCGGGACCGTGATGTCGCGGCTGTCACGTGCGCGGCTCAGCCTGCGAAACCTGTGGCTGCAGCAGGCCGAGTCGGAGAACGCGCATGGACTGTAGCCGCGCCGCCGGATTGCTGTCGGGCCTGCTCGACGCTGCGCTGGGACCCTTCGCGCGCCTGCGCGTGAGCCGCCACGTCGCGAGCTGCGGCACCTGCGCTGCCAAGCTGGAGGAGTTGCGCGCCATGCAGGCGGCGATCCGCACCAACCTGCCCTATCATCGCGCTCCGCCGGGCCTGGCCGCGCGCATCGGTGCGGCTCTGGAACGCGAGGCGCCTCCTGCCTTCGCGGCCGCGGCGGCGCGGCCATGGTTCCGCTGGCCGGGCTTCGGCATGGCCGGCACCGGACTGGCCGGCGCACTGGCCGGCGTGGCTCTGACCATGCTGGTGATGGGTGGACGACCCGGCGGTCAGGACGACGTGATGCAGGGTGTGATCGGCAGCCACATCCGTTCGATGCAGGCCGATCATCTGACCGACGTGCTGACCAGCGATCAGCACACGGTGAAGCCGTGGCTGTCGGAGCGGTTGGATGTGTCGCCGCCGGTGCGCGATCTGAAGGACGTCGGGTTCCCGCTGATCGGTGGCCGGCTGGACTATGTCGATGGGCACCAGGCGGCGGCGGTGGTGTACCGGCGCGCGAAGCACGTGATCAACCTGTTCGCCTGGTCTTCGCCCGGCGGCGCCGACGAACCGTTCCACACCGCGTCGAGGCAGGGCTTCAACCTTGTCACCTGGCGGCGCGGTGGCATCACGTATTACGCGGTGTCCGACGTGGAGGCCGATCAGCTTTCCGAGTTTGCCCGTCTGGTGGCGCAGGGAGGTTGAGACGCCCCTGAAAGGTCGTCAGCCTCCTGCGCCCCCGGTGCAGCTTGTCGGCCGGGGACGGGTCCGCCGGGACTGCGCCACCTTGCAGTCGTTCAAGCGCTGCTCGTCGGACGCCTTGTCGGTCAGGCGTTCCTTGCCGGTTTTCGCAGGGGCTGCGTTCGCCGCTACGGGTTGATCCGGGCCGGCTGCCGCGACGGGTCCAAGAACCGAGCCTGCTATCAGGACTGCCAGGACCTGCGCGGCAATGACGAGGGGTCGGGTCATCCCGCCTCCGATACCAACATGCCGGCGCCGGTCATTTGGTCGCTTCGTGACTCAGCAGTTCGTCCAACGTCACTGGGCAGTCGGTCGCCACAGGCAGCGGCGGCTGGTCGTCCATCATGTCGGGAAGCGCCTGCAATGCGTCGGCATAGAGCCCAGGGATATCGAGCTTCTGCCGCATCGAGGGCCTGAATTTGCGTCGCGCCTGCGCCCGGAATCCGCGCGCCTCGCCTCGCCAGGAAGGTGCGTCCCGCGACAACGGCCATGCACTCGCTTTCAGGTCATGCAGAAGCGCCTGAAACAGCAGCGACTCGACCGCGTCGGTTTGGCTCTGCCCCACGCTCTCGATCTCCTCGGCGATGTTGGGCCAGTCCAGATCCGCGTCGTTCACCAACTCGCCGGCAGCGCGACGGCGCAGCAGAGCGCCCTGGCGCTCGCTCCAGGTCACGATGTCGGTGTCATAATCGTCGCTCATGGCATGCTTTCGTGCTTGCATCCGTCGCACTTGTGTTGCTTTGCCGGCTCCACCCTTGCAGATCGCAGGTGCGATGACGTGCCTGCGGCCATGCAAGCATATCGTTGTGCGGCCGCGCAAGCACGCCCGTCGAAGGAGTCTAAATCCGCTCCTGCTGTGCCACGCTGCCAGCCAGCTCCTGCAGGCCGGTTTCACGGCAAATGGTAAGCTGCGCGCGGGCAGCATCGTAGATCACCAGACCGGAGGTTCGCCAGGCATTCAGGATGGTAATGATGCTGCGGGTCGTGGCTCCCAGCAGGTCTGCCAGGTCGCTCTGTCTGAAGCGACCCGCAAGCTGGAGGCCCTGCTCGGTGCGTCGACCCTCACGCCTCGCCAGATACAGCACCTGACGCGCAAGCCGGACCTCCAGGCTTTCGAACGTTGCATCCAGCAGCAACTCGGACGTGCGGCGCAGTTGTCCCGCAAATATCCGGCAAAGATTGGCGCCGAGCGTGGCGTTGGTTGCCAGAGCCTCCATGAACACGGTGCTGTTGATCCGCAGCAGCCGCACGCGGCCTTCGGCAACGGCGTCGGCCGTACGCGTGCTGCCATCGATGACTGCGACCTCGCCAAATATGTCACCCGCGCCGGAGATCGCGATCATGAGGCCCTTGCTGCTTCGATCGATCGTGCCGATGCGAACATGCCCTTCGCCGGCGACGATGGCATACACGGCGTCCGCCGCATCGCCGTGAGCGAAGATCCGCGTGCCGTCGCGAGGCTCGACCATACGGCTTCTTGCTTCGATCCGATCAAGCTCTGCGCGATCCATTCCCTTGAAGGCCGCGACACCAAGGAGCGCTGTCATGGCACCTGTGCACCGATATGGGTGATGGAGATATTACCATATCGTTGTAGCGCGCTGGAGAAAAATCCTCCCCCTCCCCTTGCGGGAGGGGGTTGGGGGAGGGGCCAGCAGCACGCAGTCAAAGTTCGTAGTCGTGCCATCACCTTCGCGTCCACTGGCGCGACCCCTCCCCCAGCCCCCGCCCGCAAGGGGAGGGGAGAGTGCTGCTACAGCCATGACGGGCGAGCCGATGCGCTGGCCGCGCTGGTCGGATCAGGCAGACCTGAGCTCCGCCGGATCAACCGGCAGAGCGCGGACCCGACGTCCCACGGCGCTGAAAATCGCATTGCAGATCGCCGCGGAGACGGGCGGCACGCCAGGCTCGCCCACGCCGCCGGGCGGCGCCTCGCTTCGTACCACGCAAACATGCGTCTCCGGCGTGGCATCGATGCGCGCCACCTGGTAGTCGGCGAAGTTGGTCTGTTCGGCGCGGCCTTCCTTGAACGTCAGGCTGCTGTAGAGCGCATTGCCAAGTCCCATGACTGCCGCGCCTTCGAACTGCGCCGCGACACGGTCGGGGTTCACCACCATCCCGCAATCCACCGCGAGATCGATGCGCGGCACCGTCACCGTGCCGTCCGCCGCCACCGCCACATGCGCCACTGCCGCGACGTAGGTCAGGAAGCTGCGATGCACCGCTATGCCGCGGCCGTGGCGTGCCGGAAGCGGCGATCCCCAGCCTGAACGTGCAGCCGCCAGCAGCACGACATTGCGCATCCGGCCAATATCGATCGGATACTCGTCCAGCGACGCACCGTAGTTGCCGTATTCGGGTCCCAGCAGGTGAGGATCGAGCTTGCGCGACTCGCCCAGCAGTGACAGCAGGAACTGCACCGGATCCTTCTCTGCTGCTGCCGCAAGCTCATCGACAAACGAGCCGACCGCAAATGCGTGCGGGATGTTGTAGACGGAGCGGTACCACCCGATGCGCACATGGGCGTCCGCCCTGCCGTTCTCGCAGCGCACGTTGGCAATGTCGAACGGCATGTCCAGCACGCCCTGGCTCAGCTCGCCGGAGGAGCCATAGACAGCGCCGGCAGTGAAGGTGGATGCAATCGAGGGAAACACCGTGCGGTGCAGCCACGCGACCGGCTTGCCGTTCGCGTCCAGGCCACCCTCCAGATGCTGTGCGGCGATTGCATGGTAGTAGCCGTGCGCCAGATCGTCCTCACGCGTCCACGTCAACTTCACCGGCGCGCCGACCGCGCGAGCAAGGAACGCCGCCTCGGCGACATAGTCCGGCTTGGACTTCCGTCCAAAGCCGCCACCGAGCAGGGTGACGTTCACCGTCACCGCTGTTTGCGCAATGCCCAGAAGCTGCGCAACCGTGGCGCGTGCCTGCTGCGGATTCTGCGTGGCGGCCCATACCGTGCACGCGCCGTCAGCGAAAACCGCCGTGCATGATTCCGGCTCCATCGTCGCGTGCGCGAGATGCGGCACGAAGTAGTCGGCGCTGACACGTTTGCTGGCAGCCAGCAATGCGCGGTCCACGTCGCCATTCTCGCGCGCCACCTTGCCCGGCTGGCGTGCCGTCGTCTCCAACGCGGCGCGATAATTGGTGGTGTCATAGCCGGCGTTGGGCCCCGGCTCCCACTCGATCTGCAGCTTCTGCCGTCCCTGCATGGCCGCCCAGGTGTTGCCGGCGATCACCGCGACACCACCCAGCGGTAGGAAGCCGGATGGCGGCGGAGCACCCGGAATCTCCACCACGCGTTCGACCCCAGGCACCTTCAGCGCCTCGGCTGGGTCATAGCTTTTGACACGCCCGCCGTAGCTTGGCGGCCGTTCGACCGAGGCGTGCAACATTCCCGGCAGCATCACGTCGATGCCGTAGACCGCACTGCCCTGCACAATGTCGTCCAGATCGACGACCGGCACGGGCTTGCCGATATAGCGCCAGGCGGCACGCGACTTCAGCGGCACCGAATCGGGCGGCGGCACCGGAAGCTTCGCCGCATCCTCGACCAGTTCGCCATAGCCCAGGCGCTTGCCGGCCGCACCGAGCACAACGGTGCCGGCCTCCGTGTGGCACGCGGACGGCACAACGCCCCAACGATGCGCGGCGGCAGTCACCAGCATGTGGCGAGCCGTGGCGCCGGCTTCCCGCATCGCATTAAGCAGCAGTCGGATGCTCTTGGAACCGTCGGTGTTCGGGTCGCCGTACTTCGCATCGCCCTGCGCCTGCTCCACGCGCACGGCGTGCCAGTCCGCATCGAGTTCGTCGGCCAGGACCATCGCCAGGCTCGTGCGGATGCCGGTGCCCATCTCCGAGCGCGACACGACGATCGTCACCTGGCCGGTGGGCGCGATGGCGACGAACAGGTTGGGTGCGAAGGAAGCAGGCTCGGCGCCTGCCTGCTCGATCGGCGACCACGTGGCAACGCGCGCGCCGAGCATAAAGCGCGACAGGGCGATGCCCTTCAGCACGTGACGGCGGCTGAGATTTTCGAGCTTGCTCATCACGCTGCCTCCGCAGCCGCGGCGTTGATTGCCGCCTTGATCCGCTGATAGGTGCCGCAACGGCAAATATTGCCGCTCATCGCATCGACGATCTGCTGCTCCGTGGGCTTCGGGGTCTGCTTCAGCAGCGCGGCGGCCTGCATGATCTGGCCGGGCTGGCAGTAGCCGCATTGCGGCACGTTGGCTGCTTTCCAGGCGCGCTGCACCATGTGTTCGCCATGCATGCCGAGACCCTCGATGGTCAGCACCTGCTTTCCCGCGGCATCCTCAAGTGTCGTGATGCAGGAGCGCACCGCCTGACCATCGAGATGCACCGTGCAAGCGCCGCATGCACCGATGCCGCATCCGAACTTTGTGCCGCGTAGAGCAAGCAGATCGCGCAGCGCCCACAGCAACGGCATTGCAGGATCGGCGTCCAGGTTGTGGCGGACGCCGTTGACGGTGATATCGGGCATTGCAGTGGTCCTTGCGGCTATATCAGCTTGCATAGCGTCCGATAGATGTGCCGACGGTTTCGGCGGCCAAGGGCATTGCTTATGCAGTGCCTGCATCGGCACATAGGCTTGCGATCCGGCGACGATCGTTTGCATCGGGCACGCTCATCGTCACTGGCAAAGTCGCGCCGTAGAGTACACCTCGCCCGCTTGCGGGAGAGGTCGCAGCCGCGTCAGCGGCGCGGGAGAGGGTGCGGCTCGGCTGCTCTTGACTGCCGATGCACCCTCTCCCGCCGCTTCGCAGCGACCTCTCCCGCAAGCGGGCGAGGTATACAGTTTCTCCGGCCACCTGGGCTTGCTCTAGCCGGCGCCAACCTCACCCAGCTTCTCCGCAAGGCGGGGCAGCCGCGCGCGTCGCTGCGGCGCCAGCAGGTGCTGCAGCCGATCGAGATAAAGATAGATGACGGGCGTCGTGTAGAGCGTCAGTATCTGGCTCAGCAGCAGCCCGCCGACCATCGCGTAGCCAAGCGGCTTGCGCAGTTCCGAGCCGGCACCGCTCTCCAGCATCAGTGGCAGACCCGACAGCAATGCCGCCATTGTCGTCATCAGGATCGGCCGAAAACGCATCAGGCAGGCCTGCCGGATGGCCTCGGCCGGCCGCAGACCGTCATTGCGTTCAGCATGAATGGCAAAATCCACCATCATGATGCCGTTCTTCTTCACGATGCCGATCAGCAGGATGATCCCGATCATCGCGATCACCGACAGGTCGGTGTGCGCCAGCATCAGCATCAGCAATGCGCCGACGCCGGCAGATGGCAACGTCGACAGGATCGTTAGCGGCAGGATGTAACTCTCGTAGAGCACACCAAGAATGATGTAGACGACGGTCAGTGCCGCGGCGATCAGGTAGGGCTCGCTGCTGAGCGAACTCTGGAACGCCTGGGCGCTGCCCTGGAAGCTGCCCTGCAGCGACAGCGGCGCATGCAGGTCGTCGCAGATCTGGTTGATCGCGGTCACCGCATCGCCCAGCGAAGCGCCTGGCGCCAGATTGAACGAGATGGTCACCGCCGGGAACTGGCTCTGATGGTTCACCGCCAGCGGCGCGATCGGTTTGGTATCGGTGCGGACCAGAACCGAGAGCGGCACCGCCTGCCCGTTCGGCGCGCGCACATAGAGTTTCCGCAGCGTCTCCACATCGCCCTCGAGCTGCGGCGGCACCTCCAGAATCACGAAATAGGAGTTGAGCTGGGTGAAATACTGCGTCACCTCGCGCTGGCCGAACGCATCGTACAGTGTGTCGTCGATCTGCTGCGGCTCGATGCCGAAGCGCTGTGCGGCGTTGCGGTCGATGGTGAGCGTCGCGGTCGTGCCGGCGATCTGCTGATCGGTGGCGACGTCGCGCAGTCCTGGACAGCGCCTGCATCTGTTGCAGCATCTTCGGCGCCCAGGCGTTCAGCTCGGCAGGGTCGGCGTCCTGCAAGCGTGAACTGGTACAGGGTGCGCGACAGCCGGCCGCCGACATTGATGTCCTGCGCCGGCTGCATGAACAGCTGGACGCCGGGCACCGCCTGCGCCTTCTCCGACAGCCGTGCGATCACCTTCATCACGTCGTCGCCCGGCCGCTGATCCCACGGCTTCAGGTTGATGTACATCCGGCCGTCGTTACCCTGCTGCCCGCCGGTTCCCGCACCGACCTGCGAGGCGAACGACGCCACCGCGGGATCGTGTGCCACGATGTCGTTGAGCTGCTGCTGGAGGCTTGACCATGCGTGTCGAACGACGAGTCCTGCGCGCCTTCGGAAATGCCGATGATCAGGCCGACATCCTGGGTCGGAAAGAAGCCCTTCGGAATGATGACGAACAGCACCCCGGTGACCGTCACCGTCGCGATGAACACCATCAGCGTGATAAACCGAAAGCGCAGCGCGATGTCGAGCGTGGTGCGATAGAATCCCAGCATCCCGTCGAACATCGCCTCCACCATCCGGTAGAGCCGGCCATGCCGGCCGTGATCGTTCGACCAGAAAGCGCGAGCACATCATCGGCGTCAGCGTCAGCGAGACCAATGCCGAGACCACCACCGTGATCGACACGGTCATGGCGAACTCGCGGAACAGCCGCCCGACGATGCCGCCCATCAGCAGCAGCGGGATGAACACGGCGATCAGCGACAGGCTGATCGAGACAATGGTGAAGCCGATCTCGCCGGCGCCCTTGATGGCCGCGTCCATCGGCGTCATGCCGTCCTCGATGTGCGGTAGATGTTCTCCAGCATGACGATCGCGTCATCGACGACGAAGCCCACCGCGATCGTCAGGCCCATCAGCGACAGATTGTCGAGGCTGAACCCCATCAGGTACATCGCGCCCAACGTGCCGACCAGTGCCAGCGGCACGGTGACGCTGGGGATGATCGTCGCCCACACATTGCGCAGGAACAGGAAGATCACCATCACCACCAGCCCGATCGACAGCGCCAGGGTGAACTCGACGTCGCTCACCGATGCGCGGATCACCTGCGTGCGGTCGACGATCGTGCTGACATGCACGGTCGGCGGGATGGACGCCTCCAGCGCCGGCAGCGCCGCCTTGATGCGCTCCACGGTCTGGATAACGTTGGCGCCCGGGCTGCTTGAACGCGAGCAGCAGCACGCCGTGCTTGCCGTTCTGCCAGGCGGCGAGCTCGCGGTTCTGCGGCCCGCGCACCGCCTGGCCGATGTCGCCGATATGCACCGGCGCGCCGTTGCGAAAGGCGACGACGATGTCGTTGTACGGCGCGGGGTCGGTCAGCTGGTCGTCGTCCAGCACGGTGTAGGACTTGTCAGGACCGTCGATGCTGCCCTTCGGACTGTCCACCGTCGCATTGGTGATGACGTTGCGCACGTCCTCCAGCGTGAGACCCATGTAGGCCAGCTTGGCGGGGTCGATCTGCACGCGGATCGCCGGCTTCTGCTGGCCGCCGACCACCACCTGCGACACGCCGGAAATCTTCGACAGCTGCTGCGCCAGGATGTTCTCGGCGTAGTCGTCCACCGCCGTCAGCGGCAGCGCGTCCGACTGCACCGCCAGGATGAAGATCGGCGCATCCGCCGGATTGATCTTGCGGATGGTCGGCTGGTTCGGCAGGTTCTTCGGCAATTGACCCTGCGCGGCGTTGATCGCCTCCAGCACATCGGTCGACGCGGCGTCGATGTTGCGATCGAGGTCGAACTGCAGCGTGATCGTGCTGGTGCCCAGCACGTTCATCGACGTCATCTGCGCCAGGCCGTTGATCTGGCTGAACTGCGTCTCCAGCGGCTCGGCGACCGAAGACGCCATCGTGTCGGGGCTGGCGCCCGGATACTGCGCGGTGACGGTGATGGTCGGGAAATCCACCTGCGGCAGCGGCGCCACCGGCAGCAGCGGATAGGCCGCGAGACCGACGAGGAAGATCGCCGCCATCAGCAGCGATGTGGCGATCGGCCGGCGGATGAAGGGTGCGGAGATGCTCATCGGTCAGCTCGCTCCGCGGCGCGGTGGTGACGGCCACTTTTGTGCCGGCCTGCAGGCGGGACTGCCCGTCGACCACCACGGCTTCGCCACCGGCAAGGCCGCTGGTCACGACAGCGAGCGTATCGTTCTGGTAGCCGATGGCGACCGGTTGCGATTGCCACCGTGGCATCCGGTCGAACGACATAGACGTAGAGCCCATCCGGACCATGCTCGATCGCGGCCGGCGGCACGGTCACCGCGTCGTGCGCCAGGCCGATCTGCAGATGCGCATTGATGAACTGGCCAGGCCAGAGTTGTCCGTCCTTGTTGGGAAACGTCGCCTTGAGCCGGATCGTGCCGGTAGTGTCGTCGATCGTATTGTCCGGCGTCAGCAGCGTTCCCTGGCCCAGCAGGGAGCGGTCGTCGCTGGCATAGGCAAGCACCGGCGATGCACCGCCGGCCATGTCTGTCTCCACGCGCGGCAGTTCCTCCTGCGGCAGGGTGAAGGTAGCCGAGATCGGATGGATCTGCGTGATCGTGACGATACCCGTGGTGTCGGTGGCGTGAATCAAATTCCCGGGATCGACCATGCGCAACCCGACGCGGCCATCAACCGGCGATGTTATGTAACAATATGCCACGTTGAGCTGTGCCGCCTCGATCGCGGCGCTGTCGCCGGCGATGGCGGCGACGAACTGGTTCACCAGCGCCTGCTGCGTGTCGACCTGCTGGCGCGAGGCGAAATCCTGCTTCGCCAGCGACTGAAACCGCGTCAGATCAAGCCGCGCGTTGACAAGTTGCGCCTCGTCCTGTGCCTTCTTCGCAGTCGCCTGGTCCAGCGCCGCCTGATAAGGCCGCGGATCGATCACCGCGATCAGGTCGCCCTGTTTGACTTCCTGGCCCTCGCGCACGGGAAATTGCGTGAGCGTGCCATCCACACGCGCGCGGACCAGCACGGACTGATAGGCCTGCACCGAACCGACGCCGGTCGCGTAGATCGGCACGTCCTGCCGCGTCGCCTTCGCGGTAACAGCGGGAACCAACGGTGTTGCGGCAGCTTCGGCCTGCACCGCGGGCGAGCGTTGCGCGGACGAATTCGCGGACGGCCACAATGGCAACGGCGACGACACTTAGGCCAATCGCCCCAAATCGCAGGGTCGCCTGCATTCCCCTTCGGGTCATCTTGCCTCCGATATCCATCATGCTGCGCTGCAATATCGAGGCAGCCCGGGCGGAACGTCAGGAGGGGCGGATGAATGCGGACATGCGGCGGAAGAATGAAGCGCTGGACGGCCCGTCAGGTGGTCTGCGCCGATGCCCTGATCATATCGCGCAGCCAGCGATGGGCGGCATGATTGTCCAGCCGACGGTGCCAGATCATCGACAGCACGATGCGCGGCGAGGCAAACGGCAGTTCCCTGCCAACCAGCGGGCATATGCGCGCCAGATCGTCCGCGACGCGGCGCGGCACGACCGCCAGCCGATTGGAACCAACCAGCATCAGCACGACGGACAGAAACGGCACGCGCGTTGCGATCGTCCGTGCCAGTCCGCGTTGCTCCAGCGCATCATCGATGAAGCTGGTGTCATCTCCGGTTGAGGTGATGGCAATATGCGGAATTTCCGCCAGCCGCTCGGCCGACAGCACTGCTTCCTCGGCGGCCGGATGCGATTTGTCCAGCAGCACCACAAAATCATCATCCATGACGCGGACGCATTTGAACCGCTCGCCGCCATCGACCAGCGTGGTAAGCGCCACGTCCATCCCGCCTGCATCCAACTGATCCAACACGTCCCGCATGCCCATGGGATTGATGTCCAGGCTCACGCGCGGCGCCAGATTGCCCACGGTGCGCGCCAGCGTCGGCACGATGGCGCGCGCGGCGTAGTTGTTCACCGCCAGGCTGAACTCGCGCGTGGAGCTGGCCGGATCGAATGCCTCCGGCTCCAACGTGATGCGCAGCTCGCGCAATGCGTCGCGCACGGGTTGCGCCATCTGCTCCGCGCGCGGAGTCGGTCGCATACCCTCGGGCGTGCGAACGAACAAGTCGTCATGCAGCATGTGGCGCAACCGCGCCAGCGCGTGGCTGGCAGCAGGCTGGCTGAGCCCGAGGCGCCTTCCGGCACGGGTCAGGTTGCGCTCCTGCATGACCACGTCGAATATGATCAACAAGTTGAGATCGATAGCGCCCCAATTCATGCCGATCGCGTGATCGGTTGGTGCTGCACGCGTTAGAATTGGCGTTTCTGGCATCGCTCATTCCAAATCCGCATGTCCGGACCGGCATTCTGCATCATCCGATCGCGGAGCGTCCACTAATTGCTGCAGCGCAGCATTGCAACCCTGGCGAGCCGTCTCCGGTGATGTGGCAGCGGTTCTCATTCTGAGCAATGAGGCGAGAGCTGACCCGACGTCATGGTCGGCGAAGGCCGGCCATCCACGTCTTTCCCGCTCATGGATCAAGGAAGTCGTGGATGCCGATCTTCGCCGACCATGACGGATGGGAGCAATGGTGCAGCTTCCGCCAAATTGACATTTGCTGGCGATCCGGATCACGACTTCGCTCACACGACAAGCTGAGCATGGCGTGCCGGAGTCCCATGCGAGCAATACCCCCAAAGGATATCTGATGGCGCGATTCGTTTTACGGTAGTCCCTTCGCCACGATGGCACTGAAATCCACTCTGGTTGCGTCGGCATCCCTGGCTGTCCTGCTCTGGGCAGGCGATGCGTCCGCCGCGCAATCGCGCCACGGCGCGATCCTCATGCCGCCGGTCACGCCGGCCTGCATCTCATCGCCATTCGGCCCGCGCGTGCTGCCGAAACAGCCACAGGCCGGCTCCTATCATTATGGTGTCGACCTGCCGGCGCCGGAGGGTGCACCCGTACTGGCGACAGCACCAGGCACGGTGATCCGCATCCAGAACAAGGCGCCCGGCGGCCTCGAAATGCTGGTGCAGCACGACGGCTTCGTCGGCGTCTACAGCCATTTCGGTATGGTGATGCCGGCTTTCACGGACGGCAAATTCACCGTTGCAGCCGGCGAGAAGCTAGGGGTGGTCGGCAAGACCGGTCTCACATTCGGTGCGCATTTGTATTTCGAGATGATATTGGCCGGAGCGCCTGTCGATCCGGCGCCGTACCTCAAAGTGCCGCAATGCGACGGCAAGGTGCATCGAGCGGTGGTTGACCGCCTGGACGCCGATGGAAAGCTCCTGCCAACACGGCGCTACTACCAGCTTGTTCCGGTGCAGCACCCTTATCAGATGTCGGAACGGTAGGCTCTCCGCGTCGATCGGCCGCATCGCGCGCCGTCATTCCCTCAGGTATTGACGGGTCTCCCCGAAGGCGAGGACGTCGAATTCCGCTTCCGCCACACCGGCCTCGGCCTGCGCCTGTCGAAGCGCCAGCACCGGCGCATCGATCGCTTCGTCGGTCAACTGGAAGGTGCCGAAATGCATCCCCAGGCTGCGCCGCGCCTTCAGGTCGAGGTGTGCTCGCACCGCCTCCCGCGGGTTCACATGCTGCTGACGCATGAACCATCGCGGCTCGTAGGCCCCGATCGGAAGCAGCGCCAGGTCGATGCGCGGGAACCTGCGCCCGATCTCGGCGAAGTGTGGGCAATAGCCGGAAGTCGCCCGCGAAATAGACGACGGCGCCTTTGGCCTCGACGACGAACCCGCCCCAAAGACAGCGGTTTCGGTCGTACAGCCCGCGCGAGGAGAAATGCTGCGCGGGCGCGTAGGTTACCCGCGCGCCTGCGAGTTCCGCACTTTGCCACCAATCGAGTTCGACCGCCGACCGGATGCCCGCCTTTGCAAGGTGGCGCGCGTTGCCAAGGCCGGTTGCCACCCGCGGCGACCAACGTGCCCGCACCTTGCGCAATGTCGGCAGATCCATGTGGTCGTAGTGATTATGCGAGACCAGCAGCAGATCGACGCCAGGCAACGCATGCAGGCTCTGTCCGGGCCGCCGCACGCGGCGTGGACCGGCAAAGGCAACGGGGCTGCATCGCTCGGACCAGATCGGGTCGGTGAGTACGGCGACACCGCCTACCTGCACCAGGAATGTCGAATGGCCGATGAAGGTCGCCGAAATCCTGTCGTGCGCGATGCGATGGGGCGGCGCTAGGATCGCGTCGTCGACATGCTCCGGCCACGGCTCCTTTCGGCGCGTCCGCCGCCACTCGCGGATCTCGCGGGGGGTCTTGCCGAGGCGGGCATGCGGGTTGAAGAACCGCTCGCCGTCGAAGTGTTCCACGATCGGCGCCATTCGCGCGGCCGATTTGCTGTTCCGTCCATACGTCTGCTCAGATCCTGCGAAAGGCGTTTCGCGACGCGGCGAGAGTTGGCACAAACGGTACGGAATTGCCATCGTGTCAACCAGCCGCAGAGACGAGCCTGTATCGATTGCCATGCCAGACATGCGCGGCGACCGCTGCCATGACGATGGTGCCGCCGGCGAGGCTGCGGACAGATGGCGTCTCACCGAAACAAAGCCACACCCACGCCACGGCAAGCGGGGCTTCCAGTGTGTTGATCAGTGCGTTCTCGGTCGCGGAGACCAATCGACCGCCCATGGTGAGAAAGACCAGTCCGAGGCCGAACTGTGTCGTGCCGAACAGAGACAAGATAGAACAAATCTCCCGGAGCAATCGCGAACGGCGAGGCGAACGGCCACACCACGAGCGGACAAAGCAGGGCCGACAGACAAGCCGCCGGCAGCATCGGCGTCTCGTGGTGTCGGCGAATGATCAACATCATGATCGCCATGCACAGGGCCATGCCGAAGGCAAGGATTTCGCCTGTCAGATGTCCATCGGCTGCCGCGCCGCTGACCATGATGCTGACCCCGACCAGCGTGACGAGACTGGCGGCGAGCGTCGTCCAGGCTTCCGTCACGCCAAGCCACAGCCAGCCGAGGCCGGCAGTGAGGAATGGCGCCGCCGCGAAGATCACGGCGACATCGGCCACCGAGGTGCGGCGGAGCGCATTGAGGTACAGGATCGTTGCGGCGGTCGAGCACAGCGCCGCGGCGAGGCCAGGACGGCCGACTGCCCGCATCGCGGCCAACGTATTGCCGCGCTCCTGCACGACGATGACCCACAGGATCATCAAACCGGCGAACCATCCGCGCCAGAACAGCATGATCCAGGCGTCGAGATGGATGAGGCGCGTGAAGAACCCCGCGGAACTGTAGGCAATCGCCGAGAGGGTTATCAGCAGGATGCCCAGTACGTGCCGGTCCATGAGGTCACCTGTCACTTGCCGTGACGTGATGATACCCGCACCCTGCTGACAGCGCTGTGTCAGCAGAAACCGTCCGCGAACAGGCCGGGTCCGGCTTGCGTCATCGTCGCCGCGCATGTCGGCAACGATGGCCGCCTGAAGTCAATGGGGGCCGAAGCCCCCATCGGTCTTATGCGCCTTTCTTGTGCGTTAAGCCAAAAGCGCCGCGGATGTTGATGGGACTCTTGACGACCTTGATGATCGGTCCATGCAGTTTTGCCGCTGGCAAGGCCCCCGCGAGCCTGGCATGTCTCGGCTTCGGTGCCTTTTTGGGCGGCGGTACGTTGGTGTTGGGCGGCGGTGTCACGACAGGTGGCGGCGGGTTGCTGCCGACCACGACAGGCGGTGGCGGCGGCGGCGGCGGTGTCGGGCCCATGTCCTCGCACAACGGCATCTTGGTGACGATCTCCTGTCCCGAGAGTTCGATCGCCGACGGATCGGCATAGATCATCAATGATTTCTCATCTTCGGCGACGCCGAGGCCAGTGACGAGCGACAGCCCGGTGACCAGGGTACGGAACTCATATTTCGAAAAATGCGAGATCGGGTCCTGCGTCACATAGTCCTGCAGGAGCGTGCCGCCGATTGGGCCGGTGTACATATACTGCCCATGGGTGATCAGAGCATTCGGCTGGGTGACCAGCCCCGAGAGGAAGCCGTTGTTGGGCTGGGCGTTGCCGCACCCGTTGGAGAAGAACAGCGGTTCGGCGAAGGCGTCGGCCAGTGAAGATGCGCCGCTGCCGTCCCAGATGCAGTTGGGCCATGCCGAACTGAAATCTCCGCCCGGCGTGCTGTCGAAGCTCATCACCACCCGCTGTCCGCCGAAGTACGGCTGAAAGTCAGGCCCGAACGCGGTGGTCAGATTCGCTTGCATATTGTTCTGACCAACCTGCATGCACGGCACGATCTCGCCCGGCGGGACGAAGAAATTCGGGTTGATCGGCGTGCTCGGATCGCCCGGATCACCCAACGGGTTGTAGCAGGCATAGACCGCCTGCAGCCGCTTCATCGAGGTGGCAATGGCAAACTGTCCGTCTGGACTGACCGCGGCGCTGGTGAGCAGGGAGTTTTCCGGAATCCCGGAGTAGTAGTTCAGCGGTCCGACCGTCTTGCCGGCTTCGCCGCCGTTCACCGGATTGTTGACGTTATCGAGTTGCACCGAGAACATGCCGCCCTTCACGCCGGACACGAACATGAATGACGTGGCCGTCTGTGGTGTGGTGGCAACGCCGTGAGAGATCGAACAACCAAGTTGGTTGAAGTAGGTGTTGGCAGGATTCGGCGCGGTGGTGCTCAGAAGCGTAGGATCGCAGGTCGGCGTGATCACATCGCCCTGATAGGGAATGTCACCGAGGTTGGTGACAGTCCCGTTCTCGATGATCGGCAAAATCACGCATTCGGTCGGTGTGGCCGGCGGGATCTGCCAGCCGGTGGCCACTTTGTTTTTTGTTCCAACATCGGTCTCCTTGCAGAGCGTCGAGCCCTGATCGAACACCCAGTTGTGGCCGCCGCCGGTCAGCGGCTCGTTCGGATTATTATGTTCATTCACCGAATTATCGGGAATAAACAGCGAGCCGGCGGTGCCGGTGAACACGTTCGGTGACCAGTTGGCTGCGACCTGCAGGGGCGCCTGACCAATGATGAAGCCGCCAGCCGGCACATTGGAGCCATCCGTGCAGGTTGCCCAGGCGGCATCTTGCACGCCGAGCGAGAACACTGCCGTTGATGCCAGCAAGCCCTGACGCCACCGTACACGCGCCTTGCCTCGCCTGCCGGAGGCAGGGACCATCGTGTTCATTTTGAGCCTCTCCGCTGTTGGGACACCGGAATTTTACGTCACCGGAACGTGAAGTCAAGAATATTTGATGAGATTAACTTCTTGTAATGGAATAGACGAAAATCTAAAACTTGGGACTTGACATCGCCAGGTCGCGGGCGACCGGGTTCAGACCGTACACGGAACGGTTATGTAACCGTATTGATAGGATCCTTCGATAATTTGCCGTGTGGCCAAAAATCCGAAGCGAATACGCAACCAACCGCACCAGAACGGCAAGCCTTTTCTTGCAACACGAAAATGCCCGCCGCGGGCTCGAATTGCCAGGCCAGCCGGCCGCGCATCCCCGGTCCCCTGACCTCCGCGGCGGTCCGCCGCCAGGCCGGAAACGCCCGCGCCGACCATCGCGGCGTCTCAGGCTGCACCGACCCGCCGATACCCTGCCTCGCGTCCGGACGAAACTCTTGACAGCGCCAGCGAACCGTGATCGCCCGCAGCGGGCCACGCCGGACCCGTCGGCATGATTGGCGGCAACCGTTCACCCAGGCGGGCAAAGGCGCTAGGCTGGCGCGGCGCAACGGGCTGTCCGACCCGATCCGGTTTGGCGGCGGTGCTGGCAGGCCGATGCGAGGCCTTGTCGGCACTCGAAAAGGAGCACTCCATGTCTCGCACCACGCTCATCGCCGGTCTCTCGGCTCTTGCGCTCGTGGCCGGTCCCGCCGTGGCACAGGCCGCCCCCGCCGAGGGCACCGTCCAGCCGCGTCACGTGACGCACCCGGCCCCGGCCCACAAGATGCCCGCCCAGACGTCGTCACATCCGGACCACAGCGCCGACGATCTCAATGCCAAGGAGCTGGCCTCGATACAGCATGGCTCGCCGGCGCCGGCGCCCGCGCAGACCAAGATGCCGTGAAGCACTGAGCCGCCGCGAGCGCGCCTGGGTGCGGGTCGCTCGGCTGCACCGGTGCGCTGGTGGCGAGCCTGACGGTCAGGCAGGGATCCTATGGTCCCTGTCATCCGGCGTGGTGATCTGCAACGTCTCCCGGTTCCATCCGTGCGATGCCCGCCGGGGGACTCGAACCCCCACGCCAACTGGCTGCGGATTTTAAGTCCGCTGCGTCTACCGTTCCGCCAGGCGGGCGCCGCGGTCAGCCTGCTGCAAGCGCCTTCGCGATGTCCAGCGCACCGCGGATCAGGTTGTCGGACGCTTCCGGCGTGCGGAATGCGCTGTGCGCCGACAGTGTCACGTTGGGCAGCGTCGTCAGTTCATGCCCCGCCGGCAGCGGCTCGGTCGCGAACACGTCCAGCGCCGCATGGCGCAGCCGCCCCGTCCGCAGCGCCGCGATCATCGCCGCCTCGTCCACCAGCGCCCCGCGCGCGGTGTTCACCAGCATCGCCCCGGGACGCAGCTTCGCCAGCCGCTCCGCGCCGAGGAAGCCGCGCGTCTCGTCGGTCAGCAGCAGATGCACCGACAGCACGTCGGGATCTCGGCGAACGGTTCCAGGCGATCACCCGCATGCCGGAGCCCTCGGCTACGGCGCTTCTGCCTGGTGAGCTGCGCGATCATCGGGGGCATGCCGTTGAAGAGCGGCTCGCCTACGACGTGTGCTGCCGGCCACCCGAACTTGACCGGGAAGCGGCAATTTAGGCATCCAGCCTCAATTGACCACCATTGCCGCACAAGCGGCGGCGGCGGCACGAGGCCAAAAGCAGACCAGGATCGCAGCGGCGGGTTTCTCGTAGATCTGACGTGGGTTGCCGGTCGAGACCCCACGTGGGAGCAACAGGTCCTGTCGATATTACGGTATCGGAAAACTCTCGCGGGCCATCAGAGTTTCAAGGATAAGCCTTGTAGCTTGCAAGAAGACGTCGCCGTGATCATCATGAAGTGGATCCTCACGTAATCGTGATGGTTCATTCGTGTTATGCCGCCCAGGCTTATGTGATCGTTAATGTGATTGACCGCATTCATCGCAGCCAGTTCATCAGTCCATTATTGATTTGTAGAAAGCGCAAGCAAATGCCGACGGTCATGATTGCTGAAGACGACCTTTTGGTGGCCGACATGCTCGAAGGCGTGCTTGTCGACAACGGGTACGACGTATGCGGGATTGCTCGCACCGTCGATAAAGCTATCGAACTCAGCGAGCGTTACAAGCCTGATCTTGCAATCCTGGACATAGGTCTGGCCGAGGGAGGTCTTGGCACGGATATCCCAGCGCGGCTGAAACAGACAGACCATATGGGCATTCTCTATGCATCGGGCAATGTAGGCCAGATGAACCTGACGAATGCCGATGGCGAAGCTCTCATCAGCAAACCATTCCGGCCGGAAGACGTTATCAGAGCTCTAAAGGTCGTCGAGCAGATTGTCAGCGGCCAGAAAGCGTCGCGGCAAATTCCAAACGGATTCTTCGTATTGGAGGAATTATCCAAAAACGCTTCTCAGCCAAACGCCAAGGAAGGCGAAGTCATCAAGCAGAACGGTCGCATTCGCCGACAGCAGGCCGAACTTGCACGGTTCGGAACCTTCGTTCTTGGCGAGAGCGATCTGGGCAACGTTTTGCCGGTTGCAGCCCGTGTTTGTGCGGAATGCCTTGGGGCCGCCTACTGCACGATCTATCGATATCGATCCGAGGAGAACGATCTCATCGTTGAGGCCGGAGATGGTTGGAACCTGGGGGTGATCGGGAAAGTCGTTGCAAAGGCTGACAACAGTTCTCCACATGGTCGTGCCTTCATCACGCGAGTGCCGGTAGCCTGCGGCGATGTCACCAAAGACACAACGCTTGTGCAGCCAACCCTCTACGCGAGCCATGGCATCATTTCGACACTGGACGTCGTCATAGCGAGCGATTATCAAGCCTACCACGTGCCCTACGGCGTGCTGGAGATCGACAGCTGCGTACAACGCGACTACGACCAGGCCGACACGGATTTCCTGACTGGGATCGCCAATATCCTGGCGCAGGCGATAGAACTCAACCAAGCGAAAGACCGCACTGCAAGATGCGGCCGATCGATCGTACGACATGGCCGATGACAGAGACCGGTTCCGTGCATCGCAGAACGCGCTTCTGAATCGTCAGACGCAGCTCCTGAACGAAAGAACCGCCTTCGTAAGAGATATACAACACCAAGTACGCAATAACCTCCAGCTCGTTTATGGAATGCTCAGCAGCCAGCTCCAAGTCACTACGGACGTGGCTGGAACGCAGGGCATTGACGCGATTGCTCGCCGGGTCATGGCTTTGGTGCACGTTTATGATCATCTCCTTGGCAGTGGACTGAGCGCGACGATTGATTTCGGCGGGTACCTCTCGTCACTTTGTGAGAGCTTCCAACTCCTGGAGACAAATGCGCACCCCGGGGTCGCGCTGAGCTGTCATTGCGAGACAGTCATCCTCGATCTGGATACTGTGACCGCGCTGGGTCTGGTCGTCGCAGAATTGATCGCAAACAGCTATCATCACGCGTTTCCGGGCGGCGCCGGGACGATTGCCGTGTCGTTGGTTCGGGGCAACGCAGACGAGTGCGCCACACTCGTATACAGAGATGACGGCGTGGGATTCACCGATTCGGGCGAAAGCAAGCAGCACGGCCTGGGTCTGGTCAGGCGGCTGATGGAGCAGGTTGAAGGCTCCGTAACGCTTCGTTCAGATCATGGCACCGAATGGATTCTGGAATTTCCGGTGAAGGCGACCCCAGCGGGGAGCGAGACCCCCTGTTGAACCATAGCCTCGCGTCTCCCCGGTCTGGCGCGAAAGATCGGGCGGACTTTTCTGGCATCCCCGCCGCGGAAGGCCGATTGGGGCGATGCATGCGGAGTTAGGACTCGCCGCGAATTAATCGAATCAGGTGTCGTGGGACAGCACCGCCTGTTGTCATCCCGGCGAAAGCGGAAACCGACAGGATGCCCGCCGGGGGACTCGAACCTCCACGCCAACTGGCTGCGGATTTTAAGTCCGCTGCGTCTACCGTTCCGCCAGGCGGGCGCCCGTCATGGCCCCGGGCACAGACCCGGCCATCAGCCTGCCGCCAGCCCCTTCGCGATGTCCAGCGCACGTCGGATGAGATTGTCGGACGCTTCCGGCGTGCGGAACGCGCTATGCGCCGACAGTGTCACGTTGGGCAGCGTCGTCAGTTCATGCCCCGCCGGCAGCGGCTCGGTCGCGAACACGTCCAGCGCCGCATGGCGCAGCCGCCCCGCCCGCAGCGCCGCGATCATCGCCGCCTCGTCCACCAGCGCCCCGCGCGCGGTGTTCACCAGCATCGCCCCGGGACGCAGCTTCGCCAGCCGCTCCGCGCCGAGGAAGCCGCGCGTTTCGTCGGTCAGCAGCAGGTGCAGCGACAGCACGTCGCTTTCGGCCAGCAGCGTGTCGAGATCGACGAACGTCACGCCCGGAGCAGACTTCGGGGAACGGTTCCAGGCGATCACCCGCATCCCCGACCCGGCCGCGATGCGCGCCACCTCCGCGGCGATCCCGCCGAACCCCAGCAGGCCGAGCGTCTTGCCGGTGAGTTCCATCCCCTCGGTGCGCACCCATTTCCCTGCCCGCATGCCGCGGTCCATCACCGCCAACCCCCGCGCGGCGGCCCACATGAGCGCGATCGTGTGCTCGGCCACCGCCGTGTCGCCGTAGCCCTTGATGATGTGCACGGTGATGCCGTGTTCGGCGAGTTCCTCGGGGTGCATGTAGCTGCGCGCCCCGGTGCCGAGGAAGATGATGTGCTTCAGGCCGGTGCAGCGCCGCATCCACTCGGTGGGCATCTGCGTGTGATCGTCCAGCACGAAATCGTAGCCGGCGAGCAGGCCGGGCAGCGTGTCCGGCGGGACCTCGAGCCGCTCGGTCACCGTGACCGGCGGATCGTCGGGGCGCACCACGCGACGGAACACGTCGGCCAGGTCGTCTACCGCATCGAGAAACAGCCCCTTCATCGCATTCCCCCGTCGCTTGCCCATCGCCTGCCGTGGCGCAATCTGCGCAAGCCGGCCTGTCGCGGCAAGCGATGCGAGGACGATGCCGCATCAATGGCGCCTCCGGACGCCGCGCGCGGGCCCCGCATCGCCCCAGAAAACCGTCCAGCCCCGCGTCGTGCGCCGTCGACCTGGCGGATGTCGGGCCCTGGGCGTCCGCCCCGTCAGGCTCGCCCGGTATATGCCGCGGACTCGCGGCGGCGGCGCGTCCGCCTGATCCGCTGCTTTCGGCGCGAAACGGCCGCCGAGCCTATTTTTCATGCAATAGCCATCGCGACGGCTCGCGTGGCCGCATCGTATACTGAAGACGGATTCATGATGAGACTGTCCGGAATGGTTGCTAATGCGGCATGGCAAGGCTATCGCACAACTCGTTGATGTGGTCTACGGAGTTCCAATTCCCTGCTGCTCATGCAGGCTAGTTTTGTAACGTCCGTCTAGCGCGATTATCACGCGCCTATGATTTGACCGAGGATCAAAAAAGTCTCCAATCTGTCATGGGGCAAATAATCTCTTTGAGAAATTGCTCCATCACCGGAGGGAAAATCCATGAAAATCGCTGGCTTCCCTACACTGTCGAAGGCCGACACCAGGTCCCAACGTACCCATCGGCGTACCCGTCGTCGCACCCATCGCCGTACCAAGTAACGCTCCACACGAAATAGCTGACGTCAGTTCGCGCCTGAACGGGTCGTCGAGCGGGGCGGCCTGTTCAGGTGCGTCCGCAAATGACGTTACTTAGGGGAAAAATTATCGACGTCGTGAACATGTTCTGGTTCGCGCGTCGGTTCTGGCCTTACCTTGCGCCGCTGCGTTTTTGGATCGCCGTATCGGTTGCCCTCAGTGTGGCCCTGCCGCCGATCGGCGGCGCAGTCCTCTGGCTGATCAAGGCGTTCGTCGATAACATCATCGATGCTGATCGAATTCAGCATTTTGCCGATGCTCGCTGCCGGGTTCGTCCTGGCAGCCGTGGCGAAGGTGTTGGTCGATTTCGTTTCGACGCGTCTGGAGGCATGGATCGCCGAAACAATCATCTCCCGCCTGCGTGCCGACCTGTATCATCACGTTGTAACTCTGTCGCCCGGCTCGCTCGGCCGACACAGCACCGGTGACGTCCTGGCCCGCCTCGGCAGCGATGTCGAACGCGCCGAGGTTCTACTTTATACCGGGCCCGCGCTGATAATAGCCGACTGTCTTTCGACAGCGTTCTTTACCGCGGTGCTTTTTGCCATCAGCTGGCGGCTTAGCCTCGCATCCTTGGTCGTCCTGCCGCCGGTCGCCCTTGTGGCTATGTACTATGCTCCCCGTGTCCGCCGCGCGGCGCGGATTGCGCGCCACCGAGCCTCGGGATGGCTCGCACTCGCCGAGGAGAAGCTCGCGGCCGGCCTGATCATCCACGCCTTCGGTGCCGCCGAGGCCGAGGGGCAGCGGTTCGCCGCTGCCTGTGCCGCGATGCGAAAAGCCGAGCTAAGAACTGTGGCGATTGAGGCGCGGTTGGATCTCGCGATCGAGGCCGCCGTCATGCTGGGCGGCTTTCTGATTGCGGCCGCCGGTGCCTACGAAATCTGGCTGGATGAATTGGGCCTTGGCGACCTGGTGGCTTTCCTCGGCGCCATCAGCCGGCTGCACGAACCAGTGCGCAGCCTGTCCAAAGCCACGGGCAGGCTCCAGCGCGGCGTTGCCGGCGCACGGCGGGTGGCCGAGTTGCTGGATATCCGTAGCGTGGTCACCGAGGCGATAGGCGCGCCGACGCTGGTCGTGCGCTACGGGGCAATTGAGTTTCGCGACGTGGTTTTCGGCTACGGCTGCGGCAACGGCGCGCTGCTCGGCCTGTCGCTGTCCGTCGCCCCAGGCGAGACGGTGGCCATCGTCGGGCCGAGCGGTAGCGGCAAGTCCACGCTGATCCAATTGCTGCTGCGTCTTTATGATCCTGACAGCGGTAGAATTCTGATCGACGGGACCGACATCCGAGATGTCAGCCTGGCGTCGCTGCGACAGGCCTTGGCGGTGGTGTTCCAGGAACCGTATCTGTCGCGCGGCTCGATCGCTGACAATATTCGCTACGGTGCATCCGATTCCGCCCGCATGGTCGAGGCAGGGCGGATCGCTTGTGTCGAGCCGTTCGTCCGCCGCTCGGCCGAGGGATGGGCTACGCAGGTCGGACCGCAGGGCGGTTGGCTGTCCGGCGGCCAGCGGCAGCGAATTGCGTTCGCCCGAGCCCTGATGCGCGACGCGCCGATCCTGGTGCTCGACGAGGCGACTGCCTCGGTGGACAGCGAGACCGAGGAACTGATCCACGCCGCCGTCGCCACACTGCCCCGACGTACTATGCTGCTGATCGGCCATCGACTGTCCTCGCTGCGGTGTGCCGATCGGATCGTCGTCGTCGAGGGCGGGCGGGTCGTCGAGAACGGTACGCCTGAAGCCCTGCTGCGGGCCGGTTCCCGTTACCACGAGCTGTTCGCCGCGCAGCTCGTCCCGACAGGGAGGGAGCGGTGAAGAAGGCGCCGAGGCTGCGGGTCGGCAGCAAAGTCGGTAGCGCGCTCACAGTGCTTGGCGCGATCGACACCGGCGGCCACCACTCGACGGTCTACATCGTGTGGCACCATCGTTCGTGGTGCCCGATGGCCTGCAAGCTCTACCCGTCCCAGGCAGACGCGGACGCCGAGGCCGACATCCTGGCCCAGCTCGCGCATCCCAATATCGTCCGCTTGCTCGGCGCCGGACGCCCGGCGCACGTGCTGATGGAGTTCCTTGAAGGACAGACGCTAGGCGGCCTCATGCGCACCCGGGGCCGGCTGAGCGTGTCAAACGCCCTGCGGGTCGCCGTGCATCTTGGCGGCGCCCTCGAGCACATGCACCTGCGCGACATACTTCATCTCGATGTCAAGCCATCCAACGTCATCGTCGCACACGGCCGCCCGGTGCTGTTCGATCTGGGCACCGCGCGAAGACGAAGCGATTGGGCGCTGCCTCGCCTGGAGGGAACCCAACCCTACATGGCGCCGGAGCAGTGCCTCGGCCGGCCGGTCAGCCCAGCGACAGACGTCTTCGGCCTCGGCGTAACCGTCTATGAGCTGTTGACCGGCAAGCTGCCGTTTCGGCTGGGATCGCCACGTCGACCCTACCCCCAGACGGAGGACGAGCCGGTGACGCTTCGCCGACACCGCCCCGGAATTTCTTCGTCGCTCGATCGAATCGTCCTAGAATGTCTTGCGTCACACACCCGCGCAACGTCCCTCCCTTCCCGGATTGATGCTCGCGCTGCATGACTTCATCGGCTCCGGACCAGCGATGTGGCCCGAGGGGTTTCGACCGGATGCCGTAACATCCTCGTCGGAGTTTGCACATGCAATCCCTCCCATGGATGATGCCGGGACTGGCTCTGGGGTTCCTGTCCGTATCGGGAATGGCGCAGACCGCCAGCGACCGGGCAACTAGCAACAGCGACATCCGCCGCGCCGAGCAGTCGCGGCTCGGTGCAGCGACGAGCCAGGAACCCGGCGGGTGGGATATCGAGATCAACCTGCCGATGTACTGGTCGAGCAACGCAGTGCAAACATTTGGCGACCAAACCAACCTGGCTGGGTCACCCAAGGCCGACTGGCACGTCAGCCCCGACGCTCTGCTCCGCTATACGTATCAGTTTGATTGGGTGAAGGTCTCGGCCAAGCTTGACGTCGGTGAGGACCGGTATTTCCAGCAAATAACAGTCAATCAAGACGCGGTTTTCGCAACGCTGAAGGCCGAGTTCACCGACGGCCGCTCTGACCTTTTCGTGCCCTACCTGGCCTACACTCCGGAAGTCGACTTCCAGCCGTTCTTTGCCCATTGGCAGGACACCTTGCAGGATTTCTACGGGGGGTTCACCAGCGGTATCGGAATTAAAGACGGCACGCTCGCCCCGTACCGCGATGCAGTCGATCCGGGCGACTGGTCGCTGCTGGTCGACATCGGCGCGGGCCAGCGGCTGGCCTCGCCAAAAGGGTTCGAGAACACGTTCTTCCGGGTATCGGCGGACATCATCTACGTGGCGACGCCGGAACTCTCTCTATGGCTCACCGCCGCCTATCGATATCGCCACTACCCGGACTTTTTCGGTGATCAACGTCACGACAATCGTCTTAGTGCCATAACGAGGGCGGTATGGACGCCAGACTGGCTGACCCGTTACATCAAGAATGCGGAGATCGACTTCGAGGTCGCCTGGTACAAGAATTACTCCAATCTCTCATCCGAGCGGTACACCGTATGGGAGGTCGGGCCATCGGTTCTGCTGGCGTGGCATTTCTAGCAGATGGCGATGGTGCCGGCGGGATCATAGTCCCTGCGACTGACAGCCAGCAGTGTCGATATCGACGAATCTCACGCCGGGCGCTGACTTCGGCGAGCAGTTCCAGGCGATCCCCCGCATCCCCGACCGGGCCGCGATCCGCGCCACCTCCGCGGCGATCCCGCCGAACTTGATGATGTGCACCTCGGTGGGCATCTGGGTGTGGTCGTCCAGCACGAAGTCCTAGCCGGCGAGCAGGCCGGGCAGCGTGCCCGGCGGGACTTCCAGCCGCTCGGTCACCGTGACCGGCGGATCGTCGGGGCGCACCACGCGACGGAACACGTCGGCCAGGTCGTCCACCGCATCGAGAAACAGGCCCTTCATCGCATTCCCCCGTCGCTTGCCCGCCACAATCTGCGCAAGCCGGCCGGTTGCGGCAAGCAACGCACTTCCCCGACGCGGCGACGATCCCGTATCAGTGGCGCCTCCGGATGCCGCGCGCCCCCCGCATAACGCCAGAAGACCGTCGAGCCGCGCGTCGCGCGCCTTCGACCAGGCGGTATTCCGCCCAGGCGCGTCCGCTCGGCGACCTTCGCCCCGCACATGCCGTGGCCCCTCGGCGGCGGCGCTTCCGCCTGCTGCGCTGGGCGGTCATCGCGCTGGTGTGGGGCGCGCTGGCGGCCGTGGTGATGCTGCTGTGGCTCGCCCGCGACCTGCCGCGGCCCGAGGCAGCGCTGGACGCGGCCCGCCGCCCGGGGCTCACGCTGGAGGACCGCTCGGGGCATGTCTTCGCCACCTTCGGCGACCTTGTCGGGGAACCGCTCCGCCTGACGGACATGCCGCGCTATCTGCCTGAAGCCGCGGTGGCGGTGGAGGACCGGCGGTTCTGGCACCATCCCGGCATCGACCCGATCGGCCTGGCCCGTGCCGCCTGGACCAACATAGCGGCCGGACACATCGTGCAGGGCGGTTCGACCATAACCCAGCAGGTCGCCAAGAACCTTTTTCTCACCAATGCGCGCACCTTCCGCCGCAAGGTGCAGGAACTGCTGCTGACGCTCTGGCTGGAGCACACGTTCAGCAAACGGGAAATCCTCGAGATCTGGCTGAACCGGGTCTACCTGGGTTCTGGCGCCTGGGGCATCGATGCGGCCTCGCGGATGTATTTCGGCGTGTCCGCCCGCCGGGTGACGCTGTGGCAGGCCGCGGTGCTGGCGGGGCTGCCGCGTGCTCCGTCGCGCTTCAACCCGCGCGCGGATCCGGCCGCCGCCGCCAACCGTGCGCGGCAGGTGCTGACCGCGATGGCCGACACCGGGGCGATCACCGCTGCCGAGGCGAAGACGGCGATGGGGCAGATAGCGTTTCCCCCGCCTCCGCCGCTTGCCGCCGGCTGGTTCGCCGACTGGGCTGCCGACCAGGCACAGTCGCTCGCCCCGCCCAGCGCCGATGCCACCGTGCGGACCACGCTCGATCCCCGGACCCAGGCGATCGCCGAGTCACGATTGGCCGCACTGCTGGACGGGCCGGGCGCCGCCGCCGGCGTCTCGCAGGGCGCGGTGGTGGTGCTGGACGCAGCCACCGGCGCCGTTCGCGCCATGGTCGGCGGCCGCGACTATCGCCAGAGTTCGTTCAATCGCGCCGTGCTGGCGCGCCGCCAGCCGGGTTCCGCGTTCAAGTCCTTCACCTGGCTCGCCGCTCTGGAGAAGGGCGTTCAGCCGGACGACCCCGTGCTGGACGCGCCGATCCGCGTCGGCAACTGGAGCCCGGCCGACTTCGAGCGGCGGTATCTCGGCGAGATCACGGTGGAGGAAGCGCTCGCGCAGTCGATCAACACATCGGCGGTGCGCCTGCTGCTGCAGGCCGGCGGGCCGCGCGTGGTGGCAAAGCTGGCGACACGGCTGGGCATCGCCGACAAGCTGCCGAATGACGCTTCACTCGCGCTCGGCACCGGCGAGGTCGGGTTGCTGGAGCTTTCCTCCGCGTATGCCGCGTTCTTCAACGGCGGCGCGCGCATCGCCCCGTTCGCAGTCGAGGCGTTGCGTGTTGGCGGCCGCGCTGTCGATACCGCACGCGCGGCCCCTCAGCCGGTGATCGAACCCGACCTCGCGGCGATGATGGTGCGCATGCTGACCGCGGTGGTGACGCGCGGCACTGGTCGTGCGGCGGCGGTTCCCGGCCACGAGGTCGCCGGCAAGACCGGCACGACGCAGGACTATCGCGATGCCTGGTTCATCGGCTGCGATCGACGGCTGATCATCGGCGTCTGGCTCGGCAACGACGACAACCGGCCGATGAAGTCGGTGCAGGGCGGCGGCCTTCCCGCCCGTCTGTTCCACGACATCGCGGCGGCGCGCTGAGCGCCAGCGATAGCGTCATGGGGCTACACCGCCGGCACCACCCGCGACAGCCGTCCGCCCACCGCACCGGATCGATGCACCGCACCGGCCCCGTTGCATCACCGGCGGGTTGAGCCAAACACGGACATTCGGCTGTCTCGATGTCATTTTCCAGTTGGAAAGAGGGTGTTCCAGTTGCAAAGAGCGCGGGGACCGGAAAATCATGGTCTGGAAAACGCAGGCTCTGTGTGCCACGGTGAGGCCGAGATAATCGGAGGTGTGCTATGAGCCAGCTCGAGGTCGCCGACAACAACGTTGCGACGGATACGGAGAGAGCGTCGTCGGCCTATGTGCCGTCGCTCCAGCGCACGGAAGGGCAGCCGCCGCCCATCGCGGCGAACGGCGGCCTGTCCTACATGTCTTTCGACCGGGAGGGCGATGCGGGAACCGCCGCGGCGCTCAAGGACGCGCTCAGCGAGATCGCTGAGGGCGAGGGCCAGCGAGTTACCGACATGATCGACAAGGCCCCACCGGGCCCGATCGTGACAAGGTGGGGCCTCGGGTTCCGCGACTACGACCAGTGCGTGGACCACATACGCAGGAACAACGCCATCAAGGCCCCCGAAGGCGGCCTGGCTTTGCCGCTGCCTTATACCGTCTACGAGCGGCCAACCTATTCCGTCGTCCCGTCCAATGCTCTTTGGCGGGACCCGGCGCGCGCCGACGTGGCGGTGATCCTCCGCAAGAATGAGCAGGACAACCGGCGGCGGGATCTCTATTTCCCGCAGGTGATGCGCGACGCGCGGCGCATCGGCGAATACTACCCGGGCCTCTCGCCCAACAGCCCCGAATGCATGGACCGGCTCGGTCTCTCGCTGGCGCACCTCGAGTCCAAGTGCTCGAACTTCTATGATGCGGCGGAGGTGGAGCGCGTGTTCTACCCCGAGATCGAGAAGCTCCTTCTCGCGTTCTTCCCGGACGCGACCGATGCACTGGTCTACAACCACGACGTCTTCGACAAGGACTACGCGGGCGACCGCACGGAAGACCAGGACAGCAACAACCCGGGTGTGAACGCCAATTACGCCAATCTTGTGCACAACGACCTGAACGACAATAGCGGCCGCGTGCGCTGCCGCGAGCTGCTCACCAGGAACCTGCGGAACTTTGGGCGCGCACAGCACTATACGGAGGAAGAGGCCGACAGGAAGATGTCGCGGCGGTTCGTGTCGATCAATCTCGCCAAGCCGATGGAGACGGTCCAGCAGTTTCCCTTCGTGCTCTGTGCCTGGCCCTCCTTCGCCGACCAGCCGTACATCACCAACTACCGGATCTACGACGACCGCGTCGGCGAGACCACCCGCTTTACCTATCGTCCCGACCACGAGTGGTACTGGTTTCCCCAGCAGAAGCCCACCGAGGTCTCGATGCTGAAGTGCTATGACTCTGTGACCGACGGCTCCGTCTCGCGCTGGTCTTTCCATACTGCCTGTATCGACCCGACCGCGCCCGCCGACGCCCGATGCCGCAAGAACGTCGTGGTCCGGTCCTTTGTCTTCTTCTAGGACGACAGGAAGAGGCAGTGGGCAGAGGAAGCCGGTGTCGTGATACTCGACGACCGGCTGACCGCTTAGGGTAGAGTAGGGATGTGGCGCGGTGGCGTTAGGTCGGGCATATCCGTTGCCGCCCCTTTCGTCTGGCGGTGCCTTAACGGCCTGACCATAGCTCCGTTTCCACACCCCCCTCATCGAACGTGGCGTGCGAATTTCCCGCACCACGCTCTCGGACAAGACGTCACGCTTTCGTCCACGACACGTCGTGCCCAAGCCGGGTCAGGCGTACGAGCCTGAAGTGCCCGTAGAGGTGCGAGAGTGGATAAGTTCCGCCCCTGCTCCGCCTAACCTTGTGCTTGAAGCGCAACCACCGACGCAACCGCACAGCCGTGTAGTTGTCGAGTGCCCGATACGCCTTGTTGACGGTACCTACTTTAAAGTAGTTCGCCCAGCCGCGCAGCGCACTGTTCAACTTGTCCACCAGCTCCGTGGTCTCTTGCCATGTTCCCGCTCGGTTGGTCAGCGTGTGGATTTTCTCAACCGCACGCGTGATGCTCTTCCTCGATGGCCGGTGCCCCAGGCGTGCCTGGCCGGTTTTCGCCGAATACATCCGACCGAACGTGTAGCCCAAGAAGTCGAACTCACCCTCCGGAACCTTGCAGATGCGTGTCTTCTCCTCGTTGACCGTTAGCTTCAGCTTGCCCATGATCTCGCGCAGGTGGTGCAAGGCCGCTTCGGCATTGCCTTTCCTGCACAGGATCACGAGATCGTCCGCATAGGTCACGATGCGCGAGCCGAGGTTCCGCTCCAGCCCGAGCTTCTTCCACCCCAACACAAACCGGCGCATGTAGAGATTCGCCAGCAGCGGTGAGATGGGTGAGCCTTGCGGGATGCCGCGTCGATTGTCCCGGGCCTCCGTCGTGCGTGTCTTCCGGCCTCGTTGGTCGGTTTCTTCCACCGGGCAGTCCAGCCACACCTTGATCAGATGCAGCACGCGCCGATCAACAATCCTGCGCGCTACCGACATCATGAGTTCGGTATGGGGAATGCTACCGAAGTAGTCCGCGAGGTCGGCGTCGACGACATCCGGATGGCCACGGAACAACAGTTCCTCCACCTCGACCACCGCCTGTTGCGCATTGCGCCCAGGGCGGTAGGCGTATTGCTCTGATGGAAGATCGGCTTCGAAGATCGGTTCCAACACCAGCATCGCTGCTGTCATGCAGACCCGATCCCGCAAGGTCGAGATGCCCAGCGGCCTGAGCTTGCCGTTGGCTTTCGGGATAAACACACGCCTGATAGGGTCCGGTCGGTAGGTCTCCTGCTTGAACGCAAGCGCCAGTTCGCCAAGCCACCGTTCCACCCCGTATGCTTCGACATCCGCGAAGTCCTGCCCATCGATACCCGGCGCGCCCTTGTTGGAGCGGCACTGGGCATAGGCATGGGCCAGGATGTCCTCGCGGCTGATCTTGTCATACAGGGTGTAGAAGCGATACCCGGCTTCTGCCTTCGCTTTTGCGTGTAACGCCATCTGCAATTTCTGAACACTGTTCGGAGTTGATAGGTTGCCCAATCTCCAGGTCCCTCATCACTTGCTGCGTCTGTCTTGAACTGAGGTCCCTTCCCTCCCCCGGCATTACCCGGCTTCAGCGGGTACTACGGACCTCTCCGCCACCCCGCCGCGCCCGGCCTGTCCCTCGCGGGCGTCCGGTTGGCCATCCCTGGCCACGCATCGGGGCTTCCCGTGTTGCGTACGCTTTCCTTGTGTGCATGCCGCCGCCACTACCCCGGTGCAGCGGATGGGTGTACTCGTCGCTCAACATCACCCATCCGTATCAGCCTTCCCCGGTCCCACTGCCGTGTCGGCCTGCACATCGACCTTTTCGAGGCTTGCTCAGCGTTCACTCACGTTGCGGCCTACACACTCGCGCGGTCACCTATACGTGGCCGCTATCCGAAGGCTTCAGACACTTCGTCACCTCCATGCCTGCTCCGGTTGCTTCCGGCTGGAGCGGGTGCCGGGCGGGGTTTGCACCCGCTGGAGAAGCGCCGCCTTTTCACGGCGCACGTGGGAAGCGGTCGCAGGTTTCGCCGTGCCGGTGACGCCGATGCGCATGAACAGCCGAAGTCCCGGCAAACCGAGAAAGACAGCGAAGGATCGATCGTGAGCGGTCAATCGTCAGGTCGCCGGTGGTGTCCCAGTGATGCTAATTTAACTGATTGCAGAAGTCTGATCCGTCACCAATCCTGCAATGCCAAGTCGGTCTCAGGCAGCCCATTTACCTCCCAAGCCTCGCGGCCGCCCCGATACCAATAAACTTGTGTGTAGCCCAGAGCAACAAGACGCAGCGCGAGATTACAGCCGCGAAAGTCTTCCGAATTCCAGCCGACCGCAACGATGGGCGACGACAATTCGTCCTTGGTCAGCTCCCTCATCTTCATACGCAAGCGATCCTCGGTCCGGTCAGAGAAGCTGCCTCCTACTCCGACATCCCGCAGTGCTATCGCGCCGGGAATGGATCGCCCCCAGGAGAGCTCGCCAAAATCCAAGATAATTGGCTTCCACTCTGCAAGCAGGTGCACGAGCTCGGTTGTTCGGATCGTTCTCGCGCCGGGCACGGTGGTCGCCGTGTATCCATGGGGATCCGCGCGAAGCTTGCTATTCGGGGATACGCCGAAATCAGCGTCCTCGTCCGCATGGTCGCGAGCTCCGGCCAGACGGAGACCTTCCTGAAACCGCTTCACTTGGACCACACGGGCCTCGCTGGTCAGATCCTCTGGGGAGAAACCCCGAATGGTCCAGAATGGCCATATACGCTTCGCTTCAGACATTGCACGACCGGCTTCGTCCATTCGGCCACTCAGGGCATGCGCGACAGCCATCATCCGATAACGAGAGGCACGGTAGATCGCAGGGATGTCTGGAAAGGCTGCGAGCGCGCGCTCCTGCCAGACGATTGATTCTTGGTATTGTCCGATGATCAGCAGGGCGTAGCCCATCCGCCAGTAACGATCGAAAAGGCTAGGACTGCGTGGGTTAAGCTGTATCGCCTTCGTCAGAAGGGGTATCGCCTGATCCGCCTGACCAGTATAAATCTTGTTGCGTGCTAAAAGGATGTAGCCGCCTGGGTAGTTGGGCTTGCCGTGTATGAGGCGCTGGGCGGTGGCCATCGCCTCTTGAAAGCGACCCTCCACCTCGTACAAGAGCCCGGCGGCCATAAGGCTAACTTCGGCAGCCGGTGCGATGGACTGTGCATCGGCCACAAGCTTCTCCACACGCTCTATGTCGTTGCCATCCAGCCAAAAGCCGCGAACGAACCTTTAACTCATCAGCGTCATGGCGAGGCGGGCCATCGTCGAAGCTGACGTCGGATCAAGTTGCAGTGCCCGCTCGTAAAGCACCTGCGCGGCCGCATCGCGCTGCAAGTTCGTTGGCTGATTTTGTAGCGCCCCCGCCTGCAGAACGAGGTCGACAGCGTTAGGATTGGTCGATCGTTCTCGCGCACTCCGTGCTGCCTCGACATTAACCATCTCCATTCCCAAAGCTGTTGCCAACCGTGGGACGATCTCGTCCGGCCGATGCCGAAGGCTCCGGAATCGACGTCGAAGCGATCCGCCCAAAGATGAGCACCGGTTTCGGCAGAAATGAGCTGCGCGTTGATACGCAGGGATTTGCCGAACTTGCGCACGCTGCCTTCCAGCACATAGCGCACTCCAAGCTCCTCGCCGACGCGCTTTATGTCGATTGCCCTCCCCTTGTAAGTGAACGCCGACTCGCGCGCGATCACCACTAAGCCGGGCACACGCGAGAGATCGGTGGTCAGGTCTTCCGTGATCCCATCCACGACGTAACTTTCCAGTCCGTCGCCGCCGAGGTTGTTGAGCGGCAAGACGACGAGCGAGAGCCGCGGCGCCGCCGAAAGCCCGACGGCAGGAGGCACGAAAGCGGAAACCGACCGTGCGGTAGCACCCGGCGCCTCGGCGAAAAGCGAAGGTCTCTCGTAACGCAGCCACCATGCCGCGCCACCAGCACCGGCAAGAAGCAGTGTCGCCAAGCCAGCAAGCACCAGCGTCCGCGGGCTAGGGCGCTTGACTGGCGGAGCGCTCGGATCGAGGCGTAGCACGAACGCTTCCACCGGCCGAGCGATGTTTTTGAGTGTGCGCTGGCCGATGTTTTCGAAGTCGAGGTCAAGCCGACCACGCACCTGATCACGCACCGCTCGCGAGACACAGATGCCGCCCAGCGGACACTCGGCCTGGAGTCTCGCCGCCACATTCACAACATCGCCGTGGACGTCAGTGCCATCTGGAATCACATCACCGACGTTGATGCCGACGCGAAACCGTATGCGCCTGTCGGAGGGGTGATCGCCATCGTAGACCGCCACCGCCTGCTGCACCTTGACCGCGCAGCGGAGCGCTCCCTCAACACTATCGAACACGATGAGTAGAGCGTCGCCCGCGGTATTGACGATCCTACCGCCGTGCTCGCGGATTGCCGGGTCGATCAGAGCGCGCCGCAGTGCCCGAAGTCGCCTGATCGTGCCAGCGTCATCCAGCCCGATCAGCCGACTGTAGCCGACCACGTCAGCATGAACTATGGCAATTAGCTTCCGACCGCCTGGTGTTCTTCCGATCAGGTTGGATGTGCTGGAGGACGCCTCCATAACAATAGCGCTCGCCACCTCACGCGTTCAGCCGACGTCCTCAACGGCGCGTCCTCGTTTAGCCCATACCGTCGAGCGCTCGGCGGGGATGGCGCTCGAGCGGCCGATTCCGGCTCGGCCCGCGCCATGCTACGAACCACGCTAGCACCGCTGTAGGAATGACGCGAGCCTGTTCTCCCTCGGCCGGCCGCAGGTCACAGCCCGGTGCGAACGACTGGTTTGGGTCGAGACTGGTCATTGGATAGGTCGACTGGTTTCAAACGCACACACCAGGGATCGACGTGCGGAGCGAGGGCGCTCGCATGGAGCCCACCTCGCCGGCGGGAGGCTCGGTCCGACAGCACAGCCCTCGCTGCCGTCAGGGCGCCAGCATCATGATCTCTACCTTCGCCGCCGCGGCCGATGCCGATGCGGCGCTGCGCGCATCAGGAATTGTCGGCCAGCGCGACGCCGATGTACTTGAACTGGTGCACTACGTCGTTGACCGGGTGGGCCGCGTCCTGCTGTACCTGGAACACGCTGACCACGCGCGAGCTCAGATCGCCGTTGGCATCGTAGGCGATCGGTCCCTGCAACGTGTCCACCTTGTTGGCCTGGATCGCGTCACGCACCGCGCCGCGGGTCACCGGCGCGCCCGATTTCGCCACGCTCTCGATCGCCGCCAGGATCACCAGCGCCGCGTCGTATGCGGTGATCGAGTAGTCCGCCGGCGCCGAGTTCCAGCGCTTCCGGAACCGCGCCACCCAGTCGGACAGTTTCGCATCGTCGAGCATGTGCGGCGCGGCGATTGTGCTGTACCAGCCCTGCACCGCCGGAAAGCCGGCGCCCGACAGGATCGAGGCCTGGTGCAGGCCGTCGCCGCCTGCCTTGATCATGTCCGGCATGATCTCGTAGCTCTGCTTCACCAGCTTCACTCCGGCCAGCGCGCTGGAGCCGCAGTACAGCGCCTGCGGCCCGAGGTTCTTGATCTTGGTCAGCAGCGGCTGGTAGTCGCTGAGCAGCGGATCGACGCGGTCGCGACCCATCACCTGGATGCCGCGCTTGCCGCACTGTGCCTGGAACGCGTCCGCAAGGCCCACACCGTAGGCGCCGGTGTCATCGACCACGAAGACCGATTTCACCTTGAGCTGGTCCGCCATGAAATTGGCCATGTTCGGACCCTGGAAGGCATCGGTGGTGCAGGTGCGGAAATAGATCGCCTTGCCGGCCGGCCGGTACATCGCGGCGAATTTCGGGTCGGTCAGGTCGGGGTTGGTCGAACTCGGCGTCACGGTGGCGAGGTTGCCCTGGCTGAGCAGCGGCGCCATCGCCTTGCCGCTGCCGCTCGCCATCGGACCGACCGCGGCGACCACGGCCGGATCGACGATCATCTTGCGCGTGTTGATCGCCGACTGTGCGGGGTCGTACTGGCCGGCGGTGGCGGTGCCGTCGTCGAGCACGAGCTGCCGGATCTCGTAGCCGCCGACGCCGCCGCGCGCGTTGGCCTCCTCGATCGCCAGTTGCGCGCCGTGCAGGATGTTGGTCGCGTCCTCGGCCGCCGCACCGGTCAGCGGCAGGTTGATGCCGATGGTGACGAATATGTCGGCGGCGCGCGCTCGAGGAACGAGGCCGGCGAGTGCGGACGAGCCGAGCAGGGCGAGGACGGAACGGCGGACTATCCGCATCGGAACCTCCTGTGAACGGGCGCGGCTACTATGACCCAGGCCACCTGAACCGTACGCCTTATCCGGCTGCAGGTAGCCTGATCTGCAATTGTCGGTCGGAGGCGCCTGGGGGCGGATACGGAGCGTGACAGGCGTGCAATATAGTTGGCACAAGTTGGAACGCACCGCAAAGTGGGCGAGCGACGTACCCCTACACCGCCGGCATCGCCCGCAACAGCCGTCCGCCCACCCGCACCGGCTCGATCCGCCGCGCAAGGCCCGTCGCATCGTCGGTCTCGACGAACACGCCGCAGACCGTCGCCTCGCCGTCCGCCGGCGCCAGACGCTCGCCCGGCATCTTGCGCCAGAACCGCGTCACGGCACCCTCCTTCGCCATGCCGATCACGCTGTCGTAGTCGCCCGACATGCCGGCATCCGACTGGAAGGCGGTGCCCCGCGGCAGCACCTGCGCGTCAGCCGATGGGCAATGCGTATGGGTGCCGACCACCAGCGACACCTGGCCGTCGAACGAATGGCCGAACGCCATCTTCTCGCTCGACGCCTCGGCGTGGAAATCCACCATGATCGCCGCCACCGTGCCGCCCAGCCGGTACTTGGCAAGCTCCTGCGCGGTGCCGCGGAACGGGCAGTCGAGCGCGTCCATGTAGAGCCGGCCCATCGCCTGGATCACCAGCGCCCGCCGTCCACCCGGCACCTCCACGACCACCGAACCCGCACCCGGCGTACCGGGCGGATAATTCAGCGGACGCAACAACCGGTGGTTCTCGGCAATGTACGGAACAATCTCCTTGCGGTCCCAGGCGTGGTTGCCGAGCGTGATCACGTCCGCCCCCGCGGCGAACAGCGCCGTCGCCATGTCGGGGGCGAGGCCGAAGCCATGCGAGGCGTTCTCGGCATTCACGACGGCCAGGTCGATGCGCAGCGCCTCGCGCAGCTTCGGCAGCGATGTCGCCACCGCCTCGCGGCCGGACCGCCCGACCACGTCGCCCACGAACAGGATGCGCATCGTCTATTCCTTGCAGAGGACCACGCCGCGCTCGGTCGCCACGGCGTCCAGCCGCGCGTCGTAGGGGCCGGCCGGCACTTCGTCCAGTTCCTGTGCCGCATATGCCACGCCAAGACGAAACCGGCCCGGCAGCGTCACGAGCGTGCGATCGTAGTATCCGGCGCCATACCCGATCCGGTTGCCCCGCCGGTCGAACGCGAGCAGCGGCACCAGCAGGAAATCCGGTTTCTTCTCCGCTCCGGTCGGCCGCATGGTTCCGAAGCGTTCGGCGACCAGTGCGTCGCCGGGTCGCCAAAGCCGGAATATCAACGGGTTGCCGCGCTTTGGTGTCTCCGGCAGCACGATCGGATGGCCGCGCTCGTGCAGCGCATGCAGCAACGGACGGATATCGATCTCCTGCCCCATCGGCCAGAACCCGGACACCACGGTACCCGCCGGCGGGGGCGCCTCGCGCAGCACGTGCTCGGCCAGCGCCGCGCCCACCGCGGGATCGCACGCCGCGCGTGCCGCCAGCGCACGCTCACGGGCGGCGCGCTTGGCTTCGGTCAGATCGTCAGACGAGTGCGGAGCCGCCATGGCCGTTGGCGTCTCATCCTCCCAGAGCCTGCTTGTGCAGGTGGGCACCAGATACCGAGACCAAGATCCCGACAGAGCCAGTTCCCGTGGGAGTTGCTTAGTGGCCCAGGGGATGTATTGCCTGACGCACCGGGCAGCCCCGCAGTCACGATCTAGGGATGCTCCATGCCAACGGCAATGTCTTCCGCGCGCTTTGCCAGCTTGCCGAGCCGCCGCCCCAGCCTCGCGTCCGTCGGATTTCCGGCGCGCGCCGCCTTCAGCGCTTGGTTCATCTCGTAGAGGTCGTCCGCCATCAACAGCGACGCCATCACCAGCATGCGCGATTCGCCGCTCGGCCCAGCCGATGCCCTGATGGTCTCGATCCGCTTCTCGACCTCGCCTGCCATCGCCAGCAGATGCTGCTCCTCGCCGTCCTGGCAGCCGACGGTGTATGCGTAGCCGTTGATGCGAACGGTAACCTGCGCCATCGAATGATCCTTGCCTTCCGGTTCAATCGGCCTTGCCGCCGAGCACTGAGCGTAAACGATCGATCAGGCCGTCGAGTTGCGCCGCAATCTCTTCAGTATGCGCCGACACGGGCTGATCCGGGATTTCCAACGCCTCGTGCGTCGCCGCCTGCGCGATCCGCTCCAGTGCCGCCTCCAGCCGGTCTGCCGCCGTGTCCGGGTCTTCAGTGTCGCTCGCCATCGCCGCCCGGCCCCTTTGCCATCGTCCGCCGATCAGCCGGAGCCTGCCCCGGCTGCAATGCCGCGTGAACTGAAAGCGGGCAATCGCTTGAACGTCAAGCTGATATCAGTGATCAGTGGCCAGTGACCAGTGATCGGTATCCCGCCGTCGTCGTCCACGGTCTGGCGCACGCGCGCACAGCACTCGCCGCCGGCCGGCCCATGACGCTGCTGTCCGCGCCCGGCACCGCGCTGTTCGCCGGGTGCGGCTGGTGGCGCGCGGTGATCGAGCGCGCCCGTAGCGATTTTCCCGCCGTTCCGATCGACGACATCCTCGATTGCGCCGACGCGCCGGGACTCGCGCTCTGCGCGCTGCGGATCGGCCAGCGCCTTCTCGTGCTCAGCCCGACGGCGCCCGGCTGGCAATCCGTCGCCGCGATCGCCGCATCGCTTGGCGGCGAGGTGTTAACCTCGCGTCCACCGGCGCTCGATATGGCAGATCGGAACGCCGCGCGCCGGCTACACGATTGGTTGCAAATGCGAACCACCCCGGGTGACAGCGGCGACGCCCTGGGCTAGTACCGTCGAGATCGCCCATAGCCCTCAGCAAGGAGGACCGTCCACATGCGCATCACTCAGAAAGTGAAGAAGATCCTGGACTGGTACGAGGGCGACCCGCCCGGCGTGAAGGCGAACCTCGCCCGCATCCTGTCCACCGGCAAGCTCGGCGGCACCGGCAAGGTCGTGATCCTCCCGGTCGATCAGGGCTTCGAGCACGGACCCGCGCGCAGCTTCGCGCCCAACCCGCCGGCCTATGATCCGCACTACCACTACCAGCTCGCGATCGAGGCCGGGCTGAACGCCTACGCCGCCCCGCTCGGCATGATCGCCGCCGGCGCCGACACGTTCGCCGGCGCAATCCCCACCATCCTGAAATGCAACAACTCGAACAGCCTGGCCACCAACAAGGACCAGGCGGTCACCGCCGGCGTCAAGGACGCGCTGCGCCTCGGCTGTGCGGCGATCGGCTTCACCATCTATCCCGGCAGCGAATTCGCGTTCGCCCAGATGGAGGAGCTTCGGGAACTCACCGCAGAGGCGAAGGCGAGCGGGCTGGCGGTGGTGGTGTGGAGCTACCCGCGCGGCCCCAACCTCGACCGCGCCGGCGAGACCGCACTCGACATCTGCGCCTACGCAACGCAGATGGCCGCGCTGATGGGCGCCAATATCATCAAGGTGAAGCCGCCGACCGCTGTCATCAGCCTGGAAGCGGCGAAGAAGAGCTACGAGAAGATCGACGGCTCCACGCTCGCCAAGCGCGTCGAGCACGTCATGCAGTGCGCGTTCAACGGCAGGCGCGTCGTGGTGTTCTCGGGCGGCGAGGCGAAGGACCTCGACGGCGTGTTCGAGGAAGTGCGCGGCCTGCGCGACGGCGGCGCGAACGGCAGCATCATCGGCCGCAACACCTTCCAGCGACCGAAGGAAGTCGCGCTGGAGATGCTCAACAAGATCATCGACATCTATCTCGGCAAGGCGTGAGGCATGGCGGGGATGGGCGGCAGCCACGACGGCTGCCGCATCTACCTGATCACGCCGCCGAAACTCGATCCCGTCCCGTTTGCTGACCAGCTTGCCGCGGCACTCGATGCCGGTGATGTGGCGGCGGTGCAGCTTCGACTGAAGGACGTGGACGACGATGCTTGGCGCCGCGCGATCGACGTGCTCCGCCCGGTGACGCAATCGCGCGACGTGGCGTTCCTGCTGAACGACCGTGCCGACCTGGTGCGCGACACCGGCAGCGACGGTGCGCATGTCGGGCAAGAGGATTTTCCCGCCCGCGAGGCCCGCGCGCTGATGGGGCCTGAGGCAACGCTGGGCGTCACCTGCAAGGGCAGCCGCGACCTCGCGATGGCGGCGGGCGAGGACGGCGCGGACTACGTCGCGTTCGGCGCATTCTTTCCGTCCGGCACCAAGGAGGTCACCCGATTTGTCGATCCGGAAATCCTGGCGTGGTGGTCGGAGTTGATGGAGCTGCCATGCTGCGCGATCGGCGGCATCACCGCGGCGAATTGTCCCCCGTTGGTGCAGGCGGGCGCCGATTTTCTGGCGGTGGTCGGCGCGGTGTGGGGGCATCCGGACGGCCCCGCGGCGGGCGTGCGGGCGCTGAATGCGGCGATCGCGGGGGCGCGGGAGGGATGAGGGTCGGCAGGTTGCTGAGCGCTGTTACAGGCACACGACATGGCCCCAACGATTGGTCATAATCAATCCAAAGAACCATTCCGGGAACAGTTTGTCCTCTTCTTGAAAGAAGTGCTTCAGGCATTCGCAGCGACAACGCCGGGATATGCGCATGATCGGCGGTCGAGATGGGCCTATGCCTTCAACCCGATGCCCGACGAAGATGCGGAAAAACCGGTGTATGCCACGATGGCCGCGCTCAGAGCACCCAATTTCGCGGCTTTGCGCGTCGGCGTGACGGAAGGCGGGCAGGTCGTCGTTGAGGTCGAGTACCTGAAGCGGGTAGTGCCGTTCATCACGGATGATGTCGAAAATCCGCAAGAGTTCCCCAAATCCAGAATGGACTCAGGCAGATCATCGAAACTTTCGAAAGAGCGGCGGGCATCAAGCGCCACAGCCTTTTCGACCGCTTTGCGTGCGATCCCGAATACCAGCAGCTTGCCGAACAGCGCCTCGCTGAGGTTCGACCTGGCTAAGCAGACAAGAACGGTCGGCTTGGTCGCATTGCAAAACCTGTATTCACCTGTCGGCGCGACGCAACGCGATACGTCCTCGGAGCGTCGAGACCGCACTCAAACAGGAGACCACCGTGCGCAAGATCATCGCTGCCACATTCATCAGCCTCGATGGTGTCATGCAGGCGCCTGGCGGCCCGCAGGAAGACCCAACCGGCGGCTTCGCGCTGGGCGGCTGGACCGCGCCGCATTTCGACGCAGCGCTCGGCGCGTCCATGGGCGAAATCTTCGGACGCCCCTTCGACCTGCTGCTTGGCCGCAAGACCTATGACATCTTCGCCGCGCACTGGCCCCATGTCAGCGATCCGAACGATCCGATCGCCGGACTGTTCAACCGGGTGACGAAATACGTCGCTTCACGCTCCAGCCCGAAGCTGAGCTGGCAGAACAGCCGCTGGCTGGGCCAGGACATTGTCGCATCGTTGAAGACGCTGAAGGGCGAAGATGGCCCTGACCTTCTGGTCCAAGGCTCGAGCGAGCTGCTCCAGACGCTGTGGAAGCACGGCCTGGTGGATGAGTTCAGTGTGCTGATCTTTCCGGTGGTGCTCGGCAAGGGCAAGCGCCTGTTTGGCGATGGCGCCATTCCTGTCGGGCTGAAGCTGGTGAAGTCGCAAGCTTATCCGACCGGGGTGATCGTGGCGAACTACGAGCCCGCCGGCGAGGTCAAGACCGGCGACTTCCAGTTGGCCGAACCGAGCGAAGCCGAGCTCGAGCGCCGGCGCAACCTGATCTGATACCAACGCCGGCTGAACGAGTGCGGCGAGATGGAGCTGCCATGCTGCGCGATCGGCGGCATCACCGCGGCGAACTGTGCGCCGCTGGTGCCTTGTGGGTCGAGGTTATCTCGCCGCTAGCGTTAGTGGGCGCCCCCACCTGCTGATGAGCGATGAAGAAAGGGCGCGACCAGCGCGTTAGCGGACCGCGGGTATTGGCGGAATTTGAGCAACTGCTCTCGCTGCCAGTTCAACGAAGCCTCCTGCGGGCGACCCGTGCTCAGAACATTCCTTCGCACACAGTATTCTAGAACCCGCTCGCGAACACGGGCATTGTTTCCGTCTGGGACAAAGCCGGTTGTTCTGACACACCATTTTCGGAATCCATGGATTGTATCTTGCAAGTGATGAAGTTTTCTAAAAGCTTCATTGGTTAGGCCAAGCCTTAGCAGCTCTTCAAGAAGTTCAAAAAGTTACCTTTGGATCCCACCATATCGAATTGCCCACGAGGTGTATAATGGTGTAATGTTGTTTTGTCCTGCTGATGTGATTTGGCGTGTTCGTGGCATCTCGGCTCATGCCGAAGCGATAATGCTTTTGTTCCAGCAACGATCCAGCCGAGCCCTGCTCTGTGATTTTGATAATGGCATTCGCAATTGCGTGGCGGTCGTCGCGCTGGTTATATCTGTTAGCTCCTGCTCAGTTTAGAGAGTCACCGCAGCGGGCCATTGGCCGATCTTGCCGCGTCGCATGAGAACCCTGTCTTTCGTTCCGTATAAAATTTGGATCGGACGGGCCGAATTTCTGTAGTGTTTACATTGAGTTCCCAACGATTTGCTCTCGGTGCCAACAACGATATCATCGCCGCGAGCTTCACAGAACAGAACTTCTCTAGGATATCACGAATGTTCTTCGGCACTGCGCCCCATGATTTCCGCGTTAGGAGCACGGAAAAAGTTTGCATCACACACCGACGCACTCCATGAGAATAGCTGAGCCGAACATAGCTTTGCATGTTGCGCGCGAGCGCCCAGGTTTCCGTCGCATATTGACATTGGGAAGGCCATCCATACCGTTCGTTCGGTTTCTCATCGGCGACTTTTCCCCAGGCTGATCGCCGATGAATAGAACTGGAGCATTCAAGCGTGGTGGCCCATAGAGATATTTTGAAAACCAAAGTCGCTCGCGCCCAGCTGCTGGTGGTAGCGATTATAGGTGTCATTGGTTTCTGTGTAGATCTGTTTGCACGCGGCTATGAGATCTGAATTGTCCATCCTCCATTCTGCCCCTCATGCTGCCAGCCGCGAAATCGTGCTGTTGTGGATGGTCGTTACCCGAACGTGCGCTTTGGCAACGGCGGCGTTGGATAGCGG